>NZ_JBDUXB010000036.1:0-241358 GCF_039945315.1 Tateyamaria sp. | reverse complement strand
TAACAAATGATGCCGAAAGTCTGTTTTGTGCCTGCATTTCCCATCCACCTAAATATCCCCCTTAAGGTAGTGGATGCCCTCGGACAGAACAAGACAGGGCAGGACAGGCAAGCCCATATTTTTAGGGGGATATGGTGCGAGGATGAACAAATAGAAACAATTAAAAACAATAGGTTGGTGCTGTTTGGGGGCACCATTTCTTCAGCGGACATACCGGAGCTCTTTTTCATCAAGAGCCTTAGTTTTTGTGCGAAGGTTCAATGGCTCACCAGAGCGGGATTCGAAAAAATTGGAAGACTTCGAAGCTCGCCCCAATCATCCTTAACCATATAATCCAGCACTTCGTCCACGCAGTTTGATCAATGCCAAAACGGTGTCGATGGTCGGGGTCGGTGTGTCGGTCACGCGGCCCAGTTCCTGCACCGAGCCGACCAGCGCGTCGATCTCCATGGGGCGGCCTTGGTCGAGGTCTTGCAGCATGGATGTACGGTGCGCGCCCACCGCCGCGCCCCCGTCGATCCGACGTTCCACATCGATGGGAAACTTAACTCCCAGTTTTTCCGCGATTGTTTGCGCCTCAAGCATCATGTTGCGTGCCACGGATCGTGTGCCTTCATCCGTGCACAAAACATCCAGCGTGGTGTCGGTGAGCGCAGAGATCGGGTTGAAGGACAGGTTGCCCCACAATTTCACCCATATCTCGTCGCGCAGGCGAGGCCGCACGGGCGCTTTCATACCTGCTGCCATCAGGGCTTTGGACAGTGCCGCCGCGCG
Organism: Tateyamaria sp.; assembly: GCF_039945315.1. GTDB lineage: Bacteria > Pseudomonadota > Alphaproteobacteria > Rhodobacterales > Rhodobacteraceae > Tateyamaria. The sequence continues at coordinate 240,584 of NZ_JBDUXB010000036.1, read as the reverse complement.
ATCAGATTTGCTGCCATCGGGTTCGCCTAAAGAAAATCTGTTCCCCTCAATGTGCTTGATCGTGCCGGGTTCAATGACTTCTGCCGCCGGATAGACCACACAGCCCAACACCCGGTCCGGACCAAAACCGTCCCACTGCGCATTGCCGGGGTCCACCGATGCCAGTCGCGTGCCCTCCAGCGGTCCGCCAAGTTTGTGGAAGTACCACCACGGAACGCCGTTTACACCGGACACGATCGTCGTGTCTGGCCCGATCAACGGCTGCATCTTGTCCACCACGGGCGGTACTGAATGCGCCTTGAGCGTTACGATGACATAGTCCTGCGGACCCAAGTCAGCAGGATTGTCGCTGGCGGTCACGGACACGGTTTGGGGTGCTAGCCCTTCTTCTAGCAACGTCAGCCCCTTGTCCTGCATTGCCGCTAGGTGTGGTCCGCGTGCGACAAGGCTGACGTCTGCGCCAGCCTGCGCCAATTTCACGCCCATATAGCCGCCAATCGCGCCCGCTCCGAATACGCAGATTTTCATTGGCCTTGCGCCTTTTCCACGAGACCCAGCTTTTCGGCCAGACCAATGCGTTGCATTTTGCCCGTCGCGCCCTTTGGGATTTCATCGAGAATGATAACCTTGCGGGGAACTTTGAAGTCGGCCATCCGACTGGACGCAAATTCCCGGATGTCCTTGTCGGTGGTGGCCGACCCCTCTTGCAGCACCACGGCGGCCGCGACCTCTTCGCCCAGTTTGGCATGGGGCAGGGCAAACGTGACAACTTGGGCGACGTCCGGGTGATCCAGCAACACACCGTCCACTTCCAACGGGCTGATCTTTTCTCCGCCCCGGTTGATGATCTCTTTGAGGCGACCGGTTAGGTACAAATAGCCCTCGGCGTCAAAGGCCCCCTGATCTCCGGTGCGAAACCATCGTGCGCCGTCGGCATCAAAGAAGTTTTTGGCGTTGGCGTCCGGGTTGCTCTCATAGCCTGCGGTCACGTTGGGCCCTGAAATCACGATCTCGCCTGTGCCGTCGATCAGGTGGTTTTCGATTTCATGTGCGACGCGGACTTTTGGGCCTGCCTCGACGCCGACTGCACCGGGTTTCTGGGCGCGCGGGGGCAGGGGGTTGCAGGCCATCTGGTGTGCGGCCTCGGTCATGCCGTAGGCCTCGATCACTGGCGAGCCAAAGGTTTCTTGCAACTGAACCATCACCTGAGCAGGCAATGAGGCAGAGGAGGAGCGCAGGAAGCGCAGCGGGTTATTCGCGATGGTCTCTTCATTGCGCCCCGCGCGGGCGAGGATTGCCTGATGCATTGTTGGCACGGCTGTGAACCACGTCGGGCGCGCCTCATCCATCATTGAAAAGAAGTTGAGCGCATTGAACCCAGCCGTGCAAAAGACCGAGCCACCAGCGGCCAGAGAGGCGGACACGGCGGCCAAAAGCCCGTGAATGTGGAACAGGGGCATGACGTTCAGGCACCGATCCTCGGGCGTCAGTGCGAGGCTTTCGCGGATATGGTGTGCGGATGCGGCCACGTTGGATTGCAAAAGTGGCACGATCTTGGGGCGCGAGGTGGTTCCTGAGGTATGCAGGATCAACGCGACATCTTCTGCTGTTGGCGCGCGCGACGCTTCACCGCTCATGTCAGAGGACAGCGTAAAATACCCCGCCGCCGCGCCCTCCGGCACAGACAAGCGGATCACCGGCAGGCCCAGTTTTAGGGCGGCGGCATGCGCCGGGCCATCGTCATCTGCGCCAATCAGCAAGGCTTTGGCTTTCAAGTCTTCAAGATAGAAGGCGTATTCATCTTCGCGATAAGCCGGGTTAAGCGGCGCCGTTGTGGCGACCTGCGCGACGGTGACAAAGGCGGTCGCCATCTCGGGCCCATTGGGCAGGACAATGCCCACACGATCGCCTGCGCCTATGCCCATGGCATTCAGACTGGATGCGACCTCTTGCGACAAAGCGCGCAAGCCGTCGTAGCTTAGCCATTCTCGACCAGCGGCTCCGATAGCGGGCAGGTTGCCGGGGTGGTTTGCGATAAGGGCGTGCATCGTGGTCTTCATGAAAGGTCTTCCTTCATTTCTGGCGGCCATTGGCCAAAGTCTCACTCTGATAACAGTTTGGCTGCAAGGCTGCGACCGCTGTTGAATGCATCTTGGGCCGTGGGGCCAAGACACCAATCCCCGCAGATCGAAAGCCCGAGGCCGTGTTTATGGACAAAAGGTTGACCCAGCGGTTTGCGGGTCAACGCACACCGCCAGCGGTGGGCCATGCTGATGACGGGCGTAGCCGGTGGGCAGCCAAGCGTGTCAAAGAACGCCTCAAGCAGGGGTAGGGTGACTTCGGCCTGTTCGCGTTCCAGATGAGTGCTGCTCCAATCTGCGCTGGCTTGAATGACCCAAGCGTCTCCGGGCAGGTCCCGGCCCGGTTTAGTGGTCTCCCGCGCCATAACTGAGATCGGGCCTGATAGGTCGTTTGCGTAAGTGAGATCCGTGGCCAAGGGCGTTTCAAAGCCAACCATGACGGTCCAGCATGGGTCCATCTCGGCCTGTGCGATGGCGGCCTGACGGTCAGGCCATGGCGACAGCAGGCGGAGGGCCTGGGGCTGTGGGATCGCCAGAACAAGCCTGTCGAATTTCACGCCTTCGGCCTGCGCGACGCCGTGCAAGACCCATCCATTGCCGCTGCGCTCCAACCCGGTGACTTCGGCTTGGGTATGTACTGTGAGCGGCTGTGCCAAGGGTTTCACACTGCCACTCATGCCGGGCAATCCCGTCCATCCAGCAGCGTCTGCCCATTGTGCGGCGTATCCTTGATCTTCATTCTGGGCGATCAGGGCGGTAAAGGCTTCGTCCGTTAGCCGCAGTACGATGGCGCCGTGGTCAAACCGCCACCCATCACGCCTGCGCGACGCCATGCGCCCGCCAAGACCACGGCCCTTGTCAAAGACGACAACGCTGTGACCCGCATCCACCAAGGTGCGGGCGACTGTCAGACCGGCCATCCCCGCACCAATCACGGCAATTTGGTCTTCTGTCTTCACGTCAATCAGGTCCGATCTTTGGGTTTGTTAAGGACTGTGCGCATCTGCAGGCCACAAACTGGATCAGCCAAGGGCTGCGTCAAATCCATATTCCTCCTGAATGGCTTCAAGATCGGCGCGCAAGGCGGGTTTGAGGGCAAGGCCCCGGTCCATCCGCTCCTTCGCCGCCGCACCCTTACCCTCGCCGGGCATCCGTACAGGGTCGTGCCCCGGCAGGGGGGGAGAGGCACGCATTTCTTCAAACACGCGGGCGGCGTTCGCCCCGAAATCAGCAATGCCAAAGGCAGCAGGATCAAGTGCCATCACAAACTGTCCGGTGTTTGTCGAGGACGTCGTGTCATTGGTGAAATCCACCACGTCCGCGCCAAAGGACGCACCATTGAGGACACCGGCCATCAAGCCAATCGCCACCGACAGGCCAAAGCCCTTGGGGCCGCCGATGGGCAACAAGAACCCTTCGGATTTGCGCGCAGGGTCGGTCAGGGGTTTGCCGTCGCGGCCCACCATCCACCCTTCGGGCATCGGTTCGCCTTGTTGCAGCAGAGTTTTGATTTTGCCCATGGCTGCCACGGTCGTGGCCATGTCGAAGACGAATGGATCGTCCCCGTCATTGGGGGCAGAAAAAGCAATTGGGTTTGTGCCCAGCAACAGGTCCGTGCCGCCGTAGGGGGGGACGTGATTGGCGCTGCCCACGGCAGCGCCCATGCCCAGCAGCCCGGCCTCGGCCTGTGGACGAACATAGAGCGCCAGGGGCCCTGCATGATTGCCACCGCGCACCCCGACCCAGCCGATTCCAGCCTCGCGTGCTTTGGTCATCGCCAGATCGCGTGCTGCAGCCATTGCCAGATGGCCCAGGCCATCGTCCCCGTCGATCAGCGCCGTTGCCACCGTCTCGTGTGCGACCTTGACTGTAGGTGTCGGGTTGCAACCACCGCCCTTCAGGCGGGCCATGTATTGGCGCAAGCGGAACACCCCGTGGGTGGCGTAGCCGTAGATGTCAGCTTCGACCATGAGGGCGGCGACCTTGGCCGCATCCCCGTCTGGCACACCTTGCGAGCCAAGAGCCTTGGCAACGAAGTCGCGCAAGGTCTCGGGATTTACAGTTGCGTCGTCAGCCATCGTGAGAGCCCACGCGTTCTGCGTGCCAGAAGACCACTTTGCGCTGGGTGAACTGCACCAGAAGATACAGGGCCAGACCCACAAGGCTGAGGTAGAGGATCAACGAGAAGACGCGCGGCGTGTTCAGCTGCGAGGCTGCGACACGGATCAACTCACCAAACCCTTTGCCGCCACCAAGGAATTCACCTGTGATCGCGCCCGCCATCACGCCAACGGCGCCGATCTTGAGACCGGTAAAGATTTGCGGCAACCCGCTTGGCAGCTTCATCTTGATCAGGGTTTGCATCCGGCTTGCCCCCATCGTCTTGAACAGCATACGCGCGTTTTCGTCCGCCGCATGCAGGCCGGCAGCCGTGCCAACCACGATCGGGAAGGTCGCGATAAAGGCGGCAAGGGCCACTTTGGATTCAATGCCAAAGCCCAGCCAGGCCACAAAGAGTGGGGCGAACGCCACCTTTGGCATCGTGTCGATGGCAACCAGATATGGCATCACCGCTTTTTCGCCAAAGGCGGTTTCCCCAACCAAAACGCCAAGCGAAAAGCCGATCGCGATGGCGAGGGCGAAGCCGTAGATCACCTCAAGAATGGTGATCCAAAGGGCCGTTAACATGTAGCCGCCAGTCACAAGGTTGGTGCCCACGAAGATCATGTCCTGGAAGGTTTCCAACGGTGTTGGCAAAATGATGGGGGACACGAGACCAAAAGCGGTCACGAAATACCATGTGCCGATGAAGACCACAAAAACGAAGGTCATTGCGATCCAGCGAGGGACGGAGTCGATAAAGGCGACCTCCTGAACCCAGACGGTATCTTCCATTGTGTCGTTGGAATTCGTGGACGACGGGTTGCTCGATAGATCGGTCACATGTCTTCTCCCTTGTCCAGTTGGGTGCGAATGTATTCGACGATCTCACCAAATTCAGGGGTGGTCATCATGTCCAGCGTGCGCGGGCGCGGCAGATCAACTTTGACGATTTCGGACACACGGCCCGGACGCGGCTTCATCACCACGATCTCGTCTGACAGAATGACCGCTTCCTGAATGGAGTGGGTAACAAGGAAAGCTGTCGCGTCCTGTTCACGGCAAATGCGTTGCAGCTCCATATTCATCATGTCGCGGGACAACTCATCCAGCGCGCTAAAAGGTTCGTCCAGCAGCAAGACCGCCGGTTCAGTGATCAACATCCGGCAGATCGAGGTGCGCTGCGCCATGCCTCCGGACAATTCGTTGGGATAGACGTGTTCAAATCCTTTTAGGCCGACAATCTCCATCAGTTCATGGGCTTTGGCCATGGCGGCCTTGGCCGCAGGTTTGCCATCGCGAATCTCGATGGGCAGTACGATATTTTCGATCGCTGTCTTCCACGGAAACAGCGTGGCCTGTTGGAACATCATCCCGATGTCGCGACGCGGGCCGGTCACGGGTTTGTCCTGAAGGACGACGCGACCTTTGGTGGGCGGGATCAACCCGGCCATGATCTTAAGCAATGTGGATTTGCCACAGCCGCTAGATCCGATCACCGAGGTAAAGCTGCCCTTGCGCAGGGTCAGGTCGACCTCTTCAAGAGCGACTACGAGATTGCGTGCATAGGTCTTGCTGACCCGGTTCAGTTCGTAAACCGGCGCACCGAAAGGTGCGCCGACTTTCGTTTCTGCCATCAGAGATGTCATTCGCTGGCGGCCGCGTTGCCGATTGCGGCGAACTCATTGGTCCACGCCGCGCTCAGATCGTCCAGCGGAGCCGCGATTTCACCACCGGTGACCAACGCGTCCTGCCATTCGGCCCAAACCTCGGCAGGGTACCAGCCCAGACCGTTTTCAGGACTTGTCGAGATGGTCTTGGAACGCACAGCGTCAAACAGAGCCGACTGGAACTCTTTGTCTTCGCCTTCTTGCGGGTTGCCGTCGGCAAGGTGCTTCAGAACAGCCTCGCGGTTGGCATCGTCCAGTGCAAAGGCGTGGCCTTTGGCGAACGCACGGCTCCATGCTTCGACCAGTTCACGGTCATTGGCGATGGTGTCGGCCATTGTCGCAATGCCGTTACCAAAGAAGCGGCCAAACTCAGCAGGCGTAATGTCACGTACAGCCATACCACGTTGGTTCAGGATGGCCGTGTCCGCAGTGGACGCCGAGTATGCGACGATCTCGTTGTTCAGGAAGGCCGCTGTTGCCGGACCACCGTCGCCGACCGTCAGAAACTCGAAGTCTGTGCCCGCGGTCATACCAGCGCTCGACATCACGTTGCGGGCAAAACCCACTTCCGCGCCGTCTGCTGTACCTGTGCCGATCACCTTACCGCGCAGACCTTCGATGTCCTGAATGTCAGAACCCTCCTGCACTGCGATGCCAAAGTTGGAACGGGCGGCTACGTTATAGATGTGGACGACTTCAACACCGCGCGAACGTGCCGCGATGATCGGGCCGGGGCCGGGGCGACCGAACTGAGCTTGGCCTGCGGACAAAGCCTGAATAACGGCACCAGAGCCGTTGATGGCTTAAACCGTGACGTTCAGGCCTTCGTCGGCAAAGAAACCTTCGCCAATGGCCACGAACACGGGGAAAGAGTTGATGGCCGATGGGCTGGGCTGCACAAACGTGATGTCCCGTAGGTTTTGCGCCATTGCACCGGTGCTCAAAAGGCCTGCGACCGGGATCGCAGCCAAGAGCTTGGTAAATGTTCTTCTGGTTGTCATTTTGTGTCTCCTCCTTGGTTAATTTTGTGTCGAGGTCTTTGTTCTTGGTGCGCTGCCTGGATCAGGCGTTGCGGACAGAGTTCCTCAACTCCCCGATTTCCGAAATTGCGCAGACGACAGTGTCGCCGTCTGTCAGAAAACGGGGGGGATCCATCGCGTATCCCACGCCGGATGGCGTGCCGGTGGCGATGATGTCACCGGGTTCCAATGTCATCCCCTGTGACAGGGACGCGATGAGCGTTGGAATATCGAAAATCATATCAGATGTGCTGCCGTTCTGGCGTTGTTCGCCATTGACAGACAGGCTGATGGACAGGTTGTGTGGATCGCTGATGGCATCCGCAGTCACGATCCATGGGCCTAGCGGACAAGAGCCATCAAACCCTTTGCCCTTGAAATACTGTCCACCATGGCGACGCTGCACGTCACGAGCCGTCACGTCGTTCAAAATGGTGTAACCAAAGATATGCTCGTATGCGGCTTCTTTGGGAATGTTGCGCCCTGGCGTGCCAATGATTACGGCCAGCTCGACCTCATAGTCGATCGATGTTGAAACTTGCGGGAACACCAGAATGTCGCCACCCGGCGATACAATCGAGGTCGGCGGTTTGGTGAAGTATACAGGGTGCTCCGTGACGCCGACATTCTGCTTTTGCGCGCGGTCACCTTCGGCGATGTGTTCTGCATAGTTGCGCCCAACGCAAAAGACATTTTTGCGGGGCTGCGGAGTAGGCGCCAGCAGATCAGGGTCCGCGATTACCGCATCTGAATGCTGGCCGGCGTCTGCTTCAGCAATCAAGGTGTGTAGCGCAGACAGTGCAGCATCGCCCTTCTCGATAATGCTTTGAATACTGCTCGCGGAACCACCTGCTACAGCAACGTTCAACCAGCTGCCGTTGGCAATCTGTACCGCAGCACATGGATCACCTCCCTCCAAAAGTGTCGCCAGTTTCATACGGTTTCCTCCTTCTGAGCGCGTCCGGATGCAAGCTTATCACGGGCTGAATTGCGCTCCGTCCGTAACGGCCTCGCTCCGCAGCATGCTGCTATCTACGCTCTCCCTCCCTTGACAAAGAGCGTTCCAGTCCATGAAATCAACCAACCAATTCCCTGATTGGGTGAATCGCAATGCCAAAAACTGAACTTCTCGTGCAGCGCATCCGGGATACGATTGCGTCCGAGGGCTACGCCCACAACGATCGTCTGCCGCCAGAGCGGGAGATGTGCATCAAGCTCAATGTCACGCGTAACCAATTGCGCAGCGCTTTGGCTCGGCTTGAATCGCGGGGTTTGATTTGGCGACACGTCGGACGAGGGACTTTTGTGGGTGAACGTCCCGTACTGAACCTCGACGACGTGCTGTATCTGCGGGACCAGGTGACACCACCGCATGTCGCCTCTGTGCGTCTTGTCATTGAACCGGAACTGGCGCGTCTGGCCGCCATGCACAGCACACCAGCAGACCGCGAAGAAATACATGCCTGTGCTTCACGGTGTCGCGCAGCGCCAGACTGGCGCAGCTATGAAGCGTGGGACAACAAATTTCACCATGCGATTGCCCGCAGCGCAAAGAACAAGTTGTTCCTTTACTATTTTGAGACGCTCAACGTCGTTCGCCGCTCCATGGTCTGGGGGCAGCCGCGAAAGACGTCCAAACCTGATAAAAACTATTCCAGCTTTTTGGAGCACGATCAGATCAGGCAGGCTATCGAGGGAAAAGACCGCGATTTTGCTGCACATTGCATGAAACAGCATCTGCACTCGGTTTATGGTCGGATCCTGCCGAGCATGGATGAAACCGCTGGGGATGCGCGGGTCACAATAAAAGACAGCTAAGGAAAAGGCGCCCTAAACAGGACGCCTCAATATCGCGGAGCAGGGATAACCTTTTAGGTGACTGTAACTGTCAGCGTCCCAAGGGGTGGGATTTCCACCTCCATCACATCGCCCTTAACGACTGGGCCGACGCCTGATGGCGTTCCGGTCATGATAACGTCACCTGCGGCCAGATCGAAGTACTCTGACAGGTATGAAATCATTTCTGGAGTCTTCCAGATCAATTGGTTCAGGTCACCTTCCTGACGCAACTCACCATTCACTTTGAGAGTGACGGCGCCTTCATCCAGATGACCAACTTCTTCAACGGTGTGGATCGGACCAATCGGGGCAGAACGTTCAAACGCCTTGCCAATTTCCCACGGACGGCCTGCTTTCTTCATCTCGCCTTGCAGGTCGCGACGCGTCATGTCCAGTGACAGCGCATAGCCATAGACGTGTTCCATCGCGCTCTCGACGGGGATGTTCTTGCCGCCCGATTTTAGCACAACCGTCAGTTCTGCTTCGTGATGCACGTCGGATGTGTGGGGCGGGTAGGGGAAGTCGCCCGTGGTGTCGAGATTGTTCGGGTTCTTCTGGAAAAAGAACGGCGGTTCACGGTCTGGATCGTGGCCCATTTCGATAGCGTGCGCGGCATAGTTGCGCCCAATGCAATAAACACGGCGCACCGGGAACGCGCCACCCGAAGCAACAGGGATCGACGTGATGGATGGTGCAGGAATAACGTAGTCAGACATTGGACAGCTCCGTGTTTTGGGTTCCGCATGGCATAAGGGTTGGGCACTGAGAGATCAATCTGACCAATGAGCGAATTGGTTCGCTCAAGCCAGCCCTGACGGGCTATCGTCCCGCTGAGATCGCAGCCACTTGATCACCGACGCACGCTTGGCATCCATATGATGCAGCAGTGTTTCGGCAAGCTTGGCGCCATCCCGTGCGGCTAGGTGGTGCAGGATTTTCTCATGTTCCTGCACGGCGTCAGACCAGCGGCTTTCAGACATGTTTGCCAGATACCGTGCCCTCTGCATCCTGAGGGACAGTGCTTCGCATGAAGTCGTTAGTGTCCCATTGCGCGCAGCCATCAGGATGGCACGATGGATCTGTTGGTTGACGATGAAATAGGCGTCCAGATCCCGGTTCTCATAACTTTGGACCATCTGCGCATGGAGTGTCCGCACCTCTTCGATTTCGGCATCGATGATGCGCGCGCAGGCCAACTGACCTGACAAGGCTTCGAGCGCGCCGAGAACGGGAAACACTTCTTCAACCTCTTCTTCTGTGACTTGAGTCACCCAGGCCCCACGGTTTGGCTCCAACCGCACCAGACCGTAGCTGGCCATAACCTTCAGTGCCTCACGCAGCGGTGTACGGGATACGCCGAACTGATCGCAAAGCAGCTTTTCTGGGACTTTGGTGCCGGGCTTTAGCTCGGAGTTGAGGATGAGGGTTTGCAGTCGGTCAACCAACTCGTGGTGAAGTGATTTCCGAACGATGGTCTGGGATGTGTCCACGCTCAACTTCCTTTTCGTTCGATCAGGGCCTGTTCAAGCAAACGCGCAATGTGAATGGGTTTCTTATCCGTCAGGTCGGCGACCTGATGACGGCACGACGTGCCATCGGCCACGATCAATGTTTCTTTGTCGGCTTCATTAACGGCCGGCACCAGATCCAGCTCTGCCATCTTGCGGGACACCTCATGGGTCTCAACGCCGTAGCCAAACGCACCGGCCATACCGCAACAACTGGTCTCGACAACCTCAACCTCTGTATCGGGAAGGCGGGCGAGGGTCTTTTCGATTGAGGACATTACCCCAAGCGCCTTTTGGTGGCAGTGACCGTGCAGCAGCACCTTGGGGGCAGGGGAGGCCAAGGGAAGGTCGAAATCGGGATTGCCGTCCTGATCCGCAATAAACTCTTCCAGCATCACCGCATATCTGGACAGAAGTTCAGTGTCCGGGCCGGGCAAAAGAGCGGGTATTTCATCGCGCAGGGTCAGGAGGCAACTGGGTTCAAGTCCAATAATTGGGATGCCTTTCTGGGCATAGGGCAGGAGGGCTGTGACAAGGCGCTGGGCCTCAACCTTCGCCTCGTCAATTAGCCCAGCGGACAGGAATGTACGCCCACAACACAAGGGGCGCTCGCCTGCCGGGGCTTGGGCCACGGCCAGCGGGACACCGGCGGCCTTGAGAACCTTGGCGGCGGCGCGCAGGTTCTCGGGCTCAAAATGACGGTTGAAGGTGTCCGCAAATAGGACCGCCCCTGGAGTATCGCTCGCGTCCACTTCGCTGTCGCGAAAGGGGCGCGCATGCCATTCGGGCAAATCACGCGTGGCTGTAAAACCAGTGGGCTTTTCCGTCACCTTGGCAAGTCCCGGCACGCTGTTGCGCAGGTTCATCAGAAATGGCACCCGCGCCGCCCAGCGGGCATAGCGGGGAAGATAAGCGACCAGCCGGTCGTGCAGGCTCAGCCCATGTTTGGCGTTGCGTGCGGCCTGCACTTCGATCTTCATGCGCGCCATGTCGACACCGGTCGGACATTCTCGTTTGCAGCCTTTGCAAGACACGCACAGCTTCATCGTCTCGGCCATCTGATCGGAGGTCAGCGCGTCTGGCCCAAGCTGGCCCGAGATCGCCAGTCGCAGGCTGTTCGCGCGCCCGCGTGTGAGGTCCTGTTCCTTGCGGGTGACCCGAAACGACGGGCACATCACGCCGCCCTTCAGCTTGCGGCAAGCCCCGTTGTTGTTGCACATCTCGACGGCACCCTGAAATCCACCTCCACTGCCGGTCCATTCGGACCAGTCCAGCCCGGTCTCGAACGCGGGAACTGCGTAATCCGGGCTATAGCGAAACAGCGACCGGTCATCCATTTTGGGCGGATTCACGATCTTGCCGGGATTGAACATACCGTTCGGATCAAAGCGCTGCTTTACTTCGGCAAAATTCGCCACCATGCGCGGGCCAAACATCTTTTCATGGAATTCTGAGCGGACAAGACCATCGCCATGCTCGCCCGAATGGGACCCCTTGTAAGCTACGACCAGATCAAAACATTCTTCGGCAATCGCCCGCATCTTTTTGACGTCCTGATCAAGCTTCAGGTTCAACACCGGGCGCACATGCAGGCACCCGACCGAGGCATGAGCGTACCAAGTGCCGCGCGTGCCGTGTTTTTCAAAAATCTCCGTCAGGCCAGCGGTGTAGGCGGCCAAGTCCGGTAGTTCCACAGCGCAATCCTCGACAAAGGACACCGGTTTCCCGTCCGCCTTCATCGACATCATGATGTTCAGGCCAGAACTGCGCAGGTCCGCGATGCGCGCCTGCATCTTGGGATCGGGCACCGCAGTTACGCCACCCCATTTTTTTCCCGTTTTGTCCCACGCAAACCCGAGGTCGCCAACGAGGTCTTCAAGGTCCTTCAGCTTTTGCGGATGCGTACTTGTGTCTTCTTCAGCGAACTCGACCAGCAACAGGGCGTCGGGCTTGCCTGTGACAACGGCTTCGATCGTTTCCCGGAACATGGGAATGTCGCGGGCCAGCGCGATCATCGTGGCGTCCACCAACTCGACCCCTTGGGGGTTCAATTTGACCAGATGCTGTGCGGCATCCATCGCCTGATGAAAGGTAGGGAAGTGGCACACCCCGAGCACTTTTTCCGACAGGATTGGCCACAGCTTCAACTCAATCGCTGTGAAGTAGGCCAGTGTCCCTTCGGAACCAACCAGCAAGTGGGCGAGATTGTTTGGCGTGCCCTTGGGGACGAGGGCATCAATGTTGTAGCCACCCACGCGGCGCATGACATTGGGAAACCGGGCATCGATTTCAGCGGCTTCACGCGAACCAAGCGCGAGCAGGTCGTTTTGCAGGGCTTTGAAACTTGCAGGTGAGCCCGCGTCCACAGGACCAAACTGGTGTTGGCTGCCGTCCGCCAGAAACGCTTTGATCGACAGAACATTGTCGCGCATCATGCCATAGCGCAGCGATTTGCCGCCGCATGAATTGTTCGATGTCATACCGCCGATCGTCGCGCGCGAGGCGGTCGAGACATCGACGGGAAACCACAAACCATGCGGTTTCAATGCGCGATTCAGGTCATCCAGCACAATGCCGGGGCGAACGACACAGCGCATACCCTCGACATCAAGTTCCAGAATGTCGTTGAAATACTGCGTATTATCCAGAACCAGCGCAGTGTTGACCGTCTGGCCGCATTGCGATGTCCCGCCGCCACGGGCTAGCAGGGGAACGCTCTGTTCGGCTGCGATATCGAGGGCCGCAGATATGTCATCTTCGGATTTCGGAGACATCGCGCCGACTGGCATCATCTGATACAACGACGCATCCGTCGCATAGCGCCCGCGCGAAAAACTGTCGAACATGACGTCGCCTTCAACGCGTTTTTTCAGTGCATCAAAGAGATCTTGCATGGTTGGACCTGTAAGTTTGGCGTTTCTTTTCGTTTGACTTAATTATGAATTCAAAATTACGTTGCGACAATCGAAAACGCACCTGCCGGGCACAAATGCTGACCTGCATGCACCCGAAACACCTGATCGCGAGACCCCAAATCATGAGAAAAGCTGGCCGCCACTTCCTGCAAATTCCCGGACCCAGTGCTGTGCCTGACCGCATTCTGAGCGCCATTGGTCAGCAAACCATTGACCACCGGGGCCCGGATTTTGCCAAGGTTGGTTTGCGCGCACTGGAGGGGATGAAGTTGATCTTCAAAACTGAAAGCCACGTGTTCATCTATCCATCCTCAGGCACCGGCGCATGGGAAGCCGCATTGGTCAACACGCTGTCACCAGGCGATCACGTCCTGATGTATGAAACAGGGCATTTCTCGACGCTTTGGTGTAAACTGGCCAGCAAACTTGGCCTCAATGCTGAGCTGATCGCAGGCGACTGGCGCGGCGGCGCTGATCCTGAGCAGATCGAGGCGCGCCTTGCTGAGGACAAGGAACACAAGATTAAGGCGGTGTGCGTCGTGCATAACGAAACGTCGACCGGTTCCGTGTCGCCAATTGCCGAAGTGCGCACGGCACTAGACAACGTGCAGCATCCCGCTCTCCTGATGGTCGACACGATTTCGGGTTTGGCATCTTTGGACTATCGCCACGACGAGTGGGGCGTGGATGTCACGGTGTCAGGCTCGCAAAAGGGGCTGATGCTGCCGCCTGGCCTGTCGTTCAACGTGGCAAGCACCAAGGCGATGGCAGCCAACAAAACGGCCGGTCTGCAACGCTCGTACTGGGATTGGGCGGATATGATTGGCCCAAACAAAACCGGGTATTTCCCGTACACACCAGGGACCAATCTTCTTTATGGGCTTAACGAAGCCATCGACATGTTGCACGAAGAGGGGCTGGATAATGTCTTTGCTCGGCACGCCCGCCACGGTGTTGCGGCACGGGCCGCTGTGCGCAAGTGGGGGCTTGAGGTGCTATGCGCCACGCAAGGTCAGGAAAGCGGCGTACTGACTGCCGTGAAGCTGCCTGATGGCCATAGCGCAGACGCCTTTCGCGCAACAACGCTGGAGCACTACGACATATCATTGGGCAACGGGTTGTCCAAGGTGGCGGACAAGGTGTTCCGCATCGGCCATCTTGGGGATTTCAACGACCTGATGCTGATTGGCACGCTTGCGGGGGTCGAAATGGGGTTAAGCCGCGCAAATGTACCCCATGAGACCGGTGGTGTGCAGGAGGCCATGGCACATCTCGCTTAAGAGATGTCTTTAGGGTATTGAAAGAATTCGGAGATTTTTTCGATGGCCAGCGGTTGTGGAGCAAATTGGCTCGACCATTCGCGGGGCAGTTGTATTAGCGCGCAACACTGGCGCTGAACCAGTTCTGCATGCCCGCATTTCCAGTTAAACTGTTCAGAACGGCATGTCGTTTTCTGCCTCGTCTGCAGTTTCCCAGATTACCTCGACCAATTGCACAGACGCATTATCAGTCTGTGGATCATCGTGGTAGTTCGGCCAATAGACCTGATGTGACCGTTGTCTTTGAAAACGCGTTACTCTTTTCGAAGCTGCCACCGACCTCGATCAATGCGACTATGCTCGTAGTTACTCTTGCCTGACCTTTGGGATGAATAATGACCATCGCATCTGGCCAGCGGGCATTCTTCGTTGCCGCGACTCTTTCAGCCTTTTTTCCCCTATCCTGCCTATCCCCTTGCACGTGCGGCGCGCGCTGCATAGAAGGGCGCGAAATTTCGATGCGCCCCTTATGCTGGGGCCTTTTTGCTATGGGAGCACACATGCAGGTCACCGAGACGCTGAACGAAGGTCTGAAACGCGGTTACGCCATCACCGTGACCGCCGCCGAACTGGACGAGAAAGTCAACGAAAAGCTGGCAGAGGCACAGCCCGGCGTTGAGATGAAAGGCTTTCGCAAGGGCAAAGTGCCCATGGCGCTGCTGAAAAAGCAGTTTGGCCAGCGCCTTATGGGCGAAGTCATGCAGGAAAGCATTGATGGCGCCATGTCCGACCACTTTGAGGCCTCTGGCGATCGCCCCGCAATGCAGCCTGAAGTCAAGATGACGAACGAGGACTGGAAAGAGGGCGACGACGTGAATGTCGAAATGTCCTATGAGGCCCTCCCAGCCATACCTGAGGTCGACATGGCCGCGCTCAAGCTGGAGCGTCTGGTTGTTAAGCCAGAGGACTCTGCCGTTGAAGAGACCCTGACATCACTTGCTGAGAACGCACAAAACTTCAAAGACCGCAAGAAGGGCTCCAAAGCCAAGGATGGCGATCAGGTTGTGTTCGACTTTGTTGGTAAAGTTGACGGCGAAGTGTTTGAGGGTGGGTCTGCCGAAGGGCATGCGCTTGTACTCGGCTCTGGTCAGTTCATCCCCGGTTTTGAAGAGCAGCTTGTTGGTGTCAAAACAGGTGAAGAAAAGGCTGTAACCGTTTCTTTCCCCGACGATTATCAGGCAGAGCACCTTGCTGGCAAAGAAGCTGTGTTCGACTGTTCCATCAAAGAAGTAAAAGAGCCGGTTGCGGCTGAGATCGACGATGAGTTGGCCACAAAATTCGGTGCCGATGATCTTGCCACGCTCAAGACTCGCATCGCAGAGCAGCTCGAAGGCGAATATGCCGGCGCGGCACGCGCCGTGATGAAACGGGGCCTGCTGGACCAACTGGACACGGCCGTCAGCTTTGAGCTGCCCCCGAGCCTTGTTGAGGCCGAGGCCAAGCAGATCGCGCACCAGCTGTGGCACGAGGACAACCCGGACGTCGAGGGGCACGACCACCCCGAGATCGAAACAACTGATGAGCACACAACGCTGGCAGAACGCCGCGTCCGCCTTGGTCTGTTGCTGGCAGAACTGGGACAAAAGGCCGAAGTCGAAGTGACTGACGCCGAGATGAGCCAGGCGATAATGACGCAGGCGCGTCAGTATCCCGGGCAAGAGCGTCAGTTCTTTGAGTTCGTTCAGCAGAACCAGCAGATGCAACAGCAACTGCGCGCGCCCCTGTTTGAGGACAAAGTCGTAGATCACATCGTGGAAAACGCGACTGTTAAGGACAAGGAAGTGTCCGCGGACGATCTTAAGGCCGCTGTTGAGGCGCTTGAAGACGAATGATTGAAGCATCACGCTGATTTTGAAAAGGCCGCGCCAATGGGGCGCGTCCTTTTTTCATTGCAGCGCTTGTTTTACACGTTCGTTGGCCGCTTTCATGTGGATATGAAAGGGCCTATCTCCAGAAACGAGCACAATGAGTTATTTCAAATGAGTTGCGTATGAGCGAACGTCCCAAAATCTGGAAAGCTCAAACGGCCGCGGCATTCTCAACTTTGGCACTACTGTTGGTATCCGTCGGCGCATTGATGCGGTTCGTTCCGACCGAAAGTGCCCTTGGTCCAGTCGCACGCATATTCGATTCACTTTCACCGCAAATCCTTTTGGTGTCCTTGACCCTCTCTCTTTCGGCGATTGGTCTCGGCATGCGGCGGATCGGGGGGGGATTGGCTTTGCTGGCGCTTGCAGCAGGGGGACAGCAATTCAGAGCGCATCAAAAAATCAGCTTGCCGCTCGCCCCTGAACAAACGGCTGATGTCAGGCTTATCTTTATGAATGCGCTTGGCGAGAATGAAAAAAACGGTGCGCGGATCATTGAAACAGCGGTAAGTTTTGATCCCGATGTTATCATCTTCGCAGAGAGCAGCGCCGTCGAAGATCACCTTGAGCCTTTAGACGGTCTCTACCGTTTCTTGTCGCCTTGCGCCGAACAAGAATGCGAACTGCTTGTCGCTTCCAAGGAGCAGCCAAAACGATTTTGGACTTTACCGCTGAATCCCTTCTGGGATGATCGATATGCGGTTGCTGAGCTTGAACTGCCGAATGGCAAGTCCTTCTTCTTGGCAGCCAGCCACCTGCTAAAGCCATGGCTGTCGGGCGTTGCGGAGTCAGAACTGGAAAAAGTGATTGCGCAATACAACTGGTTTTCTGGACCTTCCGTTGTGGTCGGAGATTTCAACGCAGCTCCATGGAGTCGGGCCATGTTGCACCTGTTGTCTTCAACCGAGATGCGGACTCTGCGCAATCCGAAAGGGACCTGGCCGACCTGGGCAGGCGACTACGGCGTCCCTTTAGATCATGTCTTGGTCAAGAACGGGGCTCGTGTTGTGAGTATCGCGTATTTTGGTGAGAACCTTGGGTCAAATCACCGAGGGTTTGTGGCGGACATAGCGCTGCCATAGCCCAAATATCGGGGACGCTTGTCGACCAAAGGAGTCGCACAGAAAATAAACTCCTAGTAATCTCGCAAGTCATCCAGCGTGTAAGACTGTTGCACCAAGAAGTTTGGGTCTTCCCGGTGGTCGGGGTCTGGGATCAGGCAATTCAATCCGCAGATCTGGCGTGCGATCTGTGAACGGGCGTCTACGTACCACATCCGGCCGCCGGGTGTTGCAATGTAACCGTCTGTTCCATCTTCGATATCGGTGCGCATGTCGTCAAAGGAAGGAATTTCGTTGAAATACTCCGTATTGAAGGACCCGTGCGTGTGAAAGGAGGCGAGCACTGTGAAATTGGCGTAGGCCGGATCAGGCGGCAGGCAGGTCGCAGTGCGCCCACGACGGGGTTCGGTGGCCACGTAGTTGCCCGCGTCGTCAATTCCGATGAGGCCGCAATATTCGCGATCTTCGGCAATGGATGGCACTTGAATATCGTTGAACAGGCGGCTGACGAACGCGATTTCAGTCTGGCTCTGCGCCACTGCGCGCGGCGCCATCTCAATCGAGGCGACGTCTTCGACAACGCAAGCGGACAGGGCAAACAAAAAAGGGAGGATGACAGTGCGCATGGCGCAGCTTTGCCGGGTGCGGCGCACGGTGTCAATTCGCTGACCCGTGCACACAAAAAAACGCCGCACCCCTCTGATTAAGGACGCGGCGCTGGCTTGATTTGTTACGAGGCTGCTTACGGCTGTGTCTCGTCCGAAGTATCGTCTTCCGGTGTGTCGACAGGCGCAACACCAGCAGATTCAGCCAGTTCGTCGTCTTCGGACGCAGCAGCGCCGATGTCGTCGAACAGTTCCTGAATTTCGAACTCGGCGGCGGCCTCTTCTTCGGCGGCCAGTTCCTGGATCGATTTCCCGGAGGCTTGCAGTTCGGCTTCTTCAGTCGAGCGAGCAACGTTCAGCTGAACAGTTGCGCTGACTTCGGGGTGCAGAACAACATCCACGTCGTGCAGACCCAGTTCCTTGATAGGCGTGGGGATGACGACTTGCTTGCGATCCACTGTGAAGCCTTCGGCAGTCGCAACTTCGGCAACGTCACGTGTGGTGACAGAACCGTAGAGGTTGCCGCCGTCAGAGGCCTGACGAATCACGATGAACTGCTGGCCGTTCAATTTGGACCCCAGCGCGTCGGCTTCTTTCTTGGTCTCGAGGTTGTTGGCCTCAAGCTGCGCCTTTTGGGTTTCAAAATGCGCGATGTTGGCCTGAGACGCGGTCAGAGCCTTTTTCTGGGGCAACAAGAAGTTGCGCGCGTAGCCGGATTTGACGTCGACGACGTCGCCCATCTGGCCCAGCTTGGCAACGCGTTCAAGAAGGATGACTTGCATGTGCTTTCTCCTTTTTAGACGGCGTAGGGCAGCAGGGCGAGGAAGCGGGCGCGTTTGATGGCACGGGCCAGCTCGCGTTGCTTCTTGGCCGATACGGCGGTGATGCGGGATGGAACGATCTTGCCGCGCTCAGAGATGTAGCGTTGCAGCAGACGTGTGTCTTTGTAATCGATTGCAGGTGCGTTGTCGCCCGAGAAGGGGCAGACTTTGCGGCGGCGGAAAAATGGTTTCGTGGCCATGGTTTAGCTCCCTTTCTTATCAGCGGCGCTCACGGCGTTCGCCGCGGCCTTCGCGCTCGTCACGCTTTTGCATTTGAACGGATGGGCCTTCTTTATGCTCATCCACTTTGATCGTCAGAACGCGCATGACATCATCATGCAGGCGCATCAGGCGTTCCATTTCCTGCACGGCAGGAGCAGGCGCGTCGGTGCGCAGAAAGGCGTAGTGGCCTTTGCGGTTCTTGTTGATCTTGTAGGCCATGGTTTTGACGCCCCAGTACTCGTTATCCACGAGGGTGCCACCATTGTCCGACAGGACGGTTCCAAAATGTTCGATGAGCCCTTCGGCCTGTGTGTTGGACAGGTCCTGACGGGCGATCATCACATGCTCATACAGAGGCATGGACGTACTCCACTTGTTTCAAGGCGCATTTCAAAGAGCGATCAAGTCACCCTGCGGATCGCTCACGAGAGGCTGCGCGGCAAAAGGTATTTGCAAGGACAGCGCCGTATAGGAGCGGCGTGCCGCCATGGCAAGAGAGAAGTGAACGCCCGGCATTTGTGGCCGCGATGTGGCGGGTCGTCCCAGCATAACCAAACGCGTGCCGCATTTTGGTCCAGTTTGGCTCGTTAATTGAAATTAACAAAGATACCGGGAGACGACGCTATGACTGCCATCACAGATATCTCGACCACGACGGGCGTGCCAGAGGCACCTCACATGATCGGTGGTGAGCGTTGGCTGGTAAGAGGGGCGCAAAGCGTCGGCGGCGTCGCACTGGTTTTGGCCGCTTTTGGGGTTTGGGTAGCACCAGGCGCCGGAATTGAACCTGACCTTGCCTTGTTTAAGCTTGGCGTTTCAGTCGCGCTCGGATTTGCCGGACTGGCCATCATGCAGGCGGGTCGTGCCCAACCGGCAGTCGAGTTTGAAATCGACACACTGCGCCGTGAAGTCCGCCTTGTACGCGGTAGTGGACGCAACCGTTCCTTTGTCAGCCGCATCTCAATTGCCGATCTTGGTCCAGCTGAGGTCCATGGCAACATGGCGCGCCTTTGGACTGTCGACGGCTCCCTCGTCGCCGAAGTCGCAATGAGCGATCCTGACTTGCGCCGCAGCCTGATGGGCGCGTTGCGCGATGCGGGTAAACTCTAACACTTGAACAGGCCAATTTATGCGCACGCCATCCTGTTCGCTGACGCGCAGGGTCTGTTGAGTCGTGTGTACTTGCCGGACCCCAGGACCGCCGCCATTTCTGCTCCACGTAACGCAACCTTTCGTGGAGCACCTCCCAAATGAAAACTATTCTTTTCGCCGCTGCCCTGACCGCATCTGCCTCTGTGGGCTTGGCGGCCGAACGCTACACTTTAGACGCTAGCCACAGTCAGGTCATATTTTCCTATGACCACCTGGGTTACTCGACCACTTTCGGCATGTTCTCTGGCTTTGAAGGTGAAATCACATTTGATCAAAACGACCCTTCTGCGTCGTCCGTCGCCGTGTCAATGCCGACAAAAAGCATGTTCACCGGTTGGGAACAACGCGAAGGCCATTTCATGTCGGACGACTTCTTTGGCGCGACAGACGAGGACGTGATCACGTTTGCCTCGACCTCCATCGAAGTGACCGGAACGGACACAGCATTGATTACAGGCGATCTGACCATGAACGACGTCACCAAGTCTGTTGTGCTGGATGCGACATTGAATCAGGTCGGCACTCATCCTCAGGCAAACAAAGCATGGGCCGGCTTTGATGCAACAACAACGTTGCTGCGTTCCGACTTCGGTTTGGGAGCGTTTGCCCCATATATCAGCGACGAAGTGGCTGTTCAGATTTCCGTAGAAGCTGGCATCGCCGAGTGATTTAGGTTTTACCTCGAAGCGATTAGTGGGGCCGCGCGACAGCTCGGCCCCTTTTTTGTGCCCGTTTTTGGTACCGGCGGAAGTTTATTTAATCAAACGAGCGCAGGGGGGGCACCAGCGTATCGGGTCAAAGAGCTGGCGGAGAGCGCAACTACGTTTGGAAACGCGATTTGGCCCTGCGCCCCATAGACTCTAGGCCTCAGTCTTCTCCTACGGCGCGAGTCGCCATCAACTCCACTTTGACCTCGACCGCGAATTTAAGGCTGGTTTCATCCGCCATGTTATCGCCAATCCCGAAATCCCGCCGATCAAGGGTGGCGTTGCCGGTCATCCACGCACCTTCCTCGGTGACCGACAGACCAAACGGCAAGGTGAGCGGCATGGACTGGTCCTTGATCGTCAGCGTGCCTCTGGCCTCATAACCATCCACTACCGAAATGATATCGGCAATAAATTCGGCTGTTGGAAAGCTTTCAGCGTTGAAGAAGTCGGGCCCCATTGCCTGCGAAGTCACCGATCCCAGTGTAAGCGAGCCTATCGAAACGTTGACCGCGACACTGCCTGCGGGACCATTGTCGACCTTCTCATCAAAGATGATTGCGGCCGTCCAGTCGGCAAAAGTCCCCGAGACCTCAGATCCCAACTGGGTCACCTCAATCGAGAGTGTCCCTTCCTGCACTTGCCAGTCTGATTGGACCTCCTCCAAGGCGATAGCCGTTCCTGGTGTTTCGTGAGGTGCGTAGGCTCCCAGTGCGCCCCCAACCGACAATGCAATGGCCCAGAAGGCAAGAGCGACGGCGATGGGCTTGGCATGGTTGTGACTGCCGGTTGTTTTGGGTGCATCAGTGGTCCCAAACCACATGCGCCGCAGAGTGGCATCCTTATCAATCACGTGGTGTTTGAGAGCGCCCGCAATGTGCAGCAAGAGCGACAGAGCCAGCACTTTGGTCAGTACAAAGTGCGCACCGCCAAATATTGAGGCGACAATTTCTGACTTTGGCACCGGCGGCAGGTTCTGCCCGAAAGGCCACCAGATGGGCGCAAATCCCGTTGTGGCAGCGTGATGTATCCAGCCCGAAAGCGGCACCACGACAAGGCTGCCGTAAAGCAGCCAGTGCACAGTTTCTGCCGCAAGTGTTTCGACTTTGCGATCCGGGTGCAGCAAACCCGGTTTGGGTTGGCTGATCGCCCAGACGATCCGCGCCAGTGCGACAAAGAAGACAGCCACACCAACTGTCTTATGAAGCGAAAACATCCATGCTTTGTCGGCCAGCTGCTCTGACGTCTCGTAGGGCATTCCGTTGGCGATGAGACCGAGCGGCATCAGCACGATGATCCCAAGGGCAGTGAGCCAGTGAAAGGTCTTGGACACAGACCCAAAACGGTCGGCGGTGTTGGTAAGAGGCATAGGAACACTCCGTTGCTGGTTCCATCAGTTAACACGTTGCCTATCAATGTTATGCGCTTTGTGCGCGAGGCAATTGCAAATTGGTGCACAGGGTCCGTGCAGCGGGTGCTTGTCTGGGAGGTGTGGGCCGATTACACCGAAATGCACGAACAAAAAGCGGGAGGGGCACAACATGAGCATCGCATTCGTATTTCCGGGACAGGGCGCACAGACCATAGGCATGGGCCGAGCGTTGGCGGACGCATATCCGGCGTCACGCGCTGTGTTTGAGGAAGTGGACGAGGCTTTGGGCGAGTCCCTGAGCGCGCTGATCTGGGAGGGGGATCAGGACACGCTGACCCTGACACAGAATGCGCAGCCTGCGCTAATGGCGACTTCGATTGCGGCAATGCGCGCACTGGAGGCCGAAGGGATTGGAATTGATCGTGCCTCTTATGCGGCCGGGCACAGTTTGGGTGAATATTCGGCGCTTTGTGCGGCCGGGGTTTTGAGTGTGGCCGACACCGCGCGTCTGTTGCGCACCCGTGGTCAAGCGATGCAGGAAGCCGTTCCTGTGGGCGTTGGTGCGATGGCGGCTGTGTTGGGGCTGGATTTTGCCGCCGTGGCTGAGGTTGCCGCTGAGGCGTCCCAAGGCGAAGTCTGTCAGGCCGCGAATGACAACGATCCGGGGCAGGTGGTGGTTTCAGGGCACAAAGCAGCTGTTGAACGTGCGTGCGAGATTGCCAAGGGCCGAGGTGCGAAGCGCGCGATGTTGTTGCCCGTGTCCGCACCATTTCATTGCGCAATGATGGAGCCAGCCGCGGCGGTCATGAAGGAGGCATTGGCTGGTGTGGATATGAAGGCGCCTGCGGTCACCGTTGTTCCCAATGTGCGCGCGGCAGGGGAAAGTGACCTGGCCGTTCTGCGCGGGCTGTTGGTGGATCAGGTTACGGGCGCAGTGCGCTGGCGCGAAAGTGTGATGTGGATGGCGGGGCAGGGCGTGACCGAGGTCTGGGAAATTGGAGCTGGCAAAGCCTTGTCCGGGATGATCCGTCGGATCGACCGCGAAGTCGCCACACGCGCAGTTGGAACGCCCGAGGACGTTGCGGCCGCACGCGATGCCTGATCTGATTAAGATTGCACCGGTGCAGATGGGCGGGATTGTACGGACCATTCCGATGGTCACCCGCATGCAACTGATACCGGTGCTGTTTGAGCGGCTCGATGATGCTCTGGACAAAGCGTCGGTGTTTTTTGCGGGTCCTCAAACGGCGCTTTACCGCATCGATGGAGACGAGATGGAAGTGCGTATCGGCGTGCCACTGTTTCAACCTGTCGACGGGTTCGAGATGTTTGATGCGCCGTGCGGCAATGCCTTGTGCCAACGGGTGTTGGGCCCGCTGGATGGATTGCCCGGCGTCTATCGCAGTCTTAGCGAGGAAATTTCTGCGCGTGGTCTGACGCGGGGTGTTTGGGCGCGTGAAGTGTACCGGTTTATTGCCAAGGATGCGTCGCTGAATGTCACGGATGTCAGCATTGATGTAACAGACGCGCTGCACTGAGAGTGTTGCGCTGGCTTGCGCTGCGCTGTTCGGCATGGCAGGGCAGGCAGCAAGATAACAGGTGAGGGATTAGATATGTTTGATCTGACAGGGAAATGCGCGCTGGTTACCGGTGCTTCGGGCGGCATTGGTGCAGATATCGCGCGTACGCTGCACGCCGCAGGGGCGACTGTGGGACTGAGTGGCACGCGAGTGGAGCCTCTTGAGGCGCTGGCAGCTGAACTGGGCGAGCGTGCCCATGTGCTTCCTTGCAACCTTGGGGATGCCGAAGCGGTTTCCGTCCTGCCCAAGCAAGCTGCAGAGGCGATGGGTGCCGTCGACATTCTAGTCAACAATGCCGGGATCACCCGTGACAACCTGTTTATGCGCATGTCGGATGATGAATGGCAGTCGGTGTTGGATGTGAACCTGACCGCCACATTCAAACTTTGCAAAGGTGTCATGCGCGGCATGATGAAGGCGCGTTGGGGGCGGATCGTGAATATCAGTTCCGTCGTGGGCGCGACCGGTAATCCCGGTCAGGCGAACTATGCTGCATCCAAAGCGGGCATGGTAGGTATGTCCAAATCCCTTGCCTATGAAGTTGCAAGCCGCGGCATCACAGTAAATGCTGTTGCCCCCGGGTTTATTACCACGGCGATGACGGACAAGCTGACAGACGACCAAAAGGCTGGAATCATGGGGCAAATTCCGGCAGGGCGCATGGGCGAGGCCAGCGAAATCGCTGCTGCTGTGCTGTACCTAGCCAGCCCTGAGGCTGCTTATGTGACGGGGACGACCTTGCACGTGAACGGCGGCATGGCCATGTTATGAGCGCTAACAGGTAACGCCTTGCCATCTTAACGGGATATGCTATAGGCGGCCCAGAATTCGGCGTTTGGCACGAAAATTGCCAATCGCTTCACCGCCCCAAGGGGGCAAGACCAGAGCCCCTATCGTAAGGGGACCCACTTGGGGGCGCAGACAATGCCCCGGCAGACATGAGGACAGTCATATGAGCGACATCGCGGACCGCGTGAAGAAGATCGTTGTGGAACATCTTGGTGTGGAAGAAGACAAAGTGTCTGACAACGCATCCTTCATCGACGACCTGGGCGCAGACAGCCTGGACACTGTTGAACTGGTTATGGCGTTCGAAGAAGAGTTCGGCATCGAAATTCCAGATGACGCAGCCGAAACTATCCAGACATTTGGCGACGCTGTGGGTTTCATCTCCAAAGCTTCCTAAGTCATTCGGCCTTCGGGCCGAAATATGCGGCGCTCTTTCTTGCGAAAGGGCGCCGTTTTTTGTGCGGACTTCAAACGTGGGTTGTATTTTGGTGAGGCGCCGCGCAATCTTTAAAAAAAGAACGGTGATCGGGCAGGACACCAAACATGAGCAGACACATTCCGACGATAAATACGGCGCGCATTACTTTGCGCGCGATGCGCCCTGACGACTTTGATCGTTTTGTGGAGATTTGGGCCATGCCGGAGGTCGTCCGTTTTACCAGTGGCGCGCCGCGGTCCCGCGATTTGTGCTGGCAGAAATTTCTAGCCAATGCGGGCCACTGGCAAATGACCGGTTTTGGCCAGTGGGCCATCGAGGAACATGGCAGCAAGCGCATGATCGGGCAGGTGGGTTTCTTTTACGGCGCACGTGGCATGGGCGAAGACTTTGATAGCATTCCCGAAGCAGGGTGGGTGCTGGTGCCGGATGTACACGGCAAAGGCATCGGCCAGGAGGCGGCGAAGGCGGCACATGATTGGTTCGATCGTGTGATTACCGGGCCGCTGACATGCATGGTTGAACCCGTCCACAAAGTTTCTTTGGGTCTTGCGCACCGTCTCGGATATGTCCCCATGCGAAGCGCTGATTACATGGGTGGGCCAGTAGAGTTGCTGTTGCGCAAATCTCCGCCGCAGGTGTGAGCGTGTTTGCGCTGGTCGGTCGGCGCGCCTTGCAGGCGCTTGTCCCTTTTGATTTGGCACTGCTGGATGACCTTCATGACCGAATTTTCGCGCCCAATTCACCTTTGCAGGGGCAAGGCCTCGCTTGGCCGGGGGCTTGTACACGGACCGTGCTGCGCGGTATGAGGCCAAAAGGCAAGTGAGAGGGCAGACCATGCGCAGAGTAGTGGTGACAGGGCTGGGGTTGGTGACGCCGTTGGCGGATGGGGTTGACGCCTCTTGGTCTCGGATTCTTGATGGGCTGTCGGGCGCTGGGCCGATTACCGGGTTTGACCCGGAGGGATTGGCCACCACGTATGCCTGCGAAGTCCCGCTTGGTGACGGCTCTGACGGCACCTTCAATGGCGATGCCTATATGGCGCCGAAGGAACAGCGCAAGGTCGACACCTTTATTCTCTATGGCATGGCCGCTGCGCAACAAGCGGTTGAGGACTCCGGTTGGATGCCAGAAGGGCGTGAAGCTCGTGAGCGCACGGGCGTTCTGATTGGCTCCGGTATCGGTGGTTTGAATTCTATCGCCAACACGGCTGTTATGATGGAAGAGAAGGGCCCGCGTCGCGTCAGCCCGTTTTTTGTGCCCGGGGCACTGATCAACCTGATTTCGGGTCAGGTCAGTATCCGCTATCAGTTCAAGGGACCGAACCATTCGGTAGTCACCGCATGTTCGACAGGGGCCCACGCGATTGGCGATGCGGCCCGCCTGATCATGTTGGGCGATGCCGATGTGATGGTGGCTGGTGGTGCTGAAGCAGCAATCTGCAAGATTGGGATTGCGGGCTTTAACGCCTGTAAGGCCCTTTCTACCAAACGCGCCGATGAGCCAACCAAGGCCAGCCGTCCCTATGATGCAGACCGGGACGGGTTTGTCATGGGCGAGGGCGCCGGCATTGTTGTGCTGGAAGAATACGAACACGCGGTTTCCCGTGGTGCGAAGATTTATGCCGAGGTTTGTGGTTATGGCCTGTCGGGCGATGCCTATCACATCACGGCCCCGTCCGAGGATGGTGAGGGCGGTGAGCGTTCCATGCGCGCAGCACTGCGCAATGCCGGGCTGGAGCCTTCGGACATCGATTATATCAACGCCCACGGCACCTCGACTATGGCGGACACCATCGAATTGGGTGCCGTGCAGCGGATGCTTGGAGATCACGCGGGCAATGTCACCATGTCATCGACCAAATCGGCCACGGGGCACTTGCTGGGTGCTGCGGGGGCGATCGAGGCGATATTCTCGATCCTTGCGATCCGTGATCAGGTTTGCCCGCCTACTATCAACCTCGACAACCCCGCTGTGGACACACCCATTGATCTGGCGCCCAACGCCAAACGCGAGCGGACGGTGAACTATGCCCTTTCCAACAGCTTTGGCTTTGGTGGCACCAATGCCAGCGTGATCTTTGGGAAAGTCAGCTAATGTGGCGATCCATCGCGTCTAACGCGTTGACCCTGCTCATTGTCGCCTTGTTTGTGTTGGGCGGCCTGATCCTGTGGGGTCGTGGTCAGTATGAAGGGCCAGGACCCCTCGCGGATGCGATTTGTGTGCAGGTGGATCGCGGGTCGAACTTTCGTCGGGTGAGCGAAGATTTGGCGGCCGAAGGTGCTGTTTCAAGCGCGTCAATTTTTCGGATGGGCGCAGACTATGCTGGCAAGACCAGTGAGTTGAAAGCCGGCAGCTTTTTGGTTGAACCCGGCGCGTCGATGGAAGAGATTGTCGATGTGGTTACACGTGGTGGGGCCAGCACTTGTGGTACCGAAGTCGTCTATCGCATTGGGGTTAACCGTTTGAGTGCGCTGGTGCGCGAATTGGATCCGACCACCAACCGATTTGTTGAGCGCGTTGAATTCGAGCCCGGTGTTGATGAGACACCTCCGCTGTATGCCGAAGTCAGAGACGCGCAGGACACCCGGTATCGCATTGCGCTGGCCGAAGGGGTGACCAGTTGGCAGATCGTGACCGCGTTGCGTGGCATGGACGTATTGCGCGGTGCGGTAGAGGAGATCCCGCCGGAAGGGGCGCTGGCTCCGGACAGCTATGAGGTCCGTCAGGGTGATGAGCGGGCCGACGTTCTGGCGCAGATGGCCGAACAGCAGGAGTTGTGGGTTTCTGCTGCGTGGGAAGCGCGTGATCCTGATCTGCCTTTGAGCAGCCCTGAAGAGCTGCTGACACTTGCGTCGATCATTGAAAAGGAAACCGGGGTGGCTGACGAAAGGCCGCAAGTATCCTCTGTTTTTGTCAACCGTCTGAATCGCGGCATGCGGCTGCAGACAGACCCCACGGTGATTTACGGCATTACCAAGGGGCAGGGCGTTTTGGGCCGCGGATTGCGCCGTTCCGAACTGCGCGCTGTGACCCCTTGGAACACCTACGTGATCGAAGGTTTGCCGCCGACGCCGATCGCAAATCCGGGCCGGGCCAGCCTGATGGCTGCCGCTCAACCGGCTGATACGCCTTATGTCTTCTTTGTCGCGGATGGAACTGGCGGCCACGCCTTTGCCGAGACTCTGGACGAGCACAATCGCAATGTGGCCCGCTGGCGTGAGATCGAAGCGGAGCGCGCATCACAGAGTGATGGCGGCTGAGTAGAGGTGTAACACACTTTAGGGTTGTGGTGCCTTATCAAGGCGGTAGTCGCGCAGGGTTCTGATAAATAGAGGTTTTGTTAACTGAAGCGCACGGTGCGTCCGTTGATGGAAACCGGATTTTCCTTGACTCTGCGCACGGTCACACGTATAACTTGTGGCAAGCTAGGAAAAGTGGGCAAGCGGCCGTCGGAGTAATCCGAGGTCGCTTTTTCATTTTGCTCGTGCGGGGGATACCCAACGCATGAGAGGTTTTGCACATATGACACTTATCACCCCGGGGCTTGAAGAAGCTCGCACGGATGAGCTTCTGCTCGACGTGCACAACTCACTCAGCGATCTGCGCCGTGAGTTCAGGGCCCTCAAAGAAAGGGCCGAAGCGGGGGAGGACGTCAGGGGTACAGAGCTCAAATCCAAAGGGACGGATTTGAACACTGTGCTTGTGAGTTGCCAAAGGTTGGAGACGACGCTTGCAGAAGTCAGACAAAAACGCAGCCGCATTGCTCAGGGCGGATATGCCCTCGACCTTGATGCTGCCGGAGTTGAGGTACGGTGCGCGCTTGGTCGCCTCCGCACCTGTGCAAGCGCAAGACACGTTTCTGAGTGAGTTGGGAGAGGGCGCCTTGCGCGCCCTCCCTTTTTTATTCGAGTTCTGGGCGATGCCGCATCAACTGCCGCCCGAAGGCGACTGGCGTACTTGGGTGATCATGGGGGGGCGTGGAGCGGGTAAGACGCGCGCTGGGGCCGAATGGGTGCGATCCATGGTCGAAGGGGCGACACCGTTTGACGAGGGGCGTGCGTGTCGTGTGGCTTTGGTCGGTGAAACGGTTGAGCAGGTCCGCGAAGTTATGATCTTTGGTGACAGTGGCATACTGGCATGTTCACCGCCTGACCGCCGCCCAAAGTGGGAGGCTGGACGCAAACGCTTGATCTGGCCGAACGGTGCTGTGGCGAGCGTGCATACTGCTTTTGACCCGGAAGGATTGCGGGGGCCACAGTTTGATGCTGCTTGGGTCGATGAGATGGCCAAGTGGAAGAAGGCGCAAGACACGTGGGACATGTTGCAGTTCGCGCTGCGTCTGGGTGAGAAACCGCAGGTTTGTGTGACGACGACGCCGCGCAATGTGGGCGTGTTGAAAACGCTATTGCGGTTGCCTTCTACCGTCACCACACACGCCCCGACAGAGGCGAACGCTGCTAATCTGGCAGGTTCTTTTCTGCAAGAGGTGCGAGATCGATATGCCGGAACACGTCTTGGCCGTCAGGAACTGGACGGCGTGTTGTTGAGCGATGCGGAAGGCGCGCTTTGGACCGGTGAGATGTTGGAGGCTTGCCATAGTAAGGCACCCATCGACTTTGACCGCATTGTTGTTGGGGTGGATCCAGCGGTCACCAGTGCAAAATCTGCTGACGAGTGCGGAATTGTCGTGGTGGGTGCGCAGATGCAGGGACCGCCGCAGGAGTGGACGGCGCATGTGATCCATGACGCATCGGTCCAAGGCGCGCGCCCGTCGGAATGGGCTGCTGCGGCGGTGGGTGCGGTAGATGCCTTTCAGGCGGACCGCCTGGTGGCTGAGGTCAATCAGGGTGGCCAATTGGTAGCCGAAGTCGTGCGCCAGATTGATCCGATGGTGTCTTACAAAGGCGTTCATGCCCGCCGAGGAAAGAGTGCACGCGCTGAACCCATTGCAGCACTCTATGAGCAGGGCCGAGTAAGTCATGGTCCCGGTTTGACGGCCCTGGAGGATCAGATGGTTCAGATGACGCGAGGAGGATACGTGGGCGATGGATCGCCTGACCGTGTGGATGCGCTGGTCTGGGCGTTGCACGAGTTGATGATCGAACCGGCAAAAGAATATCGCCGGCCAGGAGTCCGGCCACTTTAGATTTTAGTTTGGGTGGCACTTTTCCCTTTAGGGAAAGTTTTTGCGAAATGAAGCTGGGGATCGTTCCCCACGAGGAAGGGCGGCGCTGAAGAGGCGGGCGCCCTTTTTCTTTGTACATGGGCGGGCGATTTGCCTGACGGATAGGAGACCCAACATGGTGTTTGATTTCTTTCGGAGCCGGGCCGCAGTCAATGTGCCTGAGCAAAAAGCGAGTGCAACCGGCAAGGTTGTGGCCTGGCAAACCGGAGGCCGTGTGGCGTGGAGCCCTCGTGATGCTGTGTCGCTGACGCGCTCAGGGTTTTCGGGAAATCCGGTTGGCTTTCGCTCGGTCAAGTTGATTGCCGAAGCTGCAGCTGCCTTGCCTCTGGTTCTGCAGGATGGCGCGCAGCGGTTTGAGGTGCACCCCATCCTGGGGCTGATGAAGCGGCCCAACCCGGGTCAGGGTCGTGCCGAATTGCTGGAGGCACTTTATGCCCAGCTTTTGCTATCCGGGAACGCCTATATCGAGGCTGTTGCAGGAGAGAGTGGTGCGCCTTTGGAATTGCATGTGCTGCGGTCCGATCGGATGTCGGTTGTGCCTGGCGCGGATGGTTGGCCTGTTGCTTACGAATATGCGGTTGGGGTAAAAAACATCGCTTTGATGCCACAGGATCTGTCAGCCCGATTTGTCACATTAAGTCGTTCCATCCGCAGGACGATCATTATGGGTTTTCACCCATGCAAGCGGCGGCCATGGCGCTGGATGTGCACACAGCAGCGACGCGATGGTCGAAGTCTTTGCTCGACAACGCTGCGCGCCCTTCGGGTGCCATTGTCTATCGCGGGCAGGATGGGCAAGGCCAGCTGAGTGGGGATCAATACGATCGTCTTGTCAGCGAGATTGAGAGCAACCATGCGGGCGCACGCAATGCGGGGCGTCCAATGCTGCTCGAAGGGGGGCTGGACTGGAAGCCGATGGGCTTTTCGCCGTCCGACATGGAATTTCAGAAAACCAAGGATGCCGCTGCGCGTGACATCGCGCTGGCTTTTGGGGTGCCACCGATGCTGCTGGGTATTCAGGGCGACGCGACTTATGCAAATTATCAGGAGGCCAATCGTGCCTTTTACAGGCTCACCGTATTGCCGCTTGCCACACGGGTGACTGCGACGTTGGCCGAGTGGTTGGGCATGCATACAGGCGATGACGTCGTATTGAGCCCTGATCTGGATCAGGTGCCCGCCTTGTCAGTCGAGCGAGACGCACAATGGGCACGCGTGGTGGCCGCAGATTTTCTCAACACGTCCGAAAAGCGCCGCCTTCTTGGGCTGCCTGCCTTGCCCGAGGAGGGTGCGGATGGATGAACCAAAATACGAACGATTTGCCTGTGCGCCGGGGCTGCGTCTGGAGGCGCATGAACGGCTGACGGAGGTCCATTTCAGCAACCTCGTTCGTCGACTTGATCGGCTCGAAAAGTTGATGGAGCGGCTTGAGAAACGGTTGTGGCTGACGGTCTACGGCGTGGTCGCCGCGGTTTTGGCCACGGGGTTTCAATCAATCATGGCGGCGATTCCGCACTGAAATTCATTAGGAGTGAGATGATGCAGGCAGAGACTGGTCTGGAGACGAAGTTCGCCCGGTTCGGCAACGGTATCACCGTGAACGGTGATCATGTGATCGAGGGCTATGCCAGCCTGTTTGGCGCCTGTGATCAGGGTGGGGATATTGTGAGCAAGGGGGCCTATGGTGCCTCGCTCAAGGCCATCGCCGCCGAAGATCGCAGCGTCAAGATGCTTTGGCAGCATGACCCGGCCCAACCCATCGGCGTTTGGGACGAGGTGCGTGAAGATGCCCGGGGCCTGTGGGTCCGGGGCCGCCTTTTGCCGGAAGTCGCCAAGAGCCGTGAGGCGGCCGAACTGATCACGGCGGGGGCCATAGATGGGCTTTCCATCGGTTACCGTACGGTGAAGGCGACAAAGAATAACAAGGGCCAGCGGCTCTTGACCGAACTGGAGCTTTGGGAGGTGTCTTTGGTCACGTTCCCGATGCTTCCCAGTGCGCGCGTGGCGGCCAAATCCGAAGACATGACTTCGGAAGAGGACGCGATGTTGCGACAGACGGCGGCGGCCCTGCGGGGTGTTCGCGCGAGCCTGGCGCGGCGCTGACGCGCTTAGCCGTTACCAACCACAAATCGAAAGACATGCTTATGAGCAAGACCGAGACAAAGGCTCGGGCCGGGGAAGGTTTGTCCCCCGCCCAGAACGTGAGCGAAGCCATGCAGGGTTTCGTGCGCGAATTCAAAGGCTTTCAAGCCGACCTGACAACCAAACTTCAACAAACAGAAGAGCGACTGACCATGCTGGATCGGAAAACTATGACTGCTGCACGTTCGCCATTGGCGGGCGGAGTTGACCAAGGCGCCCCCCACCAGAAGGCGTTCAACGCCTACGTACGTTCGGGTGATGATGACGGCCTGCGTGGCCTTGAACTGGACGGCAAATCGCTGTCGACGGCCGTAAACTCGGACGGAGGCTATCTTGTCGACCCGGTCACATCCGAGACCGTACAGTCCGTCCTGAACGCGACGGCTTCCATCCGCTCGATTGCGTCGGTCGTGAATGTCGAGGCAACTTCTTATGACGTGCTGGTCGATCACAGCGACATCGGCTCCGGTTGGGCGACCGAAACGTCTAGCCTGACTGAAACCGACACGCCCTCAATTGATCGCATCACCATTGCCCTGCACGAACTGTCTGCGCTTCCCAAGGCATCACAGCGTTTGCTGGATGATTCCGCCTTTGACATCGAAGGTTGGTTGGCCGGGCGCATCGCTGACAAGTTTTCACGCGCAGAAGCTGCATCGTTTATCAACGGTGACGGGATAGACAAACCCAAAGGTTTTCTCGACCATACCTCCGTCGACAACGATGTCTGGGCCTGGGGCAACTTGGGATATGTTCCATCAGGTGTTGATGGTTCCCTGACGGCTGATTCAATCATCGAACTGGTCTACGCCCTTGGTGCGAATTACCGCGCCAACGCTACCTTCGTGATGAATTCCAAGACGGCTGGTCTGGTGCGCAAGCTAAAGGACAATGACGGTCGCTTCCTGTGGAGCGATGGTTTGTCTGCTGGTCAGCCTGCGGTTCTGATGGGGTATCCGGTTCTTGTGGCCGAAGATATGCCGGACGCGGCAACAGATGCGGACGCGATTGCATTCGGTGATTTTGCTGCAGGTTACACCGTCGCTGAACGCCCTGATCTGCGCATCTTGCGTGATCCGTTCAGCGCCAAGCCTCACGTCCTTTTCTATGCGACCAAGCGTGTTGGTGGTGATGTGAGCGATTTTGCTGCGATCAAACTGCTGAAATTCGCAACGGCCTAACGGTCTGAGCGGATGGCCGGGGGAGGCTGCAAGCCTGCCTCCGGTCTCCGGGTGCGTGCTGGAAGTGCGCCGTATTGTCTAGCTGCTCCCCTCCGTCCGAGCAATGCGGATTGGTGCGCGCCCGGACCAACGGAGGCGGGGGGCAGTTTATTTCTTGGAGATGTTCCATGACGTTGATCGAAGAGACCGTAGTGCCCGATGGGGCGCTCCCGGTCGAAAAACTGAAGGCGCATCTGCGTCTGGGAACTGGATTTGCCGACGACACGGTGCAGGATGGCGTGTTGGTCAGCTTTTTGCGAGCGGCCATCGCCTCTGTAGAAGTGCGCACCGGTAAGGCGTTGATTGAGCGTGATTTTGTGCTGTCGGTTACTGAATGGCGCGCCCCTGATGTACAGGTTTTGCCTGTCGCGCCGGCGGTGGTAGTCTCGACGATGACGTTGGTGGATAGGCTTGGTGCGCGCAACGATGTTGCCGCTGACGCCTATTGGTTAGAACGCGATGCACAGCAACCACGCGTCCGGTCAGTGGGTTGTTCCTTGCCCAGCATTCCAAAGGACGGAGCGGTCGACATCTCGTTTCGCGCGGGCTTTGGCCCTACTTGGGACGATATTCCACCCGATCTGGCGCAGGCGGTGATGTTGCTGGCCGCGCATTACTATGAGTTCCGAAATGAAACTACGCTGAGTGAAGGGTGCATGCCCTTTGGTGTTACCAGCCTAATTGAGCGCTACCGCGTGATGCGTCTGGGGGGGCGCACATCATGAGCGTGCCGCGTTTGAACAGGCGTTTGACCCTTGAAAGCCCCGGTCGTGTTCCAGACGGAGCGGGCGGGTTTGAGCAAAGCTGGACTGCTCTGGGAGACCTTTGGGCACAGTTAAAGGCCCGGACGGGTCGTGAAACCCAGGTAGCCGCTGCTGCGTTGTCCACGGTGCCCTACACCATTGTTGTACGGGCGGCCCCGGTCGGAGATCCGCAACGCCCGGTGCCTGAACAGCGGTTCCGCGACGGAGCGCGCGTGTTTCACATTCGCAGTGTTGCGGAGGCTGATCCTGAAGGGCGGTACCTGACCTGCATTGCGGATGAGGAGGTGGTCATATGAGCTATGCTGTGTCTGCCGCTTTGCAGAGCGCTGTTTTTGCTGCCATTTCTGCTGATCCCGTTGTTGCAGCCAGTGTTGGCAGTGCGGTCTATGACGCATTGCCCAGTGGCACCTTGCCCGGCCTTTACGTCAGTTTGGGGCCTGAAGACGTGCGTGTCGAAGATGACAAAACCGGATCGGGCAGCGCCCACAGGTTTGTGATTTCAGTGGTCACGGACGTGCCAGGCTTTCGCGCTGCCAAAGAGGCGGCGGGTGCTGTCAGTGATGTGTTGCACGAGGCTGACTTGACCCTGTCGAGGGGCCGCTTGGTGTCGCTGCGCTTTGTAAGTGCGCGCGCGTATCAGATCGACAAGAGTGCTGGCCGCCGGATTGACCTGACTTTTCGGGCGCGTGTCGACGACAACTAACTTCTTACTTTCAAACGGAGAAAACCCATGGGTGCTCAGAACGGAAAAGACCTGCTGATCAAGGTCGACATGACCTCGGACGGGCAGTTTGAAACTATTGCGGGTCTGCGAGCCACGCGGGTGAGTTTCAATGCAGAGACGGTGGACGTCACCAGCCTGGAGAGCCAGGGCGGTTGGCGCGAGTTATTGTCGGGCGCCGGTGTACGGTCGGCCAACATCTCGGGTTCGGGTGTTTTTAAGGACGAAAGTACGGACGAGCGCGCGCGCCAGATCTTCTTTGACGGAGAGACTCCGGATTTCCAGATCATCATCCCAGACTTCGGCATCGTTGAGGGGCCGTTTCAGGTCACGGCATTGGAATACAGCGGCAGCCACAATGGCGAGGCCACGTACGAGGTGTCCCTGGCGTCTGCCGGTGCGTTGAGCTTTACGGCGCTGGTTGCCTAGATGACCAATCCTTGGAGGGGCGAGGTGAGTTTGGTCATCGATGGCGAGCCGCGTGTCATGCGGCTGACCTTGGGCGCTCTTGCCGCGCTTGAGGCGGCATTGGATGAACCATCCCTTGTCTCGCTGGTTGAGCGGTTTGAGCAGAGCCGGTTTTCCAGCGCGGATGTTCTGGCACTTTTGAAAGCGGGTTTGCAGGGCGGTGGATGCGCTGAAGTAGCCGCGTCCCTCGATCATGCCGAAATCGATGGTGGCCCGATGGCTGCCGCCCGTGCAGCTGCACAGTTGATTGCCCGTGCATTCGTGGTGCCCGGGGCATGAGCATTGGATTGGACTGGCCCGCCTTGATGCGGGCCGGGATGCGGGGTCTGCGCCTGACGCCAGAGGCATTCTGGGCTCTGACCCCTGCCGAATTGCAAGTAATGCTGGGCGACCCGGGGCAGTCCAGCCCGCTGCTGAGCGATGGTCTGGACGCGTTGATGGCCGCCTGGCCAGACGAAGAACAGACATAGAGGGGAATTCAGATGAGTGATTACAAGGACGAGATCGAAGGTTTGGAAGAGACCGCCGATGGCTTGCGTGTGACGCTGGACGCGACATCGGCAATGGTCACCAGCTTTGACAGCGAGTTGCGCCGGATGCGAGAGAGTCTGTCGGCCACGAACAAGGATGTGTCGACACTGGAGAAGGGCATGTCGCGCGGCTTGCGCAAAGCCTTTGATGGTTTGGTATTTGATGGTGAGGGCTTGTCGGATGCGCTGGACACTCTCGCCACGTCGATGGTCAACGCGACCTACAACGCTGCGATCAAGCCAATCACCGATCATGCTGGTGGATTGCTCGCGTCTGGCGTGGGCAGTCTTGTGCAAAGCGTCCTTCCTTTTGCAGATGGCGCGCCCTTCAGCCAGGGCCGCGTGATGCCCTTTGCCACGGGTGGGATCGTAAGCGGTGCAACGCCGTTTGGCATGCGTGGTGGCATGGGTGTGATGGGAGAGGCCGGTCCCGAGGCCATCATGCCGTTGGCGCGTGGCCCGGATGGCAAGCTTGGCGTGCGTGGCGGTGGCGGTGCGTCTACCTCGATCGTGATGAATATCACGACGCCCGACGTGCAGGGCTTTGCCCGTTCACAAAATCAGATCGCCGCACAGATGAACCGCGCGCTTGGGCGTGCGGGTCGCAATCGCTAACTCTTGAGGGGAGCTAAAGATATGCAATTTCACGAGGTTCGCTTTCCTGCGTCCTTGAGCTTTGGCTCGGTCGGGGGACCGGAGCGTCGCACGGAAGTGGTGACGCTGGCCAACGGCTTTGAGGAACGCAACACGCCCTGGGCCCATTCGCGTCGTCGCTATGACGCCGGGCTGGGCATGCGGTCGCTCGACGATGTCGAGACGTTGATCGCTTTTTTCGAGGCCCGCATGGGCCAGATGTATGGGTTCCGCTGGAAAGA
The DNA here is from genome assembly GCF_039945315.1 of Tateyamaria sp. Taxonomy (GTDB): domain Bacteria; phylum Pseudomonadota; class Alphaproteobacteria; order Rhodobacterales; family Rhodobacteraceae; genus Tateyamaria. The sequence continues at coordinate 203,612 of NZ_JBDUXB010000036.1, read as the reverse complement.
CTGGTCGGATTTCAAGTCTTCGGCGGCAACTGGCACCCCGGTCTTTGATGACCAGACCATTGCGATCGGAAATGGGGAACAAGGTGTTTACCCGTTGATGAAGACTTATCGCTCCGGCCCTCACATCTACACCCGCCCCATTACCAAGCCTGTCTCAGGCACTGTCCGCGTTGGCCTTGGCCGCGATGAGATGAAAGAGGGCGTGGACTACGAGGTTGATCTGGCCAGCGGTTTGATCACCTTTCAGCATCCCCCAGAACGCGATGTGGAGATCACGGCGGGATTTGAATTTGATGTCCCCGTGCGCTTCGACACGGATCAGATCCAGACATCTGTCGCCAGTTTTCAAGCCGGCAGTGTACCGAACGTGCCCATACTTGAGGTGCGTGTGTGATGAGCGGGCAAAGTGAGGCGTTTCTGGCCCATGCTGCCACGGGTCTGACCACTTTCTGTCGGGCATGGGCGATTACGCGCAAGGATGGCACGTCCTATGGTTTTACCGATCACGACTGCGAACTGTTTTTTGACGGGATCACATTTCGCGCAGATTCGGGACTGACCGCAACGGCTCTCGCACAGTCCACCGGCTTGAGCGTCGACAACACCGAGGCGCTGGGTGCGCTGACGGATGCCGCCGTTCGAGAAGATGATATCGAAGCGGGGCGTTTTGACGGAGCAGATGTACGGGCCTGGATCGTCAATTGGGTTGAGCCGGACACCCGTTGGCTGCAGTTTAGCGGCACAATTGGTGAAATCCGTCGTGCGGGTGGCGCATTCCACGCCGAACTGCGTGGTCTGACCGAAACTCTGAACCGACCATTGGGGCGCATTTATCAAAAACCATGTACGGCCGTTTTGGGCGACGCAGCTTGCGGGTTTGATGTCACGCAGGCTGGCTATCGCCATGACGGCGCGCCGGATCGGGTGAAGGATGGCCGTGTTTTTGAGTGGGATTCTCTGGGCGGCTTTGACGACGGCTGGTTTCAAAGGGGGCGTCTGGACATGCTCACGGGCTCAAGCGCCGGTCTTTGGGGTATGATCAAGACGGACAACACAGAAAATGGCGTGCGTCGGATCGAGCTATGGGAGCCAATTCGTGGTGGAGTGGGGGAGGATAATGTTGTTCGCCTGACCGTTGGTTGTGACAAGCGATTTGATACCTGCCGCTTGAAATTTGACAACCTGCTGAACTTTCAAGGCTTTCCAGATTTGCCTGGCGATGACTGGGTCATGGCCTATCCCAATGGGACCGGGGCCAATAACGGGGGGAGCCTGCGATGAGCGCGTTTCATGATGCCATTGTGCATGAAGCACGTGCGTGGATCGGCACCCCTTATGTGCACCAGCAAGCGACAAAGAGGGGAGGCTGCGATTGCCTTGGCCTTATCCGTGGCATTTGGCGTGATGTGATTGGGTCGGAGCCTGAGCGCCTGCCTGCCTACTCCATGGATTGGTCCGAGCCGCAGGGCGAAGAAAAGCTGTGGGCTGCGGCTTTGCGTCATTTGAATGCGAAACCGCTGGATGATGCTGCCATCGGAGATGTGATCCTCTTTCGCATGCGCGCAGGGGCTGTCGCGAAGCATCTTGGTGTTCAGTCCTCAACAGGCGCATGCCCGACATTTGTCCATGCCTATAACGGTCATGGTGTTGTCGAAAGCCCGCTGAGTGCTCCGTGGGCCCGCCGGATCGTGGCTCGTTTTGAATTTCCGACCGAGGAGGTCTGCTGATGGCAACGGTTTTACTTTCAGCTGCGGGGGCAGCCATCGGCGGATCCGTTGGGGGGACAGTTCTGGGACTGTCATCGGTTGCGATCGGCCGAGCTGTTGGTGCCACTCTGGGTCGCGTTATCGACCAGCGGTTAATGGGGCAGGGGTCTGACGTTGTCGAACATGGCAAGGTGGATCGCTTCCGCTTGTCCAATTCGGGCGAGGGGTCTGCCATCTCGCAGCTCTATGGGCGGATGCGCTTGGGCGGGCAAGTGATATGGGCCTCCGACTTCCTCGAAACGGTCACCACAAGTGGAGGTGGTGGTGGGAAGGGTGCGCCCAAGACCCGTGAAACCCGCACCTACAGCTATTCTGTGAGCCTCGCTCTGGCAGTGTGCGAAGGCGAGATCACCAGTATCGGTCGTGTTTGGGCAGACGGCGAAGAGATATCCGTGAACGATCTGAACATGCGAGTTTATGCAGGTGCGCAGGATCAATTGCCTGATCCGCTCATTGAGGCCATCGAAGGTCAGGGATTGGTCCCGGCCTATCGCGGCACAGCCTATGTCGTTATAGAAAACCTAGCCTTGGGAGACTTCGGCAATCGGGTTCCGCAGCTTTCGTTCGAAGTGGTGCGTCCGGAACAGCCCGGACAGTTCGACGCCGAAGAAGAGATGACGCGCGCAGTGCAAGCCGTGGCGTTGATGCCGGGCACAGGAGAGTACGCGCTGGCGACGACCCCAGTGACCTATGTTGATGGCGACCGGGGGCGCTGGAGCGCGAACGTCAACACTCCCGCCGGGCAAAGCGATTTTTCCGTTTCACTTAATAACCTTGGCGACGAGCTCCCCAACTGCGAGGCGGCATCGCTGATCGTTTCATGGTTCGGCAATGACCTGCGCTGTGGTCTGTGCGAATTGAAACCGAAGGTCGAGCGCAAGGATATTGAAGGCAAGAATATGCCTTGGGTCGTCTCAGGGCTAAACCGTGCAAGCGTGGAGCAGGTTGATGAGGTGGACGACAGGCCGGTTTATGGTGGCACTCCGTCTGATGCATCTGTGGCTCAGGCGATCTGAGCACTGAATGACGCCGGCAAGGCAGTTATGTTTTATCCGTTTGTGTTAATGGATCAGCCAGAGGGTAACACCTTGCCCGATCCTTATGATCCCAGCGGCACGCAACAACATTTGCCCTGGCGCGGTCGAATTACGTTGTCCGTCGCTCCTGGCGTTGCTGGATCGCCAGATGGAACAGCGGCAGCGGATGCAGAAGTTGATGCCTTTTTTGGCTCGGCTACAGCCAGTGATTTCCAGTTTCAGGCAGAGAACACGTACTTTAACGGTGGCAGGGCACCGCCATCGTTGCTGGTGCAATATACTGGTTCTGAAGAGTGGAGTCTTTCCCGGTTCATTCTGCACTATGCCGCTTTGTGTGTGGTGGCAGGGGGGGTGGAGTCATTTTGCATCGGTTCGGAGTTTCGTGGCCTGACGCAAATTCGTGGGGTTGGAAACAGGTTTATCGTCGTCGAGAAATTGCGCGCTCTCGCCGCTGAGGTGCGCACCATCCTTGGCCCCGATACCAAGATTTCATATGCTGCGGATTGGACCGAGTACTTTGGTTATCAGCCGAAAGATGGCACAGGCGATCGATACTTTCATCTAGATCCATTGTGGTCTGATCCAAACATCGATTTCATCGGTATCGACAACTACATGCCGCTTTCGGATTGGCGGGATGGAACTGATCATGCGGATGCGCAGTGGGGCAGCATATATGATCTTGATTATTTACGCGCAAATGTCGCCGGTGGAGAGGGGTATGACTGGTACTATCGCTCTCCCGAAGCAGCTGATGCACAAATCCGAACCCCCATCACGGACGGTGCCTATAAAGAACCATGGGTGTTCCGCTTCAAGGACATTCGCAATTGGTGGCAGAATGCACACCACGAACGCGTAGGTGGCGAGCGATCCAGTGTAGCGACGGATTGGGTGCCCGGATCCAAACCTGTGTGGTTTACTGAGTTGGGATGTGCGGCCATCGATAAGGGCACCAATGAGCCCAACAAATTTCTGGATCAGAAGTCTTCTGAAAGCAGCGTACCGAAATACTCGAACGGTGCGCGTGATGACCTGATCCAAAAGCAGTATCTGCGCGCAATGAACACCTTTTGGGCCGACGTCGACAACAATCCTGAGGCCACTGAATACCTAGGCCGTATGGTAGACATGAGCCGCGCTTTTGTCTGGGCATGGGATACGCGCCCTTACCCCTTCTTTCCTAATGCCTTGAGTGTCTGGTCGGACGGCGAAAATTACCCGCGTGGGCATTGGATCAATGGGCGTACATCTGCACGTACATTGGCATCTGTAGTGGCAGAATTGTGTGATCGTGCTGGGCTGACTGCCTATGATACGTCCGACTTGTACGGGTATGTACGCGGCTACATGATTGATGATGTGTCTTCTGTCCGCTCAGGCTTGCAGCCCTTGATGCTGCGCTATGCCTTTGATGCGATTGAGCGTGACGGTGTGTTGCGATTTGTAATGCGGGATGGATTGGATCCGGTTGCTCTGGCTCCGGAGGCGTTGGCCATAAACAGTGACCTTGAGGGACGTTTGGAACAGTCCCGTGAGTCCGAAGCTGACCTCGCTGGCCGCGTTCGGCTCCGTTTTGTCCAGACCGACGGGAATTTCGACATCCTGTCCGAAGAGGCCATTTTGGCTGACGATGCGACCCATGCGGTGTCCACGACCGACCTGCCAATGGCATTGACGCGCCCTGAAGGCCGCCAGATTGCTGAACGTTGGTTGAGCGAGTCTCGGATTTCGCGGGAGACTGTACGCCTTGCGCTGCCGCCATCTTTGATTGGCGTTGGTGCGGGTGACGTTATCGAAGTGGCACCTGATCAGGCAGAAACACCCGGTCTATACCGTGTGGATCGGGTCGAGCACGGGGAAATGCAAATCATCGAGGCGGTACGTATCGAGCCTGAGATTTATGTGCCTTCAGAAATGTCTGACGAGCTTGCAGGTGTTCGTGAGTTTGTTCCGCCGGTGCCTTTAACGTGCGTCTTTCTCGATCTCCCCTTGCTGACAGGCGATGAGCTCGAGCATGCGCCCTACACGGCAATATCCGGATCTCCTTGGCCCGGAAGCGTGGCCATCTATCAATCGCCCACAGATTCCGGGTTCACTCTCAATTCTCTTGTTTCAGCGCGCGCGAGTATCGGGTTTACCAAAACCGCTTTGCCGCGAGCGCGCAGTGGCGTTGTCGATGTGGGGCCAGCCCTTGAGGTTGAGATGATCCATGGAGCTTTGGCCTCGACGACGGAAACCGCCCTGTTGAACGGAGCAAACCTGATCGCAATCGGTGACGGGTCGCCCAATAACTGGGAGTTGCTCCAATTTCGGGATGCCGAGTTGATCGCCCCGGGGAGCTACCTGTTAAGCCATCGATTGCGCGATCAACTTGGCAGCGAAGCCGTCGGTCCGGATACGTGGCCTGAGGGCTCATGGATTGTTGTGATGAATGGTGTGCCATCACAGATCGCACTTGCCCGAAATTTGCGCCGGGTGGCGCAGACCTATCGCATTGGCCCCGCCCGTCGCGGTTACGAAGATCCATCTTATGAAGAGTTTGTGCACGCATTCGATGGCAATGGATTGCGTCCCTACCGGCCGGCGCACTTGCGCTCCAAGCGCGCGGGCAATGGCGTTGAGATGGCCTGGATCAGACGTACAAGGTTGGATGGTGACGAATGGGATTTGCCCGAGGTGCCGTTGGGTGAGGACACCGAAAGTTATACTGTGCGCGTTTTGCAGGCTGGAGACGTCCTTCGGGAAGAGGTCGTGACTGCACCAAACTGGATATACAGTGACGCAGATCGTTTGGCGGATGGCGTAACGGGCCCATTTGAGGTCGCGGTAGCCCAGAATTCAGCCCGCTATGGTCCGGGGGTATTTGCCAGCCTGATGGTAGACCTCTGATGCGCCCCGTGGTCATGGCCGATCTGTTTTGTGCAGGCCGCGCCGTTTTGGTCGTTGCTTCAGGTTCGCGAGCACAAAGGGCCCGCGCATTGGTGCGCAATGCGTGTGTTGCTGACCGATTTCGAGACAGCAGCGGGGTGCGCCATGCTCAGTTCGGGGATGGTACGCTGGCAGCCGCGGCCCGTGGTGCGGGCATGATTGCCGAGCCGACGAAATGCAGCCCCGATTTTGCAAAAGCCCTTATTTTGGTTTTGCAAGTATTGGTCGAACATGGGTCCGACAACTGATCGCGTCTTTAGATGGCATGCATCACAGGTTTGCGTTTGGAAAAAACGTCTTATCTAGGGTATGCAGAACTCGAAAGGATGGGTCATGGCTTATCTCAAAACAAATATCGCAGCGATTGATCCCTTGTGGGAGCAAATAAATGATGAGGCGCGTCAAGCAGTTGTGGAAGAGCCGCTGATCGGTGGATTCGTCCATGCCTGTATTCTGCACCACAAATCCATCGAGAAAGCGTTGTCATACCGTATCGCCGCAAAGCTGGCGTCCAATGAGATGTCGATGGTGGTGGTGCGCGAAATTGTAGAAGAGGCGTACCAAAAATCTCCGGAGTTGGTCGATGCGGCCCGGTCTGATTTGGTGGCCGTCTATGAGCGTGATCCGGCCTGTCACCGGTTGGTGCAGCCAATTCTATACTTCAAGGGCTATCAGGCGATCCAAGCTTACCGTGTTGGCCATTTCCTTTGGACTGAAGGGCATCAGGACCTCGCCTATTTCTTCCAGATGCGGGTGTCGGAGATTTTTGGAGTGGACATCCATCCGGCTGCATCCATCGGGAAAGGGATCATGATTGATCACGCTCATTCCATCGTTATTGGTGAGACGGCCGTGGTGGGCAATGATGTTTCCATGCTGCACTCAGTAACGCTTGGCGGGACGGGCAAGGAAGAAGAAGACCGCCATCCAAAGATTGGCGATGGTGTTCTGATCGGGGCAGGCGCCAAGGTGCTAGGAAACATCCGCGTCGGCAATTGCAGTCGAATCGCCGCAGGATCCGTTGTTCTTGAGGAAGTCCCACCATGCAAAACCGTTGCTGGTATCCCCGCGCGGATTGTGGGCGAGGCTGGCTGTGACCAGCCTGCGGTGTCTATGAACCATATGCTGGGCAAAGATCAGTAAATTTCGTCATTTAGAACGAGAAGGGCCGGAGCAAACGCTCCGTCCCTTTTTGTGTTTTGGCTTTAGGTTAGGCCAGCATCGCCAGTGGGTTTTCAAGGTTCTCCTTGATGGCGTTCAGCAGTTGGGCCCCCAGTGCCCCGTCAATCACCCGGTGATCAACGGACAGGGTAACGGACATGACCGTCGCCACACCCAGTTCGCCATCTTTGCCAACAACCGGCTTTTTAACCCCGGCACCCACGGCGAGGATCGCGCCGTGAGGCGGATTGATGACGGCGTCAAAATTGTCGATTCCGAACATGCCGAGATTGGAGATCGCAAAGCTGCCGCCTTGATACTCATGTGGCGCGAGTTTGCGGTCGCGTGCGCGAGTGGCGAGGTCTTTCATCTCTGCTGAAAGGGCAGACAGCGACTTTTGATGGGCGTCTTGCAGAACAGGCGTGAACAAACCACCCTCAATTGCGACGGCAACGGCCACGTCTGACGGGGTCAGCTTCAACATCCGGTCACCGGCCCAAACAGCATTGGCATCCGGCACTTGTTGCAGCGCAATCGCGCACGCCTTGATGATGAAGTCATTTACCGAAAGCTTCACTCCGCGATCCGCGAGTTGGCCGTTCAAAGTACCGCGGAATTCAAGCAGTGCGTCGAGCTGAATGTCCCTGCGAAGATAGAAGTGCGGAACGGTCTGTTTGGCCTCGGTTAGGCGTGCAGCGATGGTTTTGCGCATGCCGTCGAGCTTGATTTCCTCATATTCCCGACCTTCATACATACGCGCGATGGCGTCGCTGGAAGGACCTGTCGGAGCTGCAGCCGCTGGTGCAGCGGCGCTTGGGGCTGCAGTCTTGGCAGCAGGAGCTGCTTCGGCTTTTTCCACATCCGCCTTGACGATGCGACCGTGCGGGCCGGAGCCTTTGATCGCGCTGAGGTCGAGACCTTTTTGCGAGGCGATGCGCCGCGCGAGCGGTGAGGCAAAGACACGGGTGCCATCCGCCGACGCAGGTGCGGCCGGAGCAGGGGCTGCAGCAGGAGCGCTTGCGGCTTCGGGCGTTTTGGCGGGTTCTGGAGCTACTGCCGGTGTGGCCGCCGGAGCGGACCCGATATCGTCGGCACTTTCACCATCTTCGAGCAGCACGGCAATGGCGGTGTTAACCTTCACGCCTTCGGTGCCTTCTGCAACGAGGATTTTGCCAACGACCCCTTCGTCCACGGCCTCGAATTCCATCGTGGCTTTGTCAGTTTCGATCTCGGCCAGAAGGTCACCGGACGAAACCGTATCCCCTTCTTTGACCAACCACTTTGCGAGCGTGCCTTCCTCCATCGTGGGTGACAGGGCGGGCATGAGAATTTCTGTAGGCATCTCCGGCTCCTTAGCGGTAAGTGACTTGTTTGACGGCGGCGATCACTTCGTCGGTCGTCAACAGCGCGTGTTTTTCAAGGTTCGCAGCGTAGGGCATTGGGACGTCCTTGCCGGTACAGTTGATCACCGGTGCGTCGAGATAGTCAAACGCCTCTTGCATGATGACCGAACTGATGTAGTTGCCGACTGAGCCTTGCGGCCAACCTTCTTCTACAGTGATACAGCGATTTGTTTTCATGACGGAATTCAGGATTGCGCCAGTGTCCATCGGGCGCAGTGTACGCAGATCGATGACATCGCAATTGATCCCTTCTTCGGCGAGCTTTTCAGCGGCGGCCAGCGCGTATTGCATGCCGATGCCAAAAGAGACGATCGTGCAATCATCGCCTTCGCGCCACATGCGGGCTTTGCCGAACGGCACTGTGTAGTCGTCCATATCCGGCACATCAAACGTGCGGCCATAGAGAATTTCGTTCTCAAGGAAGATGATAGGGTTGGGATCGCGGATAGCAGTTTTCATCAGACCCTTATAGTCAGAGGCCGAATAGGGCATCACGACCTTCAGACCCGGAATCTGCATATACCAGGCCGCATAATCCTGTGAGTGCTGCGCACCGACGCGTGCTGCTGCCCCGTTGGGGCCACGGAACACCATGGGCGCACCCATCTGACCGCCAGACATATAGAGCGTCTTGGCCGCAGAGTTGATAATGTGGTCAACCGCTTGCATGGCGAAGTTGAAGGTCATGAACTCGACAATTGGGCGGAGACCACCAAAGGCCGCGCCGACACCGATCCCGGCAAAGCCGTGTTCCGTGATGGGCGTGTCCATCACGCGTTTGGGGCCGAATTCGTCTAGCATGCCTTGGGAAATCTTGTAGGCGCCTTGGTATTCGGCAACCTCTTCGCCCATCAGGAATACAGTGTCGTCGAGCCGCATCTCTTCGGCCATGCCGTCTCGCAAAGCTTCGCGGACGGTTTGCTGCTTCATTGGCGTGCCTTCGGGCCAGTCGGGGCTGGTGTCGACCGATGGCGCGGCCGGAGCCTCGGATGCTGCCGGAGCAGCGGCCTCGGCAGGCGCGGGTGATGCGGCCGCGGGAGCAGGGGAGCCGGCGACGTCATCGACGCTTTCGCCTTCTTCGATCAGGATCGCGATGGCGGTGTTCACTTTCACGCCCTCGGTGCCTTCCTCGATCAGGATCTTGCCGATGATCCCCTCATCCACGGCCTCGAATTCCATCGTGGCTTTGTCGGTTTCAATCTCGGCCATGATGTCGCCGGAGGACACGGTGTCTCCCTCTTTTACCATCCACTTGGCCAATGTGCCTTCTTCCATGGTTGGAGAGAGGGCGGGCATAAGAATTTCGGTTGCCATTGTCGTCTCTCCCTTTACGCGTAAATGTCTGTCCAAAGTTCGTCGAGAGCCGGTTCTGGGCTCTCTTTGGCGAACTCGGCGCTGGCGTTCACAACGTCTTTGATCTGTTTATCGATGGCCTTCAGGTCATCTTCGGTGGCGTGCTTGCCGGTCAGCAGCATGGACCGCACGGCTTCAATGGGGTCACGCTCATCGCGCATCTTTTGAACTTCTTCGCGGGTGCGATACTTGGCCGGGTCGGACATCGAGTGGCCGCGATACCGGTAGGTCTTTATTTCCAGAATATATGGGCCTTTGCCCGCGCGGCAGTGCTCGACCGCCTTCTGACCGGCGGCTTTGACTGCCAGCACGTCCATTCCATCAACCTCTTCGCCCGGAATGCCATATGCGGCTCCGCGTTCCCAATAGCTGGGCGACTTGGTCGATCGTTTGGTCGAAGTGCCCATGGCGTATTGGTTATTTTCAATGACAAAAACCACAGGCAACATCCACAGTTCGGCCATGTTGTAGGCCTCGTAAACCTGACCCTGGTTCGCAGCACCGTCACCGAAATATGTGAAGGTCACATTGTCATTGCCTTTGTACATGTCGGAAAAGGCCAGACCGGCCCCAAGTGGCACCTGCGCCGCAACGATACCGTGACCACCATAGAAATGCTTCTCTTTCGAGAACATGTGCATGGAGCCGCCTTTGCCCTTGGAATACCCGCCCTCGCGGCCCGTCAATTCGGCCATCACGCCGTTAGGGTCCATGCCGCAGGCCAACATGTGGCCGTGGTCGCGGTAGGATGTGATGCGCTTGTCGCCTTCTTTAGCCGCGGCCTCGAGGCCAACAACAACGGCTTCCTGTCCGATGTAGAGGTGGCAAAAGCCGCCAATTAAGCCCATGCCGTACAGTTGACCGGCTTTTTCTTCAAACCGGCGGATCAAAAGCATGTCTTTGTAGTATGCTTTCAACTCCTCCGCAGACACATTCGGTTTGGTTCTGGCTTTGCGCGCGGCCATCGGCATCCTCCACGATAGATATAGTTTAGCGTTAAACTATCTCTTACAGGATTCGGAGCGGCGGCGCGAGTGTGAATGTGCCGCAGGGGCAACTGACCTTTAGGTGGTTGATCTTAAATGATATTAGCGGATTACGATTTCGTCGCTGCGTAGCATCCCAAGAACACTGCGAGCTTGTTCATCCAGTAAATCAAGATCGAGGTAGTCATCTGACAGGCGTTGGGTCAGGTTTTCCATCTCGGCTACTTCGAATTGCACGGCCATCAACTGAGCTGATAAATCGCGCGCTTCTGCATCGATTTCTGCGCGACGAAAAAGACCATAGTCACCCTGCACGGCGGCAAAAGTGAAATAAATGCCTAACGCAAATGCGACGGCGAAAAAAATAACTGTTCCCAATGCGGGGCGTGCTGTTCGGGTCATTGCCTCGTGCCTCTGTCCCGTCTCTGATGGACGGCTTTCAGCACTATGGCACATGCGAATCAGTCTGTGAATCCCTTTTCTCGCCCTAGAGCCTAGTGATCATTCATTATTTTGCCATTTAGCAGGGTTGTGAGTCGGCGCGGCGTAAGGCGCGGCAAAAAAGAGACGACTTTGTTCATGGCACCGGGCACCACAACCGGTTTCCCTATGCGGGACTGCAGCCAGCCCAGTTCGGCGACGACCTTGGCGTCTATGGGTTTGGCAAACTTGAGAAGCTTAGCGTCGGTCATCCCTGCGTCCTCAAAGAAATTTGTAGCCGTGGTGCCGGGGCAGAGGGCCGTTACCGTCACATTCGTGCCTTTCAGTTCATTGCCCACGGCCTCTGACAGGGACAGGACATAGGCCTTGGTCGCGCAATAGACCGCCATGCCTGGACCGGGCGCAAAGGCTGCGATCGAGGCGACGTTCAGGATGCGCCCTTTTTCAAGCTCTTTCATATGTGGAATAGCCAGCTTCATCAGACGGGTCAGAGCCAACATGTTGACGCTAATTGAACTCGTTTCGCGGTCCCATCCGTCGGCGTCGTCAAATGAGCCGTTAAATCCCAGACCGGCGTTGTTCACCAGCACATCAATATTTCGCCCATCCGTCGCTTCAGCCCAAAGGCGGTCCACTTCAGCCATGTCTGACAGATCCGCAGGTATCACCAGCGCCTCTACACCCAGAGCGCGCACATCGTCGGCGACGTTTTCCAATTTGTCCTTTGACCGGGCAGCGAGGATGACGTTGCGCTTTTCCTTGGCGGCGATATAGGCAAACTCTACGCCGAGACCTTCAGATGCACCCGTGATTAGTGTCCAGTTTACCATCTCGCATTCCCCCCTGGTCGGCCATGTGCGACTTTGCGCCTCGCCGTATTATTGCATCAGGGCGGCGACACCGGGCAACTCCTTGCCTTCCATCCACTCCAAAAAGGCGCCCCCAGCAGTAGAGATATAGGTGAAATTTTCAGCAACTCCTGCTTGATTGAGTGCCGCAACCGTATCCCCACCGCCCGCAACGGTGACGAGGCCATTTGATTTGGTCAGTTCAGCCGCCGCGCGCGCCGCCGCCATAGTCGCGGTGTCAAAGGGCGGAATCTCAAATGCGCCAAGTGGGCCATTCCAGATCAGGGTGTTCAGCGAGCCAAAGGTCTCGGCAATCTGTGCGGCGGATACGTCTCCTGCATCAAGGACCATCTGATCTGCTTCTAGTTTCGTTTCTGGTGTCAGGGCGATCACTTCATGGGCCGCGTTGGTGGCAAACTCACGCGAGACGCGCCCGTCGGTGGGCAGGATCACAGTGCAACCGGCACTTTCGGCTGCCGACATGATATCGCGTGCTGTGTTGTGCAGGTCGGCCTCTTGCAGGGACGCCCCCAGATCCGCCCCTTGAGCGGCCCAAAAGGTGTTGGCCATGCCACCGCCGATCACCAGCACATCGATCTTTTTGACAAGGTTTTCCAGCAGATCGAGCTTGGTGGACACTTTGGCGCCACCCACGACAGCACCCACTGGACGTTTGGGCGAAGACAGTGCTGCTTCCAAAGCCTGCAACTCAGCCTGCATCAAGCGGCCGGCGCAGTTGGGTAGCAGATGCGCGACGCCGGTGGTCGAAGCATGTGCGCGGTGTGCCGCCGAAAACGCATCATTGCAGAACACATCTCCAAGAGAGGCGAGGAATTGCGCCATTTGCGGGTCGTTGGCTTCTTCCATCGCCGTAAAGCGGGTGTTTTCCACTAGGATAACAGCGTCACTGGCTTGGGCATTGATAAACTCTCGCGAAGGACGTTCCACAAACACCACTGGACAGCCGAATGCCTCTTCAAGGGCAGGAACCAGCGGTTTGAGTGACATCTCGGGCACGTATTGCCCCTTGGGCCGTCCAAAATGGGCCAGAAGCACCGGGCTGCCGCCCTTGGCGCGAATGTCGGCAATGGTGGGGGCAATCCGTTCGATCCGGGTGGCGTCCGTGACGCGGCCATCTTCGACGGGGACGTTGATATCCACACGCGTCAAAACGCGTTTATTCTTCAGATCAACATCATCCAGTGTATTCCAACCCATCAGTCCCGCTCCATTGCTAAGTGCAGGGACGTTATGACCCCAAGTTAGGCGGTGGCGTCAACCGGCTGCATGCTGCGGGCGACGAATCCTGAGGAAAACGCCCAAGCCGGAAGCACGAACAACACGCAGCCCAAAATCGGTAACACGGAGTTGGCGATGAACAGCAGGCTCAGGACGGCCGTTGGCATTCCGGCAAATCCCACGAGGGTCAGCGCCGAAAGTGCGCCGGTTATCCCACCCGCGATCCGAATTCGCACGTCCGCGATTGCAGCGCTATGACGCTTGAATATCGTAGGGCCGCGGTCGCTTCCGATATGCGCGATGCGGGCCTTCATCGTCCCTTGGAATACGCCCAAGAGCGCGCCAACGATTTGTAACGCTGCGCAAAACAACAGCAGTTCAAAGCCGGAATAGTGGAACATGTTGGCAGCTTTCAGTTCACAGTGGCAACGGCCAAGCTGCGCCCAAATCCTGACATTTCTGGGACCGTATAAAGGAAAGACCGGGTCACCCTTTTCTCTATGCCTCAACCGTACTAGGGTCCGCCGAAATACACATACAGGAGCGCCAAAATGGCCGAGATCAAAGACCCCGAAAATACGATCCTCATGGAACTCAAAGGTGGCACGGTGACCATCGCGCTTATGCCCGATGTCGCTCCACAACATACCGAACGTATGAAAGAGCTGGCGCGTGCAGGTGAGTATGACAACGTCGCTTTCCACCGTGTGATCGATGGCTTCATGGCGCAAACGGGCGATGTGCAGCATGGCGATATGGAAGACGGGTTTAACATCCGCATGGCCGGAACAGGCGGATCAGACAAGCCTGACGTACCCGCCGAATTCTCCAAGATCCCACATGCGCGTGGATCTTTGGGCGCAGCGCGCTCGGCGAACCCGGACAGTGCCAATAGCCAGTTCTTTATCAACTTCAAAGACAACGACTTCCTGAACGGCCAATACACCGTATACGGCCAGGTCATTGAAGGCATGGAGCATGTGGACGCCATCACGCGAGGCGAGCCACCTGCCGAGCCTGACCGCATGATCTCCGTCAAGGTGGCCGCAGATGCTGAGTAAGGCAGTTGCTCTGCTCGCGCTGATGGCTGCGTCACCCGCGCTGGCCACTGGCATCGACATCACAGTGACGGGTGAGGCCAACGGCGTGATCTCTGTCGATCTGTTCGAGGATGTTGCCCCCCGCCATGTTGAGCGCATTACGACATTGGCTGAGACGGGGAAGTATGACGGTGTCGTCTTTCACCGTGTGATCGACGGGTTCATGGCGCAAACCGGCGATGTACAGTTTGGGCAAATCGATGGATATGACGCCCGGCGGGCCGGGCGAGGTGGGTCGGATATGGGCAATCTGCCTGCCGAGTTCTCCGAGATCACGTTCGATCGCGGTGTCGTCGGTATGGCCCGCAGCAGCGATCCGAACTCTGCCAATAGCCAGTTCTTTATCATGTTTGCACCGGGCCCGTTTCTGGACGGACAATACACCGTGGTGGGTCAGGTGACTGCTGGGCTGGAGGTGCTGGACTCCATCAAACGCGGGAATCAGCAATCGGGTGCGATCACCGGCGCGCCTGACATGATGTCCAAGGTAAGCGTGACCGAATAATCGTCTGACAAGATAAGAAAAAAAGGGAGCTGCATGGCAAATGCAGCGCCCTTTTCCTATAGATCGAAGCGTCGGCTTATTCTGATTTGGCCGCCGGTGCTGCGGCACCCTTGCCGCCGGAATTCAGCGGGTCGTCCTGACGCTGAACCGAGCCCTCGAAATGGGCGCCGGATTCGATTGCGATGGTCTTGTGGATGATGTCGCCCTCTACGCGCGCGGTGGAAGTCAGGCGGACCTTTAGGCCACGCACACGACCCACAATGCGGCCATTTACGACGACATCATCAGCGATCACTTCGCCCTTGATGGTCGCTGACTCACCGATCGTCAGCAGGTGAGCGCGAATATCGCCTTCAACTGTGCCTTCGACATTGATGTCGCCGGTGGTCTTCATGTTGCCTGTGATGTGCAGGTCCGCAGACAGGAGCGAGGCAGGGGGCTTGGCCTTTGGGGCGCTTGCCTTGAATTCGCTTGCCTTGGGCGCTGCAGGGGCAGGGCTGGCTGGAGCGGCGGTTTTGGGTTTGTCCGCGCTGGGGCCGGGTTCGTTGATTTTGCTTTTAGAAAACATCGTTCGCTGCCTTGATATAGATCATTGGGTTCACGGCCTTGCCGCCTACGCGCACCTCATAGTGCAGATGCACGCCGGTAACCCGTCCAGACGCTCCCATATCACCGATTCTATCCCCGCGCGAGACCCTTTGACCAACTTTAACGTTAAGTCGTGACAGGTGCGCATACCGTGTCTCAATTCCGAACTCGTGCTGAATTTTGACAAGCCGCCCAAATCCCCCAAGCCACCCCGCGTGGGTCACGACGCCGTCCGCTGTTGCATAAAGCGGCGTTCCGAGCGAGGAGGCAAAATCCACACCATTGTGCATGCGCCGACCACCAGTTTTGGGATCACGGCGGAACCCGAAGGACGACGTAAAGCGGAAGGACGATTTCACAGGCGTTGCAAAGGGCGCCTTTTGCGCAGCAATTCTATACAGATTGAGCGTATCCATCTGATTTAGAATGCGATTTGCGCGCAATGTGTCCGGGCTGGGTTCTTCGCCGCTGGTAGAAAAACTGAGCGGGGTAAGGGGGCCACCCTGACCGGAATAGCCCTGACGCACCTGCTCGATGATGCGTTCGGTTGGCATCCCAGCGGCCCGGAACATTTTGTCCAGCGGGGCCACAGATACGGTCATCGCTTCTTCAAGCTGGCGGAAAATCTGGTCGTTCTGTTCTTGCATCAGCGCGATTTCAGTCGCCATTTCATCGGCTGCCAGCAGCGCCTCCTGCGCATCTTCAACAACCTGATCACGCTCTGCAGCAGTTTTCGCCAGAGCGTCTGCCACGAAATCCATCGGCGCATTTGCGCCACCTGCCACCAGCGGACCCGCCGTTCCGCCGGATTGCAGCTGTGTTTCTAGGGTGGCAAGTTGCGTACGGGCCTCTTCGCGGGCCTGCATTGTATCCCGCAGTGTGGCCTGAATAACCTCAATACCTGTTTCCAGCTCACGGCGGCGCGTTTCAGAGGCCAGTAGTTCGGTCTGCATCACGGAAATCTGGGACAAAGCAGCGTTGAACCGTTCCTGTGCAGCCAATGCTTCTTCGGCGCGGCTGTCGCGCTGGCTGGACAGATCATTCAGGCGGGATTGATAGGTGCGCTGATCACGTTTGGCCTGTTCGCGGAAATTTCCCGCCCCAATACTGTCCATTAGCAAGATTGCGGTCGCAACGATCGCCCAGGCAACCACAAACGAACCGCCTGCAAAGGCAAACAGTTGCGTGCTTGGTCTTAGTCGGATGAACCGGGTGTCGTTGTCGGATTTCAGGAAAACACGCCGTTCCGGAAAATAGTGTTCCAGAAGTCCGTGCACTTTGATGCCGATACGTGTCCGCACTATGCGTTCCTTGTCCCGTCCCAATAGCGACACTCACGTCCCCCAACCCGGTGTCTTAGGGCGCGTGCATAAAGGTGTGAACACCCTGCGGCAAGGGTCATCCTTTTCACCTTCGCGTAACCGGCAGCAAACTGTAACATTTTGCCTAAAAATTAGGCGCAAAGAACATACGGTTCAGTCTGCCACCGCCAACGGCCAATAAAAATCTGGGGGCAAACCCGCCTCCGCTCGTTTTTCCTCGTTGAACGGAGGTTTAAGCGGGCTGTGGAAATATCGCTGCACCAGTTCATGGAACGTATCTTTTGGATCCATCTCGTGACGGCCACACAAGAAGTGAAACCATTTGGACCCATAGGCCACATGCGCCACTTCCTCGGCATAGATGGTCTCAAGTGCCGCGACCGCCTGATCTGCCTTGGCTTTGCGGAACACCGCTATCATCCCCGGAGAGACATCCAGCCCACGAGCCTCCAACACCATCGGCACAACGGCCAATCGCCCCATAAAGTCCTCGGCGGTGTCTTCCGCTGCTCGCCACATGCCAGCATGGGCCGGCAGAGCGCCATAGTGACTTCCCGCGGCTTCAAGGCAATCGCACATCAAATTGAAATGTTTCGATTCTTCGTCTGCTGCCTTCACCCAGTCGTCATAGAATCCTATGGGCATCGCCACGTTCGTAAACCGCGCGATGATGTCCCAGTGCAAGTCTACTGCGTTCAACTCGATATGCGCGACTGCATGCAACAGCGCGATTCGGCCTTCGGGGCTACCGGGGCGGCGGCGGGGCACATCGCGGGGGCTGAGCAACTCGGGGGCTGCAGGGCGCGCGGGGTGCATTGGGGGATCGGCCTGACCAATTTCGGGGCGCGCACCTGTTGCGCGCGCCTCACGCCACTGAGTTGCCAGCTTGCGCGACAGCGCTGTCTTTTCCCGCCCGTCCGCCGTGCGCAGCACTGCTTCTGCCATCTGCGCAAGAGGTTGCATCACAGGGCCTGAACTGCAGCGAGAACAGCTTCAGCATGACCCGGGACTTTGACCTTTGGCCAGACCATTGCGATGTGACCGGTTGCGTCGATCAGGTATGTTGTGCGTTCTATCCCCATGTACTTCTTACCGTACATGTTCTTTTCCTTCCACACACCGTAATCTTCGCACACGCCGCCATGTTCGTCAGACAGCAGTGGAACAGTCAGTTCTTTCTTGGCCGCGAACTTGGCGTGGCTGGCCACAGAGTCTTTCGAGATGCCGAACACTTTGGCGCCAGCAGCTTCGAACGCGGCCAGATGTTCGGAAAAGGCGATGGATTCTTTTGTGCATCCGGGTGTGTCATCACGGGGATAAAAGTACAAAACCACGGCACCTCCTTGCAGGTCGGACAGGGTCACATCGGTGCCTGCACCGTCGGGCAGCGTGAAATTAGGGGCAGGTGTTGCTATGTCGAGCATGATTTTGGCCTTTTCGTCGCAAAAAAGAAGGAGTTGTGACTGGCATGATAGGTCAGGGCAGACAAGAATAAAGGTATGAGCAGTTCTGAGCCAACATCCGTCGCACCCAGCGTGCGGCGCAAGAACCTGTGGCGTCGCCATCGGGTAGGCAGTCTGCTGACGACTTTAACGTTTACGGCTCTCTTGGGGGCTTTGATCTATGTGATGATCGGACGGCCCGTTTCGGCGCCCGACTGGTTGCGTACAGAAATCGAGACAAGGGTCGCCGACGCGCTTGGGGCCGCCAGCATACGGTTTGATGCCCTCGATCTGGTGGTTGAGGACGCGGCGCACCCGCAGGTGCGTATGACAAACGTGCAACTGGTTTCGGATACCGGCGCGGAAATCGCGGCCTTTGGAGAAATGCGCGCCAATCTATCCTTTGCAGGCCTGTTGTCTGGAAAGATGCAGCCCACACATTTGTCTGTCACTGGAGTCTTTGCCCAGCTGCGCCGCCGGATGGATGGGACAGTTGTTTTGTCGGGCGGGCTGGATCTGTCGGCCCCCAACAGGCAGGCCGCCAGTTTGGCCGAACTGATAGCAGGGATAGACACGATCCTGTCACACTCCGGTTTTGACGCGCTGCGCAGTGCCGAAATCCGTGCGCTCACTCTGCAGGTCGAAGATGTGCGGGCTAACCGGGCCTGGACGATCGATGGAGGGCGCGCGCAGCTGACCCTGACGGGTGATACTGTTCGCATCACCACCGACCTCGCTCTGCTCAGTGGAGGACAGGGGGTCGCGACCTTAGCGGCAAACTACGAAAGCAACATGGGCGATGTGGCGGCCACATTTGGGGCGTCTATAGAGGGAATAGATGCGGGGGACATCGCCACACTCGCTCCGCCATTTGCTTGGCTTGACGTATTGCGCGCGCCGATCTCGGGCGCGATGCGCGCAGGAGTGAACGCCGACGGAGAGCTTACGCCCCTGAACGCGACACTTACCATCGGGGAAGGGGTTATTCAGCCTACCGACGCCGCCCGGCCTGTGCCGTTTTCTTCGGCGCGAAGCTATTTCAACTACGATCCGGCAGCGCGTGTACTGACTTTTGATGAACTCTCCGTCGTCAGCGCGTGGATAACTGGCCGGATCGAAGGACAGACCGTGCTCGGGCTCACTCCGGACGGGCAGCTTAATGATCTGGTGGGGCAATTCCGCTCTTCTACGCTGACGGCCAACCCGGACAACCTCTATGATACGCCTGTCAGCTTTGAGGCGTCCGAGATGGATTTCCGCCTCGAGCTTGAACCGTTCCGTTTTGACGTGGGGCAGGCGGTGTTTCAGGATCAGGGCCAAACCGTTCTTGCGCGCGGTGTGCTTGAGGCGGGCCCGGAAGGCTGGAGCTATGGTCTGGACGCGCAAATGGACGGTATTTCGCCGGAAAGATTGCTTGCCCTTTGGCCGGAAGGGGCGGTTCCTAAAACGCGGACATGGCTTGTAGATAATTTGTTGGGGGGCAGGCTCAGCAACTTGGATGCCGTGCTGCGGGACGCGCCCGGGTCGCCGCTCAATGCGTATATCAGCTTTGACTTCGAAGACGCCCATGTTCGCTATACCAAAACGCTGCCGCCGGTCACTGAGGCGCGGGGTACGGCCAGCCTGCTTGATAATCGGTTTGTGGTGACGGTGGACGCAGGCAAGGTCATCGCGCCCGAGGGCGGGGCGATTGATGTGGCGAGTTCGTCATTTATCATCCCGGATGTGCGCGCAAAACCGAACCCGCCTGCGATCGTCCGCCTGCAAACTCGCGGCACCGTCACTGCAGCACTGGCCATGCTGGATGCCCCACCGCTGAGCATAATGTCTAAGGCGAATCTGCCGACTGCCATCGCTGACGGATATCTGCAAGCCGAAGGGACACTGGCGCTGCCTTTGCGCAAGGGATTGAAGCCGGGCGAGTTGATATTTGACGCCCGCGGGACTGCGCGCGAAGTGACAAGCACCCGCCTGATCGAAGGGCGCACTCTTGCCACAAGCACGCTTGAGGTCGTGGCGAACAACGCGGGTGTGGAGATTTCGGGCCTTGGCACGCTCGACGGAATCCCATTTCAGGCCATATGGGAGCAACCCATTGGCACGGGTCCGCAGCCGAGCAACGTCACTGGTACGATGGAACTGTCCGAGCGCACGGAAACAATCTTGGGTCTGGGACTGCCGCCGGGTTTGTTGACGGGTCAAGGTACGGGCCGTATCCGAGTGACCCTGCCAGTGGACGACACGGTTCCGACATTTCAGGTCGAAACGGATTTGCGTGGTATCCGCCTGTCCTCCCCGCCATTGGGATGGAGCAAAGCGGCCCAAACCCCGGCGACTTTGTCGGTCACCGGGCAGTTGGGAGAAACCCCGCGGGTCGATCGGTTGGAACTGGACGCGCCGGGGTTGCGGGCCAGCGGCGCTATTACTTTGCGCCCGGATGGCGGATTAGAGCGTGCCCGGTTTGACCGGGTGCAGGTCGGTCAGTGGCTGGATGCCCCGGTTGATCTGGTCGGGCGAGGGGTAAATGTGCCCCCGGCGATCAATGTGCGGGGCGGCAAGCTTGACTTGCGGCAAGCTGATTTTGGCGGCTCCGGATCAGGCAGCGCAGGCGGGCAGGGCGGTGGGCCCCTAAGCTTGGCGCTGGATCAGTTGCTGATCACTGACACCATCCGGCTCACCGGTCTTGTGGGCGAATTTGACATGGCGCGCGGCTTGAGCGGCACATTTCAGGCCCGCATCAACGGGGCGACGCCCATTCGCGGTGAGGTTCTGCCGGAAAACGGGCGAAGCGCCATCCGTATCACGTCAGATGATGCCGGTGGGGTTGCGGCCTCTGCAGCGATCCTCAAGCAGGCGCGTGGGGGGACATTGTCGCTGACCCTGCGGCCCGTAGGATCAGCAAGCTTCGATGGCAGCCTCAGTATCCGGGAAACCCGTATTCAGGATGCGCCTGCCATCGCCGCCCTTCTGAATGCGCTCAGCATCGTGGGCCTTTTGGAACAGATGGGCGGGCCGGGCATTCATTTTCAGGAAGTCGAGGCCGCGTTTCGTCTGACGCCATCGATTATGACGCTGACACAGGCCAGTGCTGTCGGGCCGTCCATGGGGCTTTCGATGTTTGGCACTTATGATGTGAACCGCTCAATTCTTGATATGCAGGGGGTCATCTCGCCATTGTACCTGATCAATGGGATTGGCAGTATCCTTACGCGCAAGGGTGAGGGGCTGATTGGGTTCAACTACGCTCTGCGCGGGGCGGCTTCCAATCCTCAGGTGCAGGTCAATCCACTCTCGGCCCTCACTCCGGGTATGTTCCGTGAAGTTTTTCGCGCCCAGCCCCCCACGTTGCCAACCGTTACAAACGAAATCGACCCAGTCGTTCCTGAGGCAAGCGCGCTGAGCGAACCCAAAGAGAGCGACCTGACCGAGCCTGTAGAAACAGATGCACAACGACGTATGCGCCTGCGTCAGGAAGAGAGTGACAGCCGCTGAGAGCGGGTGTAGAGCGCGGGCATGAAACTCAGCGATTTCGACTTTGATCTACCTGAAACTCTGATTGCGACCCGGCCTGCGGTGCCGCGCTCCTCTGCACGCCTGCTGGTTGCGGAGGCTGACAATATCCACGATCAGCATGTCACTGATCTGGTGGACTGGCTGCGCCCCGGTGATCTGCTGGTGCTGAACGACACCAAGGTCATCCCGGCGCGCCTTTTCGGCACCCGCGCGCGGACCTCTGCACAGGGTGAAACGACGGCAAGGATCGAAGTCACGCTGCTGGAACCGCGCAGCGACGGCACATGGTCGGCGCTGGTCAAACCGCTCAAGAAACTGCGGGTAGGCGAGGAGGTGCGCTTTTCCTCGGATTTGTCAGCGACGCTTGCCGGCACCGCAGACGGGCAGGGCCACTTGCAGTTTAACCTGGCTGGCGACGACTTTGATGCGGCGCTTGCCCAAGCCGGGGCCATGCCGCTGCCGCCCTACATTGCTGCCAAACGGGCGGCGGATGCGCGCGATAAAGTGGACTACCAAACCATTTGGGCGGCCAACAGCGGGGCGGTGGCCGCCCCGACGGCGTCGCTGCACTTTGACGTCGCCCTCATGGACGCGCTGAAAGCGCGGGGCGTCGCGACGACCTATGTCACGCTGCATGTGGGCGCTGGCACTTTTTTGCCGGTCAAGGTTGATGATGTAACCACCCACAAGATGCATGCCGAATGGGGGCAGGTCAGCGCGCGCGCCGCACAGGACATCGCAGACGCAAAGGCGCAAGGTGGGCGCGTAATTCCCGTGGGCACCACAGCGCTCCGCCTGATCGAAACTATGGCGCGGGACAACGGGGTGAGCCCGTGGGAGGGGGAGACGGATATCTTCATCTACCCCGGTTTTCCTTTCCGTGTTGCTGATGGTCTGATGACCAATTTTCACCTGCCAAAGTCGACACTGATGATGCTGGTGGCCGCGCTGATGGGACAAGACCGGATCAAACACATCTACGATCATGCGGTTGCACAGGGCTATCGGTTCTTTTCTTACGGCGATGCGTCGTTGTTACTGCCCGAGACTCACACAGACAAAACCGACACGACAAAGTCGTAATATGCGGCGACTCAATCGCGCAGGTCGTGCCATCGGTGACTCCGACACAGCGCGCAGGAGGCGAGCGTCATGATCCAGGTCATCACAAGCGCGTGGGCGCTACTCTTGGGCATGTGCCTTTTGATGGTGGGCAACGGCATGCAGGGCACGTTGCTGGGTATTCGGGGCGAGATCGAAGGATTCTCGACGCTCGAGATGTCGATCGTAATGTCGGCCTATTTCGCAGGGTTTCTGTTCGGCAGCCGGATGGCTCCCAACATGATCCGACGTGTTGGGCATGTGCGCGTGTTCGCAGCCCTTGCCTCGCTGATTTCGGCTGTCATCCTGCTTTACCCGACATTCGCCAACCCGTGGGTCTGGGCGCTTGGGCGGGTGGTGATCGGGTTCGGGTTCTCAGCCGTCTATGTGACAGCGGAAAGCTGGCTGAACGATGCCGCCGACAACTCCAACCGGGGTAAGGCGCTGTCGCTCTACATGATCGTGCAGACATCCGGGATCGTAATAAGTCAGGCGCTGCTGCTGACGGCAGACCCTTCGGGCTTTGTGCTGTTCGTGATTCCGTCCGTGCTCGTGTCGCTCGCAATCACACCCATTCTGTTGTCGATCACGCCGACACCGGCCTTTGATTCAACCAAACCGATGACGCTGAGCGACCTCTTTGGCAAATCGCCCCTGGGCTGTTTCGGGATGTTGCTGCTGGGCGGCGTGTTCTCGGCTCAGTTCGGCATGTCATCGGTTTACGGGGCGCAGGTCGGCCTAAGTGTGGCCGAAATCTCGACCTTCGTGGCAACCTTCTTTGTCGGGGCGATGGTGCTGCAATACCCGATAGGATGGATATCTGACCGGATGGATCGACGGCAGTTGATCATCATTGTATCGGCTATCGGCTTTGCAGGCGCAGTTGCAGGGATGCTGTTTGGCCCGAACCTCACATGGTTGCTGATCACGGCCTTTTTGGTGGGGGGGATGTCGAACCCCGCTTATTCGTTGCTATTGGCGCACACAAATGACTTTCTCGAGCATGAAGACATGGCTGCAGCCTCTGGCGGGCTGGTTTTCATCAGTGGTCTGGGCGCCGTATTTGGCCCGCTTGTGGTTGGAGCGCTGATGGAGAATGTCGGACCAAACGGGTTTTATCTGTTTATTGGCGTTTTGTTCGCCGTTCTCGCAGGTTATGCCATCTACCGCACCACTCAACGTGAGGCGATTTCGGTCACAGAGACCGGCGCCTACGTGGCCATGGCTCAGAGTGTCGTGACGCCGGTCTCGATGGAAATTGCACAAGAATACGCCATTAGTGCGGATCAGGCCGGAGATGATGACGATAAAACTGCATAATGTTGTATTTCGTGATTGGGCGGACCACATGTTGACGTGTAACGATTTGATGACGGGGCATGGGAGCAGGAGTGAAAAACCATGGTAGGTCCGGACGAAATACTGAAGTTCTGGTTGGATGAGTGCACACCTGAACAATGGTTCAGGATGGATGCTGATTTTGATGACACCATACGCCAGCGCTTTGGGCGGACGTGGCATGGCGCAACTGAGGGGCAATATGCGCTTTGGCTGACGTATCCCAACGGGGCGCTGGCCTATACGATCCTCACAGATCAGATGTCGCGCAACATGTTCCGGGACTCCTGCGAGGCCTTTGCCACGGACCGTGCCGCACTGGCTGCTACAAAATCCGCTATAGCTAAGGGCTGGGATTTGCGGGTCGATCCCCCCGCGCGCGTTTTCTTCTATATGCCGCTTGAGCATTCCGAAAACCTCAGTGATCAGGATCGCGCCGTACGCCTAATCAGCGAGCGGATGGGGGACGCAACATTCCTGCTGCACGCACGTGCTCACCGCGAGGTGATCCGCCAGTTTGGGCGCTTCCCACACCGCAACGCCTGTCTGGGGCGCAAAACGACGAGCGCTGAACAGGCGTTCCTTGACCGGGGTGGTTACGGGGAAATCCTGCGCGAGTTGGAACAAGCCAGCGCAGCCGCCTAATTCACCTGTCTGCTCTGTCAGGTCGAAGTGTCGCGCACGAGTCTCGTTGAGGTCTGCTCAAAAGTGGTTTACCGTTAAACTAATTCTGATCAGAGTTTGACGAGGACACTAGACATGGCAGCGAAATCCTTTGACGTGGTGGTGGTCGGCTCCGGCCCAGGCGGATATGTGGCGGCAATACGTGCGGCACAATTGGGCCTGAGCACCTGTGTGGTGGAACGCGAACATCTGGGCGGCATCTGCCTGAACTGGGGCTGCATCCCGACCAAAGCGATGTTGCGCTCGTCCGAAGTGTTCCACCTTATGCATCGCGCCAAGGAATTTGGCTTGAAGGCAGACAATGTTGGCTACGATCTGGACGCTGTGGTCAAACGCTCGCGTCAGGTTGCGGGCCAATTGTCAGGCGGCATCGGCCATCTGCTGAAAAAGAACAAAGTGACCGTGATTATGGGCGAGGGCACGATCCCCGCCAAAGGCAAAGTGTCCGTCAAAACCGACAAGGGCACCGAAGAACTGACTGCCAAAAACATCATCCTCGCAACCGGTGCACGCGCGCGCGAATTGCCGGGTTTGGAAGCGGATGGCGAACTGGTCTGGACGTACAAAGCGGCGCTGACACCTAAGCGGATGCCAAAGAAGCTGCTGGTCATTGGGTCTGGGGCAATCGGGATCGAATTTGCGAGCTTTTACAATACGCTGGGCGCCGACACGACTGTGGTTGAAGTCATGGGCCGGGTGTTGCCTGTCGAAGATGAAGAAATCAGCGCCTTTGCGAAAAAGTCTTTTGAAAAGCAGGGCATGAAGATCATGCAAAAGGCGATGGTGAAACAGCTGGATCGCGCCAAAGGCAAAGTCACCGCCCATATCGAAGTGGGCGGCAAGGTCGAAAAGCACGACTTTGACACCGTGATTTCTGCCGTCGGCATCGTCGGCAACGTCGAAAATCTGGGTCTCGAAGCCCTCGGCGTGAAAATCGACCGCACCCACGTGGTCACAGATGAATACTGCCGCACCGGCATCGATGGGCTCTATGCCATCGGCGACATCGCGGGCGCCCCATGGCTGGCACACAAGGCGTCCCACGAGGGGACGATGGTTGCAGAGTTGATTGCAGGCAAAAACGACGTGCACCCGATCAAACCCAACTCCATTGCGGGGTGCACCTATTGCCATCCGCAGGTGGCAAGCGTGGGCCTGTCCGAGGCCAAAGCCAAAGAAGCGGGGTACACCATTAAGGTCGGCAAGTTTCCGTTCATCGGCAACGGCAAGGCGATCGCTTTGGGCGAGCCTGAGGGGCTTATCAAAACCGTCTTTGACGCCAAAACAGGTGAGCTTTTGGGCGCGCACATGATCGGCGCCGAAGTGACCGAGTTGATCCAGGGTTACGTGGTGGGTCAGGCGCTCGAAACCACAGAAGAAGACCTGATGCACACTGTCTTCCCGCACCCAACGCTGTCAGAGATGATGCACGAAAGCGTTTTGGATGCCTACGACCGTGTCATCCATATGTAAGTGAGACCCGTGCCTGACGGCATGGAAATCAAATCACAGCTTGAAGCCCCGGCGCGTGCGGCGTAGCCGGGGCTTATGACCCAGCACACCAACTTTCCACTCGTATTCATCCTTTGGGGGGCAGGATTGGGAGCAGCAGGGCAATATGCCAAGATCAGTGTGATCTTTGACCAACTCGGGCCATTCTATCCGGATGCGGGGGTTGCTCTTGGGTTTATCGTTTCTCTTGTCGGTTTTGTCGGCATCCTGTTGGGTGTCTTTGCGGGCCTCGTCGTAGCGCGAATCCGTTATCGGCGTGCGATGCTGTGGGCGCTTTGTGCTGGGGCGACGATGTCGCTGTTTCAGGCCACATTGCCTGCGCTGCCTTTGATGTTGGCCAGCCGTGTGGTTGAGGGGATGTCGCACCTCGCTATCGTCGTCGCGGCCCCCACACTCATCGCTGGCCTAAGTGCGGCGCGCCACACCGGTTTCACCCTCACGCTGTGGAGCACGTTTTTCGGCGTCGCCTTCACCCTTTTGGTCGCGCTGGGCCTACCGCTGGTCGCCGCATACGGGGTGCCGGCGCTCTTCATCGCTCATGCCATTTGGATGGCTGTTTTTGCGATTGTGTTGAAGCAGTTTCTTAGTCCAATACAGGACCGAGCTGAGGGCGCTCTGTCCTTGCGTGGTCTGCTGTTTGATCACCTCACCATCTACCGCTCGCCGCGCATTGCAGCACCCGGGGCGGGCTGGTTGTTCTATACCTTCTGTTTCCTCGCCATTCTGACGGTTTTGCCGCCATACATTGCACCAGAGTGGCGGGCGTGGGTCATCGGGGCGATGCCGTTGGTGTCGATTGCTGTATCAATGACACTGGGGGTTTTGGCGCTGCGCATGATCTCGGCGGTGCAACTCACTCAAGTGGGCTTTGTGTGCAGTGTCGCAGCGCTCATTTGGTTGCTGATGGCACCGGGTCTGCCTGCTGCCTGCCTTGGGCTTGCGGCGGGGTTGGGTCTGGTGCAGGGGGCGACATTCGCGTCGATCCCCCAATTGAACTCAACGTCCACCACACAGGCCCAAGCCTACGGAGCGCTGGCCCAGACCGGCAACTTGGGCAACACCATTGGAACGCCTGCGCTTTTGGCAATTCTTGGGGTGGCCGGTTACGCAGGCATGATCTGGACAGCGATATTCGTGCTCATGGGCGGCTTTTTTGTGCACGCATGGATGGCGATGCGCCGCCGCCACTGACATCCCATGGCAGCAACGCGCATGTTCACGCCATGTTCTCATTTTTCCATTGGCCCGACAGCGCCTCTGGCCTATGTACGAAGTGTTAACCGGGGGGCTGATCATGGCCGAGCTAAAGAACATCGAGGTGCGCGGCGCGCGCGAGCATAACCTTAAGTCCATCGACGTGGATATTCCGCGCGACCAACTGGTTGTGATCACTGGGCTTTCGGGGTCAGGCAAGTCGTCGCTGGCGTTTGATACGATCTATGCCGAGGGCCAGCGTCGCTACGTGGAATCTCTGTCCGCATATGCGCGCCAGTTCCTCGACATGATGCAGAAACCGGATGTGGATCACATCAGCGGCCTCAGCCCTGCCATTTCGATTGAACAAAAGACGACATCGAAGAACCCCCGATCGACCGTCGGCACTGTGACCGAGATTTACGACTATATGCGCCTGCTGTTCGCGCGCGTCGGCACGCCGTATTCCCCCGAAACGGGCAAGCCCATCGAGGCCCAGCAGGTACAAGATATGGTGGACAGGGTGATGGGCCTTGAAGAGGGCACACGTGCCTATCTGCTTGCGCCGATCATTCGTGATCGAAAGGGCGAATACCGAAAGGAATTCATTGAGTTACGCAAGCAGGGCTTCCAGCGCGTCAAAGTCGACGGTACCTTTTACGAACTCGACGAACCGCCCACGCTGGACAAGAAGTTCCGCCATGACATCGACGTGGTCGTGGACCGGATCGTGGTGCGGGAAGGATTGGAAACCCGGCTTGCGGATAGCTTGCGCACAGCACTGGATCTGGCCGACGGTATTGCCGTTCTGGAAACCGCTCCAGCAGAGGGGGATCCCGAACGCCTGACGTTCTCAGAAAAATTTGCATGCCCGGTCAGTGGATTTACCATCCCAGAGATCGAACCACGCCTATTTTCGTTCAACGCGCCCTTCGGTGCATGCCCATCTTGCGATGGGTTGGGGGCTGAGCTGTTCTTTGACGAACGCCTCGTTGTGCCTGACCAGAACCTGAAAATCTATGATGGCGCGCTGGCCCCATGGCGCAAAGGCAAATCCCCGTATTTCCTGCAAACCATCGAAGCCATCGCAAAACATTACGAATTCGACCAGCAAACCAAGTGGAAAGACCTGCCAGCCTTTGTGCAACAAGTCTTCCTCTACGGCTCTGGCGATGAGGAAATCCCGTTCCGCTACGACGAAGGAGGACGGGTGTACCAAGTCACGCGCGTCTTCGAAGGGGTCATCCCCAATATGGAGCGGCGCTACCGCGAGACAGACAGCAACTGGATCCGCGAAGAATTCGAACGCTATCAAAACAACCGCCCTTGCGGGACTTGCAACGGTTACCGTCTGCGCGCCGAGGCGTTGGCAGTGAAAATTGGCCCGGCTGATGACCCGGATAAACTGCTACACGCAGGTCAGGTTGTACAGATGTCGATCCGTGAGGCTTATGACTGGTGTTCAGCCGTGCCTGACTACCTGACATCGCAGAAAAATGAGATTGCGCGGGCCATTCTCAAGGAAATCCGCGAGCGCCTTGGGTTCCTGAATAATGTGGGTTTGGAATACCTTACGCTTTCCCGCTCAAGCGGTACGTTAAGTGGTGGAGAGAGCCAGCGCATCCGGCTTGCTTCTCAGATCGGCTCTGGTTTGACAGGCGTGCTTTATGTCTTGGACGAACCGTCAATTGGCCTGCACCAGCGCGACAATGACCGATTACTTGGCACGCTCAAAAACCTGCGCGATCAAGGCAATACCGTGATCGTGGTTGAACATGACGAAGAGGCGATCCGAGAGGCGGACTACGTGTTCGATATCGGCCCTGGTGCAGGCGTGCATGGCGGCGAAGTTGTCGCCCACGGCACTCCGGCCGAGGTCACAGCCAGTGGTTCGATCACTGGCGACTACCTGTCCGGCGTGCGCGAAATTGCAGTGCCCGCCACGCGGCGCAAAGGCAAGAAGGGAAACAAGAAGGTCACCGTGGTCAAGGCGACGGGCAACAACTTGCAAAACGTGACCGTTGATTTTCCACTGGGAAAATTCGTCTGTGTCACAGGTGTGTCGGGCGGGGGAAAGTCCACGCTAACCATCGAAACGCTGTTCAAGACGGCCTCGACGCGCTTGAACGGGGCGCGCCAAACCCCCGCACCATGTGAGACGATCAAAGGGCTCGAACACCTCGACAAGGTAATCGACATTGACCAACGCCCGATTGGACGCACTCCACGATCCAATCCTGCCACCTATACAGGGGCCTTCACGCCAATCCGGGACTGGTTTGCTGGGCTGCCCGAAGCCAAGGCGCGCGGTTACAAACCTGGGCGCTTTAGTTTTAACGTCAAAGGCGGGCGTTGCGAGGCTTGTCAGGGCGACGGTGTGATCAAGATTGAGATGCACTTCCTTCCCGATGTCTATGTGGAATGCGAAACCTGCAAAGGCGCGCGTTACAACCGCGAAACGCTCGAGATCAAGTTCAAGGGCAAGTCCATCGCCGACGTGCTCGGCATGACCGTGGAAGACGCGCAGACCTTCTTTCAGGCCGTTCCGACCATCCGCGAAAAGATGGATGCGTTGATGCGCGTCGGCCTTGGCTACATCAAGGTTGGTCAGCAGGCGACGACCCTATCGGGCGGTGAGGCACAGCGGGTAAAGCTGTCCAAAGAGCTCAGCAAACGCTCAACCGGGCGAACGCTTTATATTTTGGATGAGCCCACGACCGGTCTTCACTTTGAAGATGTGCGTAAGTTGTTGGAAGTGCTTCATGAACTGGTGGATCAAGGCAATTCCGTGGTGGTGATCGAACACAATCTGGACGTGGTCAAAACGGCCGATCATATCATCGATATCGGTCCCGAAGGTGGGGATGGCGGCGGTAAGGTCGTGGCCACCGGCACACCCGAAGAGGTGGCCGAGGTCGTCGACAGCCACACGGGCCACTATCTCAAGTCGATGTTGTCAGCTCGCAAGGTCGCCGCAGAGTAGCGGCGTGCCTACGGGGGAGAAATAAACCCGACTGTTTCGGTCAGAATGCCGCATTCCGCAATGTGGTAGCCGTACTATCTCCATCCTAACATCAGATGGAGAGGTGACCGATGACCACCAACACCACGAACGTTGCTGTACCAGTTGTCCCGGCACAAAGCGCAGGCGACTTGGCGCGCACCTTTGGAAGGACCTTGTTTGGGACGGAGTTGCGGGTTCTTCTGTTTGTTTTTGCGCTGATCGTGACCTGGGGTCTTGCCATCGCCACATGGGGCTATCCTGCGTTAATTATCGTGGCGTTGTGCCTTGTGCCCGTGATGTTCACGGTCCTGCTGTTGATCACGGTTGGCAAGTAGGGCTCAGGAGCGTCCGCGCGTTTCAAACCGGGGCAGCATTGCGCTGAAATCCTTGCCTTTTCCGTCTTCGTCCTCGACGAACTGACGGTACAATTCCAGCGCGCGTTGGCCCATCGGCGTGTCCGCATCCACGGCCGCTGCCGCTTGCTGGCTCAGGCCAAGGTCCTTGAGCATCAGTTCGGCTGCAAAGCCGGGGGTGTATCCGTTGTCCGCAGGGCTGGTTGGACCAACGCCGGGGGCAGGGCAGTAGGTGTTCATTGACCAACTGAACCCCGACGACGTGCTGACAACGTCAAACATCTTTTGGCGCTCAAGCCCCAGCTTGTCGGCCAACGCAAAGGCCTCGCAGGTGGCGATCATCGTGGCACCAAGGATCATGTTGTTGCAAATCTTGGCGGCTTGACCGGCCCCAGCATCGCCGCAATGCACGGCCTTTTGACCCATGATGTCGAATAGGGGGGCTGCGCTGGCAAATGCGGCTTCGCTCCCGCCCGCCATAAAGGTGAGCGTGCCGCCTGCGGCCCCACCAATGCCGCCCGATACAGGCGCGTCGACGCACAAGATACCCGTTGCCTCGGCCATCGCGGCCACAGCGCGAGCGCTGTCTACATCCACGGTCGAGCAATCAATGAAAGTGGTGCCTGCGCGCATGGTGGGGATTACTTCTGCTGCGACGGCGCGCAGGATGTCTCCGTTAGGCAGCATCGCGATCACGATGTCTGCGCCGTCAGCGACCTCAACAGCGCTGGTGGCAGAACTAACGCCTTTGGCCGTCGTGCCTGCGACATCATAGCCAGAGACATCGTGCCCCGCAGCCGCCAGATTGGCAGCCATTGGCGCGCCCATATTTCCAAGTCCGATAAACCCGATTTTCATGCCCGTTTCTCCCAATTTCAACGCCAATTCCCCCAGCGGCATCAGCATCTTGGCCACGGCTGTGGCAGGCACTGCACCATCGGCAAACCGCCACTTTGGATTTCGATCCTTGTCGATGATAGCTGCACGAATCCCTTCGAGGAAATCGCCATGCTCCATTGCGCGTGCGGTGAACCGGTATTCCAGATCCAGCGCCTTTTCCAAGGTCAGGGTTGGACCACGCAAACGGTGCAACGCCTCGATCGTGCAGGCCATAGACAGGGGGCTGTTCCGCCCCATCCTTTTCAGCGTGTCGCGTGCAAAGTCGCTGTCTTCGGCGCGCAAGGTGGTGAAGACATCGCCAAGGGCGGCCCCATGAAAGTGCCGGTCGATATCTGGCATCGCTGCTTGTAACGGACCGGGGGCTGGGCGCGTGGCAGCGTCCGCGATGTGGGGAATATCGCCGGTCTGTTCGAGGGTGGTGATCAAGTCTGGCCATTGCGCTTGCGGAATAAAGTGGTCTGCAAAGCCTGCAAAAATCGCATCCCCCGCGTCCATTCGCGCCGCTGTTGTCCCAAGGTATTCCCCCAGCCGGCCGGGCGCGAGAGCCAGCATAAGCGTGCCCCCAACATCGGGCATCAATCCGATCCCGCATTCCGGCATTGCGATCTGGCTGCTTTCCCCCACAATCCGGTGCGACCCGTGGCAGCCAAGCCCAACCCCGCCACCCATGGTAAAGCCCTGCAGAAAGCTCACAACAGGCTTGGAGTATTGGAAAATCTTGTGGTTCAGGCGGTATTCGTCGCCCCAGAATTTCTGACCGTAGCCGAAGTCGCCTTTGGTGCCGGTCTCGTACAGTTCGGCAATATCACCGCCTGAGCAAAACGCACGGTCGCCTTCTGCGTCCAACACCACCAGTGTTACTGCGTCGTCCTGTGCCCATTTATCAAAGGCATGCTCAATCGCCACGCACATCTCGTATGTCATGGCGTTGAGTGCTTCAGGGCGCTGCAAGGTGATACGCCCGGCGCACCCCTCGATGCGGATAGAAATATCGCTCATCGGTTCTTCAACATGTCGCGGGCTACAATCACGCGCATGATCTCGTTGGTGCCTTCAAGGATCTGGTGGACGCGCAGATCGCGCACCAGCTTCTCGATCCCGTAATCGGCAAGGTATCCGTATCCGCCATGCAGTTGAAGACACTGATCAACGATACGCGACCCGGCTTCGGTCACGAACTTCTTGGCCATGGCGCAGAATTTGGTAGCGTCAGGCGCGCCGGTATCAAGCTTCCATGCCGCTTGGCGCAGGAAAGTACGGGCCGCCTGCAACTCGATCTCCATATCGGCAAGGCGCCATTGCAGCCCCTGAAACTGATCAATGGGCTGACCAAAGGCCTTGCGTTCACCCATATAGGCGAGAGTGCTGTTGAGGGCAGTCTGTGCAGCCCCTAGCGAGCAGGCGGCAATGTTCAGACGCCCTCCATCCAGCCCCATCATCGCATATTTGAAACCCTGACCCTCTTCACCGACAAGATTAGCCGAAGAAATGTTGCAATTGTCGAACTGTACCTGCGCCGTAGGTTGGCTGCGCCAGCCCATTTTGTCTTCCAAAGCACCGAAACTCAGCCCATCCACACCGTCATCTACGTAGATGCACGAAACGCCTTTGGGCCCATCCTCGCCGGTGCGGACCATGCAGACATATGCGTCCGAATATCCGCCACCCGAAATGAACGCCTTGGTGCCGTTCACAACGTACCCCTCATTTGTGCGCTCGGCCCGAGTGCGCAGGGCAGAGGCGTCTGACCCGCTGCCGGGTTCCGTCAGGCAATAGCTGAGCACCGTGTCCATGCTGAGTACGCCGGGCATGACCCGGGCCTTCAGATCATCGCTGGCGAAGTTGTCGAGCATCTTGGCGCACATGTTGTGGATCGAAAGGAACGCCGCGACAGACGGGCAGGCCATGCTGAGAGCCTCGAACACCAGCGTCGCATCCAACCGGGACAGACCGGAGCCGCCCGCGTCTTCGGACACATAGAGCGAGGCAAAACCCAGCGCGCCGACCTCGGGCCAGAGTTCTTTTGGAATAGTACCTTGGGCTTCCCAATCGCGGGCGTGGGGCGCGATATTATCCTGCCCGAAAGCATGCGCCATGTCGAAGATGGCGGTCTGTTCCTCTATCAGGGCGAAATCCATGTATCCTCCTGTGTTTGGCTGGAATATGCCACGTTCGTCTCGGAATGGAACTCCCATATCGCAAGCCGTACGGGGGGCTGATAG
The DNA here is from genome assembly GCF_039945315.1 of Tateyamaria sp. Classification (GTDB taxonomy): domain Bacteria; phylum Pseudomonadota; class Alphaproteobacteria; order Rhodobacterales; family Rhodobacteraceae; genus Tateyamaria. The sequence goes on along the minus strand of NZ_JBDUXB010000036.1, from coordinate 169,669 downwards.
ATGCCTGCGCTCGCTAGCGGGAGGATGCGCCTAGTCCGATGGCAATCAGCATGCACGCGAGGCTGACAAGCAGATGTGGTTCGGGAGTGCCCGGGGCTGTCAAAAACACGGTTTGCAGGGGCATCTGTCTAACCCACAGAGCATCTTTCGCGCAATTGCGAGGCCTGACTACCAGGGGCGCTATTCGCGGTGCTGAACACAGGGGCCATTCAAGTGATTCGGGGGAGCGCGGTGACAAACAGGTCGAGAGTTTCACTTTCAAAGACCCGCAAAGCGCGAGGGTTACTACCCTCACGAGAGTTTCGCGGCGCTAAGTGCGGTAAAATTCTCGCTCTGGCTGAATGTGGCAACATTTAGGCGAAAGAGTGTCCAGCTTCCATCAAAGCATGATATAAAAAGGCATTTGATGAATGGATTTGCTGGTAGAGGCGGTTAGGAACTTAGAAATGCGGTATTTGAATCTAAAAACCACTCTTGCAGCATTGTCGGTTGGCGCGGTGTTGGCGTTTTCGGGCGCTGCGAGCGCTGCCACATTGACTGGTGCTTTATGCGGGAACAAATGGATTGGTCTTTCTCAAAACGGTACGGAACTGAGCGCCCTGATGTGCCAAAATGGTAATACGACAGGTGGTAAAAACAGTCCGATCGGGCAGTTAGGCTGGACTGACCTCGCTGAATTGAACGGTTCTGGAACTTCAGGGATCCTGACGGTAGATGGATCTACGAAAACATGGTCGCTTTCGTCGACCAGTGGCTATGAGATGATTGGAATTTCCGTCAAACAGGGGAACGGTTTTGCGTTTTTCAAACTCGATTTGGACGATGCGCTGACTGGAATGTTTGGGACGGGCAACAACGCGCCAAACGGTTCCGTTTTCTCGCACTATAACGCATGGGGCATGGGCTCGTCATCTACAGTGCCGCTTCCCGCCGCAGCTTGGATGTTGATTGCCGGACTTGGTGGTCTTGCTGCGCTAAAACGCCGCAAACGAACCTGATTGCAAATTCTTTGCTACGATAAAAGGCGGCTCATTCGAGCCGCCCTTTTTCATTTGATCCCGCTGTTGAAACTGCGGCGCACTTCTCCTGCGCGCCACCCGCTAGGTTTGAACCCCGGCGGCGCGTAGCATCTCATCAATGCTGCCCTCTGGTTGGCCGAGCAATGTCAACGCTTCGGCTTGGGTGTCTTGCACCATAATCACAACATTGGTGATGTCCGCCCATGTGCGGGTGAACAGGATGGCGATCTCTTTGGCGATTGGGGTGGGGGCCACATAGACGCACAGCGATTGCACGCCCACACCCGCCAGGCGTTCTGCTTTGGCCGCTTGTATCTCCATGAAGCGAACATAGTCTTTTTCAAATCCAGCGATATGGGTCATGTCGACCAGCTGTTTCTGCCCCGCCACATAATCCGGATGCGCCACATAAGCGGCCGACGCGCGCATGAAATCGTCGATGGCCGAGTATCCAGTGAACTCGACCACGACAAGACCGCGCTCCGGAATTATGCGGAAGGAAAGGGGCAAATTACTCCATAACGGGAATAGAAAATTCGCCGCCTTCTTTGATGCCGGACGGCCAGCGCGCCGTTACCGTCTTGGTTCGCGTATAGAATTTGAACGCGTCCGGTCCGTGCTGGTTCAGGTCCCCGAACACTGATTTCTTCCACCCGCCAAAGGTGTGATAGGCCAGTGGCACTGGGATTGGCACGTTAATGCCCACCATCCCGATGTTGATCCGGTTCGCAAAGTCGCGTGCGGCATCGCCGTCGCGGGTAAAGATCGCGGTGCCGTTGCCGTATTCATGATCCATTGCAAGGCCGATGGCCTCTTCGTAGCTTTGGGCGCGCACTGTTGACAGAACGGGGCCAAAGATTTCCTGGGTGTAGATGTCCATGTCTTTGGTCACGTGATCAAAAAGGTGCGGCCCGACGAAAAAGCCATCTTCATAGCCCTGAAGATTAAAGTTGCGTCCATCGACAACCAGCTTGGCCCCCTGATCGATACCCGTCTGTACCAGACGTTCGATGTTGGCTTTGGCGGCCGCTGTGACCACAGGCCCGTAGTCGACGTCATTGCCAGCGGTGTAGGGGCCGACTTTCAGCTTTTCGATGCGTGGCACCAGTTTTTCGATCAGGCGGTCGGCCGTTTCATCGCCCACTGGCACGGCAACCGAGATCGCCATGCAACGTTCGCCAGCAGCCCCGTATCCCGCGCCAATCAAGGCGTCTGCGGCCTGATCCATGTCTGCATCGGGCATGATGATCATATGGTTTTTGGCCCCACCGAAACATTGAACCCGTTTGCCGTTCGCACAGCCGGTGCCATAGATGTATTCCGCAATCGGAGTTGATCCGACAAAACCGATGGACTGGATGACATCGTGGTGCAGGATTGCGTCCACTGCTTCTTTATCGCCGTTGACGACCTGCAAGACGCCCTTGGGCAAGCCTGCTTCTTCCATCAACTCGGCCAGCATCAGCGGCACAGACGGGTCCCGTTCAGACGGTTTCAGGATGAACGCGTTGCCGCACGCAATCGCAGGCGCAAACATCCACATCGGGATCATGGCTGGAAAGTTGAACGGGGTGATGCCGGCAGTCACTCCGAGAGCCTGACGCATCGAGTACATGTCGATGCCGGGACCAGCGGAGTCCGTATACTCACCCTTCAAAAGGTGCGGCGCTCCGATACAGTATTCTACGACCTCAAGACCGCGCTGCACGTCACCTGCAGCATCCGGCAGCGTCTTGCCATGTTCACGGCTCAACGCTTCGGCCAGCTTGTCCATATCGCGGTTGAGCAGGGCTACAAATTTCATCATCACGCGTGCGCGGCGTTGTGGGTTCACAGCGGCCCACGCGGGTTGAGCTGCGGCGGCGATCTCTACGGCGTGAGCGACCTCGGCAGTTGAGGCCAGTGGCACACGGGCCTGCACCTCACCCGTTGCCGGGTTCATCACATCGGCAAAGCGGCCTGAAGTGCCAGCGACATGGGCGCCATTGATATAGTGGGTGAGGTCTTGCATGCAGTCTCCTGTTGCGCGCCAGTGCGCAGATCTGTGTGGGGGTATCTGTACCCGAACCGCGGCGCGAGCACAGAGCGCGACAAAATACGCTTGAGCCTACGATAGCGCCGCAAAACGGGGGGTAAAAGAGGCAAGTCTGCGTTTTCTCGCTCAACGTGTATTGCTGGTCATTTGTTTGGAATGGACTGACGGTCGCTTGCGGTATTGCGTAGTCCAACCGAGGGCTAGAGCTTTATCTACGCTCCGAAAAAGACGCTTCCCGGTCTTGCGACTATACCGGGCAAAACGGCGCCGACTGGCCACATATTGTACAGCACCCTTGACACAAGGCGCCCTCGCACCCGACGCTGACGGGGCAATACAACCATTACAGAGGACCAAACCATGCTTGTTCATCAGATTCTTAAGTCAAAATCGGACGATACAGTGGTCACGGTCAAGCCGGGTGCATTGGTTTCCGAAGCGGTGAACATCCTGGCGGAGCGTAAGATCGGTACTGTTGTGATCTCCAAGGACGGGCTGCGCGCAGATGGGATACTGTCGGAACGAGACATTGTCCGGATGCTGTCGCAAAGGGGCGGGTCCATTCTGAATGACCGTGTGGACGCCTATATGACATCCAAGCTGGTGACATGCGCGCGCGAAGACAGCGCCGACAGCGTTCTGCAAAAGATGACGGATGGGCGGTTTCGGCACATGCCTGTTCTGGAAGATGGACAGTTGATTGGGCTCATCACTCTGGGAGACGCCGTTAAGGCGCGACTGACCGAACTGGCGATGGAAAAAGATGCCCTTGAGGGCATGATTATGGGGCATTAAACGCGCCTTGCAATCCCCCAACGTAAATGTTGGATTGCCATAATACGACTTGCGAAAGGCGCCCCCCATGCGCATCGGCCTTTACCCCGGCACCTTTGATCCCATAACGCTGGGGCATATGGACATCATTCGGCGCGCCAGTCCAATGGTCGACCGGCTCGTGATCGGAGTTGCGATCAACCGGGACAAGGGCCCGCTCTTTTCGCTCGAGGAACGCGTGGCGATGATCGAGGCCGAATGCGCCAAGCTGAGTGCCCAGACCGGCACAGAGATCATTGCGCACCCTTTTGAAAACCTGCTGATTGACTGTGCCTCTGACGTTGGCGCGCAAATCATCTTCCGTGGACTGCGCGCCGTGGCGGACTTTGAATACGAATTCCAGATGGTTGGAATGAACCGCAAGCTCAACGACAGCATCGAGACGGTTTTCCTGATGGCAGAGGCCCAACACCAGGCCATTGCATCCAAACTGGTCAAGGAAATCGCTCGGCTGGGCGGGGATGTCAGCACCTTTGTCACCCCGCTTGTGAACAAAGCCCTGCAAGAACGGTTTGCGTGACCGGCAAGTATCGAAACGTTAGGCCAAACCACATTCGCGAAGCATAGACCCAAGGGCGCGCCGCAGCGCTTCAACAGCGGCCCCGCGGCTTGGAAGGTTCTCAGCCTGTGACAAAACAGCCTGACCAACACTCCTAACCGCTTATGGATCGTCAGGATGTAACCCTATTTGATTATCTATTCTCCAAGGTCAGCGGTCACTACGGACGCTGTGATCAGATCACCCAATGTGCGCGCCACGCAGGCACCTGAATGTGGCGCCCTGGCCATTATCGAGGGCGACAGGCGGCCCAATGCCCCGGGCGATCCTTGCATGTCCTGCGTCACCGCAACAAGGCGCAGGAAATCCGCGTAAGGATCGGTTCCGTCTTTTCGGGGCCGGTAGTTCAGAAATCCTTCCTGAGCATTGGCGGCATAGACGTTTTCGCCCTCCTTGATCGTCTTGACAATGGTGATGCTGTCGAGCGTTTCAGGGTCGATGGCCGTTGGGTCATCGGACAAGATCACCAGATCGGCAAGTTTGCCCACTTCCAGTGATCCCTTCCGGTCTTCTTCAAAATGTTGATAGGCGGGCCAGATTGTCATGGCCTTGAGTGCTGTGATGACATCTACCCGATGCGCTGGACCTATAATGTCGTTGGAGCGTGAGCGGCGAGTGACCGTTGCATCCAGAATGCGCATAGAATCCGGAAAGGCCACGGGGGCGTCGTGGTGGCTGGAAAACATCATGCCGCGATCGCGGACCCATCCTGTGGGGGAAATGTTGTCTGCCGCGGCCGGGCCTACTGTACGGTCACGGTGCCAGTCACCCCAATAAAACGTGTGCATAGGAAACAGCGACGGGAACACATCAAGACTGTTAAAGGCGTCCACCTGATCTTCGCGCAGGAACTGTCCGTGGATCAGAACGGGGCGGCGGTCTGCTTCTCCATGCGCCTGAGTGGCGGTATCGACCGCGCCAATCAAGATGTCTGAGGCGCCCTCTCCATTGGAATGCACAAGGATCTGAACATCGTTTTCGAAGGCCCAGTCGACCGCATCAAAAACCTGATCGCCAGTGGCCGACGCATAACCAGCATAATCCGCTCGAAAGCCTTCTGGCGGGTTGTAGTAAGGGCGGTCGCGCAGCGCAGTGAACCCTTGCGGCGAACCGTCAATCGTGAGCTTTGCCCCACCTACACGAAACCTGTCTGTATATGTGCGAGACTGGTTTTCAACGATGTAGTCGCGGTCCACCAACACGTCGGGGTAGGTCACGACGTCGATGTCCAGACCTTCTTCAGTTGCCACCGATTGCATCAGTTTGCTGACTGCTGGAACGGAGCGACCTTCCTGCGCCGTGGTATAGCCGAATGACGCATAAAGTTCAGTGCCGGCCCGAAAAATCGCTCGGTTTGCTTTTTCATCCAGCCCACCAAGCAAGGCGGCAAGAACGGGTGCTGTTGCATTTTCTTCAAGCACGCCATTGGGTTCATTGCTGCCTTGGCGCCGGCGGATGACGCCACCGGCCGGATCAGGAGTTTCTGCCGTAATACCGGCAAGTTCCAGTGCTTTGGTATTTGCGACCCCTAAGTGTGCGGACTGGTGCACAGCATATACTGGAAAGTCTGTCGATACCGCGTCTAATTCATCCCGGGTTGGGTGGCGTTGCTCGGCCAGTTGCGCATCATCATAGCCAAATCCAAGGATTAAGCCCGCAGCAGCAACGCGTTCAGGTTGGGCGTCAGCAAAGTCGCGCAGTACACGTTGCAACGTGGGGATATCGTTCACTTCGCCGTCGGGTGCCGGCAGCAAGTTCGCCGACAGCGCCTGAATACCTGTCATGAACACATGGCCGTGAGCGTCAACGAGGCCCGGGATCATCGCACGGCCTGCCAGATCAATCATCTCTGTGCCGGGGCCGCGCAGCTTCATTATGTCGTCTGCTTTGCCGACACCCACAATGACGCCGTCTTTTTCTGCCAAAGCTTCGGCCCGCATTTGACTGTCATCCATAGTCAGGATTGGGCCACCCGTCCAAATGCGGTCTGCGATAACCGGGCCGTTTGGTTCTGTTGCAAGGGCGTGTTGCTCTCGAAAATACTCCCATGCGTCGACGACAGTTCCATCAGACAACGTGCAAAATCCGCGCAGTCCTTCGTCAGTGTTTTCGATAGAGTATGTCCCACCTTGTTCGATGCAATACACAGCAGCGGGGTTTGCCAGTTGCGTGCTGCCCGAGGGAGCGGCGCTATGTTGCTCTCGAAAATGCGCCCAGGCATCAACCACAGAACCATCCACCAACGTGCACAGACCGCGCTGACCTTCGTCAGTGTCTTCTGTGGAATATGCCCCGCCTTGTTCGATGCAATATACGGCGGCGGGGTTTGCTAACTGGGAAGCTACGGCGGCAGTTACAAAACAAGTGACAAAAACAGCGGTGATTGAGAGTACTGAGCGGAGCAAAGCCAATATCCTTTTTGAAAGTGTCTTTGGTCACCTCAGAGTCTTTGGGATGCCATAAGACGTCAACCTATAACTCCGCGGCTATGTCGTGAAACAATCGCAACGCTGGTCATCGCCACGCTTCGCGCACGAAGCCAAAAGAAAAGGGCGCCCCGGTGGGGCGCCCTGACAAAAGCTTTTAGCGGGGAGTTGCCCGTCAGAGATATTTGCCCATCTCCACGGCAGTGTCCGCCATCCGGTTGGAAAAGCCCCATTCGTTGTCATACCAGGTCAAAATCCGCACCATAGTGCCGTCCATTACTTTGGTTTGATCCGTGGCAAAAATCGACGAGTGGGGATCGTGATTGAAATCTGAGCTTACCAGCGGCGCGTCCGTGTATCCTAGCACGCCCTGAAGCGGGCCTGTACCGGCAGCCGCCTTGATGGCTCCGTTGATTTCTTCGACCGTTGTCGCGCGCGATGCTTCGAATGTCAGGTCGACGACGGATACGTTCGGGGTAGGGACGCGAATGGCGACACCATCCAGCTTACCGGCCAGATCAGGCAGCACCAGCCCGACAGCCTTCGCCGCACCTGTCGAGGTGGGGATCATGGACAACGCCGCCGCGCGTGCGCGGTACAGATCCTTGTGCATCGTATCGAGTGTTGGCTGATCGCCTGTGTAGCTGTGGATCGTGGTCATGAACCCTTTGACGATCCCAATCTCATTGTGCAGCACGTGCGCCACAGGGCTGAGGCAGTTGGTTGTGCACGAAGCGTTGGACACCACAATGTCGTCACCGCTGAGGGTCTCGTGGTTCACGCCGTATACTATGGTTTTGTCGGCATCCTTGCCAGGAGCCGAAATCAGCACCCGGCTGGATCCGTTTGCAAGATGCGCCTGACAGGCGTCTTTCGAGGTGAAAATACCGGTGCATTCCAACACGATATCCACATGGGCCCATGGCAGGTCTGCAGGATTGCGTTCTGCTGTTACTTTGATCGGGCCACCACCCACGTCAATGCTGTCCGCGCCTGTCGTCACCTTAACGGGGAACCGACCGTGGACAGAATCGTATTGCAAAAGGTGTGCGTTCGTCTCAACCGGACCCAGATCGTTGATCGCGACGACCTCGATATCGGTGCGCCCGCTTTCCACGATTGCGCGCAGCACATTGCGGCCGATCCGGCCAAATCCATTGATTGCAACTTTGATCGCCATGGTGTTTCCCGTCTGCTGAAAAATGTCAGGTCCAGTCTGAAACGCTCGGCCAAAAGCAGGCAAGCGCCGTTACCGCTAACAAAGGCATCTGGGGCCGGATGTCAACCGGGCAGGGCGCCCGCCGTGCGGGTTGCTAGCGCCAAAATGCCATGTATTCGAGCAGGTCCGCGAACTTTTTGCCGAGGAACACCAGATGCTCTGATCCGTAAATCATCACATCCACGCCGATGGCCATAAGGATGAACACTGCAAGTAAGAGAGCGCCGCGGTTGGTCATAAAGCCCGCTAGGGTTGAAGAACGTGACCTGCCTTGTGCCAGCCTCGCTTCAAACGCGCAAGGGATCAGCTAAGGCGACCCATGGCCACGGCCACATCGGCCATGCGCACCGAAAATGCCCATTCATTGTCATACCAAGCGAGCACTCTCACAAGCCGGTTGCCGACCACCTTGGTCTGGTCCGGCGCGAAGATCGAAGAGTGATCTGTATGATTGAAATCGACGGACACTTTTTGCTCGTCATCATAGGTAAGCACGCGACCCATTTCTCCTTGAGCGGCTTCGGCCACGGCTGCGTTTACTTCTTCTACGGTCACGTCGCGGCCAGCGGTAAAGGTCAGGTCAACCGCGCTGACATTGGGGGTAGGCACACGCATCGCAGTGCCGTCCAGCTTGCCAGCAAGGTTTGGCAGCACTTCACCCAATGCTTTTGCTGCTCCGGTCGACGTAGGGATCATTGCCATGGCCGCGGCCCGCGCGCGGTAGAGATCATCGTGCCGGCGGTCGAGCGTCGGCTGATCCCCGGTATAGCTGTGGATCGTGGTCATGATGCCTGACTCGATTCCAAATGCATCGTCTAGCACTTTAGCCAACGGGGCCAAGCAATTGGTTGTACAAGACCCGTTGGAAATCATCCGGTCATTGGCCACCAACTCGCGGTGGTTGACGCCAAAGACAACGGTCTTGTCCACGTTCTTGCCGGGGGCAGACAGCAACACCTTGCGGGCGCCACGTTCCAGATGTGCGGCGGCCTTGTGCCCATCATTGAACTTGCCTGTGCATTCAAGAACGACATCAATACCGCTCCAGTCCAGTTCGTTCATGTCATAGGTCGACATCATTCGGATCGGTCCACGGCCAAGGTCCATTGCGTTGTTGGACAAGGTGATCGTGCCGGGGAAGCGGCCATGAATGCTGTCATACCGCATCAGGTGAGCGGAAGTTTCCAGTGGTCCGGTCGCGTTGATCGCCACCACATCGATGTCGTTGCGCATGGATGTCGCGATATGAGACAGGGTGCAGCGGCCGATACGGCCAAATCCGTTGATGCCAACTTTGATCGTCATACCTGGTGTCCTTTTTACGCTACGCCATGTCTTGATTGGGGATGTGTTAGTCGCAATAGTGTGTTCTGAGAAGGGCAAAAATGGCCATATTACAGGGTGTTAGCGATAAACGTATGCGTCCGTATGCAGTTGGCGCTAACAGTGTACGTGCGCTTTCGTGCATGTTATGCGCTAACGTAAGAACATGACGCAGGAGCGAGTGCGATGAGTGGATTATTGGCGCTTTTGGACGACGTTGCCGGAATCGCGAAAGTGGCTGCCGCAAGTGTTGATGATGTGATCGGGCAGGCGGTCAAGTCGGGCTCGAAAGCCGCTGGTGCTGTGATTGATGATGCTGCAGTTACTCCTAAATATGTGCAGGGCTTTGCGGCCGAGCGCGAATTGCCGATCATCTGGCGCATCACCAAGGGCTCGCTCAAAAACAAGCTGCTTTATCTGCTTCCGGTGGGCCTTTTGTTGGCGAACTTTGCACCATGGGCGATTCCACCGTTGCTGATGCTGGGCGGGGCCTATCTGTGCTTTGAGGGCGCTGAAAAGGTCGCGCATATGCTGGGGTGGGGCCATGGGCACGATGACTACCCGGGCAAAGCTGCCGAAGTGCAGGATCCGGCCCATCTCGAAGAGCAAAAGGCGGCGGGTGCAATAAAGACGGACTTTATTTTGTCTGCGGAGATCATGACGATCTCTCTGGCGGCGATCCCGGACAGCAACTTCTGGTTCGAGGCGGCAACACTCGCGGCGGTCGCTGTCATGATTACCGTTGCTGTTTATGGATCAGTGGCGCTTATCGTAAAGGCTGATGATGTCGGTTTGGCACTGGCGTCTGACGGACGGTTGAGTGCAACGCGTGCGCTTGGGCGCGGGATCGTGCGGATCATGCCCGGATTTATGAAGCTGCTCACCATTGTAGGCACTGCCGCAATGTTGTGGGTCGGCGGGTCGATCATCGTTCATGGTTTGGCCGAGTTGGGGTGGCACACTCCCGAGAACCTGATTTACGGGGTCGCAAAGAGTGTCGCGGCTGGGTCTGGTTTCATTGAGTGGGCCGTAAAAGCGGGCATCGACGGCCTGCTGGGCCTTGGTCTTGGTTTCTTGCTGATACCAGTAGGGGAAAAAGTGATTACGCCGATCTGGCGCAGCATTTCGCCAAGTCAGAAAAGCGTTTGATTAGTCGACGCGGCGCGCCTCGGTGGCGACGACGCCACGGGCTTGATGCAAGGGCACGAACACCTGTGCGCGTTTCGAGTGCATGCCTCTGACCAGATGTGGATCGAAACCAACGTCCTTGCGGCCGCGTCCTTCAAAATCGACCCCTCGCAAAACTGCGTAAGCAGCGACAAGTAGGAAGATGCTCACGCCGCTTGCTGAATAGATTAGCAACGACCACCAGAACCCATACCCCACCAGCAAAGCAGTGGCACCCATAACGATTCCTGCAAATATTGAAATCAATAAACCGCCAAGCATTGTTTCCGCCTGTTTCTCATCCCACTCTATTGAGACTGATCAAACAGTACTGGGCAGATCCTTAGCAAAACATTAATTTGGGTGAGCAAAATACTGCCTACCTAGGGTTGTATTGCGCTGGATCTGGGCAAAAGTCCTCCTAATGGTGGGCAAGAGCACTCAAATTGTCTTGTTCACTGCCGCAGGCGCCCGGTTCGACTATTGTTTCTGGCTAAGCACGAGGATGCGCTTGGAAGCGTGATTCTATCTGGGAGGGAATTTCCGCGCGGTTTTTGCGAAGGTGGTTCAGGCCATTTAGGCTACAACCTTTTCAAGAAAAAGGCCCCGGCAAGTGCAGGGGCCTCTCAACAGCATGGCGTATGGTCACAGCAGGGCTTTGGCCCTTTCGACTACATTGGCCGCCGTGATCCCGAACTTTTCGAACAGTACATTTGCCGGGGCGGAAGCTCCGAAATCTTCCATGCCAACGAAATCTGCCTTCTTGGCGTTGCCGCGCTCTCCCAGCAACCACTGATCCCACCCCTGGCGTACTGCCGCTTCGATCCCGATGCGGACGGGGCCAGCAGGTAGGACTTTGCGACGGTAGGTTTCGTCCTGCTCTGCAAACAGCTCCATGCAGGGCATCGAAACCACGCGGCAGCCGATACCGGCCTCTTGCAGTGCTTCGCGTGCGTCCATCGCGACGGACACTTCGGAGCCTGTGGCGATCAGGATGACCTGACGTTTACCCGTCGCTTCGGCGAGCACATAAGCACCTTGTGCGCTCATGTTTTTCAGCTTGTGCTCAGTGCGCACTGTGGGCAGGCCCTGACGGGTCAGGGACAGTACGGATGGGGTGGAAGGCGATGAAAACGCCAGTTCCCATGCTTCGGCTGTCTCGATTGCGTCGGCCGGGCGGAACACATGTGTGTTCGGTGTCGCGCGGCTGATCGCCAGATGCTCGACTGGCTGGTGTGTTGGGCCATCCTCGCCGAGGCCGATTGAATCGTGTGTCATCACAAAGACAGTGGGGATTTTCATCAAGGCGGCCAGGCGCATAGCAGGTCGCGCATAGTCGGTAAAACACATGAATGTACCACCATAGGCGCGGATGCCACCGTGCAGCACCATGCCGTTCATTGCCGCCGCCATTCCGTGCTCGCGAATGCCCCAGTAGACGTAGCGCCCGCCACGGTTTTCTACATCAAACACGCCCAGATCGGATGTTTTCGTGTTGTTTGAACCCGTCAGGTCCGCCGATCCACCAATGGTTTCGCTCAACACTGGGTTCAGCACCTCAAGCGCCTTTTCGGATGCCGCACGTGTTGCCACTTTGGGTGCACTTTCAGACATCTGCTTTTTGAACGCTTTGACGGTCGCAGACAGCTTCTTGGGCACTTCGCGGGCCATCACACGGTTGAATTCTGCCTGCTTGCGGCCAGAGACAGAGCCAAAACGGCCCTCCCATTCGGCGCGGGCTCCAGAGCCCTGGGCCCCGATCTCTTCCCACGCAGATTTCACATCCGCAGGCACATCAAAAGGCCCGGTTGTCCAGCCATAGGCGGCCTTTGCAGCGGCCATCTGATCTGCATCGGTCAGCGCGCCGTGACCTTTGGACGTATCCTGCGCGGCATGGCCCAACGCGATATGCGTTTTGCAGGCAATCATCGTCGGCTTGTTCTGTTTCTTGGCCTTAATGATGGCGGCATCAATGGCCTCTGGGTCGTGGCCGTCAATCTCAATCACGGCCCAGCCCGCGGATTTGAAACGCTGCGGCTGGTCAGTTGTGTCAGACAGCGTGACAGGACCATCAATCGTTATGTTGTTGTTGTCCCAGAACACGATCAGCTTACCCAAGCGATGACGGCCGGCGAGGGTGATTGCCTCCTGGCTCACGCCCTCCATCAGGCAGCCGTCGCCCGCGATGACATAGGTATAGTGATCAACGATCTTCTTGCCGTAGTGGGCGCGCAGGGCTTCTTCGGCCATGGCAAAGCCAACCGAGTTCGCGATGCCTTGCCCCAGTGGACCTGTCGTAGTCTCAATGCCATCGGCGTGCCCATATTCGGGATGGCCCGCAGTGATGGCGCCCCACTGGCGGAAATTCTTGACCTGCTCCAACGTCATGTCGGCATAGCCGGTCAGGTGCAGCAAGGAATAAAGAAGCATGGAGCCATGGCCCGCCGACAGGATGAACCGGTCGCGATCTGGCCAGTTTGGCGCAGAGGCATCGAACTTCAGGTGCTTTTCAAACAGAACAGTGGCGACGTCAGCCATCCCCATTGGCATGCCGGAGTGGCCGGAATTTGCCGCAGCCACAGCGTCCAGGGTCAGGGCGCGGATGGCCGTGGCCTTCTTCCAATGGTCGGGATGGGCGGTGCGAAGAGCGGTCAGGTCCACGATGCAGATGTCCTTTGGATCAAGAGATTTGGCGCTCAATATCAGGCAAGAGGCAAAGATCAAGGCGCTGTAATGCTCTAGAACGTATCGTCTCTGGCCGGTCAGTGTATGCGACACTTCAATGCCGACCTGCAAGTGATTGATCGCAAAGGGGGGCGCATTTCCAAAAAGCATTGGATAAACTGTTCATTAACCGGACGGCGCAGCGATTCGCGCTGTTGGGGATCAGACAGGCCCGCGACCAAGGGTCGGAGCAAAACGGGAGACAGGCTTCGCCATGAGCGAGATTGATGCACTAGAACAGCGCCTGACCGCGGCTATGGACCGGATTGCCGCCGGAACAAGCGCCTTGGGAGCGGCACAAGGGGGCGACACGGCCGAGCTGCAAGCAGCCCTTGATGATGAAAAGATCGCAAACGCTCAACTTACTGAGCGAGTGCGCAAGATGTCTGAGCGACAAGAGGCGGCATTGGCCGAAGCGCGTGCTGCCTCTGAGGCGACGCAAACCCGTGTTGCTGCGATGGATTTGGAATTGCAGCGCCTGCGCAAAGCCAACGATCAACTGCGCGAGTCGAACTCTGCATTGCGCACCGCCAACGAAGAGGGCGTAGGCGAGCCACACCTTATCAACAAGGCGATGATGGCCGAACTTGAAGCCCTGCGCGCCGCGCGCGCGGCAGATGTGGCCGAAGCCTCTAGTATCCTTGGTGCGCTAGGGCCGCTGCTAGAACAGATTGACGTGCAGGGTGAGGAGAACGCGGATGCCTGAGGTGACCATTTCCATCGGTGGGCGTAACTTTGCGGTGGCCTGTCAGGATGGCGAGGAAAGCTACCTGCATGCTGCAGCCAAGATGCTGGATGACGAGGCTCAGGCGCTGGCTGATCAGGCGGGTCGTATGCCTGAGGCACGGATGCTGTTGATGGCGGGGCTGCTTTTGGCTGACAAAACAGCAAGCGTCGAAGATCGCATGCGCGAAATGGAAGCATCATTGGCCGAGCGCGAGGCGGAACTCGAAGGGCTGCGCACCCTGGGCGCGCCGGAACCGGAGCGCATCGAGGTGCCTGTGGTCCCGCAATCCGTGACTGAAACGCTGGCCGAACTTGCTGCCCGCGCCGAAGCACTGGCAGCAGATGTCGAGGAAAAGACGGGCTGACATGAAACTTCGGGTCTTGTGCGCACAGGACGCGCCGGCCGCTTGCGCCCTTTATCTCGAATTGACCCGAAGCGGGCAGGTCGCGGATGATGCGCAGTTCGCCCGCGTTCTGGCGCATTCCGGAACCACCGTTCTGGGGGCGTTTGACCAAAATGAACTGGCATGCATGGCGACACTGCACATCCTTCCCAACATGACCTACGGTGGGCGCCCCTACGGATTGATCGAAAATGTTGTGACGGCCCGCAGCCATCAGCGCCGAGGTGTCGGGCGGCTAGTGCTCACCCGACTGATCGACATGGCGTGGGAGGTGGATGCCTACAAGGTCATGCTACTGACCGGGGCGGCTCGGGGCGCGCAAGGGTTCTATCGCAAAGTCGGCTTTGACGACACCGACAAGCATGGAATGGTTGTGCGCCGCCCCTGATCGCTCAGCCGTTGGCTTCGCGGATCTTGTCAGCGGCGTCTTTGTCGAACGTGACGTTGTTTTCCGAAAACAGCGTGTCCAGCTCACCCGACAACGTCATCTCAGTGATGATGTCGCATCCGCCCACAAATTCGCCCTTCACATACAGCTGCGGGATGGTGGGCCAGTCCGAGAATTCTTTGATGCCTGACCGAATGCCCTCGTCGGCCAAAACGTTCACGTCGGCAAAGTCGACGCCCATGTAGTTCAGCACACCCGCCACACGGCTGGAAAACCCGCATTGCGGCATGGATTTCGTGCCTTTCATGAAAAGCACCACGTCGTTGGCTTTGATCGTATCGGTAATTTGTGCGTTTGCGTCGCTCATGTCAGTCATCTTTCTCGATATAGGCGCGGTGATAGCGCGCGGCATAGGTTTCATCTTCGGGCATAGGGTCAATGCGGGTGCTTGCGGCGGCCGCAAAGCTGCCTTTGGTTCTGCGTCGCCCGGCAATAGTGTTCACCCGTTCAAGGGCATCGTTGCGTCGGTTGACTTGATCGATCAGGTCGAGATTTGTGGCTTCCATTCCCAAGGGTACATCGCGCACCTGTCCCATTTCTGCACGTCCGGGTTGGCGCGCCGAAAGCGGACGCCGTGCACCACGTCGAAATGGGGCCGAAAGGAGAGAAAGCAATGCGTTCATCCAGGCGCCTTTGTGGTGAGCGCCAAGGCATGCAACTCTCCATGGCTGCCGTCCATCTTGCCCTTCAGGGCTTTGGTAACGGCGCGGTGCTGCTGCACTCTGTTCATACCTTCAAAGGATGCATCAATCACTTCGGCAGAGTAATGATTGCCGTCACCTGCAAGGTCGGTGATCGTGATTTTTGCGGAAGGAAAACTCTCGCGGATCAGATCCTCGATTTCCTGGGCTTGCATAGGCATGTGGGCGTGTCTCCGATCTGGTGTTGTTCCAGATTTAGGGCGGCGGGGGCGGGGGTGCAAGCGTTTGCGCTGCATAGCGTGCGGGGTTGAACTTGGGGATGCGTGGGGTTTACGCTCTAGGCTCACCAAACCAGCAGGTTCAGACCCATCCTCGATTGATCGATTGTCGCACAGATCGCCCCGCGCCGCCTAGGTAAAACTGCCGCGTCCCCGTGATGGGGCCTTCGTTGAATTCACTTGGCCACCACGCGTCGTTTTGTCTGACAACTCTCAAGCGAAGTCGGTTGCGATCCAGCAGATATGGAGATCGCAATGGACACGTTTGAGAATGCACCAGAGCAGGCGCTAGTCTGGGCCAAGGACGGGCAGGGCGCTGCACTTGCTACAGTTGTGCAAACTTGGGGCAGTGCCCCGCGCCGCGCAGGCGCACAAATGGTTGTGTCTGGCGAAGGCGAGATGTTCGGCTCAGTCTCCGGGGGCTGTGTCGAAGGCGCGGTTGTGGTTGAGGCGCTTGAAGCGTTGGAAGACGGAGTGCCCCGGCTACTGGAATATGGTGTAAGTGACGGGGATGCCTTTGCCGTCGGGCTGGCCTGCGGTGGAACCATCAAAGTGCTGGTCGAACCCATCGGGACCGTCATGCCGCTTGATCTTCTTGAGGCTCTCGTCGCAGCGCGCGCCTCACGCACACCAGCGGCTTACGTCGTGGACGTGAGCTCGTGGGAACGACGGCTCGACCACACCGGGCACGCCGCGCGTTTTAGAAATGATCGCAGTGGCATAGATGAAGACGGTCGTACCTTTGTCTCCATCCACAACCCTCCTTTGCGCCTCGCAATTGTGGGGGCCGTACATATCGCACAGGCCCTTGTACCAATGGCGCGCATTGCAGGGTATGACCCGGTGATCATTGATCCGCGTGCGGCCTTCGGGTCTGCTGCGCGCTTTCCGGGTGAGATGTTGATTGAGGATTGGCCTGATGAGGCATTGGCAGAGGTCGGCCTTGATACGCGCACGGCTCTGGTGCTGCTGACCCATGATCCCAAGCTGGATGATCCAGCCCTCCATATCGCTCTTGGTTCCGACGCGTTCTACATCGGGGCGCTCGGGTCAACGCGGACGCATGCCAAACGGGTGGAGCGCTTAACGGAGGCCGGGTTTGCGGTCGAACAGATTGCCCGCATCCGTGGCCCCGTCGGTCTTGATATTGGAGCGGCCAGCCCTTCCGAAATCGCTGTATCGATCCTTGCGCAGATGGTGCAAAGCTTGCGTAGGCCTGCATGATCTTTGGTCCCGTTCCTGTGGCAGAGGCGGAAGGGGCTATTTTGGCGCATTCCGTGACGTCCGCGTCAGGCCGGATTGCCAAGGGAACAGTCCTGACCAAAACCCACGTGGCGGCCCTTGCGAAAGCCGGGCATGCAGAAGTGACTGTCGCGCGACTGGACGCCGGAGATATCGAGGAAAACCAGGCGGCAGAACAACTGGCCCGTTCCATTGTTCTGGACCCTTCGGCGCAACACGTGCGGATCAGTGCAGCCGGAGCTGGCCGTGTGAACCTGTATGCCACGTGCCCCGGCGTTGCAGCGATTGCGTCAGACAAGATCTCGGCCATCAATGTGATTGATCCGATGATCACCGTGGCCACGGTCCCACATCTGCACCGAGTGGATGCGGGCACGATGATCGCGACGATCAAGATCATATCCTACGGCGTGCCGGGACCAGCATTAGGAGACGCCTGCACCGTCAGCCCGCACGCGCTTGGTATTTTGCCGCCTGCGTATTCGCGAGCCACTCTGATCGAAACACAAACAGGGGATGATGTGCCATCGTGCAAGGGACGTGCGGCGATGATCGCGAGGGTCGAGCGGCTGGGTCTTGAGATGAGCGACCGGGTGATTGTGCCGCATGATAGTTCGGCGATCGCATGCGCAATTGATCAGGCGCCGGGCGATATCCTGTTTATCCTTACGGCTTCTGCAACATCTGATCCTCGCGATGTCGCGCCCGAAGCATTACGGTCGGCAGGGGGGCGGGTTGAGGCCTATGGAATGCCGGTTGATCCCGGCAACCTTTTGTTTTTCGGCGATGTGGACGGAAAACCAGTTATTGGCTTGCCGGGCTGCGCACGTTCGCCTGCGCTCAACGGAGCCGATTGGGTTTTGGAGCGCCTGATCTGTGGAGTAGCGCTGACGCAGGCTGATATTTCGGCTTTGGGCGTCGGTGGCTTGCTCAAAGAGATTCCAACACGTCCCAGACCACGCGCTTCCGGGAGCGGACCGGACAGTGCATGATCCTGCGTTTTCGCTCGCCACGCGAAATTTTCGGTTCTCATGGCGGCGACCACGTGTTTAACTCTCCCCAACAAAACGGCAAATAAGGGAGGATGCCATGACACAGGTCACCATGACCGTGAACGGAAAAGCTGCGTCTGGCGAAGTTGAGGGACGCACGCTGTTGTCGTCTTTCTTGCGGGATGAGCTGAAACTGACGGGCACTCACGTAGGGTGTGACACGTCTCAATGTGGGGCCTGCGTGGTCCATGTGGACGGAGTCGCAGTCAAATCGTGCACCATGCTGGCGGCGGAAGCTGATGGCGCGGATGTGTCCACCATTGAAGGTCAGGCCAATGCAGACGGATCGCTGAACGTGATCCAGCAGGCGTTTCAAGACCATCACGGGCTGCAATGTGGATTTTGCACCCCGGGCATGGTGATGTCTGCAGCAGCACTGCTCAAGGACAATCCAAAACCGTCCGAGCAAGAGGTGCGCGACTACCTTGAAGGCAATATCTGCCGCTGCACAGGGTATCACAACATCATCAAGGCGATCATGGCGGCATCCGGTCAGGATGTCGGAGCCATCGCTGCAGAATAAAGGGCCGGGTTGGGCGGATTGAAATCCGCCCTGCAAACAGGCCGTAAGGTGGATTCCAATCCGCCATCACATCAGGGAGGAATAACATGCCAAAAGACGGAGGCATCGGCGCCAGTAGCAAACGGCGCGAGGACGTACGGTTTCTGACAGGGGTCGGGAACTACACGGATGACATCAATATTCACGGACAAGCGCATGTGTTTTTCCTGCGCTCGGACATCGCACACGGAACGCTGAATGCGGTGGATACGACCGCTGCATCTGGCATGCCCGGTGTGGTCAGGGTTTTCACCGGTGACGACTTTGCCGGTGTCGGATCAATCCCCTGTGGCTGGCAGGTGACTGACAAACACGGCGAGCCGATGCAGGAACCGGCGCACCCGGTTCTCGCCACTGGCAAAGTGCGCCATGTGGGTGAGCCTATCGCGGCCGTTGTCGCCGAAACGCTGGAACAGGCCCGCGACGCAGCCGAGGCCATCAACGTCGATATCACAGAATTGCCAGCTGTTGTGGATATGAAGGCGGCACTGGCAGATGGGTCTGCCAAAGTGCATGACGATCTGGCAAACAACCTTTGCTATGACTGGGGCTTTGTTGAAGAAAACAAGGCGGCGACGGACGCGGCCTTCGAGGCGGCGGCCCATGTGACATCGCTGGAACTGGTCAACAACCGTCTGGTTGCCAACCCGATGGAGCCCCGCGTCGCAGTGGGCGACTATGCCCGCGGCACGGATGAGCACACGCTTTATACCACGTCCCAGAACCCGCACGTGATCCGCCTGCTTATGGGCGCGTTCGTGCTCGGTATCCCGGAACACAAACTGCGTGTGGTCGCTCCGGATGTGGGCGGTGGTTTTGGCACCAAGATTTTCCACTATCAGGAAGAGGCGTTTTGCACATTCGCGGCCAAAGCCTGTAACCGCGCGGTCAAATGGACATCAAGCCGGACAGAGGCGTTCATGTCGGACGCCCATGGCCGCGATCACGTCACAAAGATCGAACTGGCGCTGGACGCAGACAACAACTTTACCGCACTGCGGACCGAAACCCACGCCAATATGGGCGCGTATCTCAGCACGTTTGCACCGTCTGTGCCAACGTGGCTGCATGGCACGCTGATGGCCGGTAACTACAAAACTCCGCTCATCTATGTGAACGTAAAGGCTGTGTTCACCAACACGGTGCCTGTCGATGCCTATCGCGGGGCAGGCCGCCCCGAGGCGACGTTCCAGTTGGAGCGTGTGGTGGACAAGGCCGCACGTGAGTTGGGCGTCGATCCCATCGCACTGCGTCGCCAGAACTTCATCACTGAATTCCCGTATGCCACGCCTGTGGCGGTCGAGTACGACACAGGGGATTACAACGCCACGATGGACAAGCTGGAAGAGATGGGCGACTTCGCCGGTTTCGCAGCCCGTCGGGCCGCCAGCGAAGCCAAGGGCAAACTGCGCGGGCTTGGCGTGAACTGCTATATCGAGGCCTGCGGCATTGCGCCGTCAAACCTTGTCGGCCAGTTGGGTGCGCGAGCGGGTCTGTATGAATCCGCCACTGTGCGGGTGAATGCTACCGGCGGTCTGGTTGTGATGACCGGCAGCCACAGTCACGGGCAGGGGCACGAGACGTCCTTTGCCCAAGTCGTGGCTGACATGATTGGCATTGATGAATCGATGATCGAGATTGTCCACGGCGACACCTCCAAAGTGCCGATGGGCATGGGCACCTATGGCTCGCGCTCCATCGCGGTGGGTGGATCGGCCATGGTCCGCGCCACAGAAAAGATCATCAACAAGGCCAAAAAGATCGCCTCACACCTGCTCGAAGCCTCGGAAACCGACATCGAATTGAAGGACGGCGCGTTCAGTGTGGCCGGCACTGACAAATCGGTGGCGTGGGGTGATGTGACTCTGGCAGCCTACGTGCCACACAACTACCCGCTTGAGGATATCGAGCCCGGGTTGGAAGAAACGGCGTTCTATGATCCGTCAAACTTCACATATCCTTCAGGGGCTTATGCCTGCGAAGTTGAAGTGGATCCAGACACCGGCAAAGTCAGCATTGAACGTTTTGCTGCGGCAGATGACTTTGGCAATATCATCAACCCGATGATTGTTACCGGTCAGGTCCATGGGGGGCTGGCGCAAGGGATCGGGCAGGCGCTGCTTGAAAACTGTGCCTATGACGACAACGGGCAGCTGTTGAGCGCGTCCTATATGGACTATGCGATGCCGCGCGCCGATGATTTGCCGATGTTCTCGGTCGATCATTCCTGCCAGACGCCGTGCACCCACAACCCACTTGGGGTGAAAGGCTGCGGTGAGGCGGGGGCGATCGGCTCGCCGCCAGCGGTGGTGAATGCGGTTGTCGATGCGCTGCAATCTGCGGGCAAGGACGTGACCCATGTGGACATGCCGCTAAGCCCTGATCGTGTCTGGGCAGCAATGCAATAGGATGAAATTGCGGGAGCGGGGGGCCAGGTCCTCGCGCTCCCCGAAGTTAATTTGGCAAGATGAAGATGGATCAGATTGCCGAGCGAAAGGTCTGAAAGATGTATAACTTCGATTTTGAAAAACCGGAAAGCGTTGCAGATGCCATTGCTGCGCTTCAAGGTGAAGAAGCCCAAGCCCTCGGCGGTGGGCAGACGTTGATCCCGACACTGAAACAGCGACTGGCGAGCCCGTCGACTTTGGTGAGCCTGAAGGGCATTGCCGAAATGCAGGGCGTTTGTATGGGCGATGATGGATCGGTCTGCATTGGCGGTGCGACGAACCATGCAACCGTCGCGGCAGAGGCCGGCGCTTACCCGGCATTGGCGGACACGGCGGCCCATATTGGTGACCCTGCAGTGCGCAATCGCGGCACGGTTGGTGGCTCACTTGCCAACAATGACCCCTCGGCCTGCTATCCTGCTGCGGCTTTGGGCTCGGGGGCTACTATCGTCACCAACGCACGCCAGATCGCGGCGGATGATTTCTTTCAGGGCATGTTCACCACTGCACTGGACGAAGGCGAGATTATCACCGAGGTGCGCTTTCCTGTGCCGGAAAAAGCCAACTATCAGAAGTTCGTCCAACCGGCGTCCCGCTTTGCGCTGGTAGGGGTCTATGTCGCAAAATACGCCGATGGTGTACGTGTCGCGATAACAGGTGCCTCCAATGACGGTGTATTCCGTTGGGCAGAAGCCGAAGCAGCGCTCTCGGCGAACTTCTCGGCCAGTGCGCTTGATGGGCTCTCCTTGAGCGGAGACGACATGATTTCGGATCTGCACGGCACGGGCGAGTATCGCGCGCATCTGTGTGCTGTTATGACCAAACGAGCGGTTTCTGCCGCTGCTTAGTAGGTCTGGAAAGACTTGAAAATAAGCCCCGCACTGGGACCGGTGCGGGGCATTTTCTGTGCGATGCAGCTGATGGATCGATAGCAGAGCATCGAGCTCACCAATTAACGAAAAAGAGCGCCATAAAAGGCGCTCTCGAAATGCAGTGTGATGGCACTTAACCTTTTTGAGGCAGCGGCCCGATCAGCATGACCATCTGGCGGCCTTCCATCTTGGGGAAGTTCTCGACCTTGCCATGCTCTTTGGTATCTTCGGCGACCCGTTCCAGCAATTCGCGGCCCAGATTCTGGTGCGCCATCTCGCGGCCCCGGAAGCGCAGCGTGATCTTCACCTTGTCACCGTTTTCCAGAAACTTGAACACGTTGCGCATCTTGACGTCATAGTCATTGGTGTCCGTGTTCGGGCGGAATTTGACCTCTTTGATCTCAATGATCTTTTGCTTTTTGCGGGCCTCGGCCTCGCGCTTTTGCGTCTCGTATTTGAACTTGCCGAAATCCATGATCTTGCACACGGGCGGCGAGGCATTTGGAGAGATTTCGACCAGATCCAGCCCGGCGTCGTCGGCCATTTCCATGGCTCTTTCCGGGGAAACAACGCCGACGTTTTCGCCGTCGGCGCCGATCAGGCGTATTTCTGTGCTACGGATCTTGTCGTTGACGCGCGGGCCGGTGTCGCGTTGCGGCGGCGCATTGTGTGGTCTGCGAGCGATGATGGTTGTCCTTGGATTATTGCAGAATTTCGAGGCCAGAACGTAGCCGTCTGCACCCGCTTCTTCAACCCACGAAATAAGCTATCCTGCGCCGAAATCCGACATTTTCCCCCTTGAACCTTTCCTTTTCGGCGCGCATCTGAAATCCGGGAACCAATGGCAGAGCTCGCGTGTTTTGCGCAAAGCCATCGAAAAAGGGAAAAGACATGAAAAATCTGATTTGGATCGTTGTGGCAGTTGTCGTGGCGGGCGGGGCTTACCTGCTTTACTCCGGGCAGACCCCAAAAGAGGCAATCGATCAGGCTTCAGACGCCGTAAGCGGCACTGAAAGCGCAAGCGATAGTGTCGCCGAAGCCGTTGAGGCGGCTGAAGAGGCGGTGACCGACGCTGTTGAAGCTGCAAAAGAAGTGGCAGAAGAAACGGCTCAGGCCGCGAGTGAAGCTGCGGAAGAAGTGATGGATTCTGTTGCGGATGCCGCTGAAACAGCCACAGAGGCGGCAACGGCAGCCGTTGATGATGCGACAGAGGCAGCCAGTGATGCCGTGGACGCAGCAACCGAGACTGCGACCGAAGCAGCCGAAGCCACAAAAGCGGCTGCCGCTGCTGCCGCCGTGGCCGCAGCAGATGCCGTCACAGACGCCGCAGAGAGCGCGACAGAAGCCTTGGAAGGCGCGACAGATACCGCGTCTGACGCCACGGACGTGGCCGCCGCAGCAACTGATGCCGATGTACTTGAGTTGCTGAGCGTGGACGGGTTTGACCTGGACAAAGTGACAGAGATGATCGACGGCTCAGACCTCGATATTGCGACCAAAGCGACACTGAAAACAGGCTTGGAGACAGTGCAGGACAACCCCGAAGCGCTTTCGAGTGCGTTGGACGCGGTGAAAGAGGCATTGGGCCTCTAACCCAGTCAGTCCAGTTTGCGAAGACCAAACCGCGCCCCAACTTTGGGCGCGGTTTTTTATTGCGGGATCGAGTGTTAGCGTGTCACCGTTTCTTTGTTCGGTAAGCAGGAGAGATCTCGGTGCAGAAATGGAATGTCACGAAACTCGCTGGTCATTGTGGCGCGCGCCTGACAGGTGGATCGCTCGCTGACGTCGATGCGCAAACTATAGATGCGGTGAAGGATGCACTGTTTGCTCATGGCGTGCTTTGCATTCCAGATCAGCACCTGACGCCCGAAGCCCATACGGCTCTGGCTCAAGCCCTGGGTGAGATCAATATCAACCGTTTTTTCACACCCGTACCGGAACACCCCCACATTGCCGAAGTGCGCACAAACCCGGATCAATCAGCGGTCATTGGAGGGACGTGGCACACCGATCATTCCTATGACCCGGCCCCGGCTGCAATTTCGATCTTGTCAGCCCGCACCTTGCCGCCCTTTGGCGGAGACACGCATTTCGCATCTCAAACGGCTGCGTTTGACGCCCTGTCGCCGGGATTGCGCGCGACGTTGAGCGGGATGTGGGCATGGCATTCTGATGCCAGTTTTGCAGGCAGTGCACTGGAAATGAATCAGGATCCAGAGGCCTACAAGGGTGGGGTACGCCACCCTGTAATCATCAAACACCCGGCCACCGGTGCGGCGGCGCTCTATGTGAATGGGGACTTTACCACCCATTTCGACGGTTGGACCGTCGAGGAAAGCGCGCCGTTGCTTGCCTATCTCTACCGGTTTTGCACGCAGCCCATTTTGACCTGCAGGATTGTGTGGGAACCGGGAATGGTCGTGCTTTGGGACAACCGGTTGGTGCAACATTACGCAACTGCGGACTATGCTGGCCATGCCCGCCTCATGCATCGCATCACTGTCGAAGGCTCTGCTTTGGGACCCTGGGTGCCGGACACCTAACGCCTTGGGTGAGGATGAGTAGGGCGCAGGTATCCTGCGCCCGCATCGGCATTAGTCCAAGAATGCTTTTTCCACGACGTAGTGGGCTGGCTTGGAATTGGCACCTTCCTCTAAACCATAGTCTTCGAACATCGCCTTGAGTTCGAGGTTAAAGGCCAGATTGCCGCAAATCATCGCGCGATCGGTGTCAGGGTTCAGCACCGGCACACCAAGATCACTAAACGCTTCGCCGGACTTCATCAGGTCCGTGATGCGGCCCATTTTGGGGCTCTCTTCGCGGGTGGTGGTGGGGTAGTATTTGATCTTTTTCCAAAACCCGTCGCCGATAACTTCGTTCAGCAACTCGTCTTCTTTGAGCGCCTCAATCAAATTCCGACCATAGGTCAATTCACCCACTTCACGGCATGTATGGGTGATGATGACTTCGTCATAATCCTCATAAGTCTGCGGCTCTCGCAGTAGCGAAGCAAAGGGCGCAAATCCTGTGCCTGTGGCAAAGAACCAGATGCGCTTGCCCGGCAAAAGCGCGTCGTGGACCAGTGTTCCCACAGGTTTGGGGCGCAGGATAATCTCGTCGCCCGGCTGGATATGCTGAAGCTTTGAGGTCAGCGGACCGTCCTGCACTTTGATCGAGTAGAATTCCAGTTCTTCATCCCAGGACGGCGACG
The DNA here is from genome assembly GCF_039945315.1 of Tateyamaria sp. Classification (GTDB taxonomy): domain Bacteria; phylum Pseudomonadota; class Alphaproteobacteria; order Rhodobacterales; family Rhodobacteraceae; genus Tateyamaria. Next base: position 144,480 of record NZ_JBDUXB010000036.1, on the reverse strand, counting down.
CAATGGAATACGCGCGCAAAAGAGGCTTTTGCTTGCCCGTCTCGGGGTGGGGATCGCCCATCAGGCCGATCATGACGAATTCGCCCGAGCGAAAGCGCAAAGAGGCAGGTCGCGTGCAGCGAAAGCGGAACAGACGATCAGTGTAATGCTCGATCTCGGTCACGGTTTGAGAGTCGGGCAGGGTCGGTGTGACCTTTTGGGCGGTTGCTTGGTTCACGGGGCTTTGCTCGGTCATGTCAGTGTCAGCGCGGGTTTACACCTGCACTGCTCCAATAAGAAAGGGAATTCTGGGGGTGGTGTAGGGCGGCGCGGTCCGCGCCGCTTTGATCTGGGTCAGGTTCGTTTCAGTGATTTGAGACGCCGCGCACGCGGGCGTGGTAATCGTGCTCTTGCCAGTCGGCACGAAACAACCACTGATCTTCGGGCTGCCGGGCGGCCAGCGACTGACTGATTTCAACTTCGTCAAAGCCTGAGCGGCGCGCCATTGCGTATTGATCCGAGATCACGTGCCCATGGGCGCGCAGGCGCCCCTGATAGCCGCGCAGGCGCAACATGCGCGCAATGGTGAACCCGCGGCCATCAGCGAAGCTGGGGAAATCCACACGGATGATATCAGCGCTCAGCGGTACGTCTGCGGGGTCCGCATCCGCAGGCACATCCAGCGCTACCGCGTCATTTGCCGCTTCGCCAAGCGGCGTGTAGCCGCGATCCCATGTGTCCGGGCCAAAGCCCTGATCTGTCACAAGAATTGTCATGTCTTAGGTTCCTGCTTTTACGAGTTTTCCGTTCACGAAGTGGATGCCACATTCGTCTTTGTCCTGATCCCGCCAGCGCCCCGAACGGGGGTCTTGGCCAGCCTCGACCTTCGACGTGCAGGGTGCACAGCCGATCGAGGGATACCCTTGCGCCACCAGCGGATGCCGGGGCAGGCGGTTTTCGTCCATGTAGTCGCGGATGTCTTGCTGCGCCCAGCGGGCCAGCGGGTTGACCTTGATCTTGCCCGTTTCGACCTCGAAGAACTCAAGGTTTGCACGGGTGCCAGACTGGTACCGCTTGCGCCCGGTGATCCAACCGCTGTGATCAGCCAATGCGCGGCGCAGCGGTGCGACTTTGCGCATTGCGCAACATGCATCTACGTTGCGCTTGTGCATGCTGCGACTGGGGTCACGGGCCTCGGAATCATCTGCACGGATGATGCGCACATTGCGCAGGCGCAGTCGTTCAGCGACCTCCTGCTGATAGACCAGTGTTTCGGCAAACAGCATTTCGGTGTCGATAAAGATCACTGGCACGTCCCGGTTTACCATGGCCGCGAGGTGCAACAGGACCACTGACTCCGCCCCGAAACTGGACACCAAGGCAAGGTCCGGGACTGCATCGAACGCCGTGCGCAACACATCCGTCGCGCCGTGATGGGTCAGGCGCGCGTTAAGTGCGCTGACCATCACGTTGGCATCGGGAAATATTGGCCCTCCGGGGGGCGTTTTTTGAGCGAGGTGAAGCATGGGAGTTTACTCCGCTGCGACTTTGGCTTCGGGATAGAGTGCGGCCTTGAACGGGGCGAGACCTGTGCGATTGTAGGTGTCGATGAATGCCTCATCACCACTTGTGCGCAGATCAAGGTAGGTGTCCACGATCCGTTCAACCGCCGGAACGATATCATCGGCGGAAAAACCGGGGCCAACGCGGTCGCCCACTTTAGCCGTTTCCCTATGATCGCCGCCCAGCGTGATCTGGTAGTTTTCGACCCCGGCGCGGTCCAACCCAAGGATGCCGATGTGGCCGACATGGTGGTGTCCGCAGGCGTTGATGCAGCCCGAAATTTTGATCTTCAGTTCGCCAATGTCATGCTCGCGTTTGAGGTCATCAAAGGCGGTCGCGATCTCTTGGGCGATGGGGATCGAGCGGGCGGTCGCCAGCGCACAATAGTCCATGCCGGGGCAGGCGATGATATCGCTGATCAGGCCAATGTTGGCCGTCGCCAGACCCGCTTCTTTCAAGCGCGCATGGATCGCTGGCAAGTCGGACACATGCACATGGGGCAGGATCACGTTTTGCTCGTGGCTGATGCGCAGTTCGTCATGGCCGTAGGCCTCAGCAAGGTCCGCCATGAGACGCATTTGGTCTGCGCTTGCGTCACCGGGCGTATCTCCGTGCTTTTTCAGAGAGATGGAGACGATTTTGTAGCCGGGTGCGCGGTGCGCCGTCAGGTTCGTATCAGCCCAGGAACGGAAAACGGGATCATTGTGGTAAGCGTCCTTGAACGACGCCTCAGAGGCCGATTTAAACGCGGGGGCTGCAAGATGCGCCTCGATCTCGCGCAACATTTGCTGATCCACGCCCGAGAAGGTTTTGCGGGTTTCCACAAACCGTTCTTCGACCAAACGACGGATTTCGTCGATGCCGTGTTCGTGCACCGTGATCTTGATGCGGGCCTTGTATTTGTTGTCGCGTCGCCCGATCTGGTTCCAGACGGACACCACCGCCTCGAGGTAAGGCAATAGGTCAGCTTCGGGCAGGAAGGCATTGATAACTTTGCCGATTATCGGGGTTCGGCCAAGCCCACCACCAACGATGACTTCAAAACCACGCGCTCCGTCGCTCTCCAGCATCCGCAGGCCAATATCATGGGCGTTTGTCACCGCGCGATCATTCGGAGATCCTGTGACAGCGATCTTGAACTTACGCGGCATGAACTGGAATTCTGGGTGGTCGGTGGACCATTGACGCAGCAATTCGGCGACAGGGCGCGGGTCGGCAATCTCGTCTGCGGCAGCACCTGCAAAGTGGTCGGCTGTCACGTTGCGGATCGTATTACCGCTGGTCTGGATGGCGTGCATCCCAACCTCGGCCAGCGCGTCCAGCATGTCTGGCACGTCTTTCAACTCAGGCCAGTTGTACTGAATGTTCTGGCGCGTGGTGAAGTGGCCATAGCCTTTGTCCCATCGCTCGGCCAATTCCGCCAGTTTGCGCATTTTGGCGCTGTCCAGCGTGCCATAGGGGATGGCCACCCGCAGCATATAGGCGTGCAGCTGCAAATAAAGGCCGTTCATCAGGCGCAGGGGCTTGAATTCATCCTCGGTCAGGTTGCCCGCGATGCGGCGTTCCACCTGCGCGCGGAACTGGGCGTTGCGCTGCGCGAGAAATGCGGTGTCAAATTCGGAATAGCTGTACATCAGGAGAGCTCCACTTGCTTGCCATGGGCGTAGTTGCTGGGCCCTGTGGCGCGGAATGTTTCGCGAAAATGGGTGGGGACCGGGGTGCCTTCGTCCAAGGCGACATCGGCAAGGTACGCGCCAACGACGACGTCAACTTGCTGGCTTGCTTCGATCAGACGCAGGTCGGCGTCGGCCTCGTCAGTCAGCACTTCGGCTTGAGCAAGGTCGCGTGTCCAACCGGAAGCGGTCTGGTAGATCACATCGCCAGCCAGCAGGTGATTGGCGGTGACAACTTTGGGGGTGAATGGCTTAGACATTTATCGGGCCTCCTGCGCAGGCTGCGGGATGGTAAGGTCGGGAAGGGCGGCGACGGCATTGCGGGGCGCAAGACCGATGAAGGTGAGGGCAGGGCCCGAAAGGCCAGCTTGCGAAATCGCCGGCTCCATCTGGGCGACGGTTGTGGACAGAACGCGTTGATCAGCACGGCTTGCGTTTTCAATGACGCTTACGGGTGTGGCCAGATCAATACCGTGCATCAGCAGTCGGCCCTGAATGAAGCGGGCAGATTTCTTGCCCATGTAGATGGCCGCGACCTCGCCCGGGTTGGCCAAGGCGCGCCAGTCATGATCGGCAAAGCCCTTCATGTCGTGACCTGTAAGGAACCGGACAGACGTATTGCGCCCGCGTTTGGTAAGCGACTGGCCAAGGCTGGCGACGGCCGCCGAAGCGGACGTGATGCCGGGAACGATATGCCAGTCGATGCCTGCATCCGTGACCGCGTCGATCTCTTCATCCAGACGCCCAAACACAGTGGCATCCCCTGATTTGAGGCGGACAACCTGAGCCCCTTTATGCCCATGTTCGACGATCAACGCGTTGATAACCTCTTGGGGTGTGGAGGGACCAAACGCTTCTTTGCCCACGTCGATCATTTGTGCCTCGCGGCGGGCAAGTTCGAGGATTTCGGGGCTGATCAGGCGGTCATAGATAACCACATCGGCCTCATTGAGCGCTTTGCGGGCCTTTAGGGTCAGCAGTTCAGGATCGCCGGGACCTGCGCCAACAAAGGCGACATGGCCCTGACGGGTCTCTTTCATCAGGTGGTCGCCCAACAAAGCATCAAGAGCAGGTTGTACCGCCTCAACGCTGCTCACAATCGCTTTGGGACCTGCGTTGAAATAATAGTCGCGCCAGAAATCGCGGCGCGCGCGGCCAAAGGGCAGGGCGTCTGCCGCCTTGCGGAACGTCTTGCCAATGGCGGCGAGGGTGCCCAGCGACGTGGGCAGTTTTTCTTCCAGATCAGCCTTGATCGCGCGGGCCAAAACGGGGGCAGCCCCTTCGGTCCCGATGGCGACGGTCACGGGATCACGATCCACGATAGCAGGCGTGATGAACTGGCTGTCGGCCAGATTGTCCACGATATTGACCAACGCACCGTCTGCATGTGCGATGGCGGCTGTACGCTTGTCCTCAACCGCATCCTCGTCGGCCGCATAGAACAAAGCAGCGCACATTGCATCACCGGGGTCCATCGCGCGGCGGATCAGGGTGAGCTTGCCAGCCGCAGCCCAGCTTTCAATCTCAGGAGCCGCGTCGGGCGCAAAGACAGTGATGTGGGCCGTCGTCTTCATCAGCAGGCGCAGTTTAGCCAGTGCCGCATCTCCACCGCCTGACAGCACAATGCGCCGCCCTGAGGTGTTCAGAAAGATCGGAAAATGGTTCATCGCGTGGCCCTCGGGTCGCTGTTTCTTGATCTCAATATAGAACATTGTTCTGGTTTGTTGCCATCGAGCGCAGTAGATAAGGATGATTGTTCTATCTTTGTGGAAAGGTGGAACGTCTGTCTGGAAAACCGAGAGGGAATGGAATGGCCGTTCGCATAGATGACGTGGATCGCAAAATTCTGGCCGAGATGCAGCGCGATGCCAGCCAGTCTTTGGACGAGATTGCCAAGGCTGTTGGCTCTTCTAAGACCCCTGTTTGGAATCGTATTCGCAAGCTGAAAGAGGCGGGTGTGATTGGTCAGCAGACCGTGTTTCTGGACGCCGAAGCGTTGGGGTTTGAGGCTTGTTTCTTTGTCCTGATCCGCACATCTGAACACGAAGCCGATTGGCAGGCCCGCTTCCTCAAGGCTCTGCGGGATCGCGCAGAAGTCCAGGAAGCCCACCGCCTGGCAGGCGATATTGATTACATCCTGAAGGTACGTGTGAAGAATGCGCGCGCTTATGATGCATTCTATCAGGCGCTGATTTCCGAAGTGCGTGTACACAATGTGACGGCGCTGTTGTCGATGGAAGAGATCAAGTCGACCACTATGCTGCCGCTTGACACCCAGTAGAATACGGGGCGCAGGACACGCAAACGATTGCTGCGTGCCTGCCTGTGTATGCTCTTGTGCAGGTAGGGTCATCCTGCACAGGCAAGACCGGCGAGGAGTTACATGCGCATGATGCGCGCACGATCGTCACGCCCTACGGGGGAAGTCGGGGTCGCGAGTGTACTAGATACCCCCTCGCAAAAATTCGTCATTTTTCACATTCGGTTTAGGGAGGGGGTGCTCAATCAAGAACACCTTTCGATACCTTCCATCCGTTGCAACAAGAAGTGTGCTCCCTAATCTAATCCTCATTCTATCACTCCATCTTCCTAGGCTATGGACCCATAAAACGGCTAGAAGCGGCCGTTCCCTGCGTGGCTCTTCAAAGACCGAGTTGCGGACGAAACGGACATTCGCTTCACAGGGCATCAACGACTGCTCTGCGGACTTTGCCGACATTCGATTTCTTGCCTTCGCTGACGCAGCATTCTCTCGCACATGCGGCAATGATCTTTTGGCAGTGCAGCGGATTTCACCAGAGCGGCCATTGAGAGGGTCAAAATCGGGTATTTCCAAACCGCTCTGTTGCTACGCGCAGGTCCAACAATCGGGTCGCAGGAGGTCGTTTGCAGCGATTGCACCAACGCCTGTTTCCCGACCCTTAATCCCGTTTTCAAATCAACACCTGTGACGTTGTTGTGCGGGTCGTGTAATTCGACCGGCGCGACAGCTGACATTGTTCAAGGCAAAGACGAAACTCCGATCAAACTGGGGTGAGCGATGACCAGTACACCCCACAATGCGCTTCCGGCAAACAATCGGATGCCAATGTTGCGTACGGCTTGCGGCGTTTGCCAAAGCGGGGCGGCCATCGTCATTTTTAGAAGTGTGTGCCAAGCTTCGTTCCCCATCTGTCGCCGCTTACGCCGGTCAATGATGCGCTGCCCCGACAGGGCAAAACAAAGGAATACGCCAAAAAGAATTACGTGGGCGAGGTTGCCATTGGGCAGAATATGCAGGCCAGCCCAAAGCGCCAAGGCGACCAGCAGCGGATGGCGCATCCAACGGATAATGCCGGGGCGCTCCGCGTCGAATAGATGGTTCTGTGCCCCACCGAAGGAGAACGGGTTTGGACGACCTATGGACAAGGCCAGCAGCAGACAAACTCCGAGCATGCCGAGAAGAACAACGTACTTGTGCCAGATCGCAAGCGGCCAGAGCAATACAAACGGCGCGCGCCCTGCCGCCCAGATAAGCGCGCCCAGCATGATCAGCGACACTGCAGAATAGCCAAAAGTAAATCCGCGTGCCCCTATCCTGCTGGCGATTTTAGCTTTGACAGCGGGCCTCACAGGGACCGCGTGACTCACAAAGAACGCAACAAACACCCCTGCATATATGACCCAATCCAACACAGGCTTTATGTCCGAGGACGGGCCAAAAGACCGCTATAGAGAAAAGCGAAGCCGCCAAACGCCACGATCCAAAGAGCGCCAGAGAGGGGGAAGAGCAAGCCTGCCTGTAGGGGCCAAATCCCAGAGCCCAACCGCGTCAAAACAGACAGAACTATTGCCGCATAAATCACCACAGTGCCACCACCCGCATGCAAGTTCTGCCCAGTATGCCCCAGCGTCGCCCGCGTCATCACGGCCAAGGTCATCACCCCAATCGCCCCGGCCATCCAGATATGTTGCGCAGCGGCCAGCCCAAGGTGATCCGGCCAAAGCAACCCAACTCGGAGTGTCAAAGCGCCCAAAGGCAGGAAGGCGTATCCTGCATGCAGCACGAAAACCAAGGGTTCGGCTGCGGTGTAATGACCTTTCCAGCGGGCCAAGCGAACCGCGTGCAAGCCAGCCAATATCAACAAGGCACCGCCCGTGAGCACCAGATCAGGCGAGACAACCCACAGGGTCAAGGTAATCACGGTGGCAACGACCACGATCTTGTCAAACCGTTGCATCGGGCTTGCCAGCGCCACGTCCTGCCTGGTTTTTTTGAACCAATTGCCCGTAAATGTTGGAATGATCCGTCCGCCCATGACTGTGATCATGAGCACCGCTGCGGCAAGTCCCAGACGCAAACCGAGCCCTTGTGCCGCATAAGCACCAGTGGCGGCCTCGATGTGAAAGATCAGATTGGCCAGAGTAAAGGCCGCGAGCATGCCCATGATGATCATGTTACGCCAATTTTGCCCCAGTATGACCTCGCGCAGGATGACTGCGCCAAGGATCACCGGAAAGCTCAGATCGATGGCAATCACGAGACCCATCGGCCAAAGCGCCGATGTCGCAACCGCCCCCCGCCCAAACGCCCAAAGCAGCACCAACCCCAAAAGAGGCCAGCCCCTGAGCGGCGGACGCCCTGTCCAATTCGGAACAGCGGTCAGCAAAAACCCGGCAATGATCGCACCAAGATAGCCGAACAGAAACGCATGGGCATGCCATGAGATCGGATCAAATCGGCTAGAAAGATCAAGCCGTCCAGTCAAGGCGAGGATCCAGACGATCATGGCAAGGGCCGCCCAGACAGCGCCCAGTAAAAAGAATGGTCGAAGCCCAATTGATAGGAAAGCGGGAACAGGCAGAGGCTTTGGGTCTATTTGCGCATTGCTGGTCATGATGCATCTGTCTCGATGAAATCCGGCACCGCTAGCAATGCGCACTCTGCTAATGTGTAGCTGTCTAGCGCGGTCAGAAATGCAGCCTCTGCTGCGCCAAGAAACCCCTTCAGCTTACAAACCGGAGTGATGTAGCAAGCGTTTCCCTCTGCTCGAAAACACTCAACAAGGCTTTGATCCTTTTCGAGTACACGCACCACGTCTCCAATGAGAATGTTGTGAGCGGGTTGCGCCAGCATGGCTCCCCCGCCGCCGCCACGTCGGGTTTTAAGAAACCCTGCACGGGCCAAAGCCGCCATCGCCTTGGTAAGGTGCTGCCGCGAAATGCCAAATTCGTCTGCGATCTCAGTCGTGCTCCAAGCGCGGTCCGGATCGCTGGCAATCTGCATCAGCGCCCGGAGCCCAAAATCCGTAAATGTTGTCAGCCGCATTTCCGAGTCTTTTTATAAGTTTAGGTTTACAGTTACTGCGATTCCCCTTAAGCGGTATTTTAAATACCAATTCAAGTGAGGACTCGGTGGCTTTCGCAAAGCCTCATATGAAAGACCCATCATGCGCGCGATCAAAGCTGGCGCTTATGCTTTGGTTGCTCATTGGGATCATCGCATTGGGATGCGGGGCAATCGGGGTCTTGCTCCCGATCTTGCCAACGACACCCTTAGTTATTCTGGCTGCTTTTGCCTTTGCAAAAGGATCGCCACAATTGCGCAGGTGGCTGGTAGAACACCGCATCTTTGGGCCGATGATCGCCGATTGGGAAGGTTATGGCGCTATCGCACGGCAGGATAAAATCTTTGCTTGCTGTATTATGGCCGCTTCACTCTTCTGCAGCTTCTTGGTGGGCGTCAGGCCAAGCGTCCTGATCGTACAGGCCTTGATTCTTTGCGCCGCCGCCACCTATGTGCTGACCCGCCCGACAGCGGATCGAACACCTCAAAAGCAAGCCTAGTGGCCAGCCAGCATGCAACGGCGGAGCATCCGCCAATTTAGAAGGAATTTCACTTTGATATGCTTTCAACGTGTCTTTCATTGCTTCTCTATCTCTTTCAGAATGTCGAAACCGTACGGCATTACGCCCCGGTCGAACTACAGTTCGGCTTTGAAGCCATATTCAGCACAGAAGCATCTGCAGGTCTTTGTTTTAGATTACAAAAGCGTCGCCGTTAGCCGACCGCTTGATACTTATCGACACAGTTGAAGTACCAATCGGTGATCGCGGCTGTGTTTGGGGCAAGCCGCATGATGTCTGACCCGGCAAATTCTTCAAAAGCACCGAGGTTGAGCGCACTGACACCGACAATTACAGGGATGTCACGCTCAAGAGCGTCAGCGATCACAGTACGAAATCCGCGGCCGCCGGCCTCGTGCTTGCCGAACTTGTTCACGATGAGCAGATCTGCGCCCTGGCCCAACGTCTTGGAAACGAGTTCAACGGCGATTTCCAAAATGGTCGGGTCAAGTCTGCAACCACGAGATCCTGCTCCTAGGTTCTGCGAAATGCGCAGAACTGGCCCATCTGGCAAAACGCGTACGTCCATATCACAAGGTCCATCGCTCTTTTCGGTGTTAATTTGTACGGTCCCACATGTCCGAAACCCCTTTGCCGCAAGCTGTGTAGCAACGCGTTCCAGGAGCAAGTCTGTATCACCCTGACCGGGTGCAATTGTATATGCTATCTTCACTTGATTATCCTTTTCATCGGCAAAACGGCAAAAACTCGACCATTGCGCCAGTTGGGAAGAAATCGACATCTTTGGGCAGGTAAATTACTCCATCAGCTGTAGGGAGGGACGCGACGCGTCCGGAATGTGTGGCGTCTTGAAAACTCACCATCTCCTGACCGTTCGCGGCAAAACCTGCGACTTGTGCCAATCGCATCTCGCATCTACCGGGCTTACGACAGATTGATTTGCTGAGCAGCACATTCCGCCTCAAGCTTTTGTGCATTTCTTGATTAGTGAGCGCGCGCAGAATGGCTTCTCCGAATATCTTCCATGTTGTGAAAGCGGCAAGGGGATTTCCAGGAAGCCCCAGCCAGAGGCTTCTACCCAAGCGACCGAATGACACGGGCTTACCCGGCTTTATTGCGACACCGCTGAAATCGATTTGCCCACCAAGTTCAGAAATGGCAGGCCTCACGTGGTCTTCCTCTCCTACAGACAGGCCACCAGACGTGATGATAAGGTCGGCTTGGTCTGAGAGATCATGTAGCAGTGTTTGAGTGCACTGATTTTGATCTTTGATTTGAACCACGTGAACGAGGTCAATAAGGGGCCGTGTAAGCAAACTGGATAGCATTGGTGTATTCACATCCCAAATGCAGCCTGGTGACAGCGTAGTGCCGGGTGTTTGCACTTCGTCACCGGTGACAACTAAGGCCACTCGGATCTTACGCACGACATCAACTTGCCCGAAACCGGCAGCCGCACAGGCGGCAATCTCTGCAGGTGAAAAAACTGTTCCACGCTGCAAAACCGTGTCCCCTCTTGCCATGTCTTCGCCAGCATATCGAATATGTGCGCCGGGTTTTACATTGCGAACAATTGTGGCAGTTGAACCCGAACGTGCCACATCCTCTTGCATAACGATCGCATTGGCGTGAGCTGGTACAGCTGCACCAGTAAAAATGCGGGTCGCAAACAGGCCGCTCACTTTTGGTTTGGCGGTCTGTCCGGCTGCGACGCGTTCGATGACGCGCAGATTCCATGGCCCGTCCCCTGGCAAGGCGTCGGTATGAAGAGCATATCCATCCACAGCCGCGTTGTTAAACGGCGGCGCGTCTGCACGAGCGGTAACATCCTGTGCAATCACACGACCTTGCGCGGCATGTAAGGCCACTGTTTCCGTGTCACGGATGGGGGAGGCCCGTTTGGAGATAATGCCGAGCGCGTTATCCATGCTTAAAAGCAGCGAATTGGGATCATCCGTGCAGCATTTGCAGTGATCCGTGTGTCGGGTTTCAACTGCGATCATTTGGCAACTCCTTTGGGTGGATTCTTGATGCAACGAGGGACTGAGCGACCCTGCTTAGCGCGGGTAGTTCCCCTGCGTTTCTTCATCTTGATTTCCGTTCTTCTTTTCGGCCAATCGGCAGGGCGATGGTGCATTCCAGATCTCTAAGGCGACCGTCCTTAAGTCCGTAGATGAGGCCATGCACCCGTAGGTCGCGGTTTTTGGACCATGCACGCTGCATGATTGGTGTTTCCGCAACCCGTCGCACCCCTTCGATGACATTGAGTTCGGACAGTCTGTCTCGTCTTGCTTCGACGGTCTCCGCCTGAGCCAAATCAACTGCATAAGCGCGCGCAAGACGGCGAATAGGCTCTAGCCAATGATCGGCCAGCCCATGGGGCAGGTCTTCGGTTGCTGCCTTGACGCCGCCACACCCGTAATGCCCACAAACAATGATCTCTTTGATGCCAAGCGCTTCAGCAGCAAACTCAAGAGCGGACAGCATGTTCATATCCGAAGAATGGATAACGTTAGCCACGTTGCGGTGGACGAAAACTTCGCCAGGGTCCAAGCCTGCGACAACATTTGCTGGCACCCGACTGTCCGAACAACCGATCCAGAAGAACTCCGGGGTCTGTTGCCCTGCGAGCTTTTCAAAGTAAAACGGGTGTGTCTCTGTCTTTCTCTCCGCCCATTCGCGGTTTCTTGCAATAAGATCAACGAGCATTGTCACGCACATTTCGCATGTCCAAGATGCGCATCTGATTTTCAGCAATGAATTCTGACGGGTTTTCGATCAGATTGAAGCCTATCGCGTTACAAAGCAGATCACTTCGCGGTGCGTTCTCAATAGTGTTCTTCATGACTTTTCTCCTATCGCTGCTCCAAGCTGCGGCGTTGGCACATTCGACTTCTAAGGGTGTCCAAATCAGCATCTGTCAGACGCGCGCGGGCGAGTGGAAGGATCACTGCGTTTTCCAAAATGAGATGCCGACGTGAATGCGTGGTAAAGTGGCTGAGTGCCGCGCTTTCGGTTTCGTCAGGGCCAGTGTCTTCGGCGTCTAACCTTTCGAGGATTTCAACAATCTTTGGAATGTCGGCACCCGCATGAGCATGATCGACCGTCAGTTTTGAAATCGCGCGTTCTATTTCGTCCTCGGGTTCACAACGTTGCATGAGTAAAGGAAAGATATCTTCCTCTTCATCCTGTAGATGCAGGGGCAGTTCATGTGTAAGGAAGTTGAGGACCGCGCGAACGGCTCCTTCCTTCGTGCGGCGCTGCGCAATTTCATCAATCATTGCGCAAATGTGTCGTTCCCTTAAGTGGTCGTCGTGGATGAACTCCAATGGGTGGGCCAAAATCGCTAGCGAAGTTGGTTCGGAATAGTCCCCTCGCACGGCGCGGTTATTGTCGATGCCCATGTTCTTGCCCTCCTTCGATCAGATGGGTCGGAAATCTGCACCCGTTATGTTGGCGGATGCGACTAGTTGATCGACAAACACCCGAGCATGATTGGCCCAGGCAGCTTTTTCCATGGCGTCTGAAATTTTTTGTTTGACCGCTTCAAAGGGCAGAGTTTCACCTAGCGCGACAGCATCCATACGAACGATGTGCCATCCGTGTCGGGTGAGGATTGGTGTTTGGGTGATGGTACCTTCTTCAAGCTGGTGCAAAATCGCTTCGAACTCTGGAACTGTATCGCCCGGCCCAAGTTGCCCTAATGCGCCACCCGATGTTTTGGACCCACAATCGCTCTCTTGTGATGCGATGGCAGAAAAGCCTTTGGGATCTTTGATTGTCAGCTCGGTCAGAGCTTCAGCCCGGTGCTTAGCTTTTTGCCGGGCTTCGTCATCACGTGGATCACAGGCGCATAGGATATGAGAAACCTCCCAAAGCGGTGGGGCGCGAAAGCGTGCTGGGTCTTTTTCCCACTCGGCAAAGATCACGTCGCTTTGAGGGGCTTTGACGTCAACGACGGTGTCCAAGAGGCCCCTGATAAGGGCCTCTTCGCTGGTCTCAAAACGGCCTGGTCCAACCTCTTGCTGTTCTACCGTCAGCATTCTCGCTTTGGCTTCTTGCAAAAGAAGGGTGCGGATCGCCACAGCGTTAGCGGCTTTGCGCCAAGCGATGCCCGGCTTACCGGCAGGCCCCTCGTGGTTTTGTGTTTCCGCCGCAATCAAAGTGTGCGGTACGGTTTCGCCGTTGACGATCAAATCAGGAAAGAGTGCTGAATTCATCTGAGTTACTCCGCTGGTGTTGACTTGGGCGCATTGCGTTTCGGCAGAGCCTTGGCGCGACGTGAGCGCACGATCTGATAGCCCGGACGTGTCAGGTACTTCACAGGCGCGGCAAAGCCCGACACAATGTGCACCAACCGCGAAAACGGAAAGAGCGCTGTGATAACCAGGCCAAGGAAGATGTGCAGCTTGTAAAGCCAATGCACGTCAACCACTGTGACCCAGGCGTTGATGTTCCATGTCACGATGCTTTGCGACCAGCTCATAAAGCGGACCATTTCGGAACCGTCCATGTGCTGTAGGGTCTGTGTAATCGTCAGCAGGCCGATGGCCAGTTGCAGCCAGATCAGCACCATTATGGTGATGTCCATCCAGCTAGAAGTGGCGCGGATGCGTGGTTCTGTAAGGCGACGGTGCAGCAGCATCGTACCCCCTATTAGTGCCGCAACCCCCGCAGGGCCACCGATGATGACAGCCATCCATTGTTTCAACGCGTAAGGCACACCGAGTGTATCCAAGACCCATACAGGGGTGAACAAACCCACAAGGTGTCCAAAGAAGATCGTGATAATCCCCACGTGAAACAGAATAGATCCCCACATTAGCTGTTTGCGTCGCAACAGCTGGCTCGAGGAGCTTTTCCATGTGTACTGATCGCGGTCATAGCGGGCGATAGACCCGACAACCAAGATGGTCAGCGCGGCATACGGCATGATGCCAAAGATAATAAAGTTGATATCAAGATTGGGAAACATTTGATTTCTGCCTATTCTGCCGCGTGATGCGGTGCGGGGTTAACGGGCATATCCATCTGGGCGAGCATTTCGCGTGCTTGTGGGCAGCCTGCGTTGGGGTCGGGGCCGAAGAGGACTTCGCTTTCTTCCCAAACTTCATCGAGGGCTTCCAGATCGGTCGGATCATCGTCGGGCTGTGCCAACATCTCTGCGACGGCCTCTTTGTCAGCTTTCACGCCGGCCAGTTGAATGAGCCCCATGAACACGGCGCCGTATGTGCTTTCACGGCGATCCAATCGTTCGGCGATCGCTTGGAAAATATGGGCTGCATCGGCCAGAATATCCTGCGCAACGGCTTGCGGCCGCGTCGCCAGAAACTCAAGCAAGACGGGCAGGTGATCCGGCAATTCCGAGGTGACAGGATCGAACCCGCCCTCCCGGTAGGTTTCAACCAATGAAACCATAGCCCCGCCCCGGTCACGGCTTTCGCCATGAACGTGTTCAAAGAGGTTCAGCGACAGGGTGCGTGACCGATCAAACAACAGTACGAACTGTTCTTCGAGGTCATAAATGTCGCGCCCGCTTAGCTCCTCCACCAGCGGGCGCAGGGCCCGACGCGCTGCTGCTGTCAATCGCGTGTCCGAAGCCAGCACGGCGCTGATCTCGGGCATCGCATGCTGCAGCTCGCGGGTCGGGTAACTGAGAAGAAGCGAAAAGGCTTTGAGTGTACGGTCCATTATTTCGCCTCCATCGGCATTTTCAAGGGTTTCTTGGAACCACCAAAGAGCGAGCCTTTGGAAGATCCGCCACCACATCCATTGGTGTCGGTAAAGCCGCAGCCACCGCGCAGATCATAGGCTTCTTCAACCTGTTCGCGGTGCGTCGTTGGGATGACAAAGCGGTCTTCGTAGTCAGCCAGCGCCATGATCTTGTACATGTCCTCGATCACACGGCCGGACAGGCCGACGCGATCGGCGATCCCTTCGTCAATCACACCTTCAATGGTCTTGGACCGCATGTAGGATCGCATCGCCAGCATCCGTTCCAGAGCAGTGACCACTGGGGCCTCGTCGCCAGCTGTCAGCATATTGGCGAGATACTTCACCGGAATACGCAGGTTCTGAACGTCCGGCATGCCGTCTTTGCTGGCAATTGCGCCCGCCTCAGAGGCGTTCTGGATTGGAGAGAGTGGCGGGATATACCACACCATCGGCAAAGTCCGGTATTCAGGGTGCAATGGGAAGGCAACCTTCCACTCCATCGCCATCTTCCAGATCGGGCTTTCTTGGGCTGCCTTCACCCAGTCTTGTGGGACACCATCCGCAATAGCGGCGGCTTGCACTTCGGGGTCGTTGGGATCAAGGAACACGCCAAGCTGTGCATCATAAAGGTCCTGTTCGTCCTCCATGTTCGCCGCATCTTCGATCTTGTCGGCATCATATAGCATGACGCCTAAGTACCGGATGCGTCCGACGCAGGTTTCAGAACAGACCGTTGGATTGCCGCTCTCGATCCGAGGGTAGCACAAAGTGCATTTCTCGGATTTGCCGGATTCCCAGTTGTAGTAGATCTTCTTGTAGGGACAGCCCGACACACACATGCGCCAGCCGCGACATTTTTCTTGGTCAATCAGAACAATGCCGTCTTCTTCACGCTTATAGATCGCACCCGATGGGCAGGACGATGCACAAGCGGGGTTCAGGCAGTGTTCGCAAAGGCGGGGCAAATACATCATGAATGTATTTTCGTATTCCCCGTAGATTTCCTTCTGGATGCCCTCAAAGTTGTAATCTTCCGACCGCTTTGAAAACTCACCGCCAAGGATTTCTTCCCAGTTCGGACCCTTTTCAATCTTCTGGATACGCTCACCCGTGATCTTTGACCGAGGACGTGCCGTCGGAAACGCTTCCATCTCCGGTGCAGACTTCAGATGATCGTAGTCGAAATCGAACGGTTCATAATAGTCGTCGATCTCGGGCATGGAGGGGTTGGCAAAGATGTTGGACAGGATCCGCCATTTGCTGCCCTGCTTGGGCTGCAATTTGCCAGCTTTCGTCCGTTCCCAACCGCCTTTCCAACGGTCTTGGTTTTCCCAGTCGGTCGGATAGCCCATGCCGGGCTTAGTTTCCACGTTGTTAAACCAAGCGTATTCAACACCGTCACGGCTGGTCCAGACGTTCTTACAAGTGACTGAGCATGTGTGACACCCGATGCATTTATCAAGGTTCAGCACCATGCCGATTTGTGCGCGGACTCTCATGTCTTTGCCTCCATTTTGGTAGCGACGTAGGGTTTCTCGGCATCTAGCCAGTCGACCTTTTTCATTTTGCGAACGACGACGAATTCGTCCCGGTTCGACCCCACTGTGCCGTAGTAGTTGAAGCCATAAGATTGCTGGGCGTAGGCCCCGATCATATGGGTGGGTTTCAGCACCGTGCGGGTGACCGAGTTGTGGATACCACCGCGATTCCCGGTCTTTTCAGAGCCGGGCGTATTCACGATCTTTTCCTGCGCGTGATACATGAAGGTCGTGCCTTCTTTGATCCGCTGGGAAACCACCGCCCGTGCGGTCAACGCACCGTTGGAGTTGTAGACCTCGATCCAGTCATTATCGGCTATACCGGCTGATTTCGCGTCCACTTCGGACAGCCACACAACAGGACCACCCCGGTTCAGCGTCAGCATCAACAGGTTGTCTGTATAGGTCGAGTGGATACCCCATTTCTGGTGTGGTGTGATGAAGTTCAACACAAGGTTGTCGCCATCATCCTGCACGTCCTTGGTGATCGTTTTCAGATCAACCGGTGGGCGGTAGGACATAAAGCCTTCACCGAATGCCAGCATCCAAAGGTGATCCTGATACAGCTGTTGTCGCCCTGTCAGGGTCCGCCACGGGATCAGCTCGTGCACGTTGGTATAGCCTGCGTTATAGCTGACTTTCTCGCTTTCAATGCCAGACCAAGTGGGGCTTGAGATGATCTTGCGCGGTTGTGCGGCAATATCATGGAAACGGATTTTGTTCCCGTGCTCACCATCGGCCAAATGCGCATGTTCGCGCCCCGTGGCCTTTTCCAGCGCTTCCCAAGCCTTCACAGCGACGTTGCCGTTTGTTTCGGGCGCCAGCATCAGGATGACTTCGCAGGCATCAATCGCGGTTTCGATCTTAGGACGACCAGCGGCAGACCCATCAAGTTGCACACCGTTCAGAGCCGCCAGATTGTCGATCTCTTCTTGGGTATCCCAGTTGATGCCTTTGCCACCATTGCCCAGTTTATCAAGCATTGGGCCAAGTGCGGTGAAACGGTCATAGATCGCAGTATAATCCCGCTCGACTGCGACATACGCCGGCGCAGTTTTGCCGGGGATCAGGTCGCATTCGCCTTTTTTCCAGTCCTTCACCTGATCCTGCGCAATTTCCGCAGGGGTGTCGTGCAGGATGGGCAGCGCGACGATATCGGTTTCCTTGTCCAGATAACCCGGTGTGATCTCTTGGAATTTCTTCGCAACGGATTTGAAGATTTCCCAGTCTGATTTGCTTTCATACGCCGGATCAACCGCCGCCTGCAGCGGGTGGATGAACGGGTGCATGTCAGACGTGTTCATGTCGTCCTTTTCGTACCAACTTGCAGTTGGCAAGACGATGTCCGAATAAACAGCCGTGGTCGACATGCGGAAGTCGATGGTCACCAAAAGGTCAAGTTTACCCTTCGGGGCGTCTTTGTGCCACTTTGCCTCTTTTGGCAATTGGCGACCGTCTTCTCCCAAATCCTTGCCCATCACTCCGTGATCGGTGCCAAGCAGATGCTTGAGGAAGTATTCGTGACCCTTACCAGATGACCCCAACAGGTTAGAGCGCCACACAAACAGGTTACGCGGCCAGTTGGCGGGGTTATCGGGATCCTCGCAGGACATTTCCAGATTGCCGGATTTCAGGTTCTCGGCCACATAGGCCGGGATTTCCTTGCCCGCTTCTTTCGCTTCTTTCGCGACTTCCAGTGGGTTGGTTTTCAGTTGCGGCGCAGATGGTAACCAGCCCATGCGCTCGGCCCGAATATTATAATCGATCAAGCTTGCGTCCCAATCGCCTTCGGGTGCTGTTGGCGACAAGATTTCAGACGCATCAAGTGTCTCATAACGCCACTGATCTGTGTGGGCATACCACGCAGAGGTCGAATTCATGTGCCGTGGCGGACGGTTCCAATCCAATGCAAACGCCAGCGGCTGCCAGCCGGTCTGCGGTCGCAGCTTTTCCTGACCCACATAGTGGGCCCAGCCACCACCCGATTGTCCGACACAACCGCACATGACCAGCATGTTGATGACCCCACGATAGTTCATATCCATGTGGAACCAGTGGTTCATCGCAGCACCGATGATGATCATCGACTTACCATTAGTTTTCTCAGCGTTGTCCGCAAATTCACGTGCCACATGGGCGATCTTGTCCGCAGGAACACCTGTGATTTTTTCAGCCCAGGCGGGAGTGCCGGGCATGTCGTTAGAATAATCATCAGTGACCCAATCACCGCCAAGCCCGCGATCCAGACCATAGTTGGCGCAGAACAGGTCAAACACGGTGGCGACAGCAATCTCGCCTTCGGCGGTCTTGATCTTTTTGACCGGAATGTTGCGGGTCAGGACATCTGGGTGATCGGCATCGGTCGCGAACTGGCCATAGGCCTCACCGCCGAAGTAGGGGAAATCGACACCCAGCACGTCGTCATGATCTTCTTCCAGGACCAGAGACATCTTGAGGTATGTCTCGGCCGCATGCGCTCTTTCTTCAAGGTTCCATTCGCCATCCTCACCCCAGCGGTATCCTACCGATCCGTTTGGCGCGACAAAGGCTTTGGAGGTCTCGTCATAGGCAACGGTCTTCCATTCTGGATTGTTGTCCTCGCCCAGTTTACCATCCAGATCATCTGCACGCAGAAAGCGACCGGGGATCATCTTGCCGTCTTTTTCTTCCAGCTTCACCAGCATAGGGAAGTCGGAATATTTGCGGGTGTAATCCTCAAAGTATTCGGACTGACGATTAAGGTGGAATTCGCGCAGGATCACGTGACCAAAGGCCATGGCAAGGGCTGCATCGGTGCCTTGCTTGGCATTCAACCAGACATCGCCGAATTTCGCGGCCTCTGAATAATCAGGGCAAATGACGGCGGATTTGGTGCCTTTGTAGCGGGCTTCGGTATAAAAGTGCGCATCCGGCGTCCGGGTTTGCGGCACGTTGGACCCCCACAGCAGCAGGTAGCCAGAGTTGTACCAATCAGCGCTCTCTGGCACATCAGTCTGCTCGCCCCAAGTCATAGGCGATGCAGGTGGCAGGTCACAATACCAGTCGTAGAATGACATGCAAACACCGCCCATCAGCGACAGGTAACGCGAGCCAGCTGCGTAAGACACCATCGACATCGCGGGGATGGGCGAGAAGCCAAATACGCGGTCGGGACCATAAGTCTTGGCGGTGTACGCGTTGGCCGCAGCAGTAATCTCGGTCGCCTCATCCCATGTGGCCCGGACAAAGCCACCCTTGCCACGGGTTTCGACGTAAGAGGCGCGCAGGATCGGATCGGCTTGTAGTTTGGTCCAAGCCTCAATCGGCTCCAGGGTTTCGCGCATCTTGCGCCAGACCTTCATCAACCGGCCCCGCACCAGCGGGTTTTTCACGCGGTTGGCGGAATACAGATACCAGCTATAGCTTGCACCACGGGCACAGCCGCGCGGTTCGTGGTTTGGCAGGTCGGCGCGTGTGCGCGGATAATCCGTTTGCTGGGTTTCCCAGGTCACGATCCCGGATTTGACATAGATCTTCCAGCTACAGGAGCCTGTGCAGTTCACTCCATGGGTGGAGCGCACGATTTTGTCGTGCCGCCAGCGATTGCGAT
This sequence comes from Tateyamaria sp., assembly GCF_039945315.1. Lineage (GTDB taxonomy): Bacteria > Pseudomonadota > Alphaproteobacteria > Rhodobacterales > Rhodobacteraceae > Tateyamaria. Next base: position 124,576 of record NZ_JBDUXB010000036.1, on the reverse strand, counting down.
AGGTGTCTTCCCACTCGCGGCCTTCATTGGTGACTTTGCCGAAACCATCTGAAAACATCTCAAGGTTCTTGGATTCCAGAAAGTTCAGTTTATCGAGCAGGTGGCTCATGGTTTTGTTCCTTTCGGTTGGCTACCTGCGCCCGGGTTAGGTCCCGGGCGCAATGGCTTTTGTTGGGTTCAGCAAGGGACCGGTGCGGATTTGCGGCTATAGAAGATCCAGCAAATCACGGCACAAACGGCGTAGAAGCAAAGGAAGGCCCAGAGCGCGCCATTCGGGGCGCCTGTCATGGCGATCGATGTGCCGTAGAGCTTGGGGATAAAGAACGCACCATAGGCTGCGATGGCCGAAGTAAAGGCAATGATCGCTGCACTTTCACGCTCGGATTGTTTGAGGGTTGCGGCCTCATCCAGATTTGGCATCAAGCGCGGTACTTCTTGGCGCATTATGGACGGGATCATCTGGAAGGTAGACGCATTGCCTACACCAGTCAGGAAGAACAGCGCCATAAAGCAGGCAAAGAAGCCCCAAAAGTTGCCATCAGCTGCCTCAGGTATGGTGGGCAGGAAACTGATGACGCCAAAGACCGCGACAATCATCGCAAGGAAGGTCCAGAAGGTCACACGGCCGCCGCCAAATTTATCGGATACCCAGCCAGTTGCAGCGCGGCTGAGTGCGCCAACAAGCGGTCCAAGGAAGGCATAGCGCAGCACATCAACTTCGGGGAACTGGGTCCGCATCAACAAGGGAAAGCCAGCGGCGTAACCGATGAAGCTACCGAAAGTGCCAGTGTAAAGGATACACATGACCCAGTTGTGTTTGCGACTAAAGATGATCGACTGTTCGGAGAACGAAGACTGCGCATCAGCGATATCGTTCATACCGAACCATGCCGCAACTGCGCTGACCAAAAGGAATGGCACCCAGATAAAACCAGCGTTCTGAATGAACAGCTGGCCCCCATCCGAAAGCTGCTGTGGCTCGCCGCCGATTGCGCCGAAGACACCTATGGTGATGACCAACGGCACCAGAAACTGCATGACAGAAACCCCAAGGTTGCCCAGACCTGCGTTCAATGCGAGGGCATTGCCTTTGGTCTTCTTGGGATAGAAGAACGCGATGTTTGCCATGGAAGAGGCAAAGTTGCCGCCGCCGAAACCACACATCAGCGCAAGGATCAGGAAAATCATATAGCTGGAGTCAGGGTTCTGAACCGCAAACCCGATCCCGATGGCAGGTAGCAACAAGGAGGCTGTGGAAAGGGCCGTCCAGCGGCGGCCGCCAAAGATAGGCACCATGAAGCTGTAAAAGATACGCAATGTTGCACCAGACAAGCCGGGCAGTGCCGCCAACCAGAAACGTTGCCCCACGGTGAAGTCAAACCCGATTGCAGGCATTTTGGCGACAACGACGGACCATACCATCCAGACAGAGAAGGCCAGTAGAAGGTTGGGTATTGAGATCCAAAGGTTGCGGGTTGCTATACGTTTGCCTTGGCTTTCCCAAAAGTTTGGATCTTCTGGTCGCCAATCGGTTAGCATGTAACCGCTATTGGTAGTTTGAGTTTCTGATATTGCCATGATGTGGTCCTCCAGTTTCAGCAGGCGCACTAGCGCCCGCCGATGGGATGAATTTTGGATTAATGCGGCACGTCAGACAGATGTGTCTCAGATGCCAGTTCGGGGTATTTTCTGCGTTCCATTCTTCGAATGGCAAGATGCATCCAAATCGTGCTGATCCCGACGATCACAAACATCAGCATGAATACGACTGACCAAACCTGAAACACATCCAGAAGAATGCCGAACGAGATTGGCAGTATGAAGCCGCCCAAGCCGCCGATCATGCCAACCAGTCCGCCAACGGCACCGACATTGTTAGGAAAATAGACCGGGATGTGCTTGAATACGGCCGCCTTGCCAAGGCTCATGACAAAGCCAAGAATGACCGTCAGGAAAACGAAACCGTAAAGCGGAATGCCAAAGCTAAATTCGAAAATCCGAGGTTCGCCATCCGCTGACGGAATACCCTGCACCAGATAGGTTGTTTGTGGGTAACTCATCACGAACAGCACGACCAATGACACAATGAAGGTCACATACATGACAAACCGTGCGCCCCAGACATCGGACATCCACCCGCCAAGAGCCCGAAACACCGAACCCGGCAAAGAGTACATGCCCGCAAATACACCAGCAGAAGTTAGTGCAACACCGTAAGCACCAACGTAGTAGCGCGGCAGAAACGATGCGAAGGCAACAAAGGCCCCGAAAACGAAGAAGTAGTAGGTCGCAAAGCGCCAGACCTGGATGTCTTTCAAAGGTTCAAGTTGCTTGGCTGCTGATACGGGTTTGGCTCCAGTCTTACGCTGTTCAAGGCGAACCGGATCCTCCTTGGCGAAGACATAGAACACAACCGCCATTATGACCAAAGCCACCGCATAGATGCGTGCAGTGTCTTCCCATCCAACCGCAATCACCAGAAATGGCGCTGCGAAGTTAGTTACCGCAGCGCCGACGTTGCCAGCACCAAATATACCAAGCGCGGTTCCCTGACGTTCGGCTTCGAACCAACGCGAAACATAGGCCACACCAATGATGAATGAACCGCCTGCTAATCCAAGACCAAGGGCGATCATCAAGAAGACCGCATAGGTTTGAACCGAAGCCAGTAACCAAACAGATACGGCAGTAATCAACATTTGCAGCGGCAACATAATGCGACCGCCAAACTGATCCGTCCAAACGCCTAGGAATATGCGGCTAAGCGATCCAGTCAGAACCGGCGTCGCAACCAATAGTCCGAATTGCGTCTCAGAGAGACCGAGATCCTGTTTGATTTGAACGCCGATGATCGAAAAGATCGTCCAAACGGCAAAGCACACCGTGAACGCCAGCGTGCTAAGGCCAAGCGCGCGATACTGTTCACCAGATGTTACACCATCGATATTGTGCATAACTCAACCCTCCTGACGCACGCGACCAGTTGACTGGACGGGGCGGGCGCCAGAAAACGACCAAGGGAAAGACGGATCAATTCCTGCAAAAAATGAGAACCGCATAGCGTGGACAGGATTGATTTTCTCTGTTCTTGCGCTGAAAAATTTGGACCACGAGGTCTTTAGTTTGTTTAGTCCTGTCATTTTATGTCCCCTTCACTGTCTTGCGACGACCCGCCGTTCGGGTTTTGCGCGTTGAAAGGACGATCGGACTTTCTTGGGTAGGAGAGTTTGATCCAGATCAAGAACCACATAAAAAAACAGCAAAATAAATAGGTTAGCAATATTTGTCATGTGAGGCATTATGAGGAGTTAATTGCGGCTCCAAAAACCATCAACCAAGCTCTTGACATTTATCAAGTCTGAAACTGATAAATGTTAAAGGAGATTTTTGAAATGCACATGGGTATGCCCGAGTCGGACCATCCGGATATCCGGGAGCTTCATCTTTTCTCTGATATGGAGCATGAGAATTTTAGTACGCTAATGCGCGGAACATATCTTCAGAATTTTCCAGCACAAGTTGACCTTATAACAGAGGGCGAACAAAGCGACTTTTTGCATGTCATTCTCTCTGGAGCAGTTGGGCTATCTGCAAGCTGGAACGGGCGCGAGACGACGATGGCGACGGTGCGGCCTGTGTCTACCTTCATTTTGGCGGCGACAATCAAAGACGCGCCATATCTGATGTCAGCGAAAACGCTGGAAAAGAGCCGGATTGCTTTGATCCCAAGCCTCGATGTCCGCAAAGTGTTTGACGCTGACAACAACTTTGCCCGTGCAATCGTTGCTGAACTCGCGCAGTGTTACCGATCAGTGATCAAGTCTCAAAAGGATCTGAAACTTAGAACATCTCTTGAGAGGCTAGCAAACTACTTGCTGCGCCAACAACATTTGGCAAACGGGCCGCAAGAATTTGAGCTCAAGATGGAAAAAAAGCGGCTAGCATCTTTCTTGGGCATGACCCCTGAAAACCTGAGCCGAGCGTTTAAGGGCTTGCAGCCCTATGGCGTGGAAGTGAACGGAAACCTCATCCGCATTTCTGATCAGGAAGATCTCGTGAAGTTTGCGAAGCCCTTCTCCCTTATCGACGACTACTCAATCTAAGGAAAACAAAATGACAAAAGCGATGCCCGGTGCTGCAGGAGACCTCGCCGAACAACATCCAGACATCTGGTTGGCTTATTCTGATTTGGGCAAAGCGTGCGCCAACGCTGGTCCTCTAAGTGATCGCGAAAGACGATTGGTCAAACTGGCCCTCGCTATTGGGGCTGCTTCTGAAGGGGCAGTACACTCGCATACCCGACGTGCACGTGCGGAAGGAATTGAAAACGCTGCACTAGATCAGTTCGCGTTACTGGCTATAGGCCCCTTGGGCCTGCCACGCGCTGTGGCCGCAAAAACCTGGATCGAGGATCAATAGTTCCGAACCCTCACCTAGAGAGCTGCGAGTTACTCAAATTTTGATGCGGCGGAGCAAAACTTTGGCGCAGGAGTAGCAGTGTCGGCGCTTGCTAACCAAGTCTTGCAAGTTGCAGCGTTTTCATTGCCGAGATGGGATAGTTTATCAGTTAGGCAGGTTTACTGATATGCAGCCATTTGCGTCTAATGTGCAAAATGCCAGTTTGCCCCAAGATGTCCAAATTCGGCGCTTGATCCTCGTTGCGTTTTCCATCAATGACGGCTTTTTTCGCTGTAGGGCAGCATTCATTTTCTTAACCCCGCAGCATTATTGACGCTGCGAGCGCACGCAGCGAGAAAATCGAATTTACAGGTTGGGCTCCGAGCCGCCGTTTGCTGCATCTCCGACCAATGACCGCCTTGCGGACAAATCTGCCGTTCGCTGCAGGCGTTTGATCTGCGGTGCCAATGGGAATCTATGCATCAGCTTTTGACCCCGATAAGGTTTAATAATGAGCTATGAATCGACAAATGAACTGCCTGCAGGAACCAGCGTGAAACGCCTCAAAGAGGTGGTGGAACTTCTAGGCTACAATTCAGTTAGGGATGGATTCAAAATCCCCGAAAGAGTTGGTTCCTATTTCTGGCATGAATCAACAGAGTACAAGTCTTGGACTGGCGTTGAGTTGGACATCTATTACGACGAAGGGGCGCTAAAGCTCCACACGCGGACACGCATCTCGAGAAGTTATTGGGATTTAACTCATCAGAACAAGACCATTAAAATGGTCCGCGACATATTTGGTGGAACTTTCGTGACTGATGCGGGGAACAACCGTTACTTCCGTCCGGAGCATCCGCCGCCTTCACCGCTGTCATCTGGATGCTACCTTGCCCGCTGGTCGTTTCACAACGCACTGATGAAAGCTGAGTGGTACCTTTCGTGCAGAAAGCTCGAAGGGGACCTGGCGCGGGATGCTCCTGGCCCATTTTTCTTCTTTGACGAAATGAACCCTCGCCTTCTGTCAAACAACCTCTTGGTTCCATTCATAGTCGCAGTATGGGAAGAATACTACCGAGCGACCTTTACGGCGGTGCTGCGCTATGCGGACAAGCGGGAAGTAGTGCTAAGGAAGGCGCGCCTCAGCCACGCCCAGCTAGAACAGATTGCTACTGAGAAGCAGATCGAACGTGCAATCGCTGAGTGCTTTTCCTTTCAACGACCGAGCGTCATTGGTGAGAACTTCAAGATGATTGATACGGGGTTGGATTTGGTGGGCGCGATGCGAAAACCCTACAGGAGACGGAAAGTCAACCTCAGCGACTCAATTGAGTCGTTGATCGAGTCGCGCAACGCTTTCGTTCACGCAGGCGATATGGAAATGTCTCTATTCGACAAAGAGCTGCAAACCATCATGAGCGACATTGTTGTCGCGGTCGATAGGTCTTACGAGGCAATAGGAAGCCACTTTGGGTTTACGACAATTCATGACTATTGACCCGGCCATTTTGCGCGTGTCTTGCTGGCAACGATAACCGTACGTGAACTCATTGCACTAATAGCAAGGCGGGTCCCAAAGGCAATTCTCCCTACGTGCCGATACGCTGAACGTCAGTTCTGGGTGGGTCACTCGGGCGCACATTTGCTGCGGATGCGCATTGCTGCAATTGCTTGCGCGGTAAATTGGCTCAGTGCGGTCGTACCGGGCTCTGTAGTACAACGACCGCTCCGGACAGCCCAATGTCCGCTCGTTGATCCACGCCTCTGAAAGCGTTGAAATTACTGTATTTTGGGAATGACTGCTTACGGTGCACAGTCCAAGCTTGCTCTGCTGCGCCACCGCAAGACCGCTTCGAGTATCCGTCTTGGTCAAGCGCGGTTTTGAACCCATTCTCGATCTGCTTTGATCAATGTGTTGGCGAGCTCAATGAGCTTCCGCATGATTGCTGTGAGCGCGACCTTTTGCGGTTTTCCCTGTTTGATCAGGGGCGTTGGCGATGGTCTTGTCAGTGAATTTTAAGGTGAGGTTCGCTTTGGTCATTTGGGTAGGCTCCTGAATGGGTTAGAGCAACTACCGTCTTTTGTGTCCTGTGGCCCCCAGCGGAACACTTAGCCCGATGGAAGAGATCAAGTCGACCACTATGCTGCCGCTTGAAGCATGAGCCACTGACGCGACTGCATTGCGCCGCTGTATGGCATTCGCGTGCTTCTAAATGGATGCCCGGTACTTCTGAGCCAAATCAAAGAGCCGCATCACGCAATTCTGGTCTGAAAGTACAACAAGGTTGCCCAGACCAGCAGTTCAGCCCGCTGGGCGCAAAATCTGATTTGCGAACAGAGTTCACGGCATCAGCCGTCCAATAACTTCACCTAAGCCACCTTGAACCAGCCCATCATCCCGCTCGCTTGATGAGACAGCATGTGGCAATGGATCATCCACTTGCCTGGGTTGTCAGCAACAAACGCAATTTCCACCACTTCGTCCGCGCCAATTAAAACTGTATCGCGGACATCTTTGTTCGGGTCGGAAAGGCCATTGCGTGTCAGAATGGTAAAGTGATGCCCATGAACGTGAATTCCGTGCGGAAATGCGGAGCGGTTCGACAGTTCCATGAGAACAGTTCGACCAAGGCTTGCTTCAAACATTGGATCATCCATGCCGTGGGCGACACCGTTGAACGCCCATGCCATCCCGTGAGACGTCAGTTCACGAAATCCCATCGTCTTGCCATGGTACATCGCCTCGTCCATGCCACGCATAGCTCCACCTTCAATGCGTAAAGGTTCCATCTTTGCCGAGGAGAGATCGGGCGCAGCCAGAGTCTTCCAGGAGGGCAGTGGGCGCACAGGTTCCTGCGCGACCTCCACTGGCTCCCCCTCGATTTGGAAAGCCGCCATTTCCACCTGATTGCTTCTGCCTGTATCGAGCATCAGGCCAATCTGTGTTGAAGCACTGACAGGCGCATCGATAACGATGTCTGCCCGCTGCGCAGGCGCCAATTCCACAATTTCAACGTCGCGCGGCGTGACGGGATGACCGTCCAGCGCAATCAGTCTTGGTGACAATCCTGGTAAGCTGATTGGCATGATGCGGTCTGTGGCGACGTTGATTGTTCTAAGCCGGACCCTTTCCCGAGGGCGAAGGCCAAAATGTGGGAAAGACTGACCATTTACAGTTGCTGTGTTTCCCATGCGCCCAGCGTGCGCTGCTGCATGAAGGTCGTCCCAACGTCCCTCAACGATCGACCCATCCTCGTTCAGCAACCAGTCGTCGAGAACCAGTGTGATTTCCCGGGTTGCTGCGCCGGGGAGACCCAGCCAAGGTTCGACGTCTTCGACAATCAACGAGCCGGCCAACCCGCGGGCAACCTGTTCCCTGCTCCGGTTGTGAGAGTGATACCAGTATGTTCCGGGATCCGGACAGACAAAGTCATAGTCAAACGTCGCGCCCGTTTCCACAGGCGCCTGTGTCAATGGGGCGGCACCATCCATGGCGTTGTCGATCCGGATACCGTGCCAGTGAACTGCGGTGGACTGCGGCAGCTCATTCATCAGCGTTCGTTGCACCCGTTCGCCAGCTTTAATGCGAATTTCAGGCCCGGGAATGGTCGCTGCGCCGTCTGACGAAAAGGCCCAGACACTTGTGGATGGATACCCTTCGGGCGTGAGTTGTGCAGTGGACGCCGTTGCGCGCAAAAAGGGGAGTTGGCTATTGGCACGACTATGCGGGGCCAACAGGCAGCTTGCGCCAACGGCACTAAATCCTGACATAAATGAACGACGTGAAATCATTGCCATAAGCCTGTTCTTTGCAAAAGTTCACCGGCGTAGGTGTTGGAGCCATATCTGATGCTGATGCGAGCAGTATCAAGAGTACGGACAAACGCAGGATTATGGAAGATCGGTGCAGTTGGGCAGAGGCAGCGACGCTTCCAGCGGGCGGTGCAGGAACAAATCCAAAATTTATGATGGACGACAATATCGCGCCAGCTAAAACACGGCGCGATTGACTCAGAGCCTCTGTTCGCCGCACTCGGCGTCAATGACCGATGCGCGGGCATAGAGCGCATCGAAGCGCCAGTATTAAGGTCGGCTTGCACGCCGGAAGCAAGTACAGTGGGGGCCTTATCTGTGGTGGTCCAAGCCTCTCGGATGACGAACTGAAACGCCACAACCAGGTCCCATATCAGATGGACATAGACCGCTCAGCCAAGGAAATGCATGACGAACTTGCGGTATTCTGTGGTCCAAAGAGAATACTAGCTTGGGCATCGATACGCATTGCCCTCGACGGTCTGTACCACTCCAGTGTTTGACTGAGTGAAAACGAGGTCAGTGGCACCAAGAGCTTTTGCGTCTTTGATCGCCTCCTCCCTCGCTTTCTTTAGGCCGTTCCCAGCGAACAACAGTCCGCTGTATCGACTTGCGGCAAGAAACCCTAAGAACGTGCAGTCCTTGACGCCTTCCGCACTATTGATACGAACTTCATTGGTTTGGGCCTGCCCAACAGATGGTGCAGGAGATTGGCTGGCGCTACATGCAGCAAGAGCGAATATCATTGCCGAAGCCGCAAATCTCGCGGAAAAAGACGTCAAAATAGTCATGGAAATTCCTTCCATTTCAAATAGCAATCTTTGAAATTTTTACATCGAAAGATAACACCACATGCCTTCGATGTGCTGAGCGTCATGCCCTCAATTATGAGCCCACCCAAATATACCACCTCAAACTCTCGATCAATCATTACCTGCGTTCTGGGCGCAAACGGCAAGGGCAGCAGATAAAACTCGGCGACCAATCAGACATTAATCTCGACTAAGGAGCGCGCCTGCTGATACCGCTAGGTCCCGGGGCGGTTGGTTACCCCGTCGAGTTCCACCATTCATCAACAGCTTGAACTTTCAGGGCGCTTTCAAGGCCTATTGCGATGACGCCAAGTGTTGCGGCATCTGACCGTCTGGTGATTTGCCTGATTTTCCCAACCACATGTACCTCGAAATAGCCTCCTGCCGCATTTGGTATGACTGCTTTCAGTCGCAGTATGCCCGGAGGTGTGCTGGCTATGAGTGACCGCAGCTCCCGTTCAGTAAAAGGTTCCGGACAGTTTGAGGACCATGTTACATAGCGCGGGTGCGTGGTCGGGCGCGAAGCCGACAATTCTCGAGGCAGTTCAGGTTCAAACAGAATGCGTGACAGTGCACCAATGTCGTCCGCGTTGAGCCAACTGGTAATGCAAATCTCTTCGAGTGTTCTTGTCAATTCCACGTCATGCTGATCCGTCTTGCTGACAGCGATCATGTCTGCGCAGTGGACCTGTGCCAAAAGTTGAGGAGCAATCCTCGTGTCAGCCATGTGCTGAGCAAAGTTCAGACCATCGATCACCGTCAGAATACCGCTATATCGCAAATCCTTTTCGGTCAGCGCCACATTTGCGATCTTAGCGGGGTCTGCGATGCCGCTGGCCTCGATCAGAAGATGATCAGGTCTGACTGGCCGCTCGAGCACGTCACCGACAGCATAAAAAAGGTCTCCCGAGAGAGTGCAGCAGACGCACCCATTGGTCAGTTCGATTGTATCCTCGCTGACTGACTGCAGCAGAGCGGAATCGATATTGATCGCCCCGAAATCGTTGACCAGAATGGTCAGGCGCAACCCGTGATCACCCGCCAACAGCCGATTGATGAGCGTGGTTTTGCCCGCGCCAAGGTATCCACCAATGACTGAAAGCGGCAGCGGGTTCATATCAAGTTTATCTGCCCTCCAAAAACAGTTCCGAGCACGGGAATGTCTTTGAGTTGCGTTTTGTCTACTGCAAACGGGTCATCACCAATGATGGCAAAGTCCGCCCTTTTGCCCGGCGAAATACTCCCGATCTCGCTGTCCAGCTTCAGAGTCCGTGCGGCGCCAAGGGTGATCAGTTCCAGTGCCTCGGCCACCGTGATGCATTCGGCCTCGCCGAGTGTTATTCCGCTCATTGTTTGTCGGTTGACCGCGCACCAAGCCGTGAACAGCGGCCCCAACGGAGTAACAGGCGCGTCCGAATGGATTGCGCAACTAACTCCTTCGTCAATCGCCGTCCGCACCGCGTCCATACGGCGCGCCCGGTCCAATCCGATGGTAAAGGCTGCATGCTGGTCACCGAAGTACCAGATGTGGTTTGCAAAGACGTTGCACGCCACACCCAGTTCGGCAGCGCGCCGATAAAGCGCCCGGTCCATCATCTGGCAATGCTGAAGCACGTGGCGGGCTGCTGGCCACGGGCTTTGTCGCGCCGCTGCCTCGAGCGCGTCCAAACAAACTTCGGCCGCCTCATCGCCGTTGACATGGATGTGCATTTGGACACCGCGGGAATGCAACTCATCCGCGATCGCAAAAATCTCGTCAGGCGCAGTGTTCCATAAACCGTTTGGCTGGCCGCCGACGTAACCGGGCCAACGCACGCGAGCCGTCCACCCCTGTATCGACCCATCCGTCATCACCTTTACAGCGCCTAACCGCAGCTTGTCGGTAGATTTGCCCCGCAGGTTCAACGCTCGTTCTGCAATCTGCGCTGGGTTCCCACTGGCGGCGATTGCCGGAACCAGCCGCAGAGGATACTCATGCCGTCCGGTCACGCTCAGCATCTGATCAAGATCTTCGTCTTGCATCATGGAGAGCAGGTCTGTTATCGTCGTGACCCCGGCCCGCACCGCTGTTTTCGCGTAGCTTTCCAAGGCTGCCTCGCTTTGGGAGAGAGAGCGGAAATCTATGTTTATCCGGCGTAAAACTGGAAACATAGCAGCCATTTCTTGCAACTCGCCAGTCGGTGCGCCGTCTTCTCCCTTAACTACGCCTTCGGCTAGTGTGTCTTCGCTATATCCGGCCAACTCCAGAGCGGCGGAATTCGCGCACATAAGGTGGAAGTTAGAAAACAATACCGCGACGGGTCGATCCGGTGAAACCATATCGAGATGTTTACGGCTCAGTCGCTCAGAAGAAAAAAAGATTGGGTCAAACCCCCAGCCAAATACAGGGGCTCCATCCGGCGCATGATCCGCCACCCCTTTTAGACGTTTGACCACCTCATCAGTCGAGGAAATTCCTGGCCAGAAGGTACCTTGCGGATCGGTTCGGTCGTGGTAGCCGACATAGGAGTGATCCCAGATTGAGCCGGCCATCAGATGCGCGTGACCTTCGACAAAACCGGGTAACAGGACAGCTTCTGATAAGCTGTCGTCAATGGTAAAGCTCCCCCACTGCTCGGCGCATGAGGCGTCTCCCACAGCCAGTATGCGACCGTCTTTGATCGCGACATGCGTCGCATCTGGAACTGCGCGATCCATTGTCAGGATTTTGCGCGCTTTGATCACTTGAATGTCGGTCATCTTCCCTCACCTTCGCCGGTTACACTGGCTTGAAACCGCTTCTGCGTCCATGGCCGTCCACATCAAAAAACTTGACGCAGCATGTTGTTGCATGCTCGGCTAAGAAAGGCGCGTGCCGAAAAAATCAAAAAATGCATCCTATTAGGGGGGTCTCAAATGATCAGAAGAACCGTTTTGAAAACCACGGCTGGCATGATGCTGGCCGGCGTTATGGCGCTGCCTGCTGCAGCGGCGGATTTGACTATGAACGTGGGCTTTGGCGCACCCGAAGAGTCGCTTTATGGTCGTTTTGGCAAGATTTTCGAAGCGAAGGCCGAAGAATACACGAATGGGGCCATCGATGTAAAACTGCGCTGCTGTAACCAGATCAGCTCCGAAGACGAAGCATTCAAGGCTATGCAACTGGGCACTGTCGATGGCTTTTTCATCACCGCGAACAACGTGTCTCCGCATTGGCCACTGATGGACGTCACCGTCCTGCCGTACATTTTTCAGAACAAAGAGCACCTGGCCAAAGTGCTGGATGGCGACGTCGGGCAGATGATGAAGGATAAATTGCAGGCTGACACCAGTGTGCACATGCTGGCCTTTGGCCCCGCACTCTATCGCGACTTTTACAACTCAGTTCGTCCAGTCAATACCATGGCCGACATGGATGGTCTGAAGATCCGGGTCCCCAAAAACGAGGTTATGATTGCCACGTTTGAAGCATTTGGCGCAAACCCGGTGCCGCTGGCGTGGTCCGAAACGCCCACAGCCCTACAGACCGGCACAGTGGATGGTGGTGACAACGGCACCTCCTTTATCCGCGACATGAAGTTTTACGAGTTCGAACCGCATCTGGTCATTCTCGAGCACTTTGTCGCCTTTGCGCCGCTGTTTGCATCAGACAACTTCATGAAAAAGCTGAGCGATGAACAGCGTGAACAGATCACGCGAGCAGCAAACGACGCGGGCGCCGAATTCGCTCAGCAAGTTGCCTCTGAGACAGAAGAGGTGCGCAACTGGCTGGCCACCGAAGGCGGCATGGCGCGCACTGACCCTGACAAGGCCGACTTCGTTGAAGCGGCCAAGGGCGTTCAGGCACAGTTTGCCGAACAACGCGGCGCGGAATTCGTCGAACTGGTCAAAATGATCCAAGCCGCGGCTGAATAAAGCGAGTATTTCGAAGGGGGGCTGCGCGCTCCCCTTTAGCCATGCCCGCTCAAGGCCGAAGGAGATCACACGATGCAAGCCCTGCGATGGCTCGAGCGGCATATAGAGGAATTGATCTGCTGCACGTGCCTCGTGATCATAGCGGTGGCCGTATTTGCGCAGGTCGTTGCACGGTACATCTTCGAAGTGGCATTGCACTGGACCGAAGAAACTGCGTCGATGGCAATGGTCTGGGCGGTATACACCGGCGCCTCGCTTTGCGTTCGTGAGCGTTTCCACATCCGTATCATGGTGGCCGTTCAGTCACTGCCCGAACGCTTTGGCAAGGTCGTGGTCGTGACCGCTGATATCCTTTGGGCCTTGTTCTGCGTCTTCATGCTGAAGGTCAGCTACGACTATCTCTACATTTTCTGGCGTTTCCCCGAAACCTCACCAAGCCTCGGCATCAACCAGTTCTATCCGCAAACAATTCTGGTGATTGGTTATGCGTTGATGCTTCTGCGACTGGCCCAAACCTACGTGGCTTGGTGGCACGACGGGATGCAGGGTCTGCCAGGCATGCTGCACGAAAACGGCGACGACGGCGTGCCAGAGGACGAAGCACACATATGAGTCCTCTTGCAATCATTGCCATCTGTTTTGTCGTGCTCACCATCATGGGCATCCCGTTGTTTGTCGCAGTCGGTCTCACAACGGCGGTGGCGATCTACATCATCGACATTCCCTACACCCTGCTGGCGCAGACGGGCTACGGGTCTCTCACTCCATTTCCACTGCTCACCATTCCGCTCTTCGTTCTGGCAGGAAGATTGATGGAAGTGGGCGGCATGGCCACGCGCATGATCGGAATCGCGACAAACCTCGTCGGCGCCTATCGCGGGTCCATGGGGCTGGTCACAGTCTTTGCCTGTATGCTCTTCGCAGCCCTTTCAGGCTCAGGTCCGGCGACGACCGCCGCCATCGGCTCTGTCACTGTGCCCGCGATGAAACGCGAAGGCTATGACGTGCCATTCGCCGCTTCAATAACCGCCAGCGCAGGCGCATTGGGCAGCCTCATCCCCCCTTCGAACCTACTGATCATCTACGGGCTGGTCTCAGAGACTTCGATTCCCCGCCTGTTTCTTGCAGGGATTTTGCCGGGATTCATGGTGACTGTCCTCCTGATGATCACCACCTACATCATCGCGAGACGGCGTGGTTACGGCGGAGACGGCGACCCGTTCTCATGGGGGCCGTTCCTGAGAGCGGCATGGGAGGGGAAATGGTCCATCGGCGCACCAGTCATCATTCTAGGTGGTATCTATGGCGGAGCATTCACCCCGACAGAGGCGGCGGGCGTGGCAGTGTTCTACTCTCTCTTCGTCGGCCTATTCATTTACCGCGAACTGACGCTGAAAAAGATCATCGACGCGCTGCGGTTCACGGCCCTGTTGACCGGGATTCTCATCCTGCTAACGCCGACGCTGGCCTTTGGACAACTGACTGCGTTTTATGATGTGCCCAGCGCGGTGCAGGAAGGTATCACGGCGCTCACTACCAACAAGTACCTCGTGTTGCTGCTGATTGGGATTTTCTACATCTTCATCGGTACCTTTATGGAAAGCCTTGCGCAGATTGTTCTTTTCACAGCAGTCTTCCTGCCTCTCGCGCTTTCTTTGGGTGTTGACCCGGTGATGTTCGGTATCTTCACGGTGATCACCTGCGAGATTGGTTTTCTAACGCCACCCTTGGGTGCCAACCTGACCGTTGCGGCGCGGATTTCGGGCATCTCCATCGAACGTATATCGGTTGCCGTGCTGCCCTTCATCGCGGCCTATATTGTGGGAATGCTGATCCTGATTGCGTTCCCGGACATCGCGACAATCTTGCCCAATTGGCTTTATGGGCCTGCACTTTAGGGAGGCAAAGGCATGTTCGATCTTATTCTCAAGGGTGGTGAAGTGTTCGACGGCACCGGCGCCCAAGGGTTTGTTGGTGACGTCGCAGTCAAGGGCGGCCGCATTGCTGAGATCGCACCTGCGGGTGAGATCAACCATGCAAACGCGGCGGAGGTTATAGAGGTCGGAGGGCTCAGTGTTTCACCCGGTTTCGTGGACATGCATACCCATTCAGATTTCACCCTGATTGCCGATGGCCGCGCTGAAAGTCAGGTACATCAGGGCGTGACGACGGAAGTGATCGGGCAATGCGGCATCTCCTGCGCACCGGTCGTCAGCTATGACCAGATCAAGCGCGTCGCGCCCTGGCACACGAATGATGCCAAACACAAAAACTGGCACGGTTTTGGCGAATACTTGGACGTTTTGGACGAAACGGATTTGGGCGTGAACGTCATGGCCTTTGTCGGCCACGGCACGATCCATCGCGCGGTCCTCGGCGGTGACATGCGCGCAGGTGAGGCCGATGAGGTCGCTCAGATGGCCCGGCTGGTCGATCAATGTATGGACGAAGGCGCGGGAGGATTTTCGTCCGGCCTCGAGTATTTTCCCGGCATCCTCGCCGCGCCTGAGCATCTTGTGCCTATGTGTGAAGTGGCAGCCAAACGCGGGCGGCTCTACGCCACCCACGTGCGCAACCGCGATACGCACTATGATCTTGGCTTCGGCGAAGCCATCGCCACTGCGCGACAATCAGGTGCAAAACTGCAGATCAGCCACATCCAACCCAAGTTCGGCGCGCCGGATTACGCCATGGAACACACACTCGAGATGATCGACCTTGCGCGCCGATACGACTGCGACATCGCTTTCGATGTCATTCCGCACGATTGGAACCACACATTGATGGCCGCCATTCTGCCCTCGTGGGCACAAGCAGGAGGCATCGACGAGGTGATGAAACGGCTGGCCGATCCAGAGGCGCGCGAGAAGATCAAGGCCAACCCACAGCCCATGTGGCTAATCGTAAAGGCCGAGAAGTGGTCTGACATAGTTTTGCTGAACGCCACCGAGAACAAAGACATCGTTGGCATGGATTTCGCCGAGATTGGCCGCATGCGGAACTGCCACCCTTATGATGCAGTGCTCGATATCCTTCTTGAGGAGGGTGAGAACATGATGGCGTGCATGTGGTCATCCAAGTCTTTCCGAAATTCCGACGTGGACCTGTGCCTTGAACAGGACGAATGCGCGGTGATCTCGGACACTGTGGCGATTGCCAATGACGGCATTCTGAAAGACCACATCGGATCATTGTCGGGCTACGGTTGGGCGGCGCGGTTTCTGCAGTATTACGTGCGAGACCGACAGGTGCTGTCGCTGGCACAAGGGATCGCCAAAATCAGCTCAATCCCAGCGGACAGGCTCGGGATCAAAGAGCGCGGACGCTTACGGCCGGGATATCACGCGGACATCTGCGTGTTCGACAAGTCGGTGATTGCGAGCAATGCAACGGCGAAACATCCAAGGCGCTATGCATCAGGCATCGCGCATGTGCTGGTGAACGGGAAACTTTCGATGCGAAACGGCGAGCGCACATCGATAAATGCGGGACAAGTTCTTCGAGATTTCAGAGCCTAATTGCTGGACGGTGTTTGCCCGGCATAGAGTTTGTATTGCTGCATCCTGTCGGCCAACTAAAGAACTGCTTCCGGATATGAGCAGTCGTTTGGTGTGATCGGCATGAACGTCTTCAAAAAGCTCACAGCATTCACTCGCTGTATCTTGCGCCAAGGCCTGATTTCCAACTTGGGTCAAGTCTTGCCGTGAAGGCGAAAGGCACCTGGCACTCTACAAGCATAAACTGTTCCAACCGTCGCAACAGGTGTCAGCGCAGGTTTGGGTCGCGTTCAAGGTCGAGGATAGCGTTGTACTCGTCTTGGGGATCCATCCAGGCTGCCAGGATCGTTCCATCTGAAATCTGGAGCTCGTCGATTTGCGAGGGCGTGACCAGAACCATTCGAATGTTACTCATGAAAGCGCCGCCATGGGTGTCTCCGAACACCACACGGATATATTTCTTACGTGGTGCAAAGAGGCGTAGATACGGGTCGGCAGGGTCGCCGACCAGCAGTACTTCGGCCTGTTCTTTTTTCCAGTCAGGCGCGATGGTTTTGTAGGCGGGTCCGTTCATTGCGGAAAACGCACCGGGAATGATCATGCCGACCGAAGCCGACACCATCAGCGCACCCGCGCCGAGCTGTACGACACCGGCTCCGTGCCCGATTGTGTGCGACCAACCCGCCAGACGCATGAGCGCGCCATTGGGCAGGTAAACCACATCGACTTCGTCGCCCGGTTCGACCGCGCGCCACAGGTCAATGAGGGCAACTTCTTTCTCTGCATGGGTCTGGCCGTTTTCGGATCTCTCGAAACGCAAATAGTGATATTTAGGCGGCGTCGCGCGATGGCGTTCCTCGCGGTCGACATGGCCCTTTTTTATCCACTTTTCAGTTATAACAGCGCGTCCTTTCACGCCGTATTTACGCAGCATTGCCGCCTTCACATAAGTGCGAAAGCCAAGCACCAGCATAAACACCCCGACAACACCAACGGCCACGACACCAAGGAAGGGAAGCCAGTTGAACAAGACGTCGCCAACGGGGTCATCGGGTTTGACGATCTCGGTGATCATGCCGCTGCTTGTCTAAAGTCCTGAACCATTCCGACATATTATCAGCAGGCGCCGCCATTACCCTAGCCAAAAAACTGGCCAAGCCGCCTCACACTGCCTCCACGACCAATTCATCAAGTTTGTGAAAATGATAGCTGTCGGCAAATTGCGGTGGCTTGGCGATCTGCAAATTGGGGGCATGGTTGAACAGGGCGGGCAGGGCGATCTGCATCTCAAGCCGCGCCAAAGGTGCGCCGACGCAAAAGTGCAGCCCGCCGCCAAAGGCGAGGTGGGCGGGTTTGGTTCGTGCCGGATCAAACTGGTGTGGATCAGCAAACACGGCAGGGTCTCGTCCCGCGGCCCCTAGCATCAATGCGATTTCATCGCCCGGGTTCAGGGTGTGCCCCCCCACCTCCATCGTTTCGTAGGCATAGCGCGTGAACATGTGCAGCGGCGGGGTATACCGCAGTAGCTCCTCAATCGCGTTGTCCCGCGTATCGGGGCCAAGCGCGCTTGTTGTGTCTGTTTCAATCAAGCACTTCACTGCGTTTCCAAGGCTGTGAACCGTCGCCTCGTGACCTGCGTTGAGTAACAGCACGATGGTTGCAATCATTTCGTCCGGGCTGAGACGCCTTGCGTCGTCCTGTGCTGCAATCAGCTCACTGATCAGATCATCCGCCGGGTCAGCGCGTCGTTCTTCGATGTAGCCGCGGAGGAAACCCGCAAACTCAACGGCTGCGGTATTCGCTGCGTCCTCGATCTCGCGAGTGCGCCCGGCCTGATACATCGCCACCATGGCCGACGACCAGCGCAGCAGATCGGGGGCAAGAGACTCGGGCACGCCAAGCAGGCGGGCAATCACGCGCACAGGAACCAGCTGGCAATAGGCCGGGATCAGATCGAACGCGCCCTTCGGCATGTTCGAAAGAAGGTCGGCGCAAATCGCCTCAATATCAGGGGTAAGACCGGCAATGCGACGCGACGTGAACGCATGCAAGACAAGCCGGCGCAGACGGGTGTGCTCAGGCGGTTCCAGTTCCAGCAGCGAATGCTGCTCGACCGCGTAAAACGCGCTCAAATGATCCGGGATGGGTGTTTTGCGGCTTTCGGGCACGGCCCGCCCCAGCCGTTTGTCCCTAAGAAGTGTATGCACCGTGGCGTGATCAAAAGCGGCCAGCATGCCATAGTCCTTCCAGAACGCCACGGGGCCCGACGCGCGGGCATGATCATAGAAGTCGTATGAGTTTTGGATAAAGGACGGATGGTGCGGGGACTGGCTCAGCATGGGACGGGTTTTTCAGTCTGCTATGGTCTTTGCAAGCGGCCGGGGACGCTACCCCGCCGCATGTTCTGCAAAGATGTAAGGGGATCAGGATGCAGCAAGCGCGTCGATAATCGGTTGGAAATCCGCGACCTTCAAAGACGCCCCGCCAACAAGGGCCCCATCCACGTTTTCGGCGGTGAAGATCTCGGCAGCGTTGGAAGGTTTGACCGAGCCGCCATAGAGGATCCGGATGGAATCACCTTGGGACCCGAACCGCGCAACAAGACGGGCGCGGATCATGTCGTGCGTCTCAACTATCTGCTCAAGCGTGGGCACGCGGCCCGTACCGATGGCCCAGATGGGTTCGTAAGCAATCACCAGTTTCTCGCCCGTCGCGCCATCAGGCATGGAGGCGTCAAGCTGGGCCGCTATGATATCAAGCGTGTCGGGGCCCATTCGTTCCACCTCGCTTTCGCCGATGCACAGAATGGCCAGCAGATCAGCGCCCCAGGCGGCTTCGACCTTGGCGCGCACATCTGCGTTGGTTTCAGCATGGTCGCCCCGCCGATCAGAGTGGCCAACAATCACGGCGCTGGCCCCCGTCGCTTTGATCATTGCGGCAGAGATATCACCCGTATGTGCGCCAGATGCCGCTGAATGGCAGTCTTGTCCGCCAATGGACACCGGACTGTCTTTGCTTGCGGCCACGGCCTGCACCAAAAGCGTGCTGGGTGGGCAAATCAGGATATCTGGCGCGCTATCTCCACCGGGGGCTTGCAGGTGCCCCAAAGCCTCCAACATGGCCGCATCGCCGTTCATTTTCCAATTGCCCGCTGCCAGTGTCCGCCGCATGCCGTGTCTCCTTTTTCGCTCTGTCCGCCTTGGACCTAGCATCGCGGTGATGCCTGCG
Source organism: Tateyamaria sp. (assembly GCF_039945315.1). GTDB lineage: Bacteria > Pseudomonadota > Alphaproteobacteria > Rhodobacterales > Rhodobacteraceae > Tateyamaria. The sequence goes on along the minus strand of NZ_JBDUXB010000036.1, from coordinate 104,934 downwards.
CTAGGGCTGCCGGAAAGAGTGTGAGAGGTGATATGAGTAGGATCCCAAGGATTGATGCAGCAGCCCTCGCGGCCAATGACGCAGAAAGCCTTGCGGCGCTGCGCGAGGCGGCCACGGGCGTTGGCTTTGCCACGGTGTTTAACACGGCCCTGTCTCGCGCGCGCGTCGTTGAAGTAATCGAAGTCTACCGCGCCTTTTTCAAACAGCCGGAGGCCGCCAAACAAGCACTGAATATGGCGCGTACGGGGTCGAACCGAGGGTGGGGTGCCGCAGGATCAGAACAGGTCGATCCGGACGCTAACCCTGATTACAAACAGTTCTTTGATGTGGGGTACGAACTGCCGCGCAGCCACCCGCTGAGTGCGCAGCCTTTTTACGCACCCAATCTATGGCCAGAGAATGACGCCTTTCGTGGGGTGATCACCGGATACTACGTCGATGCCTGTGCGGTCTCGATGGATCTGCTTGGCGCGATTGCGCTTTGCCTCGGTGCGGATGCGGATCGCTTTTCGCGGTCCTTTGATACGCCCATGGCACTGCTGCGGGGTAACTATTACCCCGAACGCCCCGCATGGGCGGGGACGCGTGATTTCGGGATCGCGACGCACACGGATTATGGGTGCCTCACGCTGTTGGCGACGGACGGCTCGCCGGGGTTAGAGGTGCGCCAGAGGGGTGGGGGCTGGATTCCGCTGTCAGCGCCACCGGGCGAGTTCATCATCAATTTTGGCGAAATGCTGGAGTTTTGGACAGACGGGCAGGTCAAAGCGACTCCGCACCGGGTGGTGGGCGGACAGGCCGAACGGATATCGGTGCCGCTGTTCTTCAACCCCAGCTATGACACCAATGTGGCCCCTGACGGACAGCGAAAGATCCTTGCGGGGGATCACCTGAGCGCAAGGTTCCGCGAAACTTACCTGCACTTGCAGCAAAAGACCTGAAGCAAGGCGCGCGACACGCCCGCCTTACAAGTGCTGCAAAGCGGCCCGTGCCAGATCAACGGCCTCTCCGGGGTCATCCAGCGCGCTTTCGGGCAGGTGCCAGTAGGGCATATGTGTCGCACTGCCGTCCTTACGGGTATAGGCCCAGCGTTCCATGCCCATGTCGTCGAACCGTTCCCGCATCGGTCCCTGACCTTTAAGCAGCAAACGCCCGTCCAACATCAGGATGGCAAAGATAACGCCGTCGCAATAAATCGACAGTCCGCCAAACATCTTGCGGGTGGTCAGAGGGCCAAGATCTGTGAAGAGATCAAGCGCGTGGGCGATCTCTTCGCCCGACACGGCCATGTCAGGCGCTGCGTTCGGCGCTCAGTTCCTCGACATCTTTGAAACTGATGGATTCGCCGCAACCGCACGCGTCAGAGACATTAGGATTGTTGAACTTGAACCCGGATTCCAGCAGCGAAGTTTCATAGTCGATTTCGGTGCCAAACAGGAACATCTGCGCCATGGGGGCGATCAGAACCTTGGCGCCGTCCTGTTCGACCACTTCGTCGTTTGGATCAGGCGTGTCCACGTACTCCATGGTGTATTCCATGCCTGCGCACCCACCCTTTTTCACACCAATACGCAGGCCGGAATGGCCCTCTTTCTCCATCAGTTTGGAGATGTGCGCAGCGGCGCGATCGGTGATGCTGACGGCCTGTTTGCCGGGGATCGAGAACATGGGCTCTGCCTGTTGCTAAGTTGGTTTTAAAGTAGGGTCTTCACCCAAGTCACGCAAGGGGTGCGACCCTGATGCCACGTGATGCCTGTGATGGGCCCGCCCCTATGCGGGTGCGCGCAGCCCAATGGCCAGCGCATCCAACGCGGCGCGGATCGCCGGGTCGTGGCGCGTGTCCTGATGGCACACCAGCCATTCTTCGGCTGTTAACGCCTTAATTATCGGTGACACTTGGATCAATTTCGGCACGCAAGCCGCTGCAAACGTGGGTAAAACAACGCGACCAATGCCGCTGCGGGCCAAAGCGAGACGGATTGTGGGTTCGTTCGAAACGGCGACGATATCGGGGCCATGGTGAGTGATGGTCCATGCCTCTGATGGCAAGGTAGAGGTGTCATCACTGGGCCCAATCCAGCCGGTGATGTCATCCGATAAGGCAAAGGCGGCATGTTCCACAGTCCCGGTGCGCCGACCAGCAAGCCACGGATGGGTGGGGCGGCGGTTGCGCACGCCTATGTCGACCTCGCGTCGCTCAATATCCATGTCGCGGTTGCAGCTGACAAACTCGGGGGTCCACGCCGCGTTTGCTGACCAATAGTCGGTCAGGGTGCGCCAACCGCTCGGACGTCCAGGTGCCCGCTGATATGCGAACGTGGGGTGGGCCGGATTGAGCAGCGGACCAATGGGCAATGTCGCGTGCGGCGGCCTCCATTTTCTTGGCCCGCTCAAGCAGCGCGCGTCCTTCGGCTGTTGGGGTGTACCCAGCCGATCCATGCGCAAACAACCGTCGGCCTGTGCGCTGTTCAAGCGCAGTCATGCGGCGCGACAGGGTCGCCTGGCTGAGGCCCGTTTCACGTGCAGCCCCCGCCAGTGACCCGGATCGGGCAACGGCGGCGAACAATCCAAAGTCTGTCCAATCAGTGATTTGCATATTTGAAAGTCTAAGTGCGAACGTAGGGTCTGACAATGGCCGTTCTGCTGTGACACCTTAAGGGCAACACGAAAGGAGAACCCATGCTGCACCCATATAAGCCTCTGGAATTGAACAGTATCTATGCGCAAGAGCAGGCGGCATTTGCAAAAATGAAAGAGGCAGAGCATTTGCGCAAACGCAAACTACGTCGGCGACGCGTGGTTATGTGGATCTTGCGCAGGCTGTAACTGAATAAACGGGCCGCGGAGGTACGGCGGCTCTTTGCGGGCCTGTACATGGCGCTGTGGGTGACCCGAGCGACTAGGTGTGGGTTACAGCCCCATGCAGTTGGCGTAATAGGTGGTCGTCGCCGGCCAATCGGAAAAGACTCCAACCACACCGACATCCTGTGCCAGTACATCCAGCACTTCAAAAACGGCGCCGTCATGGGTGATGACATCCGAAACGGTCTGGAAGTACCAGCCTCCGCCAGAGGCCAAAGGTCCAGAACGCTCAAGTGTCCATGTGATGATGTTCAGACCGGCAGCACGGGCGTGTTTGGCCCATTCAGACGGCACCATCTGGCCGTTCTCGGTGGTCAACAGAATCCACAGGGGCGGGGCGATGAATTGCACACCCTGTTGAGCGTAGCTGGCCAATGGCAAAGGCCAACTGTCGGAATTTTGCGGGTCAAACCCGCCGATGCGGTAATGATCGACGAGGTACACGGCTTGTTCGCCAAACTCTGGTTCATTTCCAATCCAGTAGAGGACGTCTTCAAGGTTAAATGACTGCGCCCAGACGTCTGAGGCGGGGATGCCCGCAGCCTTGTATTCGTCGATCAACTTTTGCGCAAAATCTGCCTGAGAAAACCCGTTGAACGGCATTTTTACCGCTGGTGATTTCAACTCAGGTGTAAACTTGGCACCAAGGTTTTTGAACAGGGCGATGGACTCTGTATGGGTCATCAGGTGCGCATCATCGGAGTACAGGTTTGTTCGCCAGTCTGCGACACCGCCCTGATACGCCTCCGCCGTTGTGGCCGTTTTGTCTGCGCTGTCCATCTTGGGCGTCAGGGTTTGAAACTCGGCCAACGTCAGATCGGATGTGCGGCACTCCGCAGCGGCAGGCGTGTCGCCATCAGCAGGAGTAAAGGGCGTCATACAGGTGCCAGCCAGATCGCTGACAAGAATGTCGGTGGTGGTGTGCAGATCGTTTTGGGCGTGACGGCAGACCAGTTCCAGATCCTTGGTAAAGGTGACATCACATTCCAGAATGCCCGCACCCATCCGCGCCGCGGCGACATTGGATTCGACGGTGTGTTCGGGAAACAGCAGGGGCGCGCCGCGGTGACTGATCGAGAAATCAGATTTGGCTGGGGTCTGACCCGCGCAGCTTTGCAGTTTGGATTTCAACGCCCCGTCCGGCAGTTTGTCGATCAGGTACGCCGGGCGGGGGCCATAATCGATTACAGGACCATTCGCCGAAAGGATTGTTGGAAGGGTTGCGAGTAGCAGACAAACAGCAATGCAGCGCATCAAAGGCTCCTTCGGGGACTACTATTAAGTCCGCCATTTTGGCTCGCGCCAGTGACGGTATTTGTTGCCCGAAACGACAGTTTGATGCTGGTTCAGTAGAGCCTTTGCAAAGACCTACATAAAACCGAGCTCAAGGCGCGCCTCATCAGACATCATCTCCATGCCCCAGGGCGGCTCCCACGTCAGATCAACGTCGACCTGTTTGACACCGGGCAATGGTTCAACTGCATCAGCCACCCAGCCCGGCATCTCACCCGCCACAGGGCAGCCGGGGGCCGTGAGGGACATCACGATGTGCACCTCATTTTGGTCATTGATTTCAATGGTGTATATTAGGCCCAGTTCATAGATATTGACCGGAATCTCGGGGTCATAAACAGACCGGCACGCCTCGACGATTGCCTCATGCAACGGGTGATCCGTAGAAGACGGCGCAATAAGCGGGGTCCCTTCAAGACGATCGTTGGATTGGTTCATGACGGGCCTCGCACTGTTCCTGACCGTTTATATAGGGTTTGGGGCAGGGACGGTAAAGGGGCCGCGCACCCGCACGTGGCGCAAAGCCGCGCCGATGGTGACAACAGTGCAAACAATAAAGAGAACGCTCACTCAATTGCGGACTTGGGCGCCAGTCCTTCGGTGCCCAAGTCACATTGGTTTTTAGGCACCTTTTGCTTCGGTATGCGGGAAAATCCAGTTCGCCATATATTTGTGCCCCGGCACGGTATGACCGAACGGGAACTTTGCCATGTATTTGTGTCCCGGTACGATATGAGCGAACGGGAATTTGGCCATGAATTTGTGGCCAGGCACGATGTGGCCAAACGGGAACTTCGCCATGAACTTGTGCCCCGGCACGATGTGGGCGAAGGGAAATTTCGCCTGGAATTTGTGGCCTGGCACCAAATGGTCGATGGGTTTTTTTGCCCAGAATTTTGAGCTGCCACCTGGCATCGGGACCGAAGGCCGCTTGCCGTTCATCAACAGCGGGAAAGGCCAATTTGCCATACGACGGTGTCCTGGCACCAGATGCCCGATCGGGAAGTTCGCTTGGAATTTGTGACCCGGTACGATGTGGCCAAAGGGGAACTTGGCCATGAACTTGTGGCCCGGCACGATGTGGGCGAAGGGGAACTTGGCCATGAATTTGTGCCCCGGTATGATGTGCCCGAACGGGAACTTGGCCATAAATTTGTGGCCTGGGACCAACAGATCGAACGGAAACCGGCCAAAGCGGATGCTGCCTTGCAGCAACAATCCAATCGGCCAGCTTGCCATGCGCCCATGAGGAGGGATCACCGGATCCGGAGTCGGCATTTTTTCAGTCAGATGCGGAACGGGCCGGTCAGCCATAAAGTAATTCGAGCTTTCCTGATCCAGCCTGCGTGACAGCATCAGCGGACCACCTGAGAGCACGCTGCTTGTTGCACCGGGCTTGAAAGGAATGACTGCTTCTTCGGGGAAGCCGTCAAGGGCCGCAGCGCCGGACTCAGCCAGCGTCTCGCGGGTGATGCGCGCGACTCCAAGTGGTGTGTAGTCCGCGAGCACCATCAAAACTGCTCCACCTTTGGCCATGCGTTCTTGGTAAGCTTGAGCTGTTCCGGGAACGACACCTTTGGCGGTGAGGGCTTCGACAAGACCGTCTGCGTCGTCATATGCGCGCACGATGTGCCGTGGCAACTTCTTGTCTTTGACGAGCTCTGTGGTGACTGATTTGAGTTCGTCCAAATCGTCAAAATACCGAGTAATCACTTTCGCCATGGTCCATCCTTTCGACCGGGTGTGCTCCACCGATGAAAGGCGGCGCATGTAATAAGCTACGTCGCCATTGCCGAATGGCAAGAGTTGGCGACGGTCAGACATGCGCACTGCGGGATCGAACTGTGATCCGCTTACACCTAAAATGTCAGGAAGAGCTTACACAATCAAGCCATAGCTACATTTTTTTGATGGGTTACGCTGGGCGATTGTCTACGTTGCTTTACAGCGTTGCAGGAGCATCCTCACTCGCAGCTGATAATCGCACGACGCGGTTTGCACGTTCCACGAAATGGGCAGTGTTCCCCTAGGGTTCGGATTGCGGGTTTTGCCCGAATGAACCGATGTAACGGGCCAGCGGCGTTGCGCTCACCCCATGGAGCAAAACAGACAAGCCGACCGTCAGCGAAACGCAGGCTAGCAACTCTTCTGCATGGGGCAGGTCGAACTCTTCCATCATGATCAAAGTGAAAAGGATTGAGGCAAGCCCACGCGGTCCGAACCAGCCCAGAAACAACTTGTCGCGAACTGCAAGGCCTGTGCCGGCAAGCGACAGGAATATGGGCAGCATCCGCACAAAGGTCAGAAAAGCCACCGCAACCGCAACTGTGGGCCAATTTATATGCCCCAAAGCATCCGGCAACATAAGTGCGCCAAAAATCAGGAATGCAGCCATGGTCAATAACTGACCGGTTCCTTCCATGAATTCGGTGATAAAGTGTAGGTCGTGGCGATAGACATTACCAACGACGGCGCCCGCCACAAAAGCTGCAATAAAGCCGTTTCCGCCAACAAGTTCAGAGCCAAGATAGCTGACAAAAGCCGTCCCTAGAAACACGATGGCTTGCGCGCTTTCCACGATCCAGTCGCGTTGCTGCGCGTAATCAAGTGCGCGCGCCGTACTCCAACCCACGGCGATGCCAACGAGCGGCCCAAGAACAACTTGGGTGATGGCCATCATCATCAACCCATCCGTACCCGCGGCGCTTTCTGAGGCAAGGATGGCACCGAACAAGACGAAGGGTAGGGCGAGGCCATCGTTCAGGCCGCTTTCGACGTTGATCGACTGGCTAAGATGGCGAGGTACCTCGGGGCTTGACACGACCGTTTGTCCCAAAGCGGCATCGGTGGGTGTCAGTAGGGCTGCCGTCAGTAACGCCATAGCCACACCGGTTTCCGGATTGATAAACCCTACAACCACCGTGCCCAGTGCAATAGTTGCAGGCATTCCAAGGACCAGCATGCGCAGTGGTATGGTGAAGGTCGATCGCAATTGCGCGAACCGAACAGAGCTCGCATCGGTGAAAAGAACCAGCACCAGTGTAATTTCAGCGACCAGACGGGCTGTGCCAAGCAGGTCTTCTTGGCTCCCCAATGCTGGGATTACAGGTGCACATAATAACCCAAGACCAACAAACAGGATTGGTAAGGTGAGAATGGTTCTTGAGATGGCTTTCGACAGCAGAGAAAAAGCGATGATGCACACCACAATCCCCAGTGACAAAACTTCGAAATCGACGTTGGTTTGATCCATGCCTCACATTGGCTGCAGCCATTCAAAAGGGCAAGGACAGGCCGAGCAGTCGGCGTGCCTGATCACTTTCTGCGGCGCACCGCCTGCGGACGCACGCGCGCCTCGACCATGTCGTAGACAAGCCCTACAATGTCCTTGCCTGTCGCCTTCTCGATCCCTTCAAAGCCGGGGGAGGAGTTGACCTCCAGCACTTTCGGCCCAGCCTCTGAGCGCAGCAAATCCACGCCGGATGTGCCCAACCCAAATGCCCGAGCGGCGCGGACCGCTGTTTCGCGCTCGGCTTTGGTGATGCGCACCGACTTCGCCGATCCACCACGGTGCAGGTTGGACCGGAAATCACCCTCGGCACCGGTGCGCTTCATCGAGGCGACGACTTTGCCATCCACCACTAAGCAACGGATGTCCTCACCGGCGGCTTCCTTCACGAAATCCTGAACAAGAAAGTTGGCGCGCAATCCACGAAACGCATCGATCACAGACTCCGCCGCCTTCTTTGTCTCGGCCAGCACCACGCCCTTGCCTTGCGTGCTTTCCAGCAGTTTCACGATGACTGGGGCGGAGCCCACAAGACCCAGAATATTCGCGGTGTCATGGGGCGAGGCGGCAAAGGCCGTTGTCGGCATCCCGATCTTTTTGCCAGCGAGGATCTGGTGGGCGTGCAGCTTGTCCCGGCTGGCTGTGATCCCGGCGGATCCATTCACACAATAGGTTCCCGTCGTCTCGAACTGTCGGATCACAGCGGTCCCGTAGGCGGTGACACTCGCCCCGATCCGTGGGATCACCGCATCATAGCGGGGCAGACGCTTGCCATCATAATGAACTTCGGGTGCCATCGCATTAATTGCCATATAACAACGGGTTGTGTTGATAACTTCAACTGTATGTCCGCGCGCTTCACCGACCTCGACCAGTCGGCGGGTCGAATAATTGTCCTCGCGGCTGAGCACGGCAATGCGCAACGACCGCTTGGGGGCTGTCTTGCGCATGGCAGGCGAATGATAAACGTCATAGCCCAATTCAGGCTGTAGCCGTTTTTCCGAAGCGGTGATGGTGATGTGATCCTGCAAAGCCTGACGCCCCAATAGCATCCGCGCGCTCATCGACGAGCGATCCGTGAGGGTCACTTCGATTGGCCACACTTGCCCGCCCACAGCCAGCGGCGTCTCGATGACGTAACGCAATTCTGTCTCACCGTTGGAGGACGTCACTTCGCGGCGGTCCTTGATCGGGGCGCTGCAAGTGATGTCTACCGTATCCTTGCCTGCTACGGGAAAGACGTTGAACCGGACTTTGGGTTTGGAGGCGGGGCCAAACACTTCGATGTTGTTTGCGTGGAGCGCAGAAGTGCGCGCGCCTGTATCGATCTTGGCTTTGAGAGCTGGCAGGCCAAGGTCGGGCAGGGCAACCCACTCTTCCCAGCCGAAGTTCAGAGTGTCCATGCGCATTGTCCTTGCTGGCCGTCACTGCAAACCACTCTAGCGGGCGTGCACAGGGGCCACAACGCGATGGTTGTGTGAATTCAAGCTGCGCAAGAGGCATGAGTAGTTGACTACTGCTTTGCGACTTAAAAAGGACCTGCCTCAATCTTGAAATGCGGCCACTATTTCAGCCAGTGCTGACACGGAAATTGAAGGTGCGTCGCGTAGCGACGGCACCATTCCGATTGGGCCGCGCAGACGCTTTAGTGATGTCTCATCAACCTGCATCTGCCGGAGTGTTTCCTTGCGCATCTCATGGGTGCGTCTGCTTCCGAGGCTGCCAATAAAGCGGGCTGGCGTGTCCAATGCGGCCTTAAGCAACACGGGTTCCCAATCATGATCATGGAACAGCGTCAAAAATGCTGAATGCTCGTCCAGCATATCAAGGTGTTCTTCTGCATTTGGGTTCTTCAATTGGCGCGGGTCCGTATCGATGCAGGCGCGCACCGCCGCAAGATCGTCGGCGTCGGGCGAGAGGGCAAACACTTCATAGCCAGTCGCTTGGCCGATCTGCGCCATGGATCGAAAGATCGCTCCTCGGCCCGCCAGCACCAACCGGTGGCGCGGGGAGTAGGTAAAGTCTCGCGACACTGGTTCTTCATCGTCGGGCCCGTGGAACGTCAACGTGACCACCTTACGTGCCGCAAAGTCAGCCGCCGCACGCACGAGCGCGTCCTTGTCTGGTGCTGGATCGATCAACACGGTCAACGCGCCGCCGCAGGGCAGTTTCAGATCGACATAGCGCGAGCCATCACCGTACCGGATCAGCTTCTTTGCCCCAGATCGCAGTGCGTCCTGGGCGTGAAGCTGGATATCCCGGTCTATACAGCCGTTCGACAAATAGCCGGTCATCTCACCGGTTTCATCCACCAGAGCGAGCGAGCCGACCTCGCGCGCCGCACCGCCTTCAATCGCAAGCGACGTGATCAGCGCAAATGGGTGGTCTTCGGCGACAAACCCTGCGGCTTTCGCAGTGATTTCAGAGGCATGTTCGACGTAAGTGAGGCTGCTAGGCTGCGACGTCTTCATTCACGACTTCCGCGAAAGATTTGAAGAATTTTGCCGCCAGCTTTTTTGCAGTGCCTTGAATGAGGCGGCTGCCCAATTGGGCCAGCTTGCCGCCAATTTCAGCCTTGGCTTCGTACCGCAAAATCGTGGTGTCAGGGCCATCTGCGGTCAGCGTCACATCCGCCCCGCCTTTTGCGTGCCCCGCAGCACCGCCATTGCCTTGCCCAGTCAACGAGAACCCATCCGGAGCAACTGAGGTGTCCAGTTGCACGTTACCGCTGAATTTGGCTTTGACCGGGCCAACCTTAAGGACAACCTTGGCTTCCAATTCGCTGTCAGAGTGTTTGATCAACTCTTCGCACCCCGGAATGCACTGTTGCAGGATGTCCGGGTTGTTGAGCGCCAGATAAACCCGTTCTTTGGGGGCGTTGATAACAATTTCGTCTGCGAGTTCCATGGGTATGTCCTTCTTAGCAACAAGGGAATTTGACTGTGGCCAGATGTTCGGCCTGTTCCGGGGTTAGCGCCAATTTCCGGCGTAAACGGGTGGCGATCTTTCTGAGGGTTTTCATGTCACTTCCTTCAGCTGATGTGCGGCGAGGGCGTTGTAGGCTTCGGGCGTATCGACATCTGCGTAGTAGCCCGGTGACTGCAGCGGATGAAATTGCACGTGCTCGGGATGGGCACGCGTGAAGGTCTTGCAGCCGGGCGATCTTGGATCTTCCAGTAAACGGTTGCGCAGGGCGGCAGGCACGACGATCGGATTGCCTCTGCGCCCCTCGCGCACCGGGATTGAAATGCGTGCAGGGTCGGTCGCGTTATGTGCTCCCAGCAATGCCTCAAGGTCGTCAGCTGTCAAAGACGGTTGATCCCCCAGACCAATCAGCATCGGCGCGCTGCCCTCGGCGGCCCGCAATCCACAAACGACCGAGGTCTGCTGGCCTGTCTCAAATTCAGGATTGTAGACGATCTGAACATCGCATCCCTCAAGGCACGCCTTCACAGCGTCCGCCTGATGCCCGGTGACGACCAGAACCGGCGTTTGTGTCACGGCGCTGTAGACATCCACCATATGTCGGATCATCGGCACACCATTGATGGGCAAAAGCAGCTTGTTGCGCTCTCCCATCCGGCGCGACAGACCCGCGGCCAATATCATTGCTGTGGCGTCATGCATCGTTCTGCTTCAGCGCGGACCGGCGCTCTTGCACCAATTGCGCGAGGATCGAGAGAGCGATTTCTTCTGGCGTGACTGCCCCAAGATCAAGGCCGGCAGGTGCCTGAACCTGATCAATTCCCGATTGCGCAATGCCAGCGGCGACAAGCTTTTCGGCCAGTACAGTGTACTTTTTGCGGCTGCCCACAAAAGCGATGTAATCCGGCGCTGCCGCAAAGGCGGACTTCAAGGCCTCCAGATCACCTTGGCCTTGTGTGGCAATGACCACGTAACACTGCTGATGCGGTTTTACGTGGTCCAGCCCTGTTGCCACCGACCAGTGAAACTGTGGGGCCAACACTCCAAGCGCTTGTGCCACCGGGGACGCACCCATGACGACCAGCTGTGGCGAAGGCAAACAGGGTTCAATGAAGATATCAACGGTCCCGCGCGAGGGGCAGCCGTTGCGGGCAAAGCGCGTGCCATCGATCTCATCGCCTGCACTCACGCCTTTCTCGGCAAGAAGGTCTTCGGGCGCGACCGACACAAGCTGCGGCGTGCCGTCTTGCAGGGCTTTGAGGGCGGCGCGTTTGACAGCGCCTCGCGTGCAGCCACCACCCAGCCAACCCTGCACGATGGTGCCATCAGCACTCAAAAGCGCCTTGGCCCCCGGTTTGGCGGCTGTCGACCCTGCCGTGCGCACAATGGTGGCAAAGGCAAAAGGTTGATCCATCTCGCGCAGTTCCTGCGCGGCTTCAGCCAGATCGGTGGATAGGATTTCTGCAGGTGTCATATCGTTGCCAGGTCCCGCTCAAGCGCTGCGAGATCACCAAGTGTGTTGGCTGCTTTGAAGGCGTCCAGATAGGGCAGGGCCGCCGCCATGCCTTCGGCAACGGGCGCATAATCTGTCCAGCCTTTCAGCGGGTTAAGCCAGACGACCTTGCAGCCCCGTTTCTTGAGCTTTTCCAGGGCTGCGGCAATCACTTCTGGCGGTTCCGTATCATAGCCGTCTGACAGGATCAGTACGACACTGCGCCCATCAACGAACCGCTTGGCATATGTGTCCGCAAACCGCATCAGTGACGGCCCGATTTTTGATCCCCCGCCAAACCCGTCTGCCATCAGTGACATGCGGCCAATTGCACGCATCGCATCTTTGTCACGCAAGGCTTCGGTGATGCGCACGAGCCGCGTATGGAAAAGATAAGCATCTCCAGCAGTGTCTGCCCGCATAAGCCCCGCAAGAAAGGCGAGAAACACGCGGCTGTAGACGGACATCGACCCCGAGACATCACAAATGGCGACGATTTTGCGCGTCCGGTCCGGGCGCTTCTTGCGCAAAAGGCGCAAGGGTTCTCCACCGCTCGACAGGCTCCGCCGGATGGTTTTGTGGAAATGCAGCTTGTCGCCTTTGCGCGCAGCGATCCTGCGGCGCGAGCGTTTATCGCGTAGGGCGGCGCCGATACGGCGGGCGACATCTTCGGCCTGCGCAATTTCTTCGGGGCGCACAAGATCGCGCAGGTCTTTGCGTGCTAGGTTGCGCTGTTCAGTGGCGATCAGCTTGCCCGTGCCGTCGCTGTCGGCTTCGCCGTCTTCTCCGTCCGGAGCGGTCGCACTGCCCGAGGCTCCTGCGTCTTCGCCACTGGCATCGCGCGAGGAATGCACATCGTCGTTAATGGTTGAGGTCTGGCTGGGCACCACTTTCTGCTTCACGCGGCCCATATCCATCCAGTAGCCGTCAAACAGATCATCAAACCGCTCGGATTCTTCTTTGCAGCCGGTGCAAACCGCGCGCAACGCGCGGCGGCTGTCCTCGGGGCGGATCGCATCCACTTCGGACAATGCAGCCATTGCAAGCTCTGCTTCGGCAACCCCAAGCCGCAGCCCGTTTTCGCGCAGGTGCGAAATGAATCCGACGACCCGCGCCGCCGGCCCCGGATCACGGCCTGCAAATTTCGTAATACGGCTCATGCCGCCTTACCCGCGATGCGGCTTGCGACCTCAACGGTAATCTGGGCCTGATCGCTCTGGGTCTTCAAAAGAGTTGTGAGGGTTGACTGAAGAACAGCAGGATCCTGGGTCAGATCTGCAATTCCCAGCCCCATGAGCGCTGCGGCAAAGTCCAACATTTCAGCAACGCCGGGTGTCTTTTCCAATTCTTCTTCGCGCAACTTTTGGACAAAGCCCACGATCTGATCGGCAAGCCGCGCCTCAACTTCGGGGCAGCGTGCCTTGAGAATGGCAAGCTCAGTAGCACGGTCCGGGTATTCGACGTAAGTGTACAGACACCGACGGCGCAAGGCGTCTGAAAGGTCGCGCGTCCCGTTTGAAGTGAGGATCACAATGGGACGCGTGACGGCCGCGATTGTGCCAAGCTCCGGGATCGAGACCTGAAAGTCTGACAGGATTTCCAGCAGATAGGCTTCGAATTCCTCATCCGCTCTATCGATTTCGTCAATCAAGAGAACGGGAGGTTTTTCCTGTGTGATCGCGGCCAACAAAGGCCGTTCCAGCAGGAAATCGCGTGAAAAGATGCGATCCTCAACGGCTTTGCCCGTTTCTCCCCCCTCTGCCGCGGCGCGGATGGTCAACAGTTGGCGTTGATAGTTCCACTCATAAATGGCCTGTGCTGCGTCCAACCCTTCATAGCATTGGAGCCGGATCAGGCGCGTGTCCTGCACCTGCGCCAGTGTGCGGGCGATCTCGGTTTTGCCGACACCAGCAGCACCTTCCAGCAAAAGAGGGCGGCCAAGTGACAACGCCAGTTGTAAGGCAACCGCCAGATCATCTGATGCGACATAGCCTTCGCCGGCGAGAGCGGATTTGAGAGTGGTCCAGGTCATGCAAATCTCCGTAGGGTGCGCAGGTCGCGCACCCTACATTAGCGTCAGCCGTGCAGGCCGAGTTCATTGGCAGTTCTCCAGATCCGCCAGTGATCGTGAGGCATGTTGGTGTGCGTGTTGCCAAACGGGCGGAACGCATCCTGCACCGCATTCGAGAAACACGGCACGCCACCCACGTGAGGGCTTTCGCCGACACCTTTGGCCCCGATCGGGTGATGCGGACTAGGAGTGACGGTAAAGTCCGTTTCGTAGTTGGGGACTTCCCAAGCCGTGGGCAGGAAGAAGTCCATCAACGTGCCCGTTTTCACGTTGCCCATGTCGTCATAGGCAATCTCCTGGCCCAGCGCGACGGCGAGCGCCTCTGTCAGCCCGCCATGCACTTGGCCTTCGATGATCATCGGGTTGATCCGTGTGCCGCAATCATCCAGCGCATAGAAGCGGCGGATTTCTGGCACACCTGTATCCACGTCGATGTCCATCACACAGACATAGGCGCCAAAGGGATAGGTCATGTTGGGTGGGTCGTAGTAGCTGACCGCTTCCAGACCCGGTTCAATCCCCGGAATGGCCTGATTATAGGCGGCAAAGGCGATTTCCTTCATCGTCTTGAACTTTTCAGGCGCGCCTTTGACCACAAACCGATCCACATCGAATTCCACGTCATTGTCGTGAACTTCGAGAAGATAAGCGGCGATCATTTGGGCCTTGGCCCGAATTTTGCGGCCTGCCATCGCGGTTGCGGCACCGGCGACCGGTGTCGAGCGCGAACCATATGTTCCAAGTCCGTATGGTGCGGTGTCCGTATCGCCTTCTTCAATGGTGATACTATCCGCAGGCAAGCCAATCTCAGAGGCGAGAATTTGGGCAAAAGTGGTGGCATGGCCCTGTCCCTGAGAAATCGTACCCAACCGTGCGATCGCGGACCCCGTGGGGTGGATGCGGATCTCACAGCTGTCAAACATGCCGAGGCCGAGAATATCGCAATTCTTGACCGGTCCGGCGCCGACGATCTCCGTAAAGAACGACAGACCAATCCCCATCAGCTTGCGGGTTTTGCCAGCTTTGAAGTCCTCAACCCGTTGCGCTTGTTCTGCGCGCAACCCGTCATAATCGACTGTTTTGAGGGCCTTGTCCCACGCGGTGTGGTAATCGCCGCTGTCATATTCCCAGCCAAGAGCGGCCGTATATGGGAACTGTTCTTTCTTGATGAAGTTGATGCGCCGCAATTCTGCAGCGTCCATGTCCAGTTTGATCGCCAGAACCTCGATCATGCGTTCGATGAAATAAACCGCCTCGGTCACTCGGAACGAACAGCGATAGCTGACGCCGCCGGGGGCCTTGTTGGTGTAAACGCCATCGACGGCAAGGTGCGCAGTCGGGATGTCGTAAGACCCGGTGCAGATATTCATGAATCCCGCTGGGAATTTGGTCGGGTCAGCACAGGCGTCAAAGCCACCGTGGTCAGCTGTCACATGGCATTGCAGCCCGGTGATCTTGCCTTCTGGCGTGGCTGCGATCTTGCCGGTCATATGATAATCCCGCGCAAATGCGGTGGTCATCAGGTTGTCCATCCGGTCTTCGATCCACTTGACCGGTTTACCCGTGACAATGGAGGCCACGACCGAGCAAACGTAGCCCGGATATGCACCAACCTTGTTGCCAAAGCCGCCACCGATGTCGGGCGAGATGACACGGATGTTGTGTTCTTCGATGCCAGAGATCAATGAAACCACTGTTCGAATTGCGTGTGGCGCCTGAAAGGTTCCCCACAACGTGAGCTTGCCATTAACCTTGTCCATCGAGGCCACACAGCCGCAAGTTTCAAGCGGGCAGGGGTGGGTGCGGTGGTAGTACATGCTTTCGGTCGCGACGACCTCGGCATTCGTGATGACCTCTTCGGTTGGGTCTTTGTCGCCGGCTTCCCATGTGAAAATGTGGTTTGGGTGCTTGCGGGGACCATGAGCACCGTCGGGGATGGATCCATCCTCGGCAACCAGATCTTCACGCAGAACCACATCTGACTTCAAAGCCTCAAACGGGTTCACAATCACCGGCAGTTCTTCGTATTCGACTTCCACGGCTTCGATCCCGTCAGCCGCGGCATAGCGGTCTTCGGCGACCACGTAGGCCACTTCCTGCCCCTGAAACAGAACTTTGCCATCTGCCAACACCATCTGCTTGTCGCCTGCAAGAGTCGGCATCCAATGCAATCCCAGCGGTTCCAGATCAGCTGCCGTCAGGACCGCCAATACACCCGGGACTTCCAGCGCAGCAGCGGTATCGATACTTTTGATACGCGCGTGCGCATAGGGAGAGCGGACAAAATCGCCGAACAGCATACCGTCCAGCTTGATGTCGTCGACATAGTTGCCTTTGCCTTGCGTGAACCGGGCATCTTCGACCCGCTTGCGCGAACACCCCATACCTTTGAGGTTGTCTACGCGTTCTTCGCGTGTGATCTCGTCCTTCATTCTGCGGCCTCCTTGGCTGCATTCATCTCCGCCGCAGCGGCCTGAATGGATTTGATGATGTTTTGATACCCCGTGCAGCGGCAGATGTTGCCAGCCATGCCAAAGCGGATTTCTTCTTCCGTTGGGGTCGGGTTTTCCTCGAGCAACTTGGTCGCGCGAGTGATCATGCCGGGGGTGCAATAGCCGCACTGAAGACCGTGATGTTCCTTGAACGCCGTCTGCAGTGGGTGCAGATCATCGGGGTTACCGATGCCTTCGATTGTGGTGATCTCCGCTCCGTCGGCCTGAGCCGCAAACATGGTGCAAGATTTGACCGATTTGCCGTCGATGGTGACGGTGCACGCCCCGCAATGAGAGGTTTCACACCCGATATGCGGTCCGGTGATGTTAAGCCGCTCGCGGAGTGTGTAGATCAGCAGTTCACGCGGTTCGGCGAGGAACTCTTCATCCTTGCCGTTCACGTTGAGCTTGATGTGCATTTTCTTTGACATGGGTGTCCTCCTTAAGCACGCGACCAAGCGCGCGCGATGGCACGACGCAAGATGACGCCCGCCACGTGGTTCTTGAAAGCGACGGGGCCGCGATTGTCCTCTGTCGGGTCGATGTCGCCCAACATGGCCGCGACGGCCGCACCGAGGGCCGCATCATCTACAGCGGTGCCCACAAGCGCGTTGCTCGCGGCCTCGGAATAGACCGGCGTGTCGCTGAGGTTTGTCATCGCAATGGATGCCGCGGCGCAGGTGCCGCCATCTTTGACGATCTGAACCGCAGCGGCGGCGGTTGCGTAGTCGCCAATCTTGCGCTTTTGCTTTTCGTAGGCGTAGCCACCTTTGGGCAACGGTATGGTCACAGCTGTCAGGACTTCTTCGTCCTCACGGGCGGTCATATAGGCGGCCTCGTAAAAGTCTCTGGCGGGGATATCGCGTTCGCCATCGGTGCCAATGACTGTGAAAACGGCATCAAGGCATTGCATCAGGCCAGGCATGTCGTTGCCAGGGTCTCCGTTTGCAACATTGCCGCCGACTGTGCCCATGTAGCGGACCTGCGGATCCGCGATCTGCAACGCCGCTTCCCGCAGGATGGGGGCAACGGTGGCGAGCCCGTCGTGATCGATAATGTCCGCCTGCGTCACCATTGCACCGATGCGAATGCTGTCGCCGTCAACCGTGATATCGGACATGCCGCCCACGTCTTGCAAATCGATCAGGTGGGGAACGTCTGCCATACGCAACTTCATCATGGGGATCAGGCTGTGACCGCCTGCCATGGCGCGCGCGTCGTCTCCGTGTTCCTCAAGAATGGATAGGACACCGGCAATGTCCTTGGGGCGATAGTACTCAAATGCCGCTGGAATCATCGGCTTTCTCCTCCCTAAAAGCGAATGTCTTGCTAAGGACGGAGACTGCATACGGCTGTATGCGAAGGCATTAGAAAATCAATGAAATACAGGTCTTTTGCACGAAATGCGCGCTGCTACGCACGAACTGCGCCGACTTGCGACGCGAGTGCGTCCTGAATCACCTTCAGTTTCGAGCGGCTCACCGGTACGGGCGGCAAATCATCCTCGCCAAAGATGCAGCGCCCCTTGTCCTTGGTCCGTTCGAACCGCGAGACGCGGGCAGGATTGACCAGATAGCTGCGATGGGTCTGCAAAAAGCCCATGGGCAGCAAACGGTCCAGCGCTTCGGTGACGGGCCATGCGCAAAACAGCCGCTCGTTGTCGGTATAGACTTGGGTGTAGTGTCCGTCAGCACGGACGAAAGAAACGTTCTCAGATCGAACGAAGATCTTTTTGCCGTCCCGCTCACATGGGATTTGTAATCCGCCGGCAACTTGCACGACTTCTGAGCTGTCGGGCGTGCCCTGGCCATCTTCACTGGGTTCGGGCGGGATCAGATATGTGACGCTGACCCAAAGGCACGCGCCGAAGATCACGAAACTGAAAAAGATTACACCCAACGCCAGTGTTTCATTGCTCATGGACGGGCCAAAGTCAGACGTGTTCGGCTCTGCGACAAAGTTGGTGCCCGCCATGGCCAGAAAGTGGACAGAGCACACGGCGACGGCAAAACACACGGTCCCCAGCAAGATATTGCGATTGGTCCGTCGCCCATAGGCGATCCCGAAGGCCAGCATGCACAACCCGATCGCGACAACCGATGACAGCGCAACGCCTGTGTTTGTGTAAACAGCGCGACACAGTTCCAACCCCGCCATGCCGATATAGTGCATGGTCAGAATACCAATGCCGACGATCGCACCTGCGGCGGCAATGATCTGCGGTGTTCGCTCTGCAAAGTGCAGCAGGATCAAAGCGGCCCCCACGAGCAAAATGGCGCAAAGTGCCGACACGAGCGTAATTGCAGCGTCATAATAAAACAGAATGGGCAGTTTCAGCCCGAGCATGGCGACAAAATGCATCGCCCAGATTCCACCACCTAGTGCGATCGCAGCCAGCGCGATTGACGCTTTCTTTTGAAATACGGGCTTTTCTGACAAGTCCCGCGTCAATGACAGCCCTGTAAAGCCTGCCACTAGCGCGACGACGAAAGACATGGCGATCAGAAAACCGCTGTGGTTGACGGGCAAGAAGTCCATGGTGCGCAAGATGACTAACAAGAGGGCACATTGCAAACAATGTGGGCTGTTCATTGCATTAATCGTTCGACGAAGACGCAATTTCTTGGCGGCGACGAAAAGCAACCGGCCAGAACGACGTGCTGCGCGTTACAAATACGGTTGATGGATCTCGAAGATCACCGTTTCTGACAGATCAGCGTTCGCTACATTTGCGAGGCTGCGCATACCTCAAAGATGCAACTCTCCACTCATCAACACATGCGCGGCACCGGCAACGACCACGCCTGTGATGGCATCGCGCGCGCCCAATACTTCGACCTGCGCTTTGCCAGGGCGGCCCAGCCCATGCCCTTGCCGGGCAGAAAGCTTTGGCTTCTTGATCAACCCTTCTGCCCAGAGGTAGGCCGCCATTGCGCCTGTGGCCGACCCTGTGAATGGGTCCTCGGCAGGGCTGGGGGGTGCCATCAGCAAGCGGGCATAGGTATCACCAGCGTCAGGAACATCAGACAAGGTGACCCAGAAGGGTTCCATTATGTCCGTACCCTCTACGTCCAGATGGTTCAGAAGGCCGTGGAACGCCTCCATATCAAAGCGCGCAGCATCCAGCACCGTGCGATCCTTCACAACCGTGATGCAAAACGGCAAACCGGTAGCGACAAAGCGGGGCGGGTGCAGAATGTCGCTCGGGGTCATGCCACCGACAGGGGCGACGATTTCGGCCGGGACGTGGGCGCCAAATTTCGGCGCGATCTGGGTCATGGACACCTGCGCGCCATTCACCTCGACCGCGACGATGCCTGCACCCGTCTCAAGGGTCAGCGGCCCATCTTTGATCATTCCGCGATGCCGCATCGCGGCCACGGTTGCGATTGTAGGATGACCTGCAAAGGGGATTTCGCGGCTGGCCAGAAAGTATCGAACGCATATGTCCGCAGTCTCCGAAGGGCCGGTGAACGTGCATTCGACCAGCGAAGTTTCACGGACAAACGCCGTTGCGGTATCCGGGTCCAGCACAGCGCCGCCATGCACCACAGCGCAGCCGTTCCCCCCAAAGGGGCGGTCAGAAAAGGCATCCACCCAGTCCACATCGAATGTCATCACCGGGTCCTTTGTGCCGCCGCGTTTTGCGGCACCATAGTCAGATCATGGGCGCAGGACCACCGCGCCCATGTCGCAATAAATGCGCTTAGTGCAAGGGTTGCGGGGCATAGTCGTTTTGGACCGCCAGCGCAAAGGCCAGCTTGCGGTCTGCCACCAGTGCCAGTTGCTGGCCCTCGGCGTCGTGCACGGCAAAGAGTTCATCTAAACCGTTGGCCTGATCGCGTACTTCGCGCGGCAGGTCGGTCACCGAGATTGGTTTGACATAGACCATCCGGCCCACATCCGCATTCAGATCGATTGCCTTGTTCATGACTTACCCTTTCCTAATGCTGATCGTCTGCACGACCATGTCTGGCTTGGACCGTGAAAGGTCTACGTGCAGCAGCCCGTTCTCCATCACAGCTTCACCTACATCGACCCCATCCGCCAAGACAAAGCTGCGCTGAAACTGCCGAGCGGCGATGCCACGATGCAAAAATATGCGACCTTCAGAGTCGTCAGAGTTGCGGCCCCGGATCACCAACTGGCGATCCTCAACGGTGATCGACAGGTCATCTTCACTAAATCCAGCGACGGCTAACGTGATACGGTAGGAATAGTCCGACGTCTGTTCGATGTTGAATGGCGGGTAGCCTTCGCTGCCCTTGGCCGTGCGTTCCAGCAGGCTTTCAAGTTGCTCAAATCCCAACATATGCGGGTATGAGCCAAGAGTCATTTTCGTCATGCGACACGTCCTTTTAGTTCAAGCGACCGTCAGTGGCCCGCCCCGAAATCGGCAGCGGATATCGTGAATATGGGCAGAATGAGCGTGGGGAACAAGGGGTAGGCGTAGCACCATGTCGTGATTATATTGAAGCTTGAGCAATAGTTTGGAATCGCCTTCATGAACGCACCGTCAAATATGTCGATGAAATCTGACGACGTGTTGCAGGTCGAACTTGAGGTGTTCCGCGCAGAACACCGCGATCTGGATGCGGCGATCCACGCCCTGCAAGAGGTGGGGACATCGGATCAATTGACCATCCAGCGCCTGAAAAAGAAGAAGCTCGCCCTCAAAGACCGGATCGCCAATATCGAAGACCGGCTGACCCCAGACATCATCGCCTGAACGGCCCGCCAAAACCGGCCCGAGGAATGGATTGCGCTTGTCCGCAAAACACCTATATTCCGCGCTTTCCAAGCGAGGACCCTCTATTATGGCAACCGAGGTCGGCATCATCATGGGCAGCCAATCCGACTGGCCCACCATGCGCGAAGCGGCGCAGATTCTGGACCAGCTAGAAGTGCCGTATGACACCGCGATCGTGTCCGCGCACCGCACGCCGGACAGGCTGTGGGACTATGGCAAGGGCGCTGTTGATCGGGGCCTTAAAGTCATTATTGCAGGGGCAGGGGGGGCTGCGCATTTGCCGGGTATGATGGCCTCCAAAACCCGGGTGCCGGTGATCGGCGTGCCGGTTCAGACAAAGGCGCTGTCGGGCGTGGATTCGCTTTACTCAATTTTGCAGATGCCGCGCGGTTTTCCGGTCGCGACGATGGCCATCGGGGCCGCAGGTGCTGCCAATGCAGGTCTGATGGCGGCCGGCATTCTCGCACTCCACGACCCGGCCCTCGCGGCGCGATTGGATGCATGGCGCGCGGCCTTGTCTGCCTCGATCCCAGAGGTCCCCCAAGATGACTGAGCCTTTGGCAACCGGATCAACCATCGGCATCCTTGGCGGTGGGCAGTTGGGGCGTATGCTGAGTGTGGCGGCCTCCCGTTTGGGTTTTCGCACCCACATCTTTGATCCCGGTGCCAATCCGCCTGCGGGCGAAGTCGCTTATCAAGTGACCAAGGCGGCATATGAGGACAACGACGCGCTCATTGCATTTGCCAGCACTGTGGATGTGATCACTTACGAGTTCGAAAACATCCCAACCCTGACGCTCGATGCTCTCGAAGATCACGCTCCAATCCGTCCGGGGCGTGAAGCCTTGCGGGTCAGTCAGGACCGGCTGATCGAAAAGGACTATCTCAGCAATCTCGGTCTGCGGACGGCCCAATATGCGGACGTGCCCGATACAGGCGCACTCACCGTTGCATTGGCCCGGATCGGTGCGCCTTCCATTCTTAAAACCCGCCGCTTTGGCTATGATGGCAAGGGCCAAGTACGCATCACGGACCCGACACAAGCCGACAGTGCTTTAGCTGAAATGGGCAATGCACCGGCTATCCTTGAAGGGTTTGTTAAGTTTAGCCATGAGGTTTCCGTGATCGCAGCACGCGGGATCGATGGCGCGGTGGCCTGCTTTGATCCGGGCGAAAATGTGCACCGGGATGGCATTCTGCACACCACGACAGTGCCTGCCCGTCTCAGTGCGTCACAGCGCACAGATGCGATTTTGATCGCTGCCAACATATTGAATGCGCTGGATTACGTGGGCGTTATCGGGGTCGAGCTGTTCGTGACACCGCAAGGGCTGATCGTCAACGAAATCGCGCCGCGCGTGCACAATTCGGGCCACTGGACGCAGAACGGCTGTATCGTGGATCAGTTCGAACAACACATCCGCGCCATCGCGGGCTGGCCCTTGGGTGACGGCAAACGGCACGCTGATGTGGTGATGGAAAACCTGATCGGTGACGACATGGCCCGGGTGCCAGACCTCGCCCGCGATCCGGCCACTGCGCTGCATCTCTATGGCAAGGCCGAAGCCCGCAAGGGCCGCAAGATGGGGCACATCAACCGCATAACATCCTAGGGCAAAGGGTCAGGCCGCTGCGACAAACCGCTCTGCAATGTTGCCGGCCATGAAGCTCACCCGACCGCCCGAAATGGTTGCAGCAACTCTGTCAGTCGCGTCCAACACAACAATATCCGCCCGCTTGCCGGGGGCCAGAACACCGCGATCGGTTAATCCCAGCACTGCCGCAGGCCCCGATGACACCAGCGCCCATGCTGCACCCAAATCCATCAACCCTGAGCGTGCCAACATCAACGCGGCACGGCGCGGAGAGGGATAGTGATAGTCTGACGCCAGCGCATCACACATGCCCATGGTCACCAAATCAAGGGCCGACACATTGCCTTTGTGCGACCCACCGCGCACGAGGTTGGGCGCACCCAGAACGACATGAGCATGGGCCGCTTTGGCCGCCTCTGCCGCCTCAAGGGTTTCAGGAAACTCGGCCACATCGGCGCCGCGCCCGGCCCATAAGGCGCGCGTATCTGCGGTCGCATCGTCATGACTGCCCAAACGGACACCGGCGTCTCTCAGTTCAGTGCATAAGGGCCCAAGCAACGGCTGTGCCTGCGCAACGTTTGCGTGCAAATCCAGCAGCATTTGAAAATGAGCCTCTGGATTGCGCCCGGCCTTGAGCGCCTGACCCGTCAGACGCGGCGGTTTGCGTCCCTCTGCAAGACGTTCATGGGGCAGGTGGTCGTTGAACACGACATACTGAACGCCCCAGTCCTCGATACGGGCGGGCAAGTCTGCGAAAAGTTCAGTTAGCGAAATCTCGAACCGCAACTGTGCGCGAAGGTCTGTGACCACTTGGGTGCGCACGTCGCGCAATGTCGAAAACACCTGATCGGCGAATTCAAGTCCACGCAAGCCGCCTTCCCAGCTCACAAATTGTGCAAGAACCCCGGTGGTGATGCCATTCGCGGCCAGTTCTGCCTCTACGGCCGTCAACCCTTCAGCCATCTGCTTCATTGCGCCACGGCGGGGCGCCACGTGACGCTCAAAACCGTCGCCGTGAACATCGACGATACCGGGCAGCACGCGATACCCTGTAAGATCTACTGCGCGCCCGATGGGCGCATCTGCAATCACTCCGTCCGCAAGCGATAAAGCGGCAATGCGCAATCCGTCCGGGCGCAACACCTCTGCTCCGACCAGATCAATCGTCAGCATCGGTCGAGACCCCCAGACAGGACGCCTCAGGACAACCCAACTGATCGAGCACCTCATCAACCCATTTTGCATCGCGATCAAAGGTTTCTGAACGCAGAAAAGTGAGGACCTGAGTGATCACATTGGGGTTGTTCATCATGAATGTATGCGTGACCGGCAACACGATGTGATCGGACATGCCGGCCACCAAGGTGGACATAACCGACACTTTGCCGTCGTCCGGACCCGGCAAAAGCGAGGAAAAGTAGGGGTTCAGCGACTGATCGCCGGCAATGATGCCGACTGGATAATCGACAGCGGGCAAGCTGCGCGGCAGACTGTCTGGCCCCGTACCCAATTGCGCGCCCGCAGGCCCGTTGAGCCAGCCAAACGCTTCGATATCTCCCAGTTTGTCGACCACTTCGCTGCCCTGGTTCGGTGGCGCCAGCATCACAACGCGGCCCAACTGCTCCGGGCGGGGATGATTGGCAAACCAGTAGCGCACAAGAATTCCGCCCATCGAATGCGTGACGATATGCACTGTCTGGTCACCGCAGGCCTCTACTCCGTACGGGATCACCGCAGCGGCCAGCTTTTCAACGCTCTCGGACGTCGACGGGTAGCCCGGACGCACGACGTCGTATCCGTCGGCCTTTAGCGCTCCCTCCATGACCAGAAGCGAAGTTTCCGAACGGGCGAGCCCATGCAGAAGCACGACACAGTCCGCCGCAGCCATGCGGGGCAGTGCAAGGACAACCAAAAGGGCGAAAAAGGGTAGGACGCGTCTCATAACGCTTGAGATAGTCCCATCTTGCCGCCTATGGAATGGGGACGCTGCGACGCTTCTGAAAGTTTATCTACCATGCGCCCAAAATCACCGCGACTCGCCGTACGGGCCGTCATTGTCGAAGACGATCGTCTTTTGATGGTCAATGCGTGGCCTGATGGGCAAAGCCCGTTGATGTGCGCGCCCGGAGGTGGGGTTGAAGTGGGCAGCAGTCTTCCTGACAACCTGATCCGGGAGGTGTTTGAGGAGACCGGGCTGACAGTTGAGGTCGGCGCACCCTGCCTAGTGAACGAATTCCATGACCCTGCGGGGACATTCCATCAGGTGGATGTATATTTTCGTTGCAGTCTGGCGCTCGGCGCCGCCTTGCCTGACACTTGGCGTGACGTAGAGGACATCGTGACTGAACGGCGTTGGCTAACACGGACGGAGTTGACAGCAACGCCGCACAAACCCGACAGCCTCGCGGATGTGGCGTTTGGTACGGGTGGGATCACTTATGATCCGTTGGAACCGCTGGTGCGGTGACGGTCAGCGCGATTCCCCCGAGAACAAGAATAGCAGCGATGATGACCGATAGGGTGATGGCTTCGTCCAACACTAGTGCACCTGCGGCAATGGCAATGATCGGCACGCTCAACTGGATGACTGGTGCGGTTTGCCCGCGTAGTTGCGGCAACACCGTATACCAAAGCGCATAACCCAGCCCGGACGTCACTGCCCCTGAAAGGATGGCCAGCCCAATTCCAGACGGCGCTGCATGCAGGCCAGTGCCAACGAGCAGGACAAGCAGCAGCGGAATGGCGACCACGAAATTCGCCGCTGTCGTGGCCAGCGGGTCGGCACTATTCTTGCCTGCAAGGGTGTAGATCGCCCACCCGATCCCTGCGATGACC
This sequence comes from Tateyamaria sp., assembly GCF_039945315.1. Lineage (GTDB taxonomy): Bacteria > Pseudomonadota > Alphaproteobacteria > Rhodobacterales > Rhodobacteraceae > Tateyamaria. The sequence goes on along the minus strand of NZ_JBDUXB010000036.1, from coordinate 79,330 downwards.
ATCAGCGCCGCACCTGCCACTTCACCGGATGCTCCATCCGTTGGCCATAGCGCCAGCATTAGTCCTACAAAGGCAATCCCGGCGCCGCTCAGCTGGCGGCGGGTGGGAGGCGCCCCGCGAAAAGCAGACCAGGCAAACATCACCACCTGAACAGTCCCGAACAGGATCAGGGCTCCAAGGCCGGCATCAAGGGTGACATAGGCCAGCGAAAATCCAATCATGTAGGCCGCAAGGCTCGCCGAACCAATCGCACGCCCCCCTGCAAACACTGGCAGACCGCCGCCCCGAACCGTCAGGATCATGCACAATGCAATAGCGCCCGCCGTGACACGGATCATGGCAAAGCTGGACGGGTCAATCGTACCACTGTCCACGGCCAGCCGGTTCAGCACCGAATTGGCGGCAAAGGCAATCATGGTAAGTGTGGTCAGAACGGCGAGGCGCATGGCAGCGGCGTACGCGGATTGGTTTGTGCCGTCCAGTCACAGATGCGCTGAGCTCGGAGTATGAGCTATAAATAGATCCGGAGTTTTGAGCTTCATTGGCGCGGACTTGGACAAGTGAGCGGGGAACCCGAGATCTGCGAAGGGCGGGGTTGAGCTCGAAGCGGACGATGGTTGAAACGCGGCGAATGGTTGCTTCGAGCCCATAGTTCCAGATGCTGCAACTTCGACGAATGGCGGCTAGGAATGTCGCAGGTTACATAACGCCGATCAAAGGTTCCGAATTTCGACTAGTCTTCCCAACCCACAGCTACTCGTTGCAACCAGTCCGCAATCAGTGCTGTGAAAACCTCAGGGCGCTCGAACGCCAGTCCGTGCCCTGCTGCATCCAAGACAGCGACGGTTGCGCGCGTATAACGATGCATCAGGTCAACTGAGTCGAGATAACCGCTCATCCAATCTTGACGGCCAGCCACAAGCAAGCTGGGTTTTTCAAAGATTGTGTCTTCCTCTTCATCGGCAAAACTAAAGTTGAACCGCTCTTTCACGCGCGCTTCCTGTTCCTTATCGTGTAGTTGGATAGCGGGCTTCAGTATCTGCCTCCTTTTGAACATGATGTCCCGACTTTGAACGACGGCAAAATTTTCAAAAACCCAGATTTCGTCCTCTGGCAATTCGGGCAGGATAGTTGGATCAGGTTCAAGAATTTCGTGCTTTGGGAGAGGATTGGGTGAACCAGGGTTGCCACCCGGCACAATCAACGCAGCACCCTGAACCCGATTTGACTGCCGGTGAACGATGCCGCGCGAAATGTAGCTGCCTCGCGAAAGACCGATGAGCGCGAAGGGATTGGCGCCTATCTTATCCGCAATAAATTCTTCGACAGCGTCTAAGATACCGTCTTGGCTTTGGATTGTGTCTTGCGGTGGGCTTTTCCCGTGGCCGGGCAAGTCAAGATAAATGCGTTGCCAACCCTCTAACGACTTAAAAACGGGCTCTAGAATTTCGACCATATGCCGGTGGTCCAGAGTAACACCATGAAGTATCACGACTGGTCTGCCTTCACCCAGAACCTTGAAGTGCAACATCTTTGCCTGTCCTCCAAATAGAAATCGCCCGCATAGTTAGCACGACTTCGGCTCAAGAAGGCAAAGATTCAGGCGCCCTTTTGGGGCTACGGCCTTAGTCAACGAGAACGTCCATTTGCGCAAGCAAAGCGTACGGAAGATTTGTCCCGCGGTGCGGACATTCGTTCAACGCATAGTGCCGTTGTGCTGCAGCCCGAGTGTTAAAGCAAAAAAGCTATAGCTCTCGTAACAAAGGCCCCACGCGGGGGCCTTTGCTTTACTCAGCGATGTAAGTTTGCCGAGGGCAAACAGTCTTACATCATGCCGCCCATGCCGCCCATGTCAGGCATGCCGCCGGCTGGGGCTGCGCCTTCTTTAGCGGGTTTGTCGGCAACCATCGCTTCGGTTGTGATCAGCAGACCAGCAACAGATGCGGCGTCTTGCAACGCTGTGCGGACAACTTTGGCCGGATCGATAACGCCGAACTTGAACATGTCACCATATTCTTCGGTCTGTGCGTTAAAGCCGAATGTGACATCGTCGCTCTCGCGGATTTTGCCCGCAACAACAGACCCGTCAACGCCCGAGTTCTCGGCGATCTGACGCAGAGGCGCTTCGATGGCCTTGCGTACGATCGTGATGCCGACGTCTTGATCAGAGTTTGCACCTGATACGCCATCCAGCGCTTTGCCGCCTTGGATCAAGGCAACGCCACCGCCAACAACAACGCCTTCTTGCACGGCCGCACGGGTCGCGTTCAGGGCATCGTCAACGCGGTCTTTGCGCTCTTTGACTTCGACTTCGGACATACCGCCAACGCGGATCACAGCAACACCGCCAGCCAGTTTGGCCACACGTTCTTGCAGTTTTTCACGGTCGTAGTCGGATGTGGTTTCTTCGATCTGGCCACGGATCTGAGTGACACGTGCTTCGATCTCGGCTTTTTCACCGGCACCGTCGATCACTGTGGTCTCGTCTTTTGTGATCTGAACGCGCTTGGCTGTGCCCAGCATGTCCATGGTCACCGACTCCAGCTTCATACCGAGGTCTTCGGAGATCACCTGACCGCCTGTGAGGATCGCGATATCCTGCAGCATCGCCTTGCGACGATCACCAAAGCCAGGAGCTTTGACAGCAGCGATTTTCAGACCACCACGCAGTTTGTTCACGACCAGAGTGGCCAGTGCTTCGCCTTCGACGTCTTCGGCGATGATCATCAGAGGTTTCTGGCTCTGGATCACTTGCTCGAGCAGGGGAACCATTGGCTGCAGCGAAGAAAGCTTCTTCTCGTGCAACAGGATCATGCAGTCTTCCAGCTCAGCCGTCATTTTGTCAGCGTTTGTGACAAAGTAGGGGCTCAGGTAGCCACGGTCGAATTGCATACCTTCGACAACATCGGTCTCTGTTTCCAGGCCTTTGTTTTCTTCGACGGTGATCACACCCTCGTTGCCGACTTTCTGCATCGCGTCTGCGATTTGCTGCCCGATTTCGGCTTCGCCGTTGGCAGAGATGGTGCCGACCTGAGCAACTTCGTCGCTGTCGGAGACTGGGCGCGACGCAGCTTTGATCGCTTCAACCACTTTGGTTGTCGCCAGATCGATACCGCGCTTGAGGTCCATCGGGTTCATGCCAGCGGCAACCGATTTCATACCTTCTTTGACGATGGCTTGTGCCAGAACAGTGGCGGTTGTTGTGCCGTCGCCTGCTTCGTCATTTGTGCGGCTGGCCACTTCTTTGACCATTTGCGCGCCCATGTTTTCGAACTTGTCTTCCAGTTCGATTTCCTTGGCAACCGATACACCGTCTTTGGTGATGCGCGGTGCGCCAAAGGATTTGTCGAGCACAACGTTGCGGCCTTTAGGGCCGAGCGTGACTTTGACTGCGTTGGCGAGCGTGTTGACGCCCGTCAGCATACGATTGCGGGCATCTGTGTCGAATTTGACGTCCTTAGCCATGTATTTTCTCCTTTGAGAATGTGGATTGGAGGATCAGAGAAGCGGCGTGCGCTTACTCGATGATCCCCATGATGTCGGATTCTTTCATCATCAGCAGCTCTTCGCCGTCGATGGTGACCTCTGTGCCAGACCATTTGCCGAACAGCACTTTGTCTCCGGCAGAGACAGCCATCGCGATCAGCTCACCGCTGTCTTTGCGGGCACCGGGGCCTGCAGCAACGATTTCGCCTTCGCTTGGTTTTTCTTTGGCGCTATCGGGGATGATCAGCCCGCCAGCAGTTTTCTCTTCGCTTTCCGTGCGGCGTACCAGCACGCGGTCATGAAGCGGTTTCAATGCCATCTTTGCAGCTCCTTAAGGCTCAAAGTTTCCTCTTTGCACCCCGGGTCAGGGGTGATTAGCACTCAACCGTGCTGAGTGATAATGAGGGGTAGTTAGGGACCATTCTGGCCCAAGTCAACGCCTCAACTCGAAGGGTTTTCAGAAAAAGTGTCAGCAGGGGGCGTAAACCTTTGGCCTAGGCCTGTGCGGATAAGCCAAAAGTCAGATTCAGATCAATCCGCCCAGACCACAGATCACTCCCAGCCGCACCAACGCGGCGCATTTAACTTGTGGAGACACCCTGATGACAACGTTTACCAAATCCGCCGTCCTGACCGCCCTGATGATCCCAGCCGCCGCATTGGCCCAGCTGGATGTCGGCCAGCAACTGGGCAGCACCGAAGCCGATGTGCGCGCGGCACTGACAGGCATGGGCTATGAGGTTCAGGAAATTGAAATTGAAGGCAACGAGATCGAAGCCGAAGTGATGCTGGACGGCGTCGAGCTCGAGATTGAGGTGGCTATGGATACTGGCTTGATCATTGAAATCGAAACCGAGGATGACGACGACCACGGCGACGACTAAGCTGTCCTAAACCTTTGCCGCCCGGAACCATCCGGGCGGCCCTTGCCAAGACGGACTGCTTTTATGCCCTCACGCCGCACTATCCTTTGGACTCTGTTCGCCATCCAAGGAGTCTGTTGCGCCTATTTCGTCACGGACGTGGCGCTGGACCTGTTCCTTCCCAATCACAACAGCACTCTGGCCGAAAGCGACTTGGTTGAGGCGATCATTACTCTGGCTCTCTTTCTTGGGTTGGCCTTTACCGCATCGGAGTTGCGGCATGTGCTGCGCCGTCAGGATCAGATGAATGATCAACTCAAAGTGGCCTCTGGCGCTTTTACAGATTTGCTTGAGGTGCGGTTTGGCGAATGGAACCTGACTGAAGCCGAACGTGCGGTGGCCGTGCTGGCGATCAAAGGATATTCCGTAGCCGAAATGGCAAAGCTGCGCGACACTGCCCAAGGCACCATCAAGGCGCAGTGTGCCGCCCTTTATCGCAAGGCTGATGTGTCCGGGCGGTTGCAATTGCTCAGTTTGTTTCTGGATGATCTGATGGCCGATACGCTTGTTCCGACCTGAACTGTGCTTAGACCCTGTTATCCACCCAGAACCTTACCCGATGATGCCACGGCCTCGGCCCCTTTGGGCGTCAGGCCATAAACCCCTGTTTCTACTTTCTCGAACCAACCGTAGTGGTCATCGCGCATCATTGTCGTGGCTCGGCTCACGCTTGTTTCGCGCGCCACATCTGCCCCCTTGCTGGCTCCGACTTCGAACAAATACATCGCCAGCTTGATCGCATCCTGACGATAGGCTGTGATAAGCCCGACGCGGGTCTGGCCTCCGTCATTTGGATCGCCTGTGCGCCCCGCAAACTCTTTGAGCAATTGCGCCTCTCTGCGTGTGTTCTTTCGCGGTGCGTAAGGACCAGGGTCACAATGGACCTGCACCAACCCATCCGACAAACGGACCGTAATAAGCCCGAGGCCCAATCGCCGACACAGGCGCGTCATATCCTTGAGCGACTTTTGAAACCGCTTTCCCTTGCCCCGTGCCACGGCCATGTAAACATCATCCGTCACCGACAAGCGGGACACACATTGATGCACCAGCGTCAGAGAGAAACCCAGCTTCAGCTCCACAATCACCGGTGGCTCGCCGCCACGCACGGCCACGACATCGGCAGCTCCGACCTCGGACTTCACCACATATCCTTGCCCCTCAAGAAAGGTTTTGACGGGTCGATAGAGGTCGGTTTCGCGTGCATCACTCATATGGCGCAACATCCAACGATGAGCGCAAAAACGCAACGCCCCGAACCCCACGTGACACCCGATCTTTTGTTGTTATAAGGGCGCGAAATTCACATCTCCTCCTCAAGGACACGACATATGACAACTCTGGTTTTTGGACACAAATCCCCCGACACCGATTCCACCGGATCGCCCATCATCTGGGCATGGTACCTCAACGAGATCAAAGGGACCGCCGCCGAGCCTGTTCTGCTGGGCGAGCCAAACACCGAAGCGGCGTTCATGCTGAAGAAATGGGACCTGCCCAAGCCACGGATCATCAGGGGCGTTGAGGCAGACCAGCCGGTTGTCATCGTAGACACCAACAACCCTGCCGAATTGCCTGACGCGATTAACGATGCGGACATCACCGCCATCATCGACCACCACAAACTGGTCGGTGGGCTGGAAACCAAGGGCCCCATCGACATCCGGATCGAGCCCCTGGCTTGCACCGCCACAATCATGTGGAAGATGATCGGCAAAGACATGGCGCAAATGCCGACAGGCGTAAAAGGCGCGATGCTTTCTTGCATCCTGTCTGATACGCTTGAATTCCGTTCGCCGACCACAACGCAAGAAGACAAAGCCATCGCGCATCATCTGGCAAAAGATCTGGGCGTGGATATCGCGGCTTATGCGTCAGAGATGTTCGAGGCGAAATCTGACGTCTCCGCGTTTTCGGATGCCGAACTGCTGCGCATGGACAGCAAGGAATATGCAGTGGATGGCACACAGTTCCGCGTCTCGGTTCTGGAAACCACTGCGCCCAAGATCGTGCTGGATCGTAAGGACAGCCTGATGACGTCCATGGTGGACGTGGCAAAAGAAGACGGCGCGGACGAAGTGCTGTTGTTCGTTGTCGACATCCTGAAAGAAGAAGCGACGATGCTGATCCCCAACGATCGGGTAAAAGGCGTGGCTGAAAAGAGCTTTGATGCCACAGTGACAGGCGACACCGTTGTTTTGCCCGGCGTGATGAGCCGCAAAAAGCAGATCATCCCGAACCTCAAAGTCTGAGGTCGCAGCGCAGGGTGCCTGCGCCTGATAAACACTCCAGCGCGCGGCGAACCGGCGCTGGCAGGGCGGACCATTCGGTCCGCCTTATGGTTTCAAAGATGGAGCGTTTCGATGTCGCAGATCATTTCTTCCCTCACCGAAGTTTCCGATCGCTATGACGCTTTGTTCGTTGATCTGTGGGGCTGTGTGCACAACGGGGTGCACGCGTTGCCCGAAGCGGTGGCGGCGTTGCAAACCTACCGCAAGACGGGGGGCAAGGTCGTGTTGGTTACCAACTCGCCCCGTCCGCGCGCGGGAGTGACCAAACAATTGGTGCAATTCGGGGTGCCAGATGATGCGTGGGATACGATTGCGACCTCGGGTGACAGTGCGCGCTCGGCCATGTTTCGCGGTGTGGTGGGCCAAAAGGTGCATTTGATCGGATATCCAGGCGATGAGAGGTTCTTTGAGCCTATCGGGGTGGTCAAAGACCCAATCGATGTCCAGATCGTTCCGTTAGAGCAGGCCGAAGGCATCGTGTGCACGGGGCCGCGCGATCCGATGGCAGACCCAGCCACTATGCGCCCCGAATTTCTTATGGCCAAGCAGTTGGGGCTGAAACTACTGTGTGCGAACCCGGACATCGTGGTGGACCGGGGCGAGGTGCGGGAATGGTGCGCGGGCGCGCTTGCGCAGCTTTACACCGAGATGGGCGGCGAGTCGCTGTACTTTGGCAAGCCACACCCGCCGATCTACGATCTGGCGCGCCGGCGACTGTTTGAACTGGGGGTGGATGTGCCGGATTCGAACATTCTGGCCATCGGGGACGGCGTTTTGACCGACATCGCCGGGGCGATGGGAGAAGATATCGATTCGCTGTTTATCTCCGGTGGGCTTGCAGCGGCCGAGACAAAAACCATCACGCAACCTGAACCTGACGCGCTAAGTGCCTACTTTGAAAAGGAAATGAGCGCCCCAACGTTCACAATAGGGCATCTGCGCTGACCTTCTTTCCGCTTGATTTTCTGCGCGCGCAAAGTAATTACATTGCGTGAAGCGCCCGTGTGGCGTCAGAAAATTACCGGAAGCGACTCATGTTGGACAACCTACCGCGTGGCACGATCTGTATCGAAGACATCGAAATGGGCATGTCGCGCCATCTGCGCAAACAGGTCACTGACCGCGATATCGAGTTGTTTGCCGAAGTCTCCACTGATCACAATCCGGTCCACATGGATGACGATTATGCACGCGATACGATCTTTGCTGGTCGCATCGCTCACGGAATGCTGACTGCAGGACTGATCTCGGCCGTGATCGGGGAGCAGCTACCCGGACATGGGACGGTTTACATGGGCCAGTCGCTCAAGTTCCTCGCGCCTGTACGCCCCGGCGACATGGTTTATGCCGAAGTGAAAGTGATCGACATCGATTTTGCCAAGCGCAGAGTGCGCCTCGATTGTCACTGTGCTGTGGACGGTAAGAAAGTGTTGGTGGGCGAGGCCACGGTGCTTGCACCGTCGCGCAAATTCGACTGATCCTGACGGTGGCTGGCGGCAGCAAAACGGCCTTAGGGGTTTCGCCCCGTTCGCTTGGACTTCCCTTCTGTATTCTGGGCCAAAAGAAGCGGTACCCTGCGCCTTGCCCTCATCTTGTGGCGCAGCTAGGCATGGCTCATGAGGATCGTGCGCGACTATCAATTTGTGGAACCTGAAGATCGAGGTGCAAGTGCAGCCATCGGCAACTTTGATGGTGTGCATCTGGGCCACCAGTCGGTGATTGAACTGGCGCGTGCTGCGGTGCCGGACGCCCCATTGGGCGTCATGACATTCGAGCCGCATCCGCGTGTTTACTTTGCTCCGGACGCTCCTCCGTTTCGACTCATGAGCCAGGCCGCGCGCGCCAGTCGGTTGCAAAAACTGGGGGTGGACCGGCTTTATGAATTGCCGTTCAACGCTGGGCTTGCCGCGCTCGCTCCAGAAGAGTTTGCGGGGCGTGTGATCTGTGAGGGTTTGGGGCTACGCCACGTGGTGGTAGGGGCTGATTTCTGTTTTGGTCGCAAACGGGCAGGGACGGCGGACGACCTTGTACGGTTTGGGGCAGAGATGGGATTTGGGGTCACCATTGCCCCCTTGATCGAACGCAGTTCTGCCACCGTGTCCTCAACCGCGATCCGCACCGCGCTGAGCGAGGGACGCACGCGGGATGCCGCCGCGATGCTTGGCCACTGGCACCGGATCGAGGGGCCTGTGATTGGCGGCGAACAGCGCGGGCGCGAGTTGGGCTATCCCACAGCAAACATGTCCATCGACGATCTGCACCCACCGGCCTTTGGCGTATATGCAGTTCTGGTTGATGTACTGGAGGGGCCACATGCGGGCACCTATCATGGGGTGGCCAGCCTTGGGGTGCGCCCAATGTTTGGTGAAAACCGCCCAAACCTTGAAACCTTTGTCTTTGATTTTTCGGGCGATCTGTATGGCACGCCGATGTCTGTGGCGTTAGTGGAACATCTGCGGGGCGAAGAAAAATTCGATAGCCTTGAGGCATTGATTGCACAGATGGATGCGGACAGCGCACAATCGCGCGCCATTTTGGCTGCCCTATGAGCGACCCGATCGACCGCACTGGCTTTGGCCCAAAATTCTGGGAAACCAAATCTCTTGACCAGATGAGCGAAGCAGAGTGGGAGGCTTTGTGTGATGGCTGCGGCAAATGTTGCCTGAACAAGCTGGAAGACGAAGACAGCGGAGAGGTCGCCTTGACCCGCGTAGCCTGCCGCCTTTTGGACGATGCCACCTGCCGCTGTGCGCAATACGAGATCCGGCACCAATTTGTACCTGATTGCATCGTACTGAAACCGTCAAACATTGAAAGCCATCTCTATTGGATGCCGCAAACCTGCGCTTATCGGATGCTGCACGAGGGCAGGGGGCTGGCCGATTGGCACCCGCTGATTTCAGGCACGGCCGAGACCGTTCATGCGGCTGGCGTATCTATGCGCGGTCGAACCGTCAGCGAATTCGAGGTCGCCGATGAAGATTGGGAAGACCACATCATAGAAGAGCCGACCTAGGTCGCATTGAGAAATTGGCGCACCGGGTCAGAGGCCTCTTTGGGATGCGTGATAGGCCCCATATGGCCAATGCCGTCCAGCGTGATCTGTTGTGCCTGCGGCAGCCGCCTTGCGATGGCTTCACTGACGGGCAGGGCCCAGGGCGATCCGGCACCACGCACAAGCAAAGCAGGCATATCCGCCGCCGCAAACCGACCCGGTGCCAACAACCCGGCACTGTCATTTATGAGGAAAGAGGCGGAGTCTCGCACGAAAAAGATGCGGTCGGCCATATAGGTCCGCGTGGACAAAGGTATGTCGTCCCAACTGGCCGCATCCCCCCATGTGGCGCTGAACGCCCGTGCCGCTGCCATCCTGTCGTCTGCATCCAAAGCGTCATCGAAAACTTTGGTGTCACGGGCGTAGACTTGTGCAAAGGCCGGATCATCGGCCATTGCTGGTGCAAAATATACCGGTTCAAACATGACCAACTTGCGAACAAGGGACGGGTGTTCAATGGCGATGCGCAATGCGACGGTGGCACCAAAAGAATGCCCGATCACATCGACCGGCCCCAGATCGTCCAACACGGCCAGTGCCATATCCGTGGCCGTGTCGTGCATGACTCCACGCCCGTCCCAATCGCTCGATTTGCCATGACACGGCAGATCAAAGGCATGCAGTGTGGCCATATCCCCAAGCGCAGCCCCCATGCCCCGCCACGCGCCGGAATGCGCGAGCGAACAATGGATGGCCAGCACCGGGCGCGGCCCGGTGCCAAAGCTGCGGCGATGAATGTGTGGGATCAAAGTTTGCCGGACAGGTGCATATCCAGTTCTTCGATCTTGTCCTGTCCCCAAAACCGCTGCCCATCATCCACAATATAAAACGGTGCACCGAACGCGCCCTTGTCGATGGCTTCTTCGAGATTGCGGGCGTAGGTCTCGGCCCCTGCCAGCAAACCGCTGTCAGAAAGTGCAGGGTCAAAACCGGCCGCCTCAAGGCAGGCTTTTATCACGCTATCCTCTGCAATGTCCTTTTCCTCGGCCCAGACGGCGCGCAGGACGTTTTGAACCAGCAATCCCAGATCGCCGCCACCTGCGGCCTGCGCGGCAATGATCGCGTAAGACGACGGTGCGGCATTGGTGGGCCAGTGCGCAGGTTTCAGGTTCAACGGCATGCCCAGTTTTTTGGCTTGTCGCGGCAGTTCCTGCGCGCGGTATTCCACGCGGTTGGGGTGGCGATCTTTGGGGGGCGTGCCACCTGTGCGGGAAAACAGACCCATGATGTCGAGCGGTTTGTAGGTCACGGTGGCGCCATGCTTGGCGACCACGTCTTCAAAGCGTGTGCCTGCCAGATATGTGTAAGGGGACAGGGTCGCAAAATAATAGTCGATATGGGCCATTTTCTTCTCCGCTGGGGGGTGTGTTGGGTTCGCGCGACGCTAACCGCGTGCTAGGTGATGTCAACATCACGAATCTGTCACATTGTCGTGCTGCGCGGGGACACCACATGCCGAACATCCAGGAACCGAAACTGATTTCAGGCAATGCAAATTTGCCATTGGCCAATGCCATTGCCAGACGCATGTCTATGCACCGTGGTGTTCACACCGGATTGGTGGATGCGCGGGTCGAACGATTTAACGACGGCGAAATCTTTGTTGAGGTGTTCGAGAATGTACGCGGCGAGGATATGTTCATCATCCAGCCGACCTCCAACCCGGCCAATGACAACCTGATGGAACTGCTCATTATGTGCGACGCACTGCGACGCTCTTCGGCAGCTCGGATCACCGCCGTGATCCCCTATTTCGGTTATGCGCGTCAGGATCGCCGCTCCAAGGCACGTACACCCATTTCGGCCAAGCTGGTGGCGAACATGCTGGTTGGCGCAGGGATCGAACGGGTGCTGACAATGGATCTGCACGCCGCGCAAATTCAGGGGTTCTTCGATATTCCCGTGGACAACCTTTACGCCTCACCGATTTTTGCGCTCGATATCCGCACACAGTTTGCCGGGAAACTGGACGATCTTATGATCGTGTCTCCGGACGTCGGCGGCGTGGCGCGGGCACGCGACCTTGCCAAACGTCTTTCAGCACCGTTGTCGATCGTGGACAAACGGCGCGAGAAAGCCGGCGAAGTGGCCGAGATGACGGTGATCGGGGATGTGACGGACAAAACCTGCGTCATAGTGGACGACATGGTCGACACTGCCGGCACACTCTGCAAGGCGGCAGAAGTCCTGATCGAAAACGGGGCGAAAGAGGTGCATTCCTATATCTCGCACGGTGTCATGTCAGGCCCCGCGGTCGAGCGGGTGACCAAGTCGGTGATGAAGTCGCTGGTGATCACCGACAGCATCCAGCCCACTGACCCGATCAAGGCTGCCTCAAATATCCGCATCGTGCCTACGGCACCGGTCTTTGCCCAAGCCATCCTGAACATCTGGAACGGCACATCGGTTTCTTCGCTCTTTGAGGCCGACACACTGTCCCCGATCTATGACGGGATGTATGCGGCGGAGTGAAGTAGAGGAAAACCGTTGCTGCGTTCAAGACTGATCAACGGCAGCTTTGCGGACAAGGCCGCCGTTAACAGGCTAGAGATGAATTTTCGCTTTTGGTTGCCTTGCCCAATTAAATCCCGCCAGTAGGACCATTAGCACAGCCAAGGTTGTTGAAACGGATTTAAGAATTGTGACTGAGCTGGCAGCATGTACCAACGGAACAAAAACGCTTGGCCAGCTCCAGATCATGGCCATGATCCCGAGGTTCTCGACATAGTCGAACAGGGCGCTAGCAACTGAAAGGGCGATGCCGAAGCAGACAAATCTACTGTTTGGCATACGCTGTCCAAGCCAGCAGATCGTGGCAATCATAGTCAACGCAAGCATCGCTGGATAAAGTGTGTCCAAAGCGAGTTGGCGACTGAGGTAATAGTCGCGCCCGTCCACTCCTAGGGCTTCAAGAAGTGCTGCTGCCTGTGTGGGGGCATAGCCGGCCGGGCGCATGTCGAAGGGGACGTGCCCGGAAACCGCTTCGATATGGGCGAGCGTGACGCTCATCATCAGCCAATAGATTGAAGCTGCTATCAAACCTGAACCGACTGCAATTAGTCCAATGTGCTTTGGCAGAATTCTATTCGTCATTTGTAATCTCCCTGACCTGTGCCACACATGCTCGCAGACGGTTTGACCCGCATTATCATTTGATAAGGCAAGCGAAGATGGATTTACGGACTTTTCTGATGCGGTCACCTGACTTTTCAGAAATGGCTTGCGCGGAACGTTTCGCATCAGATTGGAAACGTCAGCGCCTCAAAAAAGGGGCGCACCTAACCCGCCAAGAACAATCCGAAACAGATGAATTCGCGCTTTTGGAAGGATGCTTGGCGAGCAGTATTTGTGACCAAGACGGCAAAGAAGTTTGTGTCGACTTTTTTGTGGGTCCCTGTGTTGTTACGCCAAATATCGCGCGGACGCGCAACGGTTTGTCGCTTGTGTCCATAGTGGCAACGACCGATTCGGTGCTGGCGCGGATTGACAGCGATGCGCTATCAAATCGGATGATTTCATCTGAACCCGTCCGAAATTGGGCCAACGGGATTCTGCGGGAGGCGTTGAGCAGGAAGGCGGATCGAGAGTGGTGCCTCGCCGCGCTTGGCGGGGCCGAGCGTCTCACTTGGTTTCGCCAAGCATTCCCGGGCTATGAAGACATCTTTCCTCATACGTTGATTGCATCGTTTTTGGGGGTCACGCCTGTCACAATGAGCCGCTTACGCGCCAACGATAAAACCCGATTGTAAGCGGCCACTCCTGCTGCACACGACATCAGTCACTATCAACACAAACCCGACCTTCGCTTCGCCTACCAACGTGTAAAGTGGCGTTTTGAGGAGAAAAGACTGGTGATAGAAACTCTGCCTGCTCCCAAGCGAAAACATGAGCGCAAGGTTAAACCACACTTGTTACCTATTAGTTTCGCGCATTCCGAACCCTATCCCAGCATGGGACACCCATCATGGCTTGGCACCATGCCTAGGGCGAAGTATTAGGGCGCTTCACTGGTGGCGAGGGCGATATGACAAGCTTTTCCTTTGATCTCAAAGGCACAGACGGGCGGGCCCGGACGGGAGTGATCTCGACCCCACGGGGCGACATTCGCACCCCGGCTTTCATGCCCGTTGGCACCGCCGCCACGGTCAAGGCGATGCTGCCCGGATCGGTGCGTGAAACCGGTGCTGACATCCTGTTGGGTAACACCTACCACCTTATGTTGCGCCCCACAGCCGAGAGGATCGACGCCCTTGGCGGATTGCACAAGTTCATGAACTGGGACCGCCCGATCCTCACCGATTCTGGTGGGTTTCAAGTGATGAGCCTCGCCTCGTTGCGCAAACTCACCGAAGAGGGCGTCACATTCAAATCCCACATTGACGGATCCAAGCATACTCTGAGCCCTGAACGTTCGATGGAAATTCAGCGGCTGCTTGGGTCAGACATTGTGATGTGTTTCGATGAATGTCCGGCCTTGCCCGCGGATCGGAGTCGGATCGCTGAAAGCATGGAATTGTCGATGCGTTGGGCCAAACGATCGCGCGCGGCCTTTGGGGACAGGCCCGGCCACGCGCTCTTTGGCATTCAGCAAGGTGGGCTGGAAGAAGATTTGCGAGGACAAAGCGCCGAAGCCCTGCGCGAGATCGGCTTTGAGGGCTATGCAGTCGGCGGTTTGGCCGTTGGAGAGGGGCAGGAGGCGATGTTTGGCTGCCTCGATTTTGCGCCGGAACAACTGCCCAGAGACAAGCCACGTTACCTCATGGGCGTGGGGAAGCCTGACGATATCGTGGGCGCTGTTGCACGGGGCATCGATATGATGGACTGCGTGCTGCCGTCGCGATCGGGGCGTACGGGGCAGGTGTTCACCCGCCACGGCGTGCTCAACATCAAAAACGCGCGACACCAGAACGATCCCCGCCCGTTGGATGAAAACTGCTCCTGTCCGGCGTGTCGTGGGTATTCACGGGCCTACCTGCACCATGTGTTCCGCAGTCAGGAAATTATCTCTTCGATGCTGCTGACATGGCACAATCTGCATTACTATCAGGACCTGATGCAGGGCATGCGCGATGCGATTGCGGCCGGCACCTTCGAGGCGTGGCAGACATCTTTTCATGACGGCCGGGCGATGGGCGATATTGAGCCGATTTGACGATGGTACCGCATGTGTTGGAACAGGATTCGACCCTCTTTCTCTCATTTTGAATGAACGCATTTTGCTAACCAACACCTTGTAGTTGAAAAATAAAGCGCTGAGGTTGCATTGGCGGCTGTTCATGGGGATGTGAAAGGTGGCTTCCAAGGTAAGGAATACCCCCATCGCGGCATTTTTCGACTCATCCTAGGCTAAAGATGTTCACACCTTGGGGAAGGATCGTCATGCCACTTGTTCTGTTTTCGGCGGTATGGTTCGCCGCGTCTTTATTGGCGGTCCTGACCCTTGTGTGAACTGCCTTAGGCCAGCAACTCAACTGCCCAACCGACCACCCCAATTTGTATAAGTTGGATTGTGACAGACGCGAAGTTCAGCCATCTGAACCAGCCTCTGTTGCTACAGCTGGCGCCACAATGATCTGCACCGCTAAAACCTGACGCGAATATGCGGTGCTTTGTGCAATTCCAATCAACAGGAAACCCGCAAGTAAATTCACGAAAAGGGCGGCTAAACTGGCGAGTCAGGCGGTTGCGATCACCCAAAGATAATAAAAGGAAAAGCACCTCGAATGCCCTTTTGGGCATCATGGGCGTCAAACAGCTTGAAGAAAGCTGCCGCAAACCCAAATGAAAGCAAGGTCATGCCACCGAACAGTAGTGCAGTCAGCATGGCATCGGTTATCATGAATTTCTCCTTTGTTGCACGGTCCTGCTGAACGCGCATGATGGAGTTGCAAGCATTCGTGAGAGGCGCATTGACGCATGGGGCAATGCAGTTATCCACATTTAGTGGTGAAATGGGCGCCGCACCCCACAGAGAGTGGTCTTTTTATGTGGACAACCCCGCTGATCCCATTGCACCCGCCGCGCTGTCACGGCACACTGACCCTTGAAACCGGGGCGCAAAGGCCACAAATCAAGCAGTCCTGACACGAAATAGGAGACGGAGACCGGTTGCCGCCAAGCGGGGCCACGCCGTCTTGCCACTCAAAAGGAAAAAAACGCATGCAAGAGCCACTCAACGCCTCTTATCCGGTGCTGCCGCTGCGCGATATTGTCGTCTTCCCGCACATGATTGTGCCGCTGTTTGTGGGACGTGATAAATCAGTGCGCGCTTTGGAAGAGGTGATGGCCGATGACAAGCAGATCCTGCTGTCGAGCCAGATTGACCCTTCGATCGACGATCCTGACTCGGATGGCATCTTTAAAGCGGGTGTGCTGGCGAATGTACTGCAACTGCTTAAATTGCCCGATGGCACCGTAAAAGTGCTGGTCGAGGGCCAAGCGCGTGTGCGCATTACGGAATACCTGGAAAACGATAACTTTTTCGAGGCGCGCGCCGAGTATCTCACGGAGATGCCCGGTGACATGGCGACGACTGAGGCGCTGTTGCGCTCGGTCGCTGAAGAGTTTGAGCGTTATTCCAAGGTCAAAAAGAACATCCCTGAAGAGGCGTTGACCGCTGTCGGAGAAACCTCTGAGCCTGCCAAGCTGGCGGATCTGGTGGCCGGGCATCTGGGCATTGAGGTTGAGCAGAAACAGGATCTGCTGGAAACGCTGTCGATCAGCGAACGGCTTGAAAAGGTCTATGGTCTGATGCAGGGCGAGTTGTCGGTTCTGCAGGTCGAAAAGAAGATCAAGACCCGTGTGAAATCTCAGATGGAGAAGACCCAGCGCGAATATTATTTGAATGAGCAAATGAAAGCCATTCAGAACGAGCTGGGAGATGGCGAGGACGGCAAAAACGAAGTTGCGGAACTCGAAGCGAAAGTTACTGAGACAAAGCTGAGTAAAGAGGCCCGTGAAAAGGCCGATGCCGAGCTCAAGAAACTGAAAAACATGTCGCCGATGAGTGCCGAGGCGACTGTTGTACGCAACTATCTCGACTGGATGCTGTCCATCCCGTGGGGCGTGAAGTCTCGCGTGAAAAAAGATCTTGGGCGTGCCGAGAAAATTCTCGACGACGACCACTATGGCCTTGAAAAGGTTAAAGAACGCATTGTCGAGTACCTCGCCGTGCAACAACGCAGCAAAAAGATGAAAGGCCCGATCATGTGCTTGGTCGGCCCTCCTGGTGTAGGTAAAACATCGCTTGGGAAATCTGTTGCCAAAGCGACAGGGCGCGAATTCATTCGCATCAGTCTTGGCGGCGTGCGTGATGAAAGCGAAATCCGTGGGCACCGCCGCACCTATATTGGCTCCATGCCCGGAAAGATCATTCAGGCGCTGAAGAAAGCTAAGACCACCAACCCGCTGATCTTGCTCGATGAAATCGACAAGATGGGTCAGGACTTCCGGGGTGATCCGGCGTCTGCCATGCTTGAGGTGTTGGACCCTGAACAGAACAGCACCTTTGTCGATCACTATCTGGAGGTCGAATATGACCTTTCGAACGTGATGTTCCTGACAACGTCGAACTCCTACAACATGCCTGGGCCTTTGCTTGACCGGATGGAAATTATTCCGCTGGCTGGCTACACCGAGGATGAAAAGAGCGAGATTGCCAAGCAGCACCTCATCGCCAAGCAGATCAAGAACCACGGTCTGAAGAAAGGTGAGTTTGAGCTAACTGACGACGCCTTGAGTGACATCATCCGCTATTACACCCGCGAGGCCGGGGTGCGGAACCTTGAGCGTGAGATTGCCAAGGTGGCGCGCAAATCGCTGACCAAGATTGTTAAGAGGGAAGTTGAGGAAGTCGTTGTAACCTCCGAAAACCTCGACGATTTCCTTGGTGTGCGCAAACACCGCTATGGTCTGGCCGAACAGGCGGATCAGGTCGGGGTTGTGACCGGCCTGGCATGGACCTCCGTCGGCGGCGATCTGCTGCATATCGAGGCGTTGAAGCTGCCCGGCAAAGGGCGGATGAAGACGACTGGTAAGCTGGGCGATGTGATGAAGGAATCGATTGATGCAGCGGCAAGCTACGTTCGCTCGATCAGTCCGGAGATCGGCGTGAAACCCACGCAGTTCGACAAGTTGGACATTCACGTCCACGTTCCCGACGGGGCGACGCCAAAGGATGGGCCTAGTGCTGGTCTTGCTATGGTCACCTCGATCGTTTCGGTTCTGACGGGCATTCCCGTGCGCAAGGACATCGCCATGACAGGTGAGGTGAGTTTGCGCGGCAACGCGATGCCCATCGGAGGCCTCAAGGAAAAACTCCTCGCCGCTTTGCGGGGCGGGATCAAAACCGTGCTGATCCCTGAGGAAAACGAAAAGGACCTGGTCGAGATTCCCGACAACGTCAAAGAAGGGCTCGATATCATTCCGGTTACGCACGTCCGTGACGTGTTGAGCCGCGCACTGATCGCCGAACCTGAAGCGATCGAATGGGATGAAGCCGCCGAAGAGGCAGCGGCAGCCGCGGCTGCCAGTGCTACGGCAGGTGGCGGAGCAGGGGCCACCGCCCACTAATCTCAGCCAACTTAGACACAAGTAGCTCCCCGGATCCTGTCCGGGGCGTTTTTCATTGGAGGGCGGCGCCTCTCCTCGGCGGTCCCGGCCCAAACACATGGATTTTTAACCTGAAATTGGGTAAGACGCTTTCATAGAAAAACAAAGAGGCAGGCCATGGCGAAATCGATAAGCACGACCTGGAAACCCAAAACTACAAAGACACCGCGCAAGAAAGCCGCGCCTAAAGCCTTCGTTGCGCCAAAACCCGAGCCTGCTGCATCGGCGACAGTCGTGGATGCTCCCAAGCCCGTTGTGCTGGGCCCGATGATGCGAAAGCCCGAGTTGATAAATGCAGTCGTCGAAAGGTCCGGCCTCAAGAAAAAGGACGTAAAGCCGATAGTAGAGGCCACACTTGCCGTTCTTGGGGCTGCCTTGCAGGACAATCGCGAATTGAACCTGCAACCGATGGGAAAGATCAAGGTAAATCGCGAAAAGATAAAACCAAATGGCAAGGTGATGATCGCGCGCATTCGTCAGTCGCAGAACTTGCCCAGTGCACTGGCTGACACCGATCCGACGGACCTCGATTCAGATGTGGCGCCGCCAACGGCTGCCGAATAGCAGTTTCGCAGGTGCGCCCTCTTGCCACCACCCATGGCTCCGGCTAATACGCGCGAGCTTTGGGTGATTAGCTCAGTGGTAGAGCGCTTCGTTCACATCGAAGATGTCAGGAGTTCAAATCTCTTATCACCCACCAAAGCCCCTCACTTTGTGCTTTGTTTGTTGTAGCGCCTGGTGAATTGCCTGTCTGACGTTGCGATTGTGCGCCCTTTTGGACGACGTGTTCCAATCAACTAACTTCACTCATTCCTCACGGTCAGCGCCCTTGCGCGCGTCCTTATCGGACGTCACAACGCCATTGATCACGCTTAGGTTCCTTGGATCCAATGAAAGCCCATAACAGGAGAATGCTCGTGTCTTTCCACCCAATCTATGTGATGCGGCATGGGGAAACCGAATGGAATGCCGAAGGGCGGTTTCAGGGTGCTTTGAATTCTCCACTGACAGGGCTGGGCCAAGAGCATGCCCGCCGTTTGGCAAAAACGCTTGAGACGCTGGATCTCGATCCATTCGAAATCCGAGTCAGCCCACAGGGGCGGGCGTTTGAAACTGCAGCCATCGCCTTGGCCCGCAGAGCCAACTTTTTGCGCACCGATGACCGTCTGCGCGAGATCGAGGTCGGCGAGTGGTCGGGAAAGGTGCGCGCCGATGTCACCCCAAGCGGGTTGGTACTGGAAGACACGCCAGACGGCCCCATCGCGCTTTATGAACACGCGCCCGGCGGTGAGGGCTTTGCTGCTTTGCGGGCCCGCTGTACTGCGTTTCTGAACGATCTGACAGGCCCGACACTTTGCGTGACCCATGGCATCACCTCGCGCATGTTGCGCACGGTCGCTATGGATCAACCTTCCGCAACTCTAGGCAGCCGACCGGGTGGCCAAGGCATGATTCACGTCGTCGAAAACGGGATGCACCGCACCTTGTAAAAGGGGGCTTGCGGACCAGCACATGCCTCGCATAAAACACCGTCAGGCGGGTCGTTAGCTCAGTTGGTAGAGCGCTTCGTTTACACCGAAGATGTCGGGAGTTCGAGCCTCTCACGACCCACCATACTCTGCCTGTTTTATGCTTCAGCCAAAATAGCTCTTAGCGGCCTGCCTGAACGGTGCGTTGAGGACGCAGATCACACCCAACATTTGTCCGCGTCGTCCGGCATGCATCGTTGCGCCCCTATGTTGTGTGCGAATTTGCACAGGTGCCGTCCTTTTGCGCCTATTGCGTGCGTCGTCGGCCGCGCTACCTTTGTAAAACACCAGCAAAGGAGCCGTCAGATGAGTTGGAACCCAGCCCTCGATCCAGATTGCCCGAAGGGCGATGCGGTGGATGCCATTGAAACAATCATCGTCCCGCGTGCCCGTGATCTGGGTGGATTCGAGGTGCGGCGTGCGCTGCCCGCGCCCAAACGGCAGATGGTTGGGCCATTCATCTTCTTTGATCAAATGGGTCCGGCAGAGTTTGTCACCGGCAAAGGTATCGATGTGCGCCCGCACCCGCATATCGGACTGGCCACGGTCACTTATCTCTACAAAGGCAAAATTCATCATCGTGATAGTCTGGGCACCGACAGCTGGATCGAACCCGGGGCGGTGAACTGGATGGTGGCGGGGCATGGAATCACCCACTCCGAACGCACCGATGGCGATCTGCTGAAACGCCCGCATGACCTTTTTGGCATCCAGACATGGGTAGCCCTGCCTAAAGACGCCGAGGATGACCCGGCGGACTTTCAGCACGCGGCGAAGGACGATCTGCCGTTTCTGGAAGGTGAGGGCAAGGAAGTGCGACTGATCCTTGGTGATGCATGGGGCGAACGCGCGCCGGTGCAGACGTTTTCTGAAATGTTCTATGCCGATGCCGTGCTTGAGGCGGGGGCCTCCATCCCGCTTCCCGACAATCACGAAGACCGCGGTGTCTATGTCGTGGAGGGTTCGATTGTTGTTGCGGGCGAGACTTACGCAGCCGGACAGATGATGGTGTTTCGTCCCGGCGATGCAATGTCGCTCAGGGCAGGGGCCGCAGGCGCGCGCTTGATGATGCTAGGTGGTGCGACGCTTGAAGGGTCACGCCATATCTGGTGGAACTTCGTGGCATCTTCAAAGGAACGCATTGATGCGGCCAAAGAGGCGTGGCGCGCCGGTGATTGGGCGCATGGTCGGTTCAAACTGCCTCCGGGGGATGAGGATGAATTTATCCCGCTGCCTGACAGGTGAGCGATACCGAAACCTGTGCGATGCACGCAGGCGATCTGGCGGCTGTCAGTGCGCTGCATCTGTGCAATTGGCACGACAGTTACGCTGGCCCCATCGGTTCTGATTTCCAGGGGGGATCCGGTAGTTCGGGACACGGCCAGTTGCTGGGCGCTGGTGCGATCTGCGCCAGATCTTACTCTGGTTGCCATCTAAAACCACAGTCTGACAGGATTCGCCTGGTTGGGCCAGATTCACCCTAGCGGACCGTTTATGATGAATCTTTAGGTTGAGCACGCTATCGGGGCAATAGGCAGTTGGCATGGGCTGTTTGAGGCTTGCGCGCGGTACATCGTGGGGCAGGGGCTTGATCAGCTGTCTTGCTGGGCAAAGAACCCGCTCGCACGCTTTATGCCTGCTGGGGTTGGGAGGAATCTGAGCCCTTTGAAGACAGAGTGTCCGGAACCATGGTCAGCTCTGTTGCCACTTCATGGCCATCTGTTTCGGGGCTGATTTCGGAGTCTGGGAAACCTTCCTGAGAAAATTGCACCTTTTGCATCAAAAGCCCGCTTGACGAGGGCGGGCCCGCGCCATAATACGCCAGAACGCAGCGGGCGGTTGTAGCTCAGTTGGTTAGAGTACCGGCCTGTCACGCCGGGGGTCGCGGGTTCGAGCCCCGTCAACCGCGCCACTGCTGCGATAAAAGCCGCTCCTCTTTTTGAGGGGCGGTTTTTTCATTTGGTGGTGCGGTTTACGAGTTGGGAAACCGGTGCATCAGATCAAGTTGTCTGAGCGCACAGGAAGTCGAGAAGGGCGTGTACTGTCTCTTTGGGATTCGTGTCGGGAAAAAAGTGCCCCCCGGACAGTCCTGCGCTTTGCATATTGCTCAAACGATTCTGCCATGTCGCGGGCACGTCATATGCCTGACCCATAGCTCCGTCCGTACCGTATAGAACAAGTGCTGGAACCTCGATCTGTCGATCCAAGTCACGCGCATCCAGATCAAAATCTACATCAATCCCGGCGCGGTAGTCGTTACACATCGCTTTGATGCAAGCTGGCGATCGCCAGGATTTGCGATAGGCCTCTAGCGCTGATGGGTCAAAGCCCTCCATGCCTCCGCCCCAGCCCGCAAGACAGGATTCGAAATAGGCATCTGGGTAATACCCAATCAGGGTTTCGGGAAAGGGAGTGGGTTGGGCGAGAAAGAACCAATGGTAATAGGCACGCGCGACGCCTTGGGTCAGCTCATCAAGCAACAGATGAGTGGGTACGATATCCATCAGAGTCAGTGATTTGACCATTCCTGAGTGATCTAGCGCCAACCGATGCGCTGTACGGGCACCTCGGTCGTGGCCGACCAGATGGAACTGTTCAAATGCCAAATGTTGCATCAACGCGATTTGATCGCTGGCCATAAGCCGAAAGCTCATGTCCTGCATCGCATCAGGTTTGCTGCTGTCGCCATAGCCGCGCAAGTCGGCAGAGACGACTGTGAAACGTTCTGCCAAGGCCGGAGCAACCGCGTGCCACATGGCGCGGGTTTGGGGAAACCCGTGCAGCAAGAGGACAGGCGGGCCATCGCCTATGACGTCATAGGCGATTGTGATGTTTTCAGGTGTGCTGAAATACGGCATGACGACCTACGTCTTTCATATGCACAGGCCCGGGACCCGCGACTTTATCGGGTACCTCAAGTCAGGGCGTTGAGTATGCGGGCCCAGCTGCGGATGCCTTTGTGAAAGCTTTCCAGATCGTACTTTTCATTTGGTGAGTGGATCTGGTCGTCGTCCTTGCCAAAGCCGACCAGCATGGGTGTCGTGCCAAGAATATCCTGAAAATAGCCCGCGATGGGGATAGATCCGCCACAACCGACGTAAGCCGCCGGTACGTTCCATTCATCACTGAGTGCTGCACGTGCCTGTTCAAAGGCAGGATCGCTCGTTTCGGTGACCGAAGCAGGTCCAGCACCATGTGCGCCGAATTCAACTTCGCAGTCGGCTGGCATCGCGTCCCGGACCATCTGGCGGAAATTTTCGCGGATCTCGAGCGGATCCTGATCGCCCACTAGGCGAAAGC
The DNA here is from genome assembly GCF_039945315.1 of Tateyamaria sp. Taxonomy (GTDB): domain Bacteria; phylum Pseudomonadota; class Alphaproteobacteria; order Rhodobacterales; family Rhodobacteraceae; genus Tateyamaria. Next base: position 56,136 of record NZ_JBDUXB010000036.1, on the reverse strand, counting down.
TAACCTTGGCCTGGGCCTTGCTGGGTAACACTGTCTTGAACCCCGCACCGGTGTAGCCGCCCCAAATTCCGTTGATCTCACAGGTTGGCCGTGACCAGATCATCTCGATCGGAGTGCGATCCACTTCGCCTGCAGGGACAGACAGGTCTACATCCCCCAGAAACTTGGCGTGATCAAATGCAAGGCCCTGCCATTGCTGGCGAATGTTATCGGGCAATTCCGGAACGCCGTCATAAAACCCCGGAACCGTTATCCGCCCAGTATCGTCATGGAGCGAGGCGAGAACCCGCGTCAGCACACGGATCGGGTTCATCGCGATGCCGCCGTACATACCCGAATGCAGATCATTGTCTGGAGCGGTCACGGTGATCTCTTCCCCAATCAGGCCGCGCAGCATGGTGACAATCGCGGGCACCCGCGATTCAAACAGTCCGGTGTCGCAGATCAGGGCGAGGTCTGATTTAAGTTCTTCTGAGTTCTCCTTCATGAAAGGGACAAGGGAGGGTGACCCGCTTTCCTCTTCGCCTTCGAAGAAAAAGGTGATGCGACAGGGCAGGGTGCCATGTTCGGCCTTCCATGCGCGACAGGCCTCTACGAAGGTCATCAACTGACCTTTGTCATCGGATGATCCGCGCCCTCTGATCACTTTGCCAGCATCGGTATCCTGAATTTCCGGATCAAATGGATCGCGGTCCCACAGTTCAAGCGGGTCGACGGGTTGAACGTCATAGTGACCGTAAAACAGCAGGTGTGGGCCGTCGCCCTCGACATGGCCCACGACCATCGGATGCCCCGGCGTGGGGCGCTTTTCTGCCTTTACACCAAGGGTTTGCAGGTCAGCCACCAGCCAGTCGGCGGCGGTGTCGCAATCTCCTTCAAAGGCCGGGTCGGTCGAGATCGAGGGGATGCGCAGCAGTTCAAGCAAACGGTCAGTGGCTTGCGGCAAGTCTGCGTCGATGCGGGCGAGAACGGCGTCGAGGGTCATGGAGGCTCCTATTGGATGATGGGACAAGAGTATCCTTGCCGTGCCCAGTGTCCAGAGGTGCTGCTTGAATTGGGTCAATGCTTTTAAGGTTCAGAACATGATTGATGCAGGTCAGGAATAACAGACCTGCGACATGACGCGCATTTGATTAGCATTGAAGGACATTGGCGCAATCTATATTTATTCTAAGACGGTTGCAGCGCTCATAGGTTGCAACCAAATCTGACCAAGACGGAGCCGCTCTGTGAACTACACAGCCCAATTGGATAACGCCCTGCAACGCCTTCACGACGAAGGCCGCTATCGCACCTTTATCGATATTGAGCGGCAAAAGGGTCAGTTTCCTCATGCGCTCTGGACGCGCCCTGACGGCACCCAGGCGCCGATCACTGTATGGTGCGGAAATGACTATCTGGGCATGGGCCAAAATCCCATCGTTCTCAAAGCGATGCACGAAGCAATTGATGCAACTGGAGCCGGCTCCGGAGGCACCCGCAACATTTCGGGCACGACAGTTTACCACAAGCGGCTTGAGGCTGAGCTTGCTGATCTGCACTCCAAAGAGGCCGCGCTGCTGTTTACAAGCGCCTATATCGCGAATGACGCAACTTTAAGTACTTTACCCAAGTTGTTTCCTGGTCTCATAATTTACTCAGATTCTCTCAATCACGCCTCGATGATAGAAGGGGTGCGCCGCAATGGCGGGGCCAAGCGTGTTTTCCGCCACAATGATCTTGATCACTTGCGTGAGTTACTGGCTGCGGATGATCCGGAGGCGCCGAAGGTTATTGCCTTTGAATCGATCTACTCGATGGACGGCGATTTTGGTCCGATAGCAGCAATTTGCGATCTGGCGGATGAGTTCAGTGCGTTGACTTATATCGACGAAGTGCACGCCGTCGGCATGTACGGTCCGCGCGGCGGCGGTGTGGCCGAACGGGATGGGCTAATGGGTCGAATCGACATCATCAACGGCACCCTTGCCAAAGCGTACGGCGTAATGGGTGGATATATAGCCGCATCCGCGAAAATGTGTGATGCCATAAGGTCTTACGCGCCAGGGTTCATTTTCACGACTTCCTTGCCGCCTGCCGTAGCCGCAGGGGCAGCGGCTTCGGTGGCGTTCCTGAAAACTGCCGAAAACTTGCGTGCAGATCATCAGGCGCAGGCAAAGGCACTCAAGCTGCGCCTTAAGGGGATGGGATTGCCGATCATCGATCACGGCAGTCACATCGTCCCGGTGATGGTTGGCAATCCAGTGCACACCAAGATCCTGAGCGATATGCTGCTGGAAAACCATGGCATCTATGTCCAACCGATCAACTTCCCCACTGTACCGCGCGGGACCGAGCGGTTGCGCTTTACGCCATCGCCGGTGCACGGCCCGAAAGAGATGGATGCTCTGGTGCAGGCCATGGATGAACTTTGGTCGCATTGTGCGCTTAATCGCGCTGAAAGCGCCGGATAGTTTCAAGTTTAGTCGCAATTAACGTTGTCTTGTGCTACGCAGTGTTTAACAACACGCGTGGAGCGAATCGAGTGGGACAGGTTCGTTAACACAGGAAACAATTGGGGCAGCGGCATGATCGGGCGGAAATCCGTCATATCTGAGAACACTAATGACGCAGAGCCAAAGGGCTTTGACGCCTTTGAGTTGCGTCTCGGTGACATCATGCGCGGCGAGCGTGCCACTCTTGGTAAATCCCTTTTGGATGTTCAGCGCGAGTTGCGGATCAAAGCAAGTTACATTGCTGCTATCGAATCCTGCGACCCGGATGCCTTTGACACTCCTGGGTTTATTGCGGGGTACGTGCGCTCCTATGCACGTTATCTCAATATGGACCCGGACCGCACTTTTGGCACATTCTGTGAGGAAAGCGGATTTTCGGTGGCCCATGGCATGTCGGCTGATGCATCTGTGGTCAAGAAATCCAACCGCGAAGAGCGGATGAGCCGCAAACCAGCTGGCGATATATTTTCCGCGCCGAATACTCCCTTTGTCCCAGCGGGCGAGGCTGTTTGGTCTGGTATTGAGCCCCGGGCAATCGGTTCGACGCTTGTGTTGTTGGCATTGATCGGCGGCCTTGGATTTGGCGGTTATTCCATCTTGCAAGAAGTTCAGCGTGTGCAAGTCGCACCGGTGGATCAGACGCCCGTCGTTTTGTCAGACCTTGATCCATTGGCCGGTGCCGCTCCTCTGGAAACTGTTTTGGGCCCGAACATCGAAACCCCGCGTGCCGATGTGTTGGACCGCCTTTACCGTCCACAAGCACTGGACGTGCCTGTATTGGTTGCCCGCGACGCGCCGATCGCAACACTCAATCCACGTGAACTAGGTGCTTTTGCTGAGCCTGACCCCGATACTTCGCAATTTGCGGGCATTGAGGATATTTCACCCTTTGGCCCGCCGTCGGTACCGCAAGTTGTTGAGGAGCAGGCCCCTGCGTTGACTATGGTTGCTGTGCGACCTTCATGGGTGCGTGTGCGCGCCGCAGATGGGACTGTGATTTTCGAAGCGACGATGCAAGCTGGCGATACGTGGGAAGCGCCGCTGACCGAAGAAGCGCCGACCCTTCGCACGGGCGAAAGCGGTGCGATCTATTTTGCGATGAACGACAAATTCTATGGACCGGTTGGTGAAACGGGGTCTGTCACGTCCAACCTGCCTTTGGAAATCGCGGGCCTGCAAGAGACCTATCTGCCCGTTGAGGTCAGCACCGATGAAGGCCTTGTGCGCTATGCCGAGGCGCGCGCTGCCACGGTAACGGACCCTTCCGAATAACGCCGGCACCGGACGCTGCGGCCATTGCCGGGCGGGTCAAGACTGTCTATCTTGGTTGACAACTGTTTCAAGTCCCAAGGCTTCTGATATGTCGATCAATCACATCCGCCCATGGCGCAATATCTATCGGCGTAACAGCCGGCAGATCATGGTGGGCAATGTGCCTGTCGGCGGGGATGCCCCGATCACCGTGCAGACGATGACCAATACGCTTACGACTGACGCGCGTGCCACAATTGAACAAGTGCAGGCGGCGGCAGAGGCGGGCGCGGACATCGTGCGTGTCTCTGTCCCGGATCAAGAGAGTGCAAAGGCCATGAAGGAGATCGTGCGCGAAAGCCCGGTCCCGTTGGTTGCAGACATCCACTTCCATTACAAGCGTGGGATCGAAGCGGCAGAGGCGGGGGCCGCTTGTTTGCGGATCAACCCGGGCAACATCGGCGATGAAAAGCGGGTCAAGGAAGTCATCAAAGCCGCGCGCGATCACAACTGTTCGATCCGCATTGGCGTTAATGCCGGGTCTTTGGAGAAACACCTGCTGGACAAGTATGGTGAACCGACTCCGGATGCGATGGTGGAAAGTGGCCTCGATCACATCAAGATCCTGCAGGACAACGATTTTCATGAGTTCAAGATCAGCTGCAAGGCGTCGGACGTGTTCATGGCCGCCGCCGCTTATCAACAGCTTGCAGAGGCCACAGACGCTCCGATTCACCTTGGGATCACCGAGGCGGGTGGGCTGACCTCTGGTACGATCAAATCGGCTATCGGCCTCGGACAGCTCTTGTGGATGGGGATTGGTGACACGATTCGTGTGTCGCTCTCCGCCGATCCGGTTGAAGAGGTCAAAGTGGGCTACGAGATTCTCAAGTCCCTCGGCCTGCGCCACCGCGGTGTGAATATCATCTCTTGCCCCTCTTGCGCGCGGCAGGGCTTTGACGTGATCAAGACGGTGGAAAAGCTCGAAGAACGGCTGGCTCACATCAAGACGCCCATGAGCCTCAGCATCATCGGATGTGTGGTGAATGGCCCCGGAGAAGCGCTGATGACCGATGTTGGCTTTACGGGCGGTGGGGCCGGGCATGGCATGGTCTATCTGGCCGGCAAGCAGAGCCACAAACAGGACAACGCCAGCATGGTCGATCATATCGTCGAACAGGTGGAAAAGAAGGCCGCTGAGCTTGACGCCGCCTCTGCTGCCGAAGCAGTTCAGGCTGCAGAGTAAGCGCAGGCAAAGACGGTTATTTCCGCAACAGTGCCTCGATCTCGTCGAAAGTGGCTGTGGTTGCAGGGTACGTGATCTGCCCGTCGTCCAGCACATCGCGCATCATGCTGATGACGGCACCATATGCCGCACGCGCGAGTGCAGCGCCGGTGCTGATCCGCGCAACACCCAAATCGGCAAGCGATCGGACACTGAAGTCGCCCTTATTGCTGCCCACGAGCATGTTGACTGGCACGTCTCCCGCGGCAGATAGCACAGCGCGCACCATCTCTGCATTGCCAAGGCCGGGGGCGTAAACAACATCCGCGCCGACTTGTGCGAACCCTGCAATACGCTTGCAGACGTTTTCAAGATCGCCTTCGGGCCACTGCATCGCTTCGGCGCGCGCTGTGATCACCAGCCCGGTCCCCTTTGCAGCCTCGACGGCTGCAGCCACTCGGTCCACGGCCTCTGTCAGATCAAACATGCGGCCATCCGCGCTGATGTCTTCAATCGATGCGCCCGAGATAGTACGGGCCGCGGCCTTTTTGATGGCGCGCGCGACATCTTTTGGTGCGTCGCCGCCGCAGCTTTCCAGATCGGCAGACACTGGAAGACCGGTTGCATCACCAAGCGCACAAGCCGCATCCAGCATCTCATTAAAGCTCAGTGTGCCCTCGCGGCGACCCAAAACGAATGCAGCCCCGGCACTTGTCGACCCCAGCGCTTTTGCACCCATGCTTGCCAACATCCGCGCACTTCCAACGTCCCATGGATTGGGCATCACAAGCGGCTTGCCCGCCACATGCAGATCGCTAAATTCGGCGCGAGAAGACCCGTTCACCCGCGTTTTTCGTCCACTAGCGCCTGCATCTGATCATAGGGCAGGAACCCACGCACCAATTCGTCCTGAAGTACGAATGTCGGAGTCCCTGTGATCGAAAGCCGTTGCGCCAGCGCGCGGGTGCGGCGGATTTCGTCCGTGACCTGTTCGCTGTCCATGTGCGCCTCGATCGCATCTGCATCCAGACCAAAGGTGCTCGCCATACGCTTGAGCGCGCGCATATTCACATCCCCGTTCATCTCCATCAGCGCATCATGCAAACCGCCATAAGCGTCATTGCCCGCAATGTGTTTGGTCGCCACGGCAAAGCGTGAGGCGAGTAATGACTGTTCTCCGAGGATCGGGAACTCTTTTACAACCAGCCGGATATTGCCGTCGGTTTCCAGCAGCTTGGCCACTTCTCCATGGGCGCGTTTGCAAAAACCACAGCGGTAGTCGAGAAATTCAACCAACGTGATGTCACCTTCGGGATTTCCGGCGACAAAGCTGTAACCGTCATTGAAAATCTCTTCGGCGTTGTCGCTGACAAGGCTCACGTCGGCCTGTGCTTGTGCAGTCTGCTCGCGTTCCTCGAGCACAGCCACCGCGTCCATAATCACCTGCGGGTTCTCCATCAGGTAGGCGCGCACTTCCTCGCGGAAAATCGCGCGCTCTTCGTCGGTCATGGTACTGAGATCAACCGCCTGTACTGGCAGGGAGAGGCTGAGCGCCATTAGGCAGGAGGCGGCGAGGGTGCGAAACATGGTTTATCTCTTTCTCTTTGCAGCGCGTTCTGACGCAAGGAGCACATCATGCGCCCGTTGCCAAGGTCCAGAGCCTTCAGGTAACAAACCCGTGGCTCGTTTAGCATGTATTCCGGCGTCTTCCAGGCTGCCCCGTAAGGCGTAACGCTCGGCAGTGACCAGCGAAGCCATACCGCGGTTGCCGGTCTAAGCATAGGTCACGGCCAGGTCGCGCAGCATGGATCCATCGCGAAAATCGATAGACCTAGCGCGTTCCAAGGCGGGCAGGGCAGCGCTCACGTTTCCGCTTGCCAGAAGTGCACGTCCATAGCCTGCCTGAAGCAATCCATCTCTTGGCCGTAATTGCACCGCGCGTGCATGGGCATTGCTGCAGCGGCAAACTGGCGCGTCTCCATTAGGATCTGCCCCTTGAGGTCGTAATAGAACGGATCTTTTGGGCGCGACGCTATCGCCCTGTCGATGGCCGAAATGGCGCGTTTTGTCTTGGAATTGCGATGTTGCGCTACAGCTTCGCGCATCAACGCCACGTCTCCATATCCACTTTCACCAATGCGGTTCATCGTCCAGTTGGGGCGCCGCTTAAACGCCGTCAACTTTCCCTTGGCGCGTGCAAACCAGTAATTCCATTTGGAGGCATCCGAACTTGTGAGGTCTCCGTAGGCCGCTGCGAACCCTTCAATCGTGCGTAATCGGTCGCGGCTCAGTGGATGTGAGCGTACGTAAGGGTCTTGTCTTGCGGCGGACAAAACCTCTTGCCCCCGAAAAAGGCGGAAAACATCCAGCATCCCCGACAGTGGAATGCCCGCGCTGCGTAAATACCGTGCACCGGACTGGTCTGCCGCGGTTTCTTCCGCACGGGTATGGGCGAGAAAGTTACGCATCGCGGCGCTTTGACTGCCGATAGCAATGGCTGCCGCGGCTTCTCCTCCACCTGCAGCCGCGGCTTCTCCTCCACCTGCAGCCGCAGCAATGATCGCCAAAGCTGTGCCAAGGCCGGCAGCGGTACGCGCATTGCCCAAATTGGTCATGCGCCGCGTAATGTGTCCGTTGGCGATATGGGCTGCTTCGTGCGCGATCACCGCCTGCAACATGGCTGCCGTCTCCATCCGGCCAATCAGGCCGGAATGGATGTAGATTGCATCGTTGCTCACGACAAAGGCGTTGAGTGACCCATCGTCCACCACAAGGATCTTGGTGCTCGCACTCAGACCGGCTGCACGCAGCACAGGCGAGGCCACTTGCGCCAGTGCATATTCAATGTCCGCATCCCGAAGCAGCGACACCGCCCGCGCAGGCAATGCCAGAGCAAAGGTCAGGATCAGTATTGACGCAAGACGCCCGCAGGTATGAAAGGTCATGAGCAGCATCATAGGAGTGCGCATGCGAACCTCAAGACGCAGTGAAGTCGATCCCTTTATCGTGATGGACGTGATGGAGGCGGCGCGGGCCGCCGAAAGCGTGGGGCGCCAAATTATCCATATGGAAGTGGGTCAGCCGGGCACAGGCGCGCCACAAGCGGCCGTCCGCGCACTGAACGCGGCGATGGAGGAGGGGCCATTGGGATATACAGTCGCTTTGGGCTTGCCTGCACTGCGTACGCGTATCGCTCAGCTTTATGGCGAATGGTACAACGTCGATCTGGACCCCGAACGGGTGATTGTGACCTCAGGGGCGTCGGGTGGCTTTATCCTCGCATTCAATGCCCTTTTTGACAGTGGCGACCGTGTTGGCATCGGCGCGCCGGGCTATCCCAGCTATCGCCAGATCCTTGCCGGACTTGGGTTCCAGCCTGTTGATCTGCCAACGACAGATGCCAACCGGTTGCAGCCCGTGCCAGCCGATTTCGCGGATATCGATCTGGCCGGGCTTTTGGTGGCTTCGCCCGGCAATCCAACGGGCACGATGCTGGATCGCAGCGCGATGTCTGATCTGATCGAGGCGGCCCACGCCCGTGACGTCAGCTTTATCAGTGACGAAATTTACCACGGTATCGAATATGAGCGACGCGCAGTCAGTGCCCTTGAGGTCAGCGACGATGTCTATGTGATCAATTCGTTCTCCAAGTATTTCTCGATGACAGGCTGGCGCGTCGGATGGATGGTGGTGCCTCCTGATCATGTGCGCGTGGTTGAACGCATCGCGCAGAACATGTTCATTTGCGCGCCGCACGCGTCTCAGGTTGCAGCACTCGCCGCGATGGATGCGCATGACGAATTGCAGGGAAACATGGACGTCTACCGCGCAAACCGTGCTCTCATGCTTGAAGAGCTGCCAAAGGCAGGGTTCACACACATAGCGCCACCAGATGGGGCGTTTTATGTTTATGCTGATGTCTCTGATATCACGCACGATTCCCGTGCCCTCGCAGCAGAGATACTCGATAAAGCGGATGTGGCGGTCACTCCGGGCTTGGATTTCGATCCGGTGCGCGGGCACACAACACTGCGCTTTTCCTACGCCCGCAAGACCGAGGACATTGCCGAAGGGTTGCGGCGATTGTCCGATTTCATGGCCAAACGCAGATAGGGGGATTCCCGTGCCGGTGTGATTGGCTTATGCTGCCCGAAAAAAGCGGGCAAAGCGATGCGGGCACTTTTCACGGCACTCATGATCTGGGTTTGCGCTTTGAGCGCGAGCGCGCAGGACCTATCGGGACTGGCCCGTGTGGATATGGCGCAAAGCTCGGTCGAGGATGGCTGGTTGGGGGGCACCACATTGACCCTCGCACTGAGCCAGGGGGTGCCGTTTCGGGTTTTTGTGCTGGATGAACCTGCGCGCCTTGTTGCCGACTTCCGAGAAGTTGACTTTGCCGGTGTCACTGCCGAGGCCTTGCTTGGAGAGACGGAAAGCATTTCCAGTGCTCGTTTCGGGACGTTCAAACCGGGCTGGTCACGTCTTGTGGCCGATTTGAATGGTCCGATGTTGCCTGTCGAGATTGGGATGCCGGTGGACACCAGCACCGGAGCTGCGGTGCTCAACATCACGCTTGAAGACGTCGATGGCGAAACGTTCGCGGCCCGCGCCGGAGCACCTGTCAATCCCGATTGGGGTGTGCAGGCCGCCGCACCGCCGCCCAAAATCGCCGAAGACAGCTTTGTCCTTGTGATCGACCCGGGTCACGGCGGCGTTGATCCGGGCGCGGTTCGCGACAGCACCACCGAAAAAGAACTGATGCTTGGCGTTGCATTGTCCTTGCGTGATGTCTTGCGCCGTGCCGGTGGAGTTGAGGTTGTGCTGACGCGGGATACGGACAGGTTTGTCTCACTGACTGGCCGGGTGGCACTGGCCCATCAGGTTAGCGCAGATGCATTTGTGTCGCTACACGCGGATTCACTTAGCGAAGGGCAGGCGCGCGGGGCGACGGTCTATACCCTGTCCGATGAGGCATCTGATGCGGCATCCGCCCAGCTTGCCGCACAACACGATCGTTCGGACATCATTGCGGGCGTTGATCTGAGCGGGACAGATGACCAGGTGGCCTCGGTTTTGATGGACCTCGCGCGCGTCGAAACCATGCCGCGCACTGGTGCGCTGGCGAGTGCGTTGATTGATGCGATGGCTGAGGCGGGTGGGCCAATGAACAAACGTCCTCGCCGCGAGGCATCCTTTTCAGTGCTGAAAAGTGCGGATATTCCATCCGTTCTGGTCGAGGTCGGGTTCCTGTCGGACAAACGCGATCTTGCAAACCTGCGCGATCCGATCTGGCGGGCGGTGATGGTAGAGGCGTTGGCAACCGGTATCCTCGCATGGCGCGACGCAGATCTGGCGCGCCAGCCATTGGTGCGGCAGTAGGGTCAGTTCACATCGGCGAGACGTTGCGGAAGCGGCTTTTGACGCCTCTGGAACGCTCGCGTATAAGGGCGTAAAGCAACCTTTGTCTAAAACAGGTGCGAGCGGTCATGCTTCGGTTCATTTTGTCCTTCTTCGGTGGGATCTTCACCACCATCACTATGGGTGCAGCGATGATAGCGCTGTCCGTGGGGGCAGTGTTCTGGATGTATGGGCGCGATCTGCCCAGCCATGAAAGCCTCGCGCAGTACCAGCCTGCCACGATCAGCCGTATCTATTCGGGCGAAGGGCGGATCATTGATGAATTCGCGCAGGAGCGACGACTGTTTGCTCCCGCGGAGTCGATTCCGCCGATGATCAAGCAAGCGTTCATCAGTGCCGAAGACAAGAATTTCTACACCCACGAAGGCTATGATCTGCGCGGCATCGGGGCAGCGGCCTATGATGCGGTGCGTACGCGGGGTGCGGATGTGCGCGGGGCCTCGACCATCACGCAACAGGTGATGAAAAACTTCTTGCTGTCTGGCGACCGTCAGGCCGAACGCAAGATCAAAGAAATCATCCTCGCCGCTCGTGTCGAGGGCGCGTTGAGCAAGGAGAAGATCCTTGAACTGTATCTGAACGAGATTTTCCTTGGTCAGAACTCCTATGGCGTGGCTGCAGCCAGCCAGACCTATTTTAACAAGAACCTTGACGAGTTGGCCCCGCACGAGGCCGCGTTTCTCGCCTCGCTGCCCAAGGCCCCGTCTGACTATCATCCCGTCCGGCGCAAAGAGCGCCTTCTTGCGCGGCGCAATTTTGTGCTCAAGGAGATGATGGAAAACGGTTTCATCAGTGATGCGACCTACGACGAAGAGCGCGCAAAACCGTTGCGCTCGGTCCAGAATGGTGACTTTGACAGCTTCAAAGGCGAATTGCCGCCGCGCGATTACTTTACCGACGAAATCCGCCGCCAGTTGAGCGAGGATTTCGGCGAAGGTGAGTTTTTCACCGGCGGTTACACAGTGCGTGCCACCATTGATGCCGAGATGCAGCCTGTTGCTGCGCGGGCGCTGCGCACACAGCTTGAAACCTATGACCGCGGGCGCGGCAGATGGCGCGGAACGGGCGAAAAGATCGAAGCGGAGCAGCTGGAAAACTGGGCCGAAGCTTTGGCGGACTTGCGCGTCGCTCGCGACATTGATCTGAATGGTGTTTGGCGTCCTGCTGTTGTGCTGGAGGTCGGCGAACAGCAGTTACGCCTTGGCATTGAAGGGTGGAGTGAAGGTCAACCGGAACCGGTCGTCCCTCGCGATGACATCAAATGGATCTCGGGTAATTTCGTCGACAATTTCGAAGTTGGTGACGTTGTGCACGTACGTGCCATGACCGAAGATGATGGCGGCGCGTTTATCCGTTGGTCCCTGCGGCAGGTGCCCGAGGCGCAAGGCGGCTTTGTAGCGATGGACGTGGACACCGGTCGCGTGATTGCGATGCAGGGTGGGTTCAGCTACCAGCATTCGGTGTTCAACCGGGCCACACAAGCCAAACGGCAACCCGGTTCGTCGTTCAAACCCTTTGTCTATGCCGCCGCGCTCGATAGCGGTTATACTCCTGCGACCATCGTCGTGGACGCCCCGATTGAGATCAACACACCGCAGGGTCTGTGGCGGCCACGAAATTCCTCCAACAAGTTTTACGGACCGACTCCATTGCGCACCGGGATTGAACGGTCGCGTAACCTGATGACCATTCGTCTGGCCGAAGAGGTGGGGATGGACACAGTTGCCTCCTATGCAGAGCGGTTCGGGGTCTATGACTACATGTCGCCCTTTCTGGCCAACTCTCTGGGTTCCGAGGAAACGACGCTGTATCAGATGGTGTCGGCCTACGCGATGTTTGCAAACGGCGGTGAGAGGGTACAGCCGACGCTGGTTGACCGGGTGCAGGACAGGTTTGGCCGCACGGTTTACCGGCATGACGAACGGGTCTGCAATGACTGCACGCAATTGGCGAGCCTTGATGCGGGCTTTGGTCCACGGATCGCGTCAAACCGTGCACAGATCATGGATCCGGTTACCGCCTATCAGCTGACTTCGATGATGGAAGGCGTTGTTCAGCGAGGCACGGCGTCACGGACTGTGAACTTGCCGGTTCCGATTGCAGGCAAGACGGGTACAACGAACGATGCCAAGGACGTTTGGTTTGTTGGCTTTTCCAGCAACATCGCTGCCGGGTGCTATATCGGTTACGACCAGCCCCGCGGCCTTGGGCGTGGTGCATCTGGTGGCGGCATGTGTGGCCCTGTGTTTCAGGAGTTCATGACCGAAGCGATCAAGAAATATGGCGGTGGCGAGTTTGAGGTTCCTCCAGGAGGTTACTTTATCAAGATCGACCGCTTTACTGGCGCACGTCTCAGCGATGATGCCAGCGGGCCAAACGTAGTGGCTGAATACTTCCGTTCTGGCGAAGACCCGATCTTTGGTCTGGCTTTCGACGGCGGCTTTGCCATGGGTGAAGACCTTCCTTTGTTCGAAGAAGTCCAAACCAGTGGACGGGAAGTTACCACATCCACAGGGCGCAAGGCGGTTGTTGGACCCAAGGCCAGCTTTGGATCATTGAGTTCTGGTGGCCTGTACTGACACGGCGTTTTCGGAGTCGGGCAGGCGGCTCGCCATTCTTGTGATTGTCAGCGCTCTGAAGTTTATCTGACGGGGTGAAGGGCGCTTGTGGCGCGCAGGGGCTTGAGCTATTTCACAGGCTCGCCAGTTAAGGGATACGTGATGCGCGCCGAAATTCAGAACATCGTGACCGAAATCGAAAAGTCGGTGGATTTGTTGGCGCAACGTCTGGATATCGACACCGCCCAGCATCGGCTGGAAGAATTCAACGCCCGTGTAGAAGACCCGAACCTGTGGGACAATCCAGAGGCCGCGCAGAAACTGATGCGCGACCGGCAAATGTTGGTTGACGCGCTTGAGGTGCATGGCCGCATTTCTCAGGACATGACAGACAACATTGAGTTGATCGAGCTTGGAGAAATGGAAGAGGACGCCGAGGTTGTGGCCGATGCAGAGGCTGCATTGAAGGCACTGGCCGATCTTGCTGCGCAAAAAGAGCTGGAGGCGCTGCTGGATGGTGAGGCTGACGGCAACGACACCTTTCTTGAGATCAACTCTGGCGCGGGCGGCACAGAAAGTTGTGACTGGGCTTCGATGCTGGCCCGCATGTATGTCCGTTGGGCGGAAAAGAAGGGCTACAAGGTCGAATTGCAGTCCGAGTCCGCCGGGGAAGAGGCGGGCATAAAATCTGCCACCTACAAGATCAGCGGCACCAACGCCTATGGTTGGTTGAAATCTGAATCCGGTGTGCACCGTCTGGTGCGCATCAGCCCATTCGACAGTGCGGCCAAGCGGCACACGTCCTTTACCTCTGTCGGCGTTTACCCGGTGGTCGACGACAATATCGAGATCGAGGTGAACCCGGCGGACATCCGTATCGACACCTATCGCTCCTCTGGGGCAGGCGGGCAGCACGTGAACACCACTGACTCGGCCGTGCGGATCACGCACGCCCCAACGGGGATCGTGGTGACCAGTTCTGAAAAGTCTCAGCACCAGAACCGTGATATCGCTATGAAGGCCTTGAAATCACGCCTTTATCAGATGGAATTGGATCGCCGGAATGCCGCCGTGAACGAGATGCATGAAAACAAGGGCGATGCGGGCTGGGGCAATCAGATCCGATCCTACGTGCTGCAACCCTACCAGATGGTCAAAGACCTGCGCACCAACCACGAGACATCCGACACCAAGGGTGTGCTGGATGGTGACCTTGATGGCTTTATGGCTGCAACGCTGGCGCTGGACGTGTCGGGCAAAAGCCGGGCCGAAGCGCAGGGCGACTGATCTGGCCGCCTTTCAAAGCTGACCTTGATCTTGTGTGCCAAAGGGAAGACGCTGATGCCAGCAGATGACCAATGTCTGCGTTAAAGAACGAGGCACACATGATCGATGATGGCGCACTCGCCCTTCGCGCGCGGATGGACGCGGGCGAAATCAACGCGCAAGACCTGATGGCCCAAACGCTGGCCCGGATCGATGCGGTGAACGGCACGGTTAACGCGGTTGTTTCTTTGTGCGACCGCGATGCGCTGATGGCCGAAGCGGCGTCTGCGGATGCCAGCCCCAAAAAGGGGTGGCTGCACGGCATTCCGATGGCGGTCAAGGATTTGGCCAATGCTGGCGGATTGCCGACCTCGATGGGATCACCGCTGTTTGCCGGAATGATTGCTGAAACCGATGATGTCGCCATCGCCCGTATGCGTGCAGCAGGAGCCCTCATAATCGGTAAAACCAACACGCCGGAATTTGGGCTCGGCTCGCACAGCATCAACCCGGTGTTTGGCGCCACACGCAACCCATATGACACCTCGCGCAGTGCGGGCGGATCATCTGGAGGGGCAGGGGTTGCTCTTGCTACCGGAATACTGAGCGTCGCGGATGGGTCGGACATGATGGGGTCCCTGCGCAATCCCGCTGGCTGGAACAACGTCTACGGGATGCGACCAAGCTGGGGGGTAGTACCCTCTGAGCCGGTGGGCGATACGTTTTTGCACCAACTTGCTACCAATGGTCCGATGGCGCGTAATCCACGCGATCTGGCGGCATTGCTTGACACTATGGCCGGGCCGGACCCGCGTCAGCCACATGGGGTCACTCAAGCTCCGACATTGCCTCAGATCGAGGGGGGCGCGCACGGATTACGTGTTGCTTGGCTGGCAGATTGGGGCGGGGCGTTGGCGATGGATCCGGGTATTTTGGATCTGTGCCAAAGCGCGCTTGGTCAGATGGCGGATATGGGAGTGAGCGTAGATGCGTTGGAGGCTCCTTTTGACCGGGATGCACTGTGGGAGTCGTGGATCACCCTGCGCAGTTGGTCGGTCGCGGGCGGTCTTGCCCCGCTTTACGCTGATCCGGAAAGCCGCAAATACCTGAAGGAAACGGCCATTTGGGAATATGAAAGGGGAGAGGCCCTGTCCGCTATGGATGTGCACCGCGCAAGTATCATCCGCTCGGATTGGTTCAAAACCTCAGCTCGGCTTTTCGACCGCTATGATGTGCTGGCCCTACCATCCGCGCAGATGTGGCCCTTTGATGTGACATTGGACTATCCACGCGAGATTGCGGGAACGGCGATGGACACGTATCATAGGTGGATGGAGGTGGTCATCGCCGCCAGTCTGATCGGATTGCCTGCAGTCTGCGTGCCTGCAGGGTTTGGAGGGCCAGATGATCTGCCAATGGGTTTGCAGCTGATTGGACGGCGCGGCAGCGACGCAAAGCTATTAAGGCTTGCGGAGGCATGGCACAGCGCAACCGACTGGCCGGGGCGCAGACCACCAAAGATGTAGGGGAGCACACGATGACCCAAACCAATCCCTATCCGGATCTGCCTGCAGGTGTGCCCCCGTTTCATGCGCCACCCGAGGGGTTCATGTCCCGTGCACTTCGCCTTGGATGGGCGGACTTTCGGGCGCGCCCTGGCTTTGGTCTGCTGGCAGGAGCGTCTGCCGTGCTGACGGGTTGGTTGTTGATGGGGCTGACGATGTGGGCCGGGCACACATTCTGGCTGATATTGGCGGTCTTTGGCTTTCCACTGATCGCGCCGCTCTGCGCGCTTGGCACATATGAAGTGTCTCGGCGTATTGGTGCGGGCGAACCTGCATCGCTGAGTGCCGTACTCCACCGATTGCGGGTCGAACGCGGGCGGCAAATTCCGTGGCTGTCGATGTTGATGGTGGTTGCGCTTTTGTTTTGGTTCTTCCTCGGTCACATGATCTTTGCTCTGTTTCTGGGGCTGAAACCAATGGTCAATGTGACGACGTCGCTTGATGTGTTTCTCAGCACGGACGGTTTGATGATGATGGCGTTGGGGACGGTGATTGGGGGCCTGTTCGCCTTCCTGTTCTTTGCCATGTGCGTTCTGGGTCTGCCGCTGCTCCTTGCACGAGAGGTCGATTACATGACGGCGATCCTCAGCAGCGTGGCCTATGTGCGTGAGTACAGCCGCGCGATGATCGGCTGGGCCATGGTGATCGTGGTGATGCTAGGACTGGCAATGCTGCCGGGACTGTTGGGACTGCTGGTGATCCTGCCGTGGCTGGGGCACGCGTCTTGGCACATATACGCGCAAATCGCGGCCGGCGCGCGCTAAAGCTCGGTTTCCCGCCCCATCTCGATCAGTGCATCGCGCAAGCTGGTAGCATCCGGATGATTTATTTCCAGAGCAAACACATGTGCATGGGTCAGATAGAACCCTCGCGCATCGTCGCTGTCCGCGGCAGCCGCGGCCTGTCGATAAAGCGCGACCAAAGCTGGAACATCATGGGCCTCATGCGCGGCAAGAAGCTGCGCGTCCAGATCGCTCACTCCGCAGCCTTGTCTTGCGCGCGGTGCACGGCCATGCGTTCAGCCACCCACGAATGGAACATGTGAGTTGGCCCGTCCATGGCCGGAGAAAAGCGGCCTCCGTCAAAACCGGGTGAATGCCGCCCACGCTGCATACCTTCAACGACAAAGATGTCTTCCTCAAACACGATTTTCCACTGTTCCGCGTTCTTGGCGCGCAGGGCGGGATCTGTGTTGGGCTGGGCGTAAAACAGATGCACATGTTCGACCGTGCGGCCGGGGCCTTGTGGGACCAGAATGATGGCAAAGGCATGATCGCGGTGCACACCTAAAAGCACGTTGGGGTAGGCAGTGATATATTCGGACGCTGTGTCCCACTTGTCGCTCAACCCCTCAAAATCGGGAAAAGTCTTGCCGTCGTCGCCTGTCAATTGGCGGTAAACGAGCGTGCCTTGCCCCGAAAACCTGCCTACCGCTTCAATGTGGTAGTGATCTTCAAGACGGGAATAGCTGTTAAGCCCGGGATGGACCCACGGCAAGTGATAGCTCTCGCAATAATTTTCGACCGCCAGCTTCCAGTTGCAGTTCACTTCCAGCTGAAATGTGCTGTCGGCGCCGCCGTGGTAAAGTGGCTTGTCAAACTCCGCCCAACGGGCAAGCAGTTCTGCATTTGCTTCCTCAAATTCAGGGGCCTCGCCAGACAAGTTGATCCACACGACCCCCAGCCAGATGCGGCTGCGCACGGGCACAAGACCCAGTTGATCGCGCTTGATACCATCGGCCGTGTTTTGCCCGGGCCCGCCCACATGCGGCGTGGACACAAGACGTCCCTTCGTTGAATAGCACCAGCTGTGATAGGGGCAGCGGATCGCCCCTTCGATCTTGCGCGGCCCATCCACAAGGATCATGCCACGATGGCGGCAAATGTTGTGAAAGACGCGTACGTCGCCATCACGGTCGCGCACCAGTAGCAGCGGAATATCAAGGAAGGTAAGGGGGATCGCATCACCCGGTTCTGGCACGTCGGCTACCACGGCCAAACCGGACCACCCCGACATCAACAGGGCACTGCGTTCCTCGTCGAAAATCTCCGGGTCTGTGTAGTGCTCATTGGGCAACCCATGGGCGTTGGTGATGGGCTGGCGCACGGTGCTAAGGTCGGTGCGGTGCATAAGAAGCCTCCGGATGCTGTTTCAGGCATCATACTGGAACCTCATGCACTCACATGCGCAATTTCGACCAGACTTTTCCGTCTCCGACACTGTGAGTGGTGGCGTACAGGTTAGCCGAGACGTTTTCGCACATTTTCTTTGCTGCGCTGAGCGCGTGGGCTGGGCTCAGCACGGAATGGAATGATTTTGGCCGAAGCGCTGACCACATGTCCTGCATCATCGGGATCGCACGTAGCCCATCTGCCAGCGTGGTACCCGCATTCTGCTTGGCCCAACTTGGGTTCAGGGCCAGACGCATGTTTCGGACTGTTTTGGATTCGAATTCGACAACATCGCCGACGTCAAAAAATGTATCACGCGAAAAAATCAGGTCGGGGTCAGAAAAATAGGCCAGATCACCTTGATCTTCACACCAAATGACGGCCTTACGTTCGGTCGCGTCGCTCCATAAAATGATGCCGATCATATTTCTACCTACAGTTGGACTGACTTCAATAAATCCAGTTTTACGTGCATTAGATATGGTAAGATGCGCATCGTACGCTTGCATTTTGTGTCTGTGATAGTATCGTTTGATTGCTTTTAGCGTCAGGGTCGACGCCATATGGCGTCAGTTCGTGTTGTCCCGTGCCGCACAAGCGTCAACATTAGGGTCATCTACTATTCGGGATGGCAGCGAAAAGAGGCAGCTATGGCGGAAACGCCCAGATCACCTTCAGAATTGCGCAGCATGTTTGGCGCCAATTTACGTCTGCTGGCCAAGCCATATTCATCCATATCTGAACTTTCACGTCAGTTGGGCATCAACCGTACTCAATTTAATCGCTATCTGTCAGGTGAGAGTTTTCCCAGACCGGACGTACTGGCTCGCATCTGCTCCTTCTTCAGTGTAGACGCCCGCGTATTGCTTGAACCGGTGGATAATATTGGTCGCGGCAGCGATCCGATGACAGGGCCGTTTTTGCGCGACTATGTCGGTAAGGGTGTCGGCGATGTGCCTGAAACTGTTTTTCCGTCCGGGTTTTACCGCTTCTCGCGGCGTAGTTTTCTGTCTCGTGACCAATTTGTCAGCGGACTTGTGCATGTATTCAGGGAAGGGCAGGCGACATATGTTCGCGGGTACGAGGCCCGCGCAGCTATGGCGTCTCAGGGCCTGGACATGGATCGTAATGCGCGCGAGTTTCGCGGAATGGTGCTGCGGCAGGAAGACGGCATTGCCGCGCTGATCTCGCGCAAGGACGCAATGACCGCGTCATTCAACTTTCTTAGCCGTGTCACGTCGTTTGAGAACAACTATTGGGTCGGTTATGTCACGCGCACAGTACGCGAGTCGCCCGAGTCCGATCGCGTTGTGCGGATGGTTTACGAACATCTCGGATCGGGGATCGGAAAGGCAAAAGCGGCGTGCAAAACGTCAGGTTATTGCCAGCTTGAAGACCTACTGCCGTTTCACCAACGCCTGTTGCAGCCGGAAATCCCGTTCCGTTAATCGCCGCGGGGCAGGGCAGCGACACCCGTACGCGCGACTTGGGTGAGGCCCAACGGACGCATGAGATCTGCGAACGCATCAATCTTTTCCGGTGCGCCCGTGATTTCAAACACAAAAGTCTCCAGCGTGCTGTCGACAACATTGGCACGGAAAATGTCTGCCAATCGCAGGGCCTCGACACGCTTGTCGCCCTTCCCGGACACTTTGAACATAGCCAGTTCGCGCTCGACGCTTGGCCCCTCGACGGTGAGGTCATGCACCTCATGGACCGACACGATGCGCCCAAGTTGCGCTTTGATCTGTTCAATAACCTGCGGAGTGCCAGTTGTGACAATGGTGATGCGGGACAGATGCCCCTGATGATCCACTTCGGCGACAGTCAAGCTCTCGATGTTGTAACCACGGCCCGAAAACAGACCGATCACACGGGCCAGAACACCGGGCTCGTTCTCGACCAGAACGGCGAGGGTGTGCTTTTCCACAACGTCTGAGAAAGTTGGGCGTAGGTTGTAGGCGGAGTGGCTGGTGGAGCCTTTTTTGAGTTTTAGGGCTGACATTTTTGCATCCTTTTTCTTTTGGTCTGAGGGGGGCGGAAAACGTTACGGTTCCCAACCATTTTCCGTTTCGGAAAATGCCCCTAAACCAAGACACTTCCTTTGGCATCAATCACGCCTTGCGTTTCCGCCTCGCCCAGCAGCATTTCATTATGCGCCTTGCCCGATGGGATCATGGGGAAACAGTTCTCGTGCTTTTCCACCAGACAATCGAACAGTACGGGGCCATCGTGATTGATCATCTCCATGATCGCGTCATCCAGATCGTCGGGGTCGGAACAAATGATGCCCTTGGCTCCAAACGCCTCAGCCAGTTTCACAAAGTCCGGCAGGCTTTCAGACCAGGAATGGGAATACCGCTCGCCATGTAGCAATTCCTGCCACTGGCGGACCATACCCAAACGTTCATTGTTCAGGATGAACTGTTTGACGGGCAGGTTGAACTGCATTGCCGTACCGAGTTCCTGCATGTTCATCAGCCATGATGCCTCGCCGGCCACGTTGATGACCAAGGCGTCTGGGTGGCCCATTTGCACCCCGATGGAGGCAGGGAAGCCATAACCCATCGTGCCCAGTCCTCCGGAGGTCATCCAGCGGTTGGGATCCTCAAAGTTCAGGTATTGAGCAGCCCACATCTGGTGTTGGCCAACTTCGGTACAGATGTAGCGATCGTGATCCTTGGTCAGAGCCTCAAGCCGCGACAAGGCGTATTGTGGTTTGATCGTCTTGCCCTTTTGTTCGAATTTGAGGCAATCGACGGTCTGCCACTCGTTGATCTGACCCCACCATTTGCTTACCGCATCGCCATTTGTCTTGCGACCGCGTGACTTCCAAACCTTCAACACGTCTTCGAGCACATGGGCAACGTCGCCAACGATCGGGATGTCGGCTTTGATCACCTTGTTGATTGAAGATGGATCAATATCCACGTGTGCCTTGATCGAGTTGGGCGAAAACGCATCAATCCTGCCAGTGATCCGGTCATCAAAGCGCGCGCCAATGTTGATCATCAGATCGCAGTCGTGCATCACCATGTTCGCTTCATAGAGCCCGTGCATGCCCAGCATGCCGATCCACTTGTCTCCGCTCGCTGGATAGCTGCCCAGACCCATCAGGGTCGAGGTGATGGGAAAGCCGGTGGCCTCAACCAACTCGCGCAGCAGCTGGCTGGCCGCAGGGCCCGAGTTGATGACGCCGCCACCAGTATAAAAGACCGGACGCTTGGCAGTCTCGATGGCCGCGACCAGTTCGGTAATCGCCTCCATGTCGCCCTTGATCTGTGGTTTGTAATGCGATGTTGACGGTTTCTTTGTCTGATAGCTGCCAGTTGCGAATTGTACGTCCTTGGGGATGTCGACCAATACAGGGCCGGGGCGACCGGCAGTGGCGACGTGAAAGGCCTCGTGCAGAACACCGGACAGCGCATCCGTCTCTTTCACCAACCAGTTGTGCTTAGTGCAGGGGCGGGTGATGCCAACGGTGTCAGCCTCCTGAAACGCGTCCGAGCCAATCATGAACGTTGGCACTTGGCCCGTCAGAACGATGATCGGGATCGAATCCATCAGCGCATCGGTCAACCCGGTTACCGCATTGGTGGCACCTGGGCCGGACGTCACAAGGCAAACACCGGGTTTGCCCGTCGCGCGCGCGTATCCTTCGGCGGCGTGCACAGCGCCTTGTTCGTGGCGCACCAAGATGTGCTTGATCGAGTTCTGTTGAAAGACCTCGTCATAAATCGGTAGCACAGCTCCTCCGGGATATCCGAATACTGTGTCAACACCCTGATCAATCAGGGCTTGGACAACCATTTTCGCTCCGGTCATTTGACGTGTCATATCCGCGTGCTCCGAGTTGCGGTTTCGTTTAAGCAAAAAAAAGCCCCCCGGGTGTGGGAGGCGCATGGGGTCAGGTCTGGCGATCCGTTACCGGCCCATGCGCATGTGTCCTAGAATGACGACAACAGGTGTCATTGACCGAATGGCCCTTTCATTGCGTGGGCGGACATTATGCGCAGCCCAAATGGGCGTCAACAGGCAAAATATCGAAAAAAGTGTCTCTGGCGTATAAAGTTTTGATATTTTATTGCGTTCTACACGGCGTAACCGCAAGAACTTGAAAAATTGGAGCTGATTTTGGCCATCTGAACGGCTCGAAACATGCTGGCATACTCGGCTTCTCAACCACTCCGCCTAAATCGAGTGTCCAGTGCCCTGCAGCACACCATGCTCCAATGCATAGCGGGTCAATCCAGCGGTTGAGGATATTCCCAGCTTGCGTTTGATGTTTTTGCGGTGTGTCTCAACCGTGCGCACAGAGATGTCCAAAACGGTGGCAACTTCCTTGTTAGATAGACCCTGAGCAAGTTTCAGCAGGATCGTCTGCTCCCGCCCGGTCAAAGCGCCGGGGACATCTGCATTACGCGGTGCAATTGCTCCTTTCGCCCCGGTGCACAGATACTGCTCTCCGCGCATCACCGTCTCAATCGCGTCTGCGATTTCATCGGTGGGAACGTCTTTGAGCACGTATCCCATTGCCCCATGGCTGAGAGCCGAAGAGATGTATTCCGGGCTGTCATGCATAGACAGGATCAATACGCGGGTACCCGGGCGCTTCTCAAGAACCAATTCTGTGGCCGTCAATCCGCTCATCCCTGGCATGTTGAGGTCCATCAGGATTACGTCAGGGTTCAGTTCATCAAGTTGTTCAAGCACCGCGCGGCCAGTGCCGAGGGTGCCGACAACATGAATGCCATCATGGTCTTCCAGAACAGATTGCACGCCTTGGGCCACCATCGGGTGGTCATCCACAATCACGACACGGGCGGGAGAGTTGGGGGCAGTCATGCGCGGGCGCGCTCCTTGTCAGTCTGGGTTGGTTCGACGTCAGGCTGTACGGGTTCGGGCGACAACAGGTGGGACAGCGGTACGCTGACTTCGATTACGGTACCACCACCGATGCCGGCTGCGCTCGACAAAATGCGGAACTGACCATCCAGCTGTTCGATCCGTTCAGCCATATTGCGCAAGCCGATGCCGTTGGCGCGCTGGCGCTGTGTGCGATCAAGGCCAATGCCATTGTCTGAAATCCGCATCGTCGCGCCACGCTTATGTCCACGCAGATCGACCGAGACCTTTGTAGCATCCGCGTGCCGCTCGATGTTTGTCAGCGCCTCTTGTGCGATGCGGTAGAGCGCGATTTTGGATTCTGAATCAAGGCGATTTCGGAAGACCACTGTGTTGAACTCGACTTCGGTGCCAGTGCGCACGCTGAAATCCTCAACCAGTGCCTTGAGGGCAGGGCCAAGGCCCAAATCATCCAAAGCGCCGGGGCGCAGGTCCCGACTGATGCGGCGGACTTCGGAGATTGCGGTGCCGAGGTTTTCAATGCCCTGCTTCAAAGGGGTCTCGGCATCACCGCTGCCCTTCTCAAACCGGCGCCGCGCGGAATCAAGGGCATAGCGCACGCCCACAAGGATCTGGCTGATCCCATCATGCAACTCGCGGGCCACGCGACCGCGCTCTTCTTCCTGAGCGTCCAGGACGCGTTGTGTCAGCGTTTTCAACTTGGCATCTGCAAGACGCCGTTCGCGGAAGTTGAGCGCCATGCCAGAGCCAAAGACCAAGAGCAGAGCCGCCAAAGTGATGCCGGAAATATAGTAGAACGTGCGTTGGACCCGCGCCTCTACCTCTGCACGCGCTGCCGCCACAGATGTCAGTACGTCGTCAATGAAAACGCCCGTTCCCACTGCCCACCGCCACGAGGGAAAGGACGTGACATATGTGATCATTTCGGCCTCTTGGCCAGTGCTCGGCTTGGGCCATAAATGGGTGAGGTATCCATCGCCTTGTCGGGCAATCTCGATCAGTTCGGCTACGACCGGAGTGCCCTGACTGTCCTTCAGGTCCATGTGGTTGAGGTTGATCATCTCGGTCTGGCGCGGGCTGACAAGGTTTGTGCCATCATAGTCGTAGACAAAGAAAAACCCTTCATCCCCGTAGATCATTGCCGAAAGGATCTGGGCTACCTGATCTTTTGCTGTTTGATCATTTGGCGCAGCAGAGCCGTAAATGAAGTAGAACCCATTGCGGGCTTGCGTCACGTAGTTGCGCAACTCGCGCTTCTTGGCCTCGATCAATTGGGTCTTAAGAGCTTGTATTTCCCGCTCTGCCAGATCACGAGTCTGCAGCCCTACAAGTGCGGCAATAGCGGCTACCGCTAGAACAAGCGGGATCGCGGCCACGAGGGCCAGCTTTTGCGCATAAGTAAGGCGCAGGGCAGGTAACAAGGCTCGCACCCATCCGCGATACGACGAAAGTAGGACGAATCAAAGGGGTGGGCGCCGAAATGGTCGCGCTAACAGATGAGGGCGATCGGAAGTTTTGTTGGAAATTGGCGCAGAAAACTTACCAGAACGCGTGTTTTGCCCGTTTTGTACGCAGTACTAGGTATTCCCTATCTGAGCGCCGGCGCTAGTCTTTGCGGCACTCGAAACGCCGTTCGTGCATCTGCCGGAGGCGTTCATAAAATTTGGGAGGAGTATCTCTATGGATCGTCGTTCTTTTCTGAAGACGTCTGCACTTGGTGGTGGCGCAGCCGCCGCAACAACACTCGCAGCCCCGGCATATGCCCAAGGCAAGCGCACACTGACAATGGTTACGTCCTGGCCTCGCGGATTCGCTGTTCTGGATGACGCGGCCAGCTATCTTGAGCAATTCGTCAGCGCAATGTCCGACGGCAACCTGACAATCGAGAAAAAAGCTCCCGGCGAGCTTGTTGGCGCGTTCGAAGTGTTTGACGCTGTGTCCTCGGGCCAAGCTGACATGTATCACTCTGCTGACTACTACTTCATCGGTCAGCACCCTGCATTTGCTTACTACACAGCTGTACCTTTCGGCGGGACAGCCCAAGAGGTCACAAACTGGTACGAGCACGGCGGCGGTCAGGAACTGCACGACGAACTCGGCTCGATCTTCAACCTCAAAGGCCTGATGGCGGGTAACTCCGGTTCGCAGTCCGGTGGCTGGTTCCGCAACGAAATCAACTCGGCCGACGATTTTAACGGCCTGAAGTTCCGTATGCCCGGTCTGGGCGGTAAAGTTCTTGGTGTGCTTGGTGCGTCCGTGCAGAACATCCCTGGTGGTGAACTGTACCAAGCGCTGTCTTCCGGTGCTCTTGACGGTCTGGAGTGGGTTGGCCCAATGGCTGACGAACGCGCCGGCTTCCAGGAAGTTGCGAAGGTGTACTACACAGCTGGTTTCCACGAGCCAGGTTCGGCTCTGGCCGCAAACGTCAATCTCGACGTCTGGAACGACCTGACACCACAGCATCAGGCAATCCTGCAAAACGCATCGCGCGCCACCACGTTCTACCAGCTGTCCGAGACTCTGGCCAACAACGGTGCAGCGCTTGCGCGTCTGCAACAGCAAGGCGTCAAAACCCTGCAGTTTGGCGACGACGTATGGGATGCGTTCGGTGCAGCCTCGAAAACGGTCATGGACGAGAACATGGGCGACGAACTGTTCGCACGTACGCGCGCGTCCTTTGAGGAAAGCCTGGCCACTTCCGCAAGCTGGATCAACAAGTCCGACGGCTACTATGTTGAACAGCGCGTTCGCGTTCTGGGCGGCTAAACCAAACCAAAACAGAATGTCGGGGGCCCTATATGCAGGGCCCCCGATACTTGACAGATGAAGAGGACCGGTTTGCACACCATCGAGTGAGACAAACCGGGGAGGGGCACGCACATGGAAAACGAAAACGGCGCTGAGGCGGGCGGCTTTTTTGCGGCTGTCTTTGACGGGCTGATCTGGTTTGTGCAAAGCCTCGCACTTGGATTTTACAACATTTTCTACGCCATCACACATCCGAGCTCATGGCTGGACTGGGTGACCTGGGCTAACACCACCGAAGATAAAGAATCCCTTATGCGGTTCGTCTATTATGGCGGGTCGACAGAATTCTTTTTCGCCGTGCTGGCGATTGTCCTGACAGTCATCGGCGTCGGCATGTGGCGCAATGAATTTATGTGGGGCTGCGTGCGCGCGCTTGAAGGGCTCGCTAACGGCGTGGGCCGCCTGTTTGCATGGGCAGGCCTTTTGATGGTGCTGCAACAAATCGTCATCGTGTTTATGCAGCGGATTTTTACCCGCCCCGATATTTCTTTCGGGTTCGGTATCCCTCTGCAATTCGACATTTCGTGGTTTGCCGAGGAACTGAAACTCTATAACGCGCTGGTTGTCTGCCTGTGTGTGACCTACACCTTTGTGCAAGGCGGCCATGTGCGTGTTGACCTTATCTATGCCGCCGTAAGCCATCGGGCAAAGCGGGTTATCGATATGGTCGGGTCGGTTATCTTCATGATACCCACGGCGGTTCTGATCTGGCTTTACGGCTGGTACTTCCTTTGGCGCCACCTGATCACGCCAAACCCGGCGGCCAGCTACGACCTTGAGCGGTTGATGCGAACTTCGCGAGCGGTCCGGTGGAGTGTCGAAACCATCGGTTTCAGCCCGAACGGGTTCAACGGATACTTCCTGTTCAAAATCCTTCTGGTGTCCTTTGCCGGGCTCGTGTTCCTGCACGGGGTGGCCTTCTTCATGCGCTCTTATCTGGAATGGAAAGAGGGCGAGGCGTCCGAAGGTAAATACATGGACCGTGACACCTTGGGTGACGGCGAAGAAGCCTATGAGGGCACGCATTGATCTGCTTGGTGGCAACACACAGCACAGGCGCACAGCGCGCAACTAAAGTAAGACGGGGACGGTAAGAGATGTTGTTTGGACTTGATGGCGTAGAGATCGGCCTGATCATCGTCTTTGTCTGCCTGTTTGGCGGCATTCTTTCCGGATTTCCGGTGGCTTTTGCCATTGGCGGCGCAGGGGTCATCTCCTTTGGGATCATCGCAGCGCTCGACAGCGCCGGACTGTTGATCCACCAGGCGATTGACCAAAGCAGCCAAGCCTACCGTGATCTCGTAAACAGCGGTGTCAAACCGGACTCCATCTCAGTCTTCCGTTACCCTGACTTGGCGCGCATCGCGGAACCTGTGTTCCCAAGTGGCTGGGAAGTTGCGTTGGACCGCAACGTGTCTTTCGTTGTGAACCGGATGAATGAACGCGTGCTGGCGGGTCAGTCTATTGAAACCTTGCTGGCGGTTCTGATGTTCGTCCTGATGGGCATTACTCTTGAACGTTCCAAAATCGCCAACGACCTTCTGACTACCATGGCTAGGGTCTTTGGCCCGTTGCCCGGAGGGCTTGCTGTGTCGATCGTGGTTGTGGGCGCGTTCCTTGCCGCCTCCACAGGTATCGTGGGTGCAACGGTGGTGACGATGGGTCTTCTCGCCCTGCCAACCATGTTGCGCAACAATTACTCACCGGAGCTCTCAACCGGGGTGATTGCGGCCTCAGGTACGCTGGGGCAGATCATCCCGCCCTCCATCGTGATCGTTTTGCTGGGCACACTGGCCGGTGACCTCTATTCCGCCGCCCAAGAGGCGCGCGCGCAATCTGTCGGCTGTACTGACGCCCTGACATATCTCGGTGAACCTGCCGTTGTCTCCGTTGGTACGCTGTTCCAAGCCGCCCTGTTGCCGGGTATTCTGTTGGCGCTACTCTATGCGCTTTATGCCTTTGGCTACGCGTTGTTAAACCCGGAAAAAGCCCCAGCGGTAGAAATGGGATCAACCAACGCCGAACCGGTCACCCGATCCGAAGCGTTCACATGGTTCCTAGGCGCGCCGGTCCTGATGATCGCAGGCACGATCCTGCTCGGCTCTCTCAACATCGTGGGCAGCCAATCGACCACAATCTCCTCATTCTCTGACATTGGCGAAGCCGCATCCCTGCGCACAAATGTTGGTGAGGAGTGTCAGGCCGCAATGATCGAATTGCACGGTCAGGATGCATGGGATGCCGCAATCTCTGAGCAAGAGGCCATCGCAGCTGCCGGTGGTGTGCAGCAATCTGAACGGCTGAGCGAAGAAGAGCTGGCGACTGCTCTCGACGAACTGGTCGAAAACGCAGCCCCAATCGGTACGGGCACGGCCATCCTTCTGATCATTTTGGGTCTGATCATGACCACGGCGCGCGGCATTTCACCCAGCTCAGATCCGCGACCTCTGATTATCGGCGGGATCGGTGTCGTGCTGGTTTTGCTGGCGGACATCACGCTAGTTGGCCCGCTCAATTCGTCGGGATACTACGTTTTTGTCATGGCAATCCCGTTTGCGCTTGTTCTTTATGGTACGGTCGAGGCAACCAAGCGCTGTGCGCAAAACGAACTGATCCGCGTGGTCTTCCCACCACTGATCCTTATCGTTGCCGTTCTGGGCTCCATTCTGGGCGGGATCACAAACCCAACGCCAGCAGCGGCGCTCGGGGCAGGGGGCGCGATCATGCTAGCGGCCTACCGCAAGCTCAAGGATCTGGACCGCAGTCCCAAAATTATCATCTGGTCCACGCTTGCCATTATCATCTGCATTTTGGTCGGCATCAATTTTGACCTGCGCATCAATCAGGAAGTGGTTGCCGCACAAAGCTGGTTCGCTTTCTTTGTCGCCTATGCTGCTTATCTCTATGCTCTCTTCGGTCTGCTGTTCAGCTGCTACATCCTGTACGTAAACGGGGTGCTGTCTCCGGTCGTGCGGGAAACGGCCAAGGTCACGTCGATGGTCTTCACCATTCTGATCGGTTCGCAGCTGCTGAACCTCGTCGTGATCTCGTTTGGCGGCGAGCACTATATCCAACAGTTCCTGAAGTCATTTGACAACGAGTTCACGGTCTTCCTGATCGTGATGCTGGTGCTGTTTATCTTGGGCTTCGTGCTCGACTTTCTTGAGATCATCTACATCGTTATTCCGATTGTAGGCCCCGTCATCTACGGCGGCACGTTCGATCCCAAATGGGTGACGATCATGATCGCGGTGAACTTGCAGACGTCGTTCCTGACGCCGCCCTTCGGATTTGCGCTGTTCTACTTGCGTGGTGTTGCACCCAAGGAGGTGACAACAGGGCACATCTATCGCGGCATCATTCCCTTCGTGATCATTCAGGTTGTGGGGCTGGCCATGCTATGGACCTTCCCGGGTATCGTGACACTGATCCCGGATCTGATCCCGAACTGATCGGCGCGGCCTAGGGCGGGCTGTGGTCCGTCCTACCGGTTTTGGGCGTATAGCCCCGACTCTTTGGTTGCATAACACGCGGAAAATCTGGAGAGATTTGGGCAACTGTCCGGGTCAGTAGGCGTTTATGCGCATCGCAAGCTACAACATTCGCAAAGCCGTCGGTCTTGATTGGCGCAGAGATCCGCACAGGATTGTGGATGTCATCGCCGAGATCGATGCAGATATCGTCGTGTTGCAAGAAGCCGACAAGAGGCTCGGCGAGCGCCCGGGTGTCCTCCCGCTCGACCGGTTGATTGCGGATCACAAATACGGCCTTGCTCAAGTCAGTTCTTCGAGCCGCAGCCACGGGTGGCACGGCAACGCCATTCTCTATCGCCTTGATGGTTTTTCTGAGCCCACCACAGAAAGGATACCCATCCCGGCGCGCGAACCAAGGGGTGCAGTGGGCGCGCATTTTGCCTGCCACAAGGTCAAGGTGATTGGCGCGCACCTTGCAGTGACCTCGGGGGTTCGCCGCGAGCAGCTTCAAACGCTCTGTGCTCATGCCGCACATGCAGACATACCCACGATCATTGCCGGAGACTTCAACCACTGGGGCAGGCATTTGCCCGTCGGACAGCACGAGGTCGTCACCCCCGGTCTGAGCTTTCACGCCAGCCGACAGATCGCGGCCCTTGATAGATTTATTCTGGTCGGCGGGGTAAAGGCGACAAACGCCCACGTGCACCGTTCTCTTAAATCGCGCCAGGCGTCAGACCACCTGCCGGTGGTCCTGGACTTCGACGTGGCACAAGAGGACGCACCATGCTGATTTTCCTGGCTGTTTGCCACGCACTGATCGTTGCCGGGTTTATGACACGCATTGTGTTAAGGGATGACGTTTCGCCGCCCGCCCGAACGGCATGGTTCATCGTTCTGATCATTCTGCCTTATGCAGGTAGCGTGATGTATTTTCTGTTTGGCGAAGTCGACATCGGGCACCGTGCGTCACAGCGCTACAAGGCGGTATTTGCGGAAGTGAAGCAGCTCACAAAGAATGGTGCGGGTCACTTGGAGCATGTCGCACCGGAGATTAAGCCGAACTATCAGCCAGCCTTCGACTACGCCGCTTCGGTCAATGGTTTTCCGGTTGTCGGCGGGAACACGGCAAGCCTGATGTCCTCGGCAGAAGACACGTTGCAAGAGATTGTGCAGGACATAGACGCCGCGACTGACTATGTGCACGTGCTCTATTACATCTGGCTTGACGACACTACAGGAACAACGATCGCCGAGGCGCTTATCCGCGCGACCCAGAGGGGCGTCACATGCCGGGCTATGGCCGATGGTTTGGGGTCTCGCCCCCTTGTTGGATCACCGCTGTGGCACCGGATGCAGGCAGCCGGGGTGCATCTGGCCGTGGCATT
This sequence comes from Tateyamaria sp., assembly GCF_039945315.1. Classification (GTDB taxonomy): domain Bacteria; phylum Pseudomonadota; class Alphaproteobacteria; order Rhodobacterales; family Rhodobacteraceae; genus Tateyamaria. The sequence continues at coordinate 25,652 of NZ_JBDUXB010000036.1, read as the reverse complement.
GCCGCTTGATAAGCCGATCCGTACGATCCTGACCAGTCGGCTTGATCTGCGCAATCACCGCAAAATTACGATTGTAGATGGACAGATCACCTATTGCGGTAGCCGGAACTCGGCAGACCCTGCGTTTCTGGTCAAACCAAAATACGCGCCATGGGTAGATATCATGCTGCGCTTTGAAGGCCCCATTGTAGCGCAGAACGAACAACTGTTCGCCACAGATTGGATGGTGGCGACAGGAGAGAATATTGCGTTTGCAGCAACCAAGCCTGATCCGGTTTTGGGCGGTTTTCCGGCGGTGGTTGTCGGCGACGGACCGACTGAACGGCGCGGGGCGACCCCGCAACTCTTTGCTAACCTGATCGCCTGTGGGCGCGAAACCATCACCATCACGACGCCTTACTTTGTACCCGACGCAACCTTGTTAGACGCACTGTGCTCAGCTGCCTATCGAGGGGTCGCGGTGACACTGGTCTTTCCGGCTAGAAACGACAGCTGGATCGTTGCCGCCGCAAGCCGCAGTTATTACCGCCGCTTGCTGGAAGCCGGGTGCAGAATTCATGAGTATGAAGGTGGATTGCTGCACGCCAAGACGCTCACCATGGACGGGCAGATCACACTGATCGGGTCGTCAAACCTCGACCTGCGCAGCTTTGATCTGAACTATGAAAATAACATTCTCCTTCAGGACCAAACCACAACAAATGCTGTGCACAAAAGACAGCAGTGTTACCTCGGATCATCCTATCCCGTAGACCTAAGCGACGTCGCTAACTGGTCACGGCCCAGAAGGGCTTGGTACAACGTTGTCGCGACAGTCGGTCCGATCCTTTGATGCTTGTCATTTGACGCATTGATTGCATGCCGGGTGCGATTGGCAATCGGATAGGAGTGGCCGGTCAAAACTCACGCACGGTAGGTATGAGCCAGCGGCGAGTTCCAGGCACATTATCGCATCAAGGCAATTGGAGCAGCTTTGGATGACGCATTCGCGCGGCAACTTTTCGTAAAAGAGTGATCCTTCGCTGTGGGATCGTAGATAGTTTCTCTGGATGTGCTGATCGGTCAGGGCGTCATTGTTACAATTTCGAGATGTTGTTAGATTGAGGACACTTGCCAAGCTCTTGTTGGCGCAAAGTCGACACAGGCACGACGGTAGGAATGGGGAGAACAGGAATGCTTGCTAGGTTCCACACACTCCTGAACACGCTTTACACGGGTACATCACCGGGCTCTGTGCGCTTTCGGTACGCCCTCATGGCGTTCGATCTGATTACAGTGGCCTATGTAATGGCGACGTTGCCATTGGAAGTGACGCCATTTCTGCGGGCGATCAATTTGGCCATCGCACTGGTCATTCTGTTCGACTTTGGTGCCAGGCTATGGATCAGCGGGGAGCGGCTGCACTATTTTTTCCGGGTCTATGTGATGTCGGACGTACTGGTGCTTATCTCGTTGCTATTCAATCCGTACCTTGCTTTTGATCTGACCTTCCTTCGTATCCTAAGGGGCTTACGGCTCGCTCATTCGGAATACCTGCTCAACGACCTGCGGCGGGATTTTTCAGCATTCAGAGACAACGAATATGTCTTTGTTGCGGGCGTCAATCTTGCAGTGTTTCTCGGTGTTACTATCGCTGCTGTATATTCCTTCTTCCCGGCGATTGGCCGCGGAACGGACGGTTTCGTGAATGCGATCTATTTCACGGTGACAACGCTTACGACGACGGGCTATGGCGATATTCTACCAAAATCCAACGCCGCAAAACTGAGCTCTGTTGTCATTATGGTTGTGGGGGTAACCCTGTTCGTCAATCTTGCACGAGCGATGTTCCGGCCTAGGAAAGTTCAATATGAATGCCGCACTTGCGGGCTACAGTTGCACGATCCGGACGCAGTGCACTGTAAACACTGTGGTGAGTCCGTACGCATAAAGACCAGCGGTATAACCTGACGGCTGAGCCAGCTTTTTTTGTGGACCGACCGATCCCACGATTTTTCGAGGACGGGCATCGATCAGCCCACCGAAGTATCAAAAGATAAATTGCAGTGAAGGGTGAATGTTGGTGCGAGCCCTTCTACGCGAACAAGGCCGCGTAGAAGGGGTTAGTCACAAGCTGACCTTAACCAGTTTTCTTGATCTCGACCGTGTGTGGGTACGGAATAGAGATGCCATCTTTGTCAAATGCTTCTTTGACGGTCTTGGTCATGTCGAATTTGACGTCCCAGTAATCCGCCGCTTCACACCAGAGCCGTGCCGTCAGATCGACCGAGCTGTCTCCGAGGTTTGTTACGCGGACCCACGGGGCCGGATCGTCATGAATACGGCTGTCCGCTGCGGCCAGATCTGTGATGATCTTTGCAGCTTTATCTGCGCTGTCTCCGTAGTCGATTCCAAAAGTCAGATCGCAGCGGCGAGTATCATGTGCCGAGAAGTTGGTGATGATCGCGCCCCACGCCTGTCCATTCGGAATGATGATCTGAACGTTGTCGGGTGTCACCAGTTCGGTCACGAAGAGATTGAGGTCTTTAACGGTTCCTGATGTACCCCCAATATCGACGAATTGACCCAGCTTGTAGGGCCGGAACAAGATCAGCATGAAGCCCGCTGCGAGATCGCTCAGGGTGCCTTGCAGCGCAAGACCAATGGCCAATGTACCAGCGCCAAGGATTGCGACAAGGCTGGTCGCTTCAATTCCGAACAGGCCCAATACGGCGATCAAAACGATAATCAGTATGATCCATTTGACGATGCTTGCTGCAAAATTTCCCAGTGTTTCGTCGATGTGGGGCGTGGCTGTTACGCGGCGACGTACCAACCCACTTATTGCGCCTGCTGCAATCCATCCGACGACAAGAACAACAAGTGCTTTGATTGTGCTGATAAGAAGAGGACCAAGACCCCCAACGCTGGACATTATATCATCCATATTCCGGCTCCATATGTGGTTTTGGCACACGGTGTCCGTCGTTTGGAGTTCATGCGCAACCAGAAATTAGTCGAAACGCTCAAAGACACCAGATCAAAGTGCGCAAGACCCATTGGTTTACCGCGACAAGGACACCTCGCGGATATCCAAAAGCGAAAAGGAAAACTTTATCGGCATTGCTGCAACATATTATTTTGGAACGACATTATCCAAGAGGGAACCCAAGTTGGCCTTGTCGCGTTACCGAGTCGGCCTTGTGTCTGGCAGCGAAATATTGGCCACCTGCTCGGCAATTGGGTCTGTCGACAGGGGATGCGTGTTGGGTGCGAAATTCTTGGGGTCTTTCATCTTTTGCCAGCTTCCACCCAAGTAGACCTCAAGTCCGGCAAAGTTCGATTTATAACCCATCTTCTGGCTGCCCTGCACCCAATAGCCAAGATATACATAAGGCAGGTTCGCCTCGCGCGCGATTTCCACGTGATCGAGTATCATGTAGGTCCCAAGCGAACGTTGAGCTTCATCTGGCGTATAAAAACTGTAGACCATGCTCAATCCGTCAGAGAGAACATCCGTCAGGCTGACCCCGATCAGGTCGCCACTGTCTTTTGATGTGTATTCAATCACTCGGCTGCGGATTGGCGTTTCTTCGATCATTGCCGCAAATTCGAAAACGTCCATATCCGCCATGCCACCGTCTGCGTGGCGGCTGTCGAGATAGGTACGGAACAGATCGTATTGTTCTTCTGTTGCCCAAGGCGAGGTCGCGCGCCGGGCCAGATCAGAATTGCGCTTGTTCGTTCGCTTTTGGCTTTTGCTGGCCGTGAAGACCGAGACATCAATGCGTGCCGACAAACAGGCCGAACATTCGGCGCAAGAGGGGCGGTAGAGCACGTTTTGTGAGCGCCGGAACCCCTGTTGGCTAAGTGAGTCATTCAGCTTGTCCGCATTATCGCCTTGCAGGGCAGTGAACAGCTTACGCTCCATCCGACCGTCCAGATATGGACAGGGCTGTGGAGCCGTCACATAGAACTGCGGGGCAAGAGGTAGCGTGTGGCGCATGGGTTTCCCAAGTGGTTGGCGGGATGATACCAGTGCTGGCGAGCGAGGCAAGCAGAACGTGCCGGCCTAACTTCACGCTTTTCGGTTGATTGCAGCAGTGCCCAATACAACGTCCGTAAGGCCTTGCCCACGGTTGGATGTCGCCATCAAAACTATCGAAATCAGTTGCAGCGGCGCGACTGTCCAACTGACCATATAGCCGACCGTGTGCAGAAAGGCCTGACCCAGATCAAGGCGCGCGCCGTGTTGGTCGCGGATTTCTATTGCCATCATCCGCATGCCCCATGTGGCCGATCCCGTAGCCAGTGTAATCACGCGGTACATAAAACCAACGACGCCCATCAGCCCCAGAAAGAAGAACGCAGCGACGAAAGCCGTAAAAGGCACGATGAGAAGGCTGACAAGGGCCACTATGATCACGTCGATGACCCATGCGAAGAACCGCTTGGAGGCCACATCGCGGTAGAATTGAGGTTGGGTGATCGGGTCGGCAAGCTGCATGGAGGTGCTCCGTAGAAAAGGCAAATCCCGGCCCCAGTCGTAACAGGGGCCGGTAAAGCGACTTGTGCTGTATCAGTCTTCGGTCTTGGCGGCTTTGGCCCGTTCGTCCATGAACTGGTCGAACTCAGACTTGTCCTTGGCCTCACGCAACCGCTCAAGGAAAACCTCGAAGTTGTGTTGTTCGTCCTCAAGGCGACGCAGGGTGTCGGACTTGTAGGCATCAAAGGCCGCGTTGCCTGTGGGGCGCATGGTGGTCATTGTTGTACTCATGCGGCGGGAACTGCAGGACTTGTTGAACATGCGTTTGCTCCAGATCATATAAAACAGAAGGGCGAGGCCAACGGGCCAGAAGAAGATGAAACCGAGGACCATGGCCGCGATCCAGGCGCCTTTGCCCTTTTCGTCAAGCCAGCGTTCGGAATTCGAAAACCAACCTTCCGAGCGGGGTTGCGCTGTGGCGGTGGTGGACATGGTTGTCATTTTCATACCTTTCAAAGCTACGGGGCGGTTGGCCCCTTGGGAAAGTGCGTATGTGAAGCTGTTTCACATTACATAGATTGGCACTGGAGGCGATCACTGCAAGGTATAATGTGAATGTTTTTTACATAAATTGGTATTACGATTTAAAATCAAATATTTGCGCGCCAGAAATTTTCACCAAATCCTGCGGATTTGATCGAAAAACATGGTGCGGTGTTCCCGCTGCAGCCCAAATATTGGGAAATTCTGCCAACTTCGGATCAAAAAATGCGGTGATCGGGGACAGATGCCCAACGGGCGATACACCTCCGATGGCGAACCCGGTTTGTGTCCGGATCAACGAGGCGTCGGCCTTGCCCAACGGCTCTCCGGCCAAGTGGGCCGCTTTCTCCGGGTCGACCTGATTGCCTCCTGCGGTGATGAACAGGATCGCCACACCGCTGTTTTCACCCCGAAAGATGATGGACTTGGCGATCTGGTCGATCTCGCAGCCGATGGCATTGGCGGCATCAGCGGCGGTGCGCGCCAATGGCGTTTCGCGGATTTCGGTATCTACCCCCGCCGCCTCAAGGGCCGCGCGGACACGTTTCAGACTTTTACTCATAAATGCATTGGTGCGCTTACGGGCGTCGCCATGCAAGAGGCATTGACGTCGCGCCGTGTCACTGGTGAGTGTGGAGTATGCAACTTGAACAGCACATCACGCGGGTCCCGCGGCCGTTTCAACCTGATCGGGGAGAGGATGCGGTGGCCGCTGTTCCCGGTCTCAGTGGTGCTGTGCGGGACCTCGTATATGGTGCCGCGTCGTGCAGCCCCTATCTGGCCGGTTTGATCGCGCACGAGGCTGAGTGGCTGCGAGATGCTGTTGAGGACATGGATGCAGCAATGGCTTCGGTTTTGCGCGCGCCTGAGGGGGACATGGACGCCATGCGACCCGCACTGCGCAGCGCCAAACGTCGGGTGGCGTTGCTTGCAGGTCTCGCCGATCTGGGCGGCGCATGGTCGCTGGAGCGGATCACTGGGGCGCTAACCTCTCTTGCTGATATGGCGACGCAAGCCGCTTTGGGTGCGGCGCTGGCTCATCAAGTGCGCCGCAGCAAACTGCCGGACGAGGATGCGGGCCTATTCATTCTGGCCATGGGCAAGATGGGCGCCAGCGAGCTGAATTACTCGTCCGACATCGATCTTATATGCTTGTTTGACGAAACCCGCCACGCACCTGCCGATCACGCGCTGATCCGTAAAGCATGCGTCCGCGCTGTACAGGACATGTCGGCGATCCTGAACGACATGACAGCAGACGGATATGTGTTCCGCACGGACCTTCGCCTCCGTCCCGATCAGGCGGTGACACCTGTGGTTCTTTCGACTGGGGCGGCCATGCGATATTACGAAAGCCTTGGGCGAACGTGGGAGCGGGCGGCTTACATTAAGGCGCGGGCATGCGCTGGCGATATTGGTGCAGGGGAACGCTTCCTGTCTGATCTGACCCCGTTTGTCTGGCGGCGGCACCTAGATTTTGCAGCTGTTCAGGATGCCCATGACATGCGTCTTGCCATCCGCACCCACAAAGGCACGGGCGGTCCGATCACCTTGCAGGGTCACAACATGAAATTGGGGCGTGGTGGCATTCGCGAGATAGAATTCTTTACACAGACACGGCAGCTGATTTCCGGCGGGCGCGACCCGGATTTACGAGTGCGTGGCACGGTTGAGGGGCTGGGGCGACTGGCCTCAAAGGGCTGGATCAAAGAGGATGTGGCCGAAGCGTTAAGCGATCACTACCGCTTTGCCCGCACGGTCGAGCACCGCGTGCAGATGGTGCGCGACACTCAGACACACCAGTTGCCCGTCACAGACGAAGGGTTCGACCGGCTGGCAGCCATGATGGACATTGACCGCGCCCATCTCGAAGGAGAACTGGTAGAGCGTCTTTCAGCCGTGCACGGCGAAACAGAAGGCTTCTTTGCCCCTTCCAGTGCCGATCCGGAGCCTGCTGCGCCAGAAGTTGACCCGGCCATGCGGGCCCGGTGGCGCAGCTATCCGGCACTGCGCTCGCAACGGGGCGCTGCATTATTCGAACGGATTGAACCTGCGCTGCTGACCCAACTTGGGACAGCTGGCAAACCGCAAGAGGCGTTGTCGGCCTTTGACGGGTTTTTGGCGGGCCTGCCTGCGGGTGTGCAGCTCTTTTCGCTGTTTCAGGCCAATCCGCACCTGGTTGACTTACTGGTTGATATCGTCAGCACGTCACCCGCACTGGCCCGGTATCTGTCGCGCAATGCCTCGGTGCTTGATGCTGTGATCGGGGGCAGCTTTTTTGCCGATTGGCCGGGGCAGGCGGCCCTGCGGGCCGAAGCCGAGATGCGGATGGCCGCAGAGCCTGACTATGAGGCCAAGCTGGATGCCATCCGGGACTGGGCCAAGGATTGGCATTTTCGCATCGGCGTCCATCATTTGCGCGCACTTACCACGGCGCAGGACGCAGGCACGCAGTACGCTGACCTCGCGCAGGCAGCCTTGGCCGCCTTGTGGCCGGTCGTTCAGGCGCAGTTTGCAGTGCGGTTTGGTCCGCCGCCCGGGCGGGGTGCGGCGATTGTCGCCATGGGCAGCCTTGGGGCAGGGGTCCTGACGGCGCATTCTGATCTGGATGTGATCGTGATCTATGACCCCGGAACGGCCGAGTACTCAGAGGGCGCAAAGCCGCTAGCGGTGCGCACCTATTATGCCCGTCTCACAAAGGCGATGATCACTGCCATCACTGCACAAACCGCTAAAGGGCGCCTTTACGAGGCCGATATGCGTCTGCGTCCATCGGGCAATCAGGGTCCAGTCGCCACAAGCTGGACCGCCTTTCAGAACTACCAGCAAAATGAGGCGTGGCTCTGGGAACATCTGGCGCTCGTTCGGGCGCGGGTCGTTGCCGGACCTGCCGATCTGGCGGCTGACATCTCACAGTTGCGCCACAACGTTTTGACAGAAGTGCGCGATGTCGGCGCGATTATGCGCGACCTCAGCGAGATGCGCGCGCGCATCGCAGCAGCAAAAGCCCCAAGTTCTGTTTGGGATGCCAAGGTTGGACCGGGCCGGATGCAGGATATCGAACTGTTTTCGCAAACAGGTGCGCTCTTGTCGCCGACCGCCCCTCAGAATGTGGCGGGAGGGATCGTAGCATGCGTCGTTGCTGGGCTAGTAAGTGACGCAGAAGCACAGGTGTTGCGAGACACGTATGTAATGTTGTCGCGAGTGCAGATGGCGGCGCGGTTGCTCAGCACCGATGCACTGAACACTGAAATGTTGGGATCAAGAGGCTTGGACGTTTTGATTGTTGCAACTGGGGCATCGACACAGACAGAAGCTGAAGCGGCGCTGGCCGACGCCCACAATGCGGCCCGTGACGTACTCGATGCCGCAATCGAGCGTAACGCTGGCAAGAGGCTGGAATCATGATCGCAAAGGGCGATGATCATGATCCCAAGGGCCTGATATTTGAAGCCTATCGCATTGACGGGATCAGCAAGTCCGAATGCCGCACAATATTTTTGGACTGGGCATTGAGCCTGCCGGGCACCATCAGACCTGTCTATGCGATCGATGTGCTGTTGGATCGTTTTGGCACAGGTCACGCTGATCACCCAATGACCGAGGTGCTCTCCGAAGGCCGCGCGCAAGTTGCCAGCCCCAAACGACGTGGCGGATGGCGCAGCCGAAGCCGTCCACAATAGCCACGGTCGCGAAACAATCCCGCAATTGAACAGGAAATGTCTCATTTTTGCCCTAGTAACTCGTCATATCGTGCCCCGTGATACGAGCAGTGCAGACGATTCCGTCCGCAGCGGAGAGACAGAATGAAACATATCAAGTTGGTTCTCTTGTTGGCCATCGGCGCCCTGCTGTCAGCCTGCGCCGGAACAAGCACGAAATCCCGCAGCGCCGCATTTGACGCCGAAGGGCTTCCGCTTGCTGCAACAGAGCAAGTCGGCGCTTACAACACAGACGTCCGCGTCAAAAACATCACGGTCCGCGTGCCACGTTCGCTGACAGTGTCTGAAAGCAATGGATATCTGCCCTCATCTGACATCGTGTGGCGCGGTGATCCAATTGGCGATCGCTACGCACAGATTGGTGCGATCTTTAACGACGCGATGAAAAAAGGCACTGTAGCATTGGATGGTGCGACCCCGGTATTTCTGGATATTGAGGTGACCCGGTTTCACGCGCTGACAGAACGCGCGCGTTACTCCACTGGCGGTGTGCACAACATCAACTTTAACGTCACCGTTCGCCATGCAGTCACTAATGCCCAACTGGGTGAGACGCGCCGTGTGCGCGCCGACCTAACTGCCTTTGGTGGCAGTCAGGCGCTTGCGGCCGAAGCACGTGGCGAGACCCAAAAGGTGCGCATCTCCGCCTTTCTGGCCGAAGTCATTCGTCAGGAACTGACAACGCCGGAAGGGTACCAGAACGCCAAACTGGGCATTATTCAGGCAATGAATCAAATCTGAGCTTTCAGAGCTTGAGCGAACACTCTAGAGGAAGGCGCTATGACAGCGCCCTCTCTTGCATCTGACCGCCCCGTAATCCGCCTTCGTCCCAAGATGGATACCCGCCGTATCCGCCATGGTTTCCCTTGGGCTTATGCAAACGAGGTCGTAACAGACCGGCGTACCAAGGCGATGGCGCCCGGAACGATCGCGGTGCTTGAAGACTCTCACCGCACTCCTCTGGCGCTGGTTGCTGTGAACCCGGCCAGCAAGATCATCGCGCGCGTGATCGATATGGATGTCGGGGCAGATGTCGACGTAAACTGGTTCAAGGCGCGACTGACCCGCGCGCTGGATCTACGTGAACGCCTTTTTGATGCCCCGTACTATCGCCTGATTCACGCCGAAGCCGACGGATTGCCCGGTGTTGTCATCGACCGTTTTGATGATGTGTTGGTGATCCAGCCAAACGCTGCATGGGCGGACGCCCGCATTGACTTGCTGTCCGCAGCCGCAATGACCGTAACTGGCGCGCGCACGGTTCTGAAGAACGCCGGTGGCCGCGCCAGGAGCCTTGAAGGCCTCGATGACGTCAGCGCGGTGTTGCAGGGATCGGCTCCTATCGTGCCAATCCCGGTGCCTATGAATGGTGCGACCTATATGGCGGATGTCATGGGCGGGCAGAAAACGGGGCTGTTTTACGACCAGCGCCCAAACCACGCATTTGCCGCCGGTCTGGCCCGTAACGCACGGGTGCTGGACATGTTTTCCCACGTGGGCGGCTTTGGACTGGCCGCGCTGGCGGGTGGAGCGGCATCTACACTCTGTGTCGACGGCTCGACCCCCGCCTTGGCGCTGGCGGCCCAAGGGGCTGCTGCCATGGACGCCTCGGACCGCTTTGAGGGCCGGCAAGGGGATGCATTTGATGTCCTCACAGCCTTAGGCGAAGAAGGCCGCACGTTTGATCTTGTGATCTGTGACCCGCCTGCCTTTGCTCCGGCCAAACCGGCGCTGGATGCGGGATTACGGGCCTATGAACGCGTCGCACGACTTTCCGCGGCACTTGTGGCCCCAAACGGAATCCTTGCCTTGTGCAGCTGTAGCCACGCAGCCGACCTGAGTGCGTTCCAGGCTGCCTGCGTGCGCGGGATCGGCAAGGCTGGTCGCACGCCTGCATTGATCCGCACAGGCTTTGCCGGACCAGATCATCCGCTGATGCCGCAACTGGCCGAAAGCGGTTACCTCAAGGCGTTGTTCTTCCGCCTATGAAGATCCTGATCGATGCAAATGTGCTCTATCCCACCGTTATGCGGGAGGTTGTGCTGGGCGTCGCCAGGACGGGGTTGTTTACCCCGCAATGGTCCCCCCGGATTCTTGAAGAATGGGCGCGTGCGGCGATTAAACTGGGGCCTCAGGGCGAAGCGCAGGCGCGTGGCGAAATCGCTATGTTGCAGGCTGCGTGGCCGGGAGCCGAAGTACGGTATCCACCCGAACTCGAAAACAGGCTTTGGCTGCCGGATCCCAATGATGTGCACGTGCTGGCCGCCGCCATTGCCGGGTCTTCTGATGCGATCATGACCGTGAACGCCAAGGATTTCCCTCGCAATGTGCTGAGCGAAGAAGGACTGCATCGCGTCGACCCCGACAGCTATCTTCAAGGGTGTGCCGAGGCGAACCCTGACATGGTTGCTCCAGTTGCACATGCCGTCCTGAATGAAGCGCGTCGACTGTCAGGCGAAGCATGGACTTTGCGCTCTCTGATGAAAAAGGCACGATTGCCGCGCTTGGGCAAAGCGGTGGAACGATTGGGCTAGGTGCTGACCTGCCATTTGGCCTCAAGCGCCTGCAATGCCTTGACCCGTTCTTGCGTCTTTGGATGGCTCAGAAGCCACGCTGGTGCTGCGCCCCCGCGCGATTTGGTGAGCGTTTCAAGCTTTTCAAACAGCGATATCTGCGGACCAATGCCGATGCCAGCCTTGGTCAGAAGCGCCGCTGCATAAGCGTCAGCCTCGTATTCATCCTGACGCGACAGGCGGGCCGCCAGCAGAGTTGTCAGGCTGTTGGCGATCCAAGCCCCCACAAAGGGAATGAACCGGGACAGGACCATGCCCATTGCCATGCGCATCGCATTCTGCCCGGAAAAGTCGATCATACGCCGACGACTGTGCCCAAGGGCCACATGCCCCAATTCATGCGCAATCACGCTCGCCATTTCAGCGGCGGACACAGCACCTTTGCGGAACTGATCGTAAAAGCCGCGGGTAATGAAAATGCGCCCATCCGGGGCAGCAAGGCCATTCACAGGCTCGATTTCGTAGATGTGCACCTTGATCCGGGGCAGGTCGAGTGCACTCGCTAACTGATCACACATCTGGCGCAACATAGGGTCGGCCAGTTCTGTCGATTGCGCGTCCAGATTGCGTGATGTCCGCCAAACGGAAAAGCGGTACATGATGAGGCCATAGACGATGGCCAGAAGGATCGGCGTTAACTTGATCATGAAAAAGATATGGGGCCAACGCGTCAGGTTTTCCAGCTCAATGGACAGGAAGTCGGGCCACGAAAGGCCCAGCCCGCAAATGGAACGTCACCGGCCAGCTCAAGACCATCCAATTGTTTAAATAACTGAGGCACCGCATGGCCTGCAATCAGCGTGCGCGAGGCCGCGGCCCCTGCGCAAAAATGGGGGCCTGCGCCAAACGGAATGGCGGGGCGTGTGTCGCGGGTGATGTCAAAGCGGTCCGGGTCTTCGAAATGCGCCTCGTCCCGGCAGGCTGATCCGAACATAAAGAAAATCAACTCTTCGGCTTCGAACCCTATGCCGCATGCGGTGTCGTTGCGCGCAACGCGGCGTGGCGACATGCCGATCGGGGCAATCAGGCGGACATATTCCGCAAAAGCATCCTCATATGTTGCCTGACCGTTTGTAATCAGCTGGTGTTGATCAGGATGGCTAAGAAGCGCCCAAATGGTCCCCGCAATGGCATCACGCGGTTCGTTCTGTCCGCCCCCGATAATAACGCGGACATTGCCCGCGATCTGATCAAGGCTGAGGCCCGCCTGATCGAGCACCGAAATAATCGACAGATCAGGGGAAGCACGGAGCGCGGGCAAACGTTCCTCAATCAATTCAAGCACACGGGTGGCATAGCCAAAGCCTTTGGCATCGATTTCTGGATCGCCCTGATAGTTTGCCGCCGTGTCGAGCATAGCCTGACTGGCGGCATCCATCTCTGTGGCGTCCATGTTGATCAGGCCTGTCATCACCCGCAATACATCTGCAGCCACAGGCATCGCGTAGTCGCGCACCAGATCGCATGTGCCCTGCGGTTTGATGCGATCAATATGGTGCTGCACGATTTCGCCGAACTGGGTGCCAAGCACATCGCGCACAGTGCGCGGGGACAGGGCAGGGAACAGGGCCTTGCGTTCGATTTGATGCGCGTCGCCATCCTTGCGCATCATGTTTTCGCCCATCACGCGGGTCAGCAAGCCGTTGGGTTGGTGGCTGGAAAACAGATCGATCCGCTTTTCTTCGGCGAAGACATCATCGCGCCGGGTGAACAGTGTGGCCCCAAGTTCGGGGACAAAGCAGACAGGGGCATCGCGCCGCATATCCGCCAGCGTCGGATAGGGGTCGGCATGAAAAGCCTCGGGGTCAATGTGGACAACGGGTGCATCTGACATGGGAATTAGACTAGGGTAGGTTTTCGCGACCTAAAAGAGTTAACGCGTCAGCGCTTTCATACCGCGGCTCAACCCCTCGAGAGTCATGGGGACCATGGCGTCCGGGCCAAAGATTTCCTGGATCATGCCGATGGAGTTGGTGTAGCCCCAATATTTTTCCGGCACCGGATTAATCCACAGGTTTGATTGCCACTGGTCACGCGCACGGGCCAGCCAGACCTGGCCGGCCTCAGCATTCCAGTGTTCGTTTGCCCCACCGGGATAAGCGATTTCGTAGGGCGACATGCTGGCATCCCCGACGAATATGCATTTGTAATCAGGGCCATAGGTGCGCAGAATCTCGTGCGTTGGCGTTTGCGCGTCCCAGCGACGCCGATTGTCGCGCCACACCCCTTCGTACAGGCAGTTGTGGAAATAGAAGTGTTCAAGGTGTTTGAATTCGGACTTCGCGGCCGAAAACAGCTCTTCCACGATCTTTACATGAGGGTCCATCGACCCGCCTATATCAAAGAACAACAGCACCTTGACGGCGTTCCTGCGTTCAGGCCGGGTTTGCACATCCAGATAGCCATGTTCGGCAGTGGCACGGATGGTGCCGTTCAGGTCCAGTTCCTCTGCCGCGCCATCGCGGGCCCAGCGGCGCAACCTCTTTAGGGCAACCTTGATGTTGCGCGTACCCAGTTCAACTGTGTCGTCCAAGTTCCTGAATTCACGTTTGTCCCAGACTTTCACCGCCTTTTTGTGACGGCTTTCGTTCTGACCAATGCGCACGCCTTCGGGGTTGTAGCCATAGGCTCCAAACGGTGAGGTGCCCGCGGTTCCAACCCACTTATTGCCACCCTGATGGCGCCCCTTTTGCTCATCAAGACGTTTTTTTAGCGTTTCCATAAGCTTATCAAAACCACCTAAAGCTTCGATCTCGGCGCGTTCTTCTTCGCTCAGGTGCTTTTCGGCCAGCTTTTCCAGCCAGTCTGACGGGATGTCGACTGCCTCCAGCACCTGTTCAATACTGATCTGTTCCAGCCCCTCAAAGGTAGCGGCAAACGCACGATCGAACTTGTCGATATTGCGTTCGTCCTTCACCATTGCGGTGCGGGCCAGATAGTAGAATGCCTCAACATCATAGGTCGCAAGCCCAGCCTTCATCGCCTCGAGAAAGGCGAGGAATTCGCGCAGGGAAACCGGCACACCACCTTTCCGCAATTGTTCGAAGAAGGGCAGGAACATCTGTTCAAGCGCTCAGGATACGGTCGATCATGACGGTGACGATCAGGCCAACCACCACAAAAGCCAAGGCGTAGCCGGCCGCGTATTGTGCGATATCAAGGCGATTGCCAGAACGTTTATACGCGGTGTAGCCGCCGATCACAGCACCCAGAACAGCGCCAGAGATCACTATCATTTGCCTTGCCTCTCAATTGCTTGGGGCGGCAAGTTCAACCATTCAGCGGGTTCAAAGAAGAGATTTCCCGCAGTTTGGCTCGGACCGCCCAGTCTGGGCCAAAGCCGTAGCGCGCCCATCCGATGCTGTCCAGTCTAACACTCTGGGCTTCGGCAGAACGTCCCTGCAGGTCGAGCGCCTCGGCACGCAACAATAGCAGGGTGGACAAAAGGGCGGCGTTTTCGTTGCGCGCAGCTTGGTCAATATGCGGCGCCAGCAGGACAGAGGCAGAATCTCCGTCACCGCGTGTAATTTCGAATGCGGCCAATTGTGTAGCAACATAAGCCCGGTGCAGGCTCGCACCTTTTGTAGCAGCGTAGTACTGATCTGCTGCGCGGAAATGGGTTTGAGCGGCGTGTGGGTCCGTGGACTGCAAGAGGCGGCCATTTGCATAGTGGGCAAAGGCGCGGCGGTGGTCTGTCCAACTCATTGCTTCTGCAATCTCGAGCGCTGTAGCGGCTGCCGCACGCCGTTGGGCAGGCTTTGCACCGGGCCCGAGTGCCGTTTGGATAGCATCGCTCCAGGCACGTGGGGTACGTGTCGCAAATTGAGCGGCCATGTTTTCGCCGGCCGGATTAATCCGCGCCAAAATGCCCGGCAACTTGGCCGCGACCTGTCCGCGCGTCATGCCAGAGCGCAGTTCTGGTGCGTAGTAGGCCTCCAGAATAAGCATATCGAAGCCGGTTAGAACTGTGTGCACGTTGTCGTCGTTAAAGACACTGTCGGGCAGGCGGTAGAGATCGTTGAGCGGGCCGATGGCCTGTGCGAGTTCCTCATGCAGGCAATCGCGTACCTCTTGGGGGCTGGAATCGTTGGGCAGGAAGATGGCCAGTTGATTCCGGGTACGCAGGTTTGACCAGCTTGTGCGTGCGCTGCGCCGATTGGGTTTGTATTGCGAGATATCGGCAATGTTGGGCACGACGAAACAGGCGGCATGGGGCAGGGCGCGCCGGATCTGTGCACGGGTCACCGCCTGTATGGTGATGTTGGCGTCAGAACCGGGCGCGGCCTCGTAAATGTCGATCCCGGCTTCATTGCGCAACCGGTGCATCAGACGGCGCAGGTCGGTACCAAGTGAGGCAGGCGGTGCACCGGTAACGCGCACCGAAATAGGCCCTTCGAACCGTGTAAAGACGGGCAGATCGCGGCCCGACTCCAGTTGAAAGCTGAGCTCGATAAAGTCCAGAGCGAGATCGTTGTTGGACCTGATTGGCGCACCTGGCGCCGGCGCGCCAAAGGTCTTCATCGGAGGCAGGTCGCTGGACTGAGGCAGAGCGCGTGTAGTGACATCACTGGGCGTCACCGGCACACATGCATTAAGCGCAAGAACGAAGGGTAGAACAAAGCGTCGCAACATACTCATCCCCGATCGTACTTGATGAAGGGCGTGAGTTTGCCGATGCGGTCATAAAGCTTGCGGGCTTCGGTGTTGAAGTCCTGCGTCAACCAGTAGACAGAAGGGCATCCGGCGGCATCAGCAGCGGAATAGACGGCTTCGATCAGCTTACGACCAACCCCTTGGCCACGTACGGATGGATTCGCATAGAGATCCTGCAGGTAGCAGACGTTTTCGACTTTCCAGCCATGACGATGAAAGACGTAGTGGGTCAGTCCGACCAACTTACCATCCGTCTCGGCCACCAGCCCTTTATAGTCCTGTGGGTCATCTCCAAGGAGGCGGGCAAAGTAAGTATCGAATAAAGATTTCGGACGAGACGTTTCATAAAACGCAAGATAGGCTGTCCACAGATCGCCCCATTGGGTGCGATCCGACAAAGAAAGAGGGCGCACAATAAGTGCGTCTGAACCTGTCATTTATACTGCCTGCCTGCCTTTTAGCATATTGGATGCGGGTGTTTTCACCTCTCATCACGGTCAACTTATGGAGCATTCCGGGCAAAAGAAAGACATTTTATCCACAGGCCGGTTGTGCCGCCGTAGAGGGAGTGAACATGTGGCGGAAATGCCCCTCTTTACGATGCAAATCCCATGCAAATGGAGCACCCACAAGCGGCATCTTTTCTCCAGAAGAGGCTCTAAAGTGCTGATGCAAAGCCGTTTTTCTTACGAATTTGGAGAAGATCACCCCAAACAACAGCGTTTGCTTTTGGACGTCTAACGTTGCCCTCGCGCCATAAAGGCGAGGCGTTCAAAAAGGTGCACGTCCTGTTCATTTTTCAAAAGGGCGCCGTGGAGTTTGGGCAGCGCGCTTGCACCGTCGCGTTTGAGGTCTTCGGCGCTCATATCCTCGGCCAAGAGTAGTTTCAGCCAGTCGAGTACTTCGGATGTGGATGGCTTTTTCTTCAGGCCTTGCTGGTCGCGGACTTCGAAGAATTGCGTGAGGGCGGTGGTCAGCAAACCCTGTTTTATGTCTGGATGATGCACGGCGACGATCTGCTTCATCGTCTCCATGTCCGGGAACTGGATATAGTGAAAGAAACAGCGGCGCAGGAAAGCGTCTGGCAGTTCTTTTTCATTATTAGAGGTGATGATGACGACGGGGCGGTGGCGGGCCCGAATGGTCTCGCCGGTCTCGTAAACAAAGAATTCCATCTTATCGAGTTCCTGCAGCAGGTCGTTTGGAAACTCGATGTCCGCCTTGTCGATTTCGTCGATCAGCAAGACAACTTTTTCGTCGGCCTCAAAGGCCTCCCAGAGTTTTCCTTTTTTGATGTAGTTTGCAACATTGTGCACTTTGTCTTCGCCCAACTGGCTGTCACGCAGACGTGAAACGGCATCGTATTCATAAAGACCCTGCTGCGCGCGGGTGGTCGATTTGATGTTCCATTCGATCAGACGCAGGCCCAGAGACCGTGACACCTGTTTGGCCAGTTCAGTCTTGCCTGTGCCGGGTTCGCCTTTCACCAGAAGGGGGCGTTCGAGGGTGACAGCTGCATTCACCGCGATGGTCAGGTCGTCCGTTGCGACATAGGCGTCAGTGCCTTGGAATTTCATGTGAGTTCACCCTGTTGCGCTGTTTTGTTCATCGCGTTGCTTTTAGCGAACTTGTCATGGGAATGGGTAGTGACAATCCAACATGCCTCGGATAAATGCTGCGTCAGGAAGCTGGATG
Source organism: Tateyamaria sp. (assembly GCF_039945315.1). Taxonomy (GTDB): domain Bacteria; phylum Pseudomonadota; class Alphaproteobacteria; order Rhodobacterales; family Rhodobacteraceae; genus Tateyamaria. The sequence continues at coordinate 8,001 of NZ_JBDUXB010000036.1, read as the reverse complement.
GGGCAGTGATCCGGACACCTCAGGGAACCAAAAAATGGTCAACGCTAGCCAAGTTGAGGGGAATGAAATGAAGCAGGAAGTGTTTTTGCCGGACGACTATCGTCCCGCCGAAAGCGAACCGTTCATGAACGACCGCCAAGTAGAGTATTTTCGCCGGAAGTTGCTGGGCTGGAAAGCCGAGTTGCTGGCTGGAAGCCGTGACACGATCGAAGGTCTTCAGGACGGAACGCGCAATATTCCAGATGTCGCAGACCGCGCCTCGGAAGAGACCGACCGCGCGCTCGAACTGCGCACTCGGGACCGTCAGCGCAAGCTGGTCTCCAAAATCGACAGCGCATTGCGCCGGATTGATGAGGGCGAATACGGGTACTGCTCGGTGACTGGAGAGCCGATTTCACTGAAGCGTCTGGATGCGCGTCCAATTGCAACAATGAGCCTAGAGGCGCAAGAAAAACACGAGCGCCGCGAGAAGGTGCATCGGGACGACTAAGTTGAATTCACGTAGATGAATTCGATCAGTGGTAAGGGATGGTTCTGCATGAACCATCAGCCACACCGATGATTTACCAGTGAATACTTTGCAAGGCGTGCCGTTTGATCGGCGCGCCTTTTTGCTTGGCACTCAATGGATCTACCATGTGGCCGGCAGCTTTGTTTTGAAACGCAGCCCTTGCAACCGATGCGTTCACCCTTCTGAACGCATTAACATCCCAAACAGATCGCGCGGATCATCCGGATCGGCCAACAAATCAAGCGGGTGAAAAAACGCGGTACCCGTCACCCGATCGCGCACAAAACGCAGCGCAGAAAAGTCCTCGATCGCGAAACCTACGCTGTCAAAGATCGTAATCTGTTTCTCGGACGTTCGTCCTTGCGCCTGACCGGTCAGCACTTGCCAAATCTCCGTCACCGGGTGGTTGGCGTCCAGTTGTTGGATGTCTCCTTCAATCCGGGTCTGAGGAGGGTATTCCACAAAGATATCGCCACGTTGCAGGATGCCCGGCGCAATCTCTGTTTTGCCAGGGCAATCGCCGCCGATGGCATTGATGTGCACTCCAGCGCCAACCATGTTTTCGGTTAGAATAGTGGCATACGCCTTGTCGGCCGTGCATGTCGTCAGGATATGAGCACCTTCAATGGCCTCTTCGGCGGTGCTGCATTGGGTCACCTCCAGACCTGTCGCCAATAGGTTGCGTGCGCATTTTGCGGTTGCTGCGGGATCGAGATCATAAAGGCGCACATGGGTGATGCCTGCAATTGCCATCATCGCGAGGCTTTGAAACTCCGACTGTGCGCCATTGCCGATCATGGCCATGGTCGTCGCGCCCTTGGGCGCCAGCGTTTTTGCCACAAGGGCCGAGGTGGCAGCCGTGCGCAACGCCGTGAGCATCGTCATTTCGGTAAGTAGGACGGGATATCCCGTATCGACATCCGCCAACAATCCGAATGCGGTCACTGTCTGCAGCCCTTCCGCCGTATTCTTGGGGTGGCCGTTTACGTATTTGAACCCGTAAGTCTCGCCGTCCGACGTAGGCATCAGTTCGATCACACCCTCAGCCGAATGGCTGGCCACACGCGGTGTTTTGTCGAACAGCTCCCACCGCTTGAAGTCGGCCTCGATGTACTCCGCCAGACCGCGCAACATGTCGGGCAGACCGACGTGGTGGACCAGCTGCATCATGTGATCGACAGAAACAAAAGGAACGAGCGCTTTGTCAGACGGAGCGAGTTGGGTCATGTTGGCCTCCGGGGCAGGGTTTTAGGAGTAAGCGCGGGTAGGGCGATCAAATATACGCCTTCCGAAGGCAGAAGCTGTCAGTTCGACCATGGCTTGTGCCGTGCGTCCGCGTTCATCCAGAAACGGGTTCAGCTCAACCAGATCAAGCGAGGTCATAAGGCCGCTGTCGCAGATCATTTCCATCACCAGATGCCCTTCACGCATTGTCGCACCACCTGGCACTGTGGTGCCCACAGCAGGGGCAACGGAAGGGTCCAGAAAGTCGACATCGAGTGAGACATGCAGCATGCCGTTTTCTGCGGCCACGCGATCCAGAAAGGCCGAAAGCGGTTTGGCAATCCCATGTTCATCAATATGGCGCATGTCGATGTAAGCCACGTCAGTGTCCTGCAAGGCCGCGCGTTCCTCGCGATCGACAGAGCGTAGGCCAAGCATCGCGATCCGGTCGTGCGGGATTGGATCCGAAACAGCTGGAAATCCGTCGAAGCCGGCGCGCCCGGTGAGGTACCCCATGGGCGTGCCATGCAGGTTGCCCGAGTCGGTGGTCTGCGGCGTGTGGTAGTCCGTATGGGCATCGAGCCATAGCACAAACAGGGGGCGATCCGTTGTGGCCGCGTGCGCCGCGGCGCCATGTATCGTGCCTAAGGCAAGCGCGTGATCCCCACCCATGAAAATCGGCAACGAATGGGCACATGCCGCCTCGGACGCCTCCGACAACGCCTTTGTCCAAGCGATGGTTTCACCAAGCGCGTACAAATGCGGGTGTGGCGCGTCGTCGAAATCTCCGGGGATCACATTGCCAGTATCCTGAACATCGTGGCCCAGATCACGCAGGGCTTCTGCCAGACCGGCCGTGCGATAGGCGTCTGGACCCATCACGCAGCCGCGGCGTGCTTTTCCACTGTCCATGGGCACGCCAATCAGGTGTATGTTTTGCGATGTCATCACGATCTCCTTTGGTCTTGTGCGATACATCTGCCCGAAATGTATCGTGGACAAGTCGTCAAAGTGGGCGTAACGGATACCAATTGTGCAAAACGGAAGTATGCAATGGACGAAACGGACATTCGATTGATTTCAGCCCTCCGCCACGACGCCCGCGCGTCCTTGTCGGAATTGTCAGCGAATCTTGGTCTGTCACGCACCACAGTGCGCGCGAGGATCGAAAAACTGCGGGCGCGGGGGGAGATCATTGGCTTTACTGTTGTTCTGCGAGAGGACACGCTGCGCGATCCCGTCCGGGGTCTTATGATGATCGGGATTGAAGGGCGCGGCACAGAGAAGATTATTCGTCAGCTTAACGGCCTGAGCGAAGTGCGCAGTGTTCATTCGACGAATGGACGCTGGGATGTGATTGTGGAGATCGGAACAGACACGCTCGAACGTTTTGACGACGTGCTGTTTCGTATTAGGCGTCTGGAAGGTGTGATGTCGTCCGAGACGTCGTTGCTTTTGTCTACTCGGAAGTCGGCCTGACCTTCAGGGCCGCTATCCAAAGGCCGGCGAGCGCTAGGGAAATCACCATGTTCCAGCCCGCCATGCTGAGGCCAAACAATTGCCACGGGATCTCATCACAGCGAATGAGCGGCGCGGCCATGATCTGATCAAAGAGGGCATCTGGGTCGATATTGTCGATGGCTCCGGCAGAACAACTCGTCGGCCCTTCCCACCAGCCTTGCTCGACGCCCATGTGATACCCGCCAATGCCTGCGGTGATCAGGGCCGCAATAGCTCCAAGGGCGATGAGGATTGGTAGGGGGACGAAAAACGCCAGTGCGCCAAGGGCGATGGCTGCTGCGTGCGGATAGCGTTGCCAGATGCACATTTTGCACGGTGCGTAACCGAGACCTTGAAACACGAATGCGCCGCCCAACAGCAGAGCAGAACCAAGGGCAGCCAAGAAAATTAGGCGTTGGCGAGTGAGTGTCATAGACCGATCCAGGTTTTTATCAGGCTTGCCAGCGACGCCCCTGCAAATATGAGCGTGCCAATCCAAGCCGTGCCCAGTGCGGCGCCCAATATGACCAGCACGCCATCGCGTTGCAAAAGGCCCATCGCCACAATCACCACCGCAAATCCCGGCACCGTATTGGTGCCAGGCAGCGGAACCAGAATCGAAGCGCTGAACAGCACAAGAGCCAAGCCCACAATCCGGTCCAATGGCTTTGTCGTCAGCGCTGTCAGTCTTGGGCGGCTGATGGCTTCGATCCGCTTTAGCCATGGGCCGGATCGGCGCGAAAGGTTGTCGAGCCCTTGTGTCGCCACTGTTCGTGCGCTGAGTTTCTCTGGCAGCCAAGGTACGCGGCGGCCCAAAAGGATCTGGGCGGACACAAACATAAGTGGCAAGGCGACAACTTGCGGAAGTCCATAGAGGAAGGGAATGCAGCAGGGCAGTGCAAGAATGAGGAGGAACAGCCCAAAGGCCCGTTCGTGCAACTGGGCCAGGATCCAATCAAGCGTGACCGTATCGCCATGGGCATCCACGACCAATTGCGCGAGCCGATCCGAGATTGCCATGTCCTGCGCTGAAGTGGTCATGTCGTCGAAAATTCCCAACCAGTTAGCTTGCGGTATCAAATCATCACAAGCAGTGCCAGTGCCCACCATCGGACATGAAAAAATGTCGCGTACGTTGCCTTAGGGCCGCTTGCTCAAGCTAATATCCCGGTGTAGAGACCCTCATGAGGCCCAAGTGGCGGAATAGTAGACGCAGGTGATTCAAAAGAGAATGCCTTATCGTTTAAATACAATAACTTGAGTATCGGTAGGGCAGGGCCAATAGACATTTGGTAGACCTGATTTCCTATCCAAAAGTATAGCCGACCTAGCCTTAAGATCGCTTGGGACAATCAGAAAAGTTACGTATCGTTTGTCTGTGTGTGAGGGTTTTTCTCTCTTTGTTAGCCCCAAACTCACAAGGATCAGTAGATTTTGCTTCGGCCTTCACACACACCCATTCCCCTCTCTGAGAACATACATCGGTGCCATTGACGTAACTCAAAAAGTTACATAAGGAGTTTTGGTGTGTGAGGGTGTTGGCTACCTTGTCACTCCAGACCCGACGACAAGCACTTTTTGGTTGTGACCTTCACACACACCCCCAGCAAGTATCCCTCACGTGTGCGTGCGTGTTCTATTAGGTCTACTGAAGGATAAATTTATAGTTAGTGAATAAAATCAATCTGGAAGGTCTTGATTGTAATACGCCATCAAGGCTTAGTGTCTAATCTTGCCTCAAGCACTACATATAGCAACCCCTTCGGTCTTGATTTCAAGTCCTTACAGCCCTCCTAGCCTCTGTGGGTTGCCCCATTCCTGCCAAATGCGCCTACTGGCCCTCAGTGAGTGTTTCTGTCGCTCTAAGGGCTATCCTATTACACTCGTACCGTTACTCGCCGCACTGTCGTGTGTGTCCATTTGTCAGCCTAAGACCCTAATATCTTGTAAACAGCGCCCCTTGAACACCCGATCTGGCCTGCAATGGCTGATACCTTCATCCCTTGAGCCGCCATCTCTCTGACCTTCTTATGGTCAAGGCGGACAGGACGCCCTTTGTATACGCCTTTTGCTTTTGCTGCCTCGATCCCGGCCCTTTGACGTTCCTTGAGGTGGTTTAGTTCCATCTCTCCGACCATCCCGAGGACAGTAAGGATCATTTTGCCCATTGGTCCAGCGGTGCCGATCTCAGGTTCAAGGACACGTAGCGATGCACCTTTCTGCTCCAGCTCATGAACGAGATTGAGAACGTCACGTGTGGCTCGACCAAGCCTGTCCAGCTTGCAGACGACCAACTGGTCACCTTCGGCAATGAAGTCCATCAGGTTTGCCAGCTCGTCCCTTCCTTCTCTGGTTTTCCCCGACATCTTTTCAGTTCGAATGACAGAACAACCTGCATCTTTTAGAAGTTTCTCCTGAACCTCGGTTGATTGAGACAGTGACGACACCCTTGCGTAACCATAGACAGCCATATTCAACGCTCCATTTGTTCACTACGGGTCTGAGACTATCGAGTCTCTTTCGTCAATAAGTCAGATGCGACCCATAGTGACGCGATAAGCTGTTCACTGTGAAGCGTTGCCAAGGGTACACTCAAAGTGACGCAGGTGTATGCAATCAGAGGTGGCGCGGGTCACGCTTGGTTCAGATGAGATGAGAATAAACATCATGTAGGCTGTGCAGCGGCAGGGGTACACCGGGGGTAAGGGGGTCTCCTTGTATACTGAATGACACCTAGAAAATATCTCGGCAGAAACCGTGATTTCGAAGGCCGTGCCGGATTTATTTTTGTCAATGTGATAATTTTCTTGCCAGCTACGTTTACATATTGGTGCTAGACGCCGATGGTCAAAATATTCAGGCCTGCGATGTGATGGGGCTGAGCATTTTTTAAAGGGACAAATGATGAGATATATTTCACTGGCCGTAGGTAGCGTTTCTCTACTCTTCACAACCACACCGAGTTTTGCAGCAACCTTCGCCACATTTGAAACGGGGGCTACTTATTCCGTTAGCCTTATTTCTGCCGTCTCAAAGTCGGACGGGTCGGATGTTACAGACGAAATAACCGAGGCAATTCCATCCTATGGGCAGGACGAAGCGGGTCATTTCTTGGAGATTGAAGATGGTAAAACTAGCGGCCAAGTAGGAAGTTTGAGCGGTAGCGTGGGTGACGCAAGCACCGGCACTACGAGCACAGAAACCCCCGCCGTCCTCATTGGTGGCGTCGTCTTTGGATCTGATGCAACGGCGGACGGTAAGTATGTACGTGGCACGGCCGGTTTTGAAATAGTTAGCGCTTGGGGCTATCGAGCTGAATGCAATCCAACAGAATTTTTGGATTGTTCTGATGATCCCGGTGTCGATCTAACGTTTAGCTATAATTACGAAGGGCATGCTAGGATCGAGGTGCCGGACCTTATTGGTACACATCAAGCCAGTGCTGGCGTAGTCCCAATAATCTCGTTTGTGGTCGACAATTTTTATGCCGGTGGAGACAGAAACACCCTGCTGGACTACACTCAGGAAGTTTCTGTCTCAAACGTGGGCACCAACTTGGTGCAAGAAGAAATAGACCTTTTCTCTGGAAACCTTTTGGTCTCGTTGGATCCCGGCACTGCTGTCACCTCGTATGCGAACGTTAATTGGTCTGGCATAGTAAACCTAGCCAGTACGCCAACGCCTGTTCCTCTCCCCGCATCTCTGCCGCTCCTAACAGTCGGCCTTGGTGGTCTTGGCTTCATTGGTCGTCGTAGACGGAAGGCTAAGCTCGCTGGTTGAACTACGGTTGAAAGGTTCCGGCGGAGACAAAGGTTCTTAAAGGTACCGACTCTTAGAGAATATCCTAAGACTTGGAACCTTTCAGGGGACATTTAAGGGAAGAAGAAAAGTATCAGCCTCCCTAATAGTAGAGTGTCTTTGTGAAACAAACTACCAAAAGGGAAGCTGATAGGCACCGTCGGAACCTTTATCTCTGTCTCACGAACCTGGCTGGCTTCTTGCCTCGCTCCCCATCAAAGAACTGCCATCCAATACCTTTGAACATATCGCCAGCGGCCTTGATTTTGTCCTTTCGGGGCTGACCCTTAATTTTGATACCCGCCCTGTTCAGATCAGAGGCAGTCACACAATCCTTGTCTGTCGATTGAAGATACTCAGCAATCTTAACGACAACAGGTTTTGTGTGCTTCTTTGGACTGCTAGGCACAACACCGTCAGGGTAAACTAGCCGACAGCCTTGGAATACTGATGGTACGATACTGGTGAACTGATCCGCTTCTTTCCAGAGGCAGTTCAAAGTCATATTGGCAGCTACTCCGTCTCCATCCACATCACGACAAGTTCCCCTAGCACCCATTTGTTTTGTCTGTGTCGAATGATGCTCAAGCTCAAGTTGCGTTATCAAGCTGCCTCGGAAGTTTTGTCCTGCCTCAAGGTTGTCATCTGTCGCCAGTTTCTTGGCATGTCCAAGATATTTTGAGAATAGAACATCCTTCGGCTGGTGGAACTGAGAGACCAGCCAGACAGTCGAACATTCCCGGTACTCATTTGATCCCACATCACAGCCATAGTGGGTCACGCAGGCATGAGGGAACTTACGCTTTACGTCGCTTTCCAAGTCCTTTGTGAGGTGCCCCTAGTTTCCTAGACGCCTGCCTCGTTCATCTTCTTCTGTTTGATTTCATAGTTAACCGGCGACAGCATACCGTTGTTGGTGTGCTTGCGTGTCGGGTTGTAGAACATCTCGATGTATTCGAACACGTCCC
>NZ_JBDUXB010000035.1:0-7514 GCF_039945315.1 Tateyamaria sp. | reverse complement strand
CGGTAACCGAATGTACAACATCACCGCCAAGCGAATGATTTCCGGGCTGCTTTGAAAGCCCTTGAAAGGGTTAGGTTTGGTCATGTTCAGACGCTACGAGGCCGCCCTGCCCGTCTCAACTGGAATCTTTCTGACAAGACCTGGACGTTTTGAGCAGCCCCCAAATAGTATTCCAATTGACGCACCTTGTTGCCGCCAAAGCCGATGCCTGTGCAATCATCACGCTTGACGAATAGTGACAGGCCTAACTCTTGCCCGAGGTTTGGCATGGCCTCGACCAGGGTGGGCAGATGCCCGATTGCAACCCGTGGAAACCGTTCAAGAGCGCTCAAATATGGGCCGCCATCTTTCATCTCTTACTGATGCTCAAAGGGTGAACTTGTCCAGCAACCTAACATAGAGGCCCAACAAAGAAAGTGTTCGCTTGGGCCGGCTCATCTTTGGTAAGTGTTTCCAAAAGCGGTCATACGGCATGCTGGCAGGGGTCGGTATTTTGGGCTCAGAGCGGTCGTTCGCCTGAAATCTCTGTATGACTGCAACGCGGACGAAGCGGACCTATTCTTTGGCTGCACAATTGACCGAGTTGCCGGACAAAGAAGAATTCGTCGCGTTTAATCAAGAGGTAAATTTCCTACGCTTTGCTAACCTTCGACAGGCAGTGCAAAAGGGTCCTCGGCAACTCAGAAGTCAAAGAGTGTCCAGGTGCATTAGAGTCTCAGTGCAGAATGCGCCGTTGAGGCTCAACTATGCGCCGCTTTCTCTTTATGTCGCACAGGCAGCTATCAAAGGCGGCCCATGCCGATACTGAGTTCCCTATCGTTGTCCCTGATCGCACGACGACCATGCATGACGCGGGTATTGTCGATCACTGCGACATCGCCGTCCTGCCAATTGATCTCGACCGTGCAGGTTTCGGCAATCCCGCGAAGCTCTTCGATCTCATCTGACGTTACGATGGAGCCGTCATCCAACGCATAAACCGGTGGCTCATAGTTGTGGGATGGCCCGAGGATTGCGTTCGCGAAGGCCTGACCATCGGACAAAGACGATGGGCGCACAGGCGAAACTTTGATGCGATATTCAAGAGAACCATCCATATTTAGCGTGAAGTCTTGGTCCGGGATCGACGCTTTGAATTGCAGGATATGTTCCTGTGTGACCTCTTCTGGCTCACTGATCGCCGGGTGCTCATTCGCAAGGTAACGCTTCCATAATGCCTCGGGTAATGTTCTTGTGACCAACATGGGTTGCGACCAACGCTCCTTCTGTGCCTCCGAAAAGGCCGCCAATACGTCCCTTCCATCACAAATCGTCGTCTGGGAGCCCTCGAAAGCGGCCTTGGTGCTGTAGAACGCTACGATATCGGGGCAGACCGGCGTGTTGCCATTCTCGATATGCAGACCAATTGGCCCAAGGCCGGCATCCACTTTCTGGGTGTTTTTGTCCGTGTTTTCACGTGCAGGATCAAAGGTGATGGTTCTGCACAATTGCGATGTGAGGTCGCCAAAGGATGCAATGTTCATATCGAAGCCGCGCAGCAAAGCCCAACCGTCGCGGTTCAGATGTTCCTTGACTGTGGACAGTATCGCCGGATTGACAGAGTTAACGCCTGCGTCAGACGTACGGATAACGTTGTAGGTCATATTTTTTGTCCCGTGGATTTTTATAATTGACGATTAGGATTGGGGGGAGGGGCGCAGCGCTGCCAGGGTCTTCAGGTCGCGCGCCTGAGCGCCAAGTGATTTGTCGACCAGCGACGGAAACAGGCGCTGTACTTTCACAAAGAACCGCTCTTTTCCCTTGGGAAAGCTCTCGCGTTTGCCCTTGAGGATCGCATCCCAAGCCTGCACAGCAACCACGTCTGCCGTATCGAGCGTCATGTCCATGGGTTCAATTAGAGAGGCAAACGTTCTTTCTGCTGCTGTATGGGTTGCGCGCGGCGCGATGTAGGTCACGCCAATGCCGACACCCGACAATTCACGCCGCATGGCGTCTGAGAACCCACGCAGACCAAATTTGGTCGCAGAGTAACCCGCAAAAAAGGGATAAGCGATGTCGCCGAAAACCGACCCGACATTGACTATTCGCCCCTTCGATGATCGCAACGCGGGCAGCAGGTCGCGGGTCAATGCCATCGGAGCGACCAGATTGGTGTTTGTCATCCTCTGCAGATCGGCATCACTCATGTCTGCAAGATGCCCAACACTCAATACGCCTGCGTTGTTGATGAGGATGTCGAGCGATCCCTCGACCGCGTCGGCGATCAATGCGCGCCCTTCCGCCTTTGTCACATCGGCAACGACGCTGCGGACGGGACTCGTGCTGCACATCGAAAGCGTTTCATCCAGCGTGCCTAAGGTGCGCCCAACAAGGATCAGGTCGAACCCCTTTTTTGCTGCCTCAACGGACAAGGCTCTGCCTATTCCGGTTCCTGCCCCTGTGATAAGAACTTTTTTTGGGCTGTTCATGATGCGATGCTTTCTGGTTGGAGGATCATCGGTTGCGCGGCGCGTGTGCCAATCAATGAAGCCGCTACAGAACGATTAGGCGTGCCGACCGGGAACAATAGACCGGGTTCGGTTGGGTCGGTGACAATCACTGCGCTCGGACGTGCGTACCCGGGCAGATCCGACAGGTAGGCTTCAATCTCGTTGAGCGATACAGCGGCTACAGCCACGATGATCAGTACCAGCGCTCCGTCTGATTGGCGGATGCTCAGGACAGAGCTGACAATGCGGGGATCGGCATTCACGCGCTGCTCTACCCATTCTGGTGAGATATTACGCCCTGCACCTGTGACCAAAAGCGCATCTTTGCGTCCATCGACGACGAGCCTGTCGCCGTCAAAGTGCCCCAGATCGCCGGTGCGCCATTCATCTGGGGCCGTCTCGTCATTCAGGTAGCCTTGCATCACGGTCGGCCCCGAAACAACAATCTCGCCGTCGTCAATCTCGACGGTCAGCCCATCGAGGATTTGACCAACCGTTCCGGGTTGATTGTCTCCGGGTTGGTTCATTGCGACGACGGCACAGCATTCAGACAAGCCGTAACCTTCATACGCTGGAATGCCTGCATTGCGTGCGGCATGTATCAGGGACGGCGAACTAGAGGCGCCACCTACGGCGACAAAACGAAGGCTGTCCGGCGCCTTGTCAGTCCCAAGAGCATTTACCCACCGGCCCAAAATTGCTGGCGCCAGCAGACTTGTCGTCGGGCGAATTTCTGCAAAGGCATCGACAAGCGGCTCGATCGGTGCTCCGAACAGCGATTTAGTGGCCTCAAACCGGAAAACCGTTTTGGCACCGGCCACGATCGGCAGGAATATCCCACAAATTTGCTCGAGCAGCTGCGCAAGCGGAACAATAGACAGATGCGTGTCGGACGCATCAGCCGCGATCACCCGGCTTAACGCGCCGATGGATGCCCGGAGTTGACGGTCACCGAGTACGACACCCTTGGGACTGCCCGACGATCCGGACGTGTAGATGATCCGTTCAGCGCCACCTGAGTAGGGTCGCAAGTCGCAGGAGGCTGCGGGGCCAGTTAAAGGGCTGATCAGCTTGAGTTGTGGTAGAGCCGAGAACATCTCCGGATGTGATGTGATGACAGTTCCAACCCTTGCGTTCATCAGTACATGTGCGTTTTGCTCCGTGCTGAAAAAGAAGGGCAAAGGCACCTGCCGCTTCGCACCGAGTGTTAAAGCGAGGTCAGCAACGACATAGTCTATGCCACCCGAAAGGCCGATACCGACAGTCCCTTCTAACGTTTCTACTGTGCGGGTTAGGCTTTCAACGCGAATGGCCAAATCACGCCAGTTGATCCTTTGTGTATCATCCTCGAAAGCAATGTCATCGGGGCGGGTTTCTGCATGATACTTCAGTGCGTCAAAGACCTGTTGCATCAGCAAGCTGCCTTCGCAGCCAAGCGCGCCGCGCGTCTCCGAGGAGACAAGAGCGCCGGTTGAGACTGGACCTCGCTGAATGCACAGACCCTGGGGTCTGTATCATAATAGGATCCCCAGGCTTCCGGATTAGTTACCTTGGAGATGTCCGCTGGTGCCAGCTCGACATAGCTCAGCGAAGTTCTGGTCAAAAGGCGTCGTAGCGGTCCCGTGGCCGTAAAGACGCCACAGGTTTTTCCATTTTCACGCCCCCATTCGATCATTGTGTCCAGCATGGGTAAGACCGGGAATGGAGTTGTGGACGCGAGGGATGCAACTTCCATAATATCTGAAGCAGGAACCGCGAGGCCCGCAACTTCACTCAGCGCTGTTGAGAAATCGGACGTCAGATAGCCTTCGGAGAAGAACCCGTCTTCGGCAGTTCGAATTCCCGCCGCGCATAGTATTTCCCCACCTGCGCGCACGGCCGTAACCAGCAATGGTGCAAACTCGGTAACCTGGGCATCATAGATGTCGCGATACACAGCCTGGATATGATCTTGTGCCGCTCGTCGTCCGGGACAGTTCCCACTTAAAAATTCAATCTTCATATCCAACCTCAACGTACCTTTTTTGATGTGTTGAGGGTGTTCTCTGCGATGTGACTTACAGGAGACTTACAAAATCCTGAGAAAACGACAGACCGCTAAAATTCTTCTTTGAAAATAAACGAAAATACACTGCCACCTTCATCCCGGTCTTGGATGACGACATGGGCGCCATGTGATTGCGCGACCGATTCGACGATGGCTAAGCCTATCCCCGCCCCCTTTGTTTGAGTGTTCGCTTGGGTGCCGCGATTGAACCTTTCAAACAAGGTAGTCTTGAGGTCATCCGGGACTCCCGGCCCCTGATCGGAAACCCGCCAGCCCGCCGGATCAGACAGAAGTTCAATGCCAACTTCACTGTTCTTTGGAGAATATTGCACTGCATTTCGGACGAGGTTGCGAAGCGCAATCAACAGCAAACCCGAACTCCCCTGCACCAAAACCTCTTTCGGCCCGGTCACTGACAAACTCAGACCAGAACGCAGCGCAACCGGCGCAAGTTCAGTTGCGACATCAACTGCGACGGTGTGTAAATCCACGGTCTCAAAAGTTGATTGCAAGGCCGCGTCAGCCCGGGACAGATCGATGAGCTGTCCGAAAATGCGGTCCAACTGCTTTGTATCTTGCGTCAAAGACTGCTTCAAAACAGGGTCCTCAATCCGGTCGACGCTGGATCTGAGTACAGCGAGGGGCGTACGAATCTCATGCGCGACGTTCGATGCGAAATCCCGCTGCGCTTTGTAGCCCTGTTCCAAACGATCAAAAGCTTTGTTTATATCTGCAATTAGGGGCTCGATTTCCGTCGGCGCTCGATCGTTCGTCAGGCGTTGATTGGCCGCTCCCGGTCCAATTTGGTGCGCTTGGTCCGACAGTGCCGTGAGAGGGGATAACGCACGACGCGTCGCAAGAATGGCGGCTATCAGAACCATGGCCACCCCAAGAATGACCCACCAGACCCCCTCCTCGAGTTCGTGTAAAAGCTTGTTGAACTGCGTCTCGTTATTCCCCTTCGGAAATGTGGACACCAAAACATACACTTCTTGGTTCGCGATCTGAGCCTTCAGTCCTACCCCAAGCCGATCGCCGGGAAGCAAAATAGGTTGGGGTTCGCCAAGATCAATCCGGGAAAGTTGTCTCCAGATGACATCGGATCCTTCTCCACCTGCTATTATGAGGCCCGTTTCATCATAAACGGTATATCGATAGGTGCCCTCAACGCCCTGAAATCGAAGCGCATTGATATCAAGCCCGAAGCCCGGGGCATTCGGGACAGTTTGGCTGACGATCTCCTTGGCTTCATCGGTCATCGCGTCTTTCAGGTTTTCTTCGAGATGCTCGTAGAACTCACTGATCAAAACCGCTCCTGCGAGGACAGTGCAAAGGCTAAGCGCCGCAATGATGTTTAGCAGCAGACCACGTCTTAGTGAACGGCGCGGCCCGATCAGGAAATTTAATACGTTCATCCAGCACTTTCCTGAAGAACGTATCCGATCCCACGCAGATTGTGGATTTCGATGGTAGCACCTTTGTCGACAAGTTTTTTCCTCAAGCGGTGGGTCAAAACTTCGATGGCATTGGGCGTTGCCCCCTCATCAAAACCGTAGAGCGCGTTTTCAATTGCTTCCTTTGAAACCACCCTCTCAGCTCTGCGGAGGAATACCTCCAACAGAGCAAGTTCACGCTTAGTAAAACGCGTCACTTCTTCGGCAATAACGACGGATCGGTCTACGGTTTCAAATTTTACGTTCCCCAGAGCCAAAGTCATTCCAAGTACCCCACCCGGTCGGCGTAGAACAGCATTAATCCGCGCAACAAGCTCCGAGACGGCAAACGGCTTAACGATGTAATCGTCCGAGCCGGCATTCAGGCCTTTGACCCGATCATCGAGCCCATCGCGGGCGGTACATATGATGATGGGGGTTTGTGATTTTCTGCTCTTGATTTTTGGCAAGACGTCCATGCCTTCCTGATCTGGTAAGCCGAGATCAAGGATAACTGCGTCGTACTCAAAACTCTTTACGGAATGCAAAGCATCTTCGGCAGTGTAGACGGCGTCCACAACAAACCCCGCGTCACGCAAACTGGCGCTCGTATTGAGCGCCAGTTTTTCATTGTCTTCAACATAGAGTATCCGCATTCAGGGTGCCGTTCTACTTCCGGATGTACATCACAGTCGATCCATCATCCGCCTTGAACATCACCTGCGCAAGGTTGCCGTCACTATCATACCAAAGGTCGCGGGCCAGATCGCCGGACAGACGGTAGTGATGCGCGGAAACACTGCCACTCTTTGTTTTTATTGTTTCTGTGCCAAGATCCGCAGTGCGAACGCTCATGATCTTTCCATCGATAGTGTTCATGAGTTTGCCACCACGTACAATATCGTCGTTCCAGAGGCTGGCCGGCAAAGCCCCCTTGTTCGCAGTTTTCAGCTGATGAGGCTCGCCGTCATCATTTGTGGACGAACTGAGCTGCTGTAGTTGCCCGCCTTTCCAATTTTCGATGCTTTTGTGTTTGAAACTATAGGCTGTGGTTCTGATCAACGGCACCTTGACGGCGATGTCCGTAGCAACCCTGACAGTGAAATTGCCGCTCTGACCGGAAAATTTGTAGCTGTGGTCGCCAATGTCCTTGCCCTTGCGTACGACATCAAAGATCAAGGATCCACTAGAGTGTAACGAGAGCGCGTTCACCGGTGCGGCTAGTGCAGCAACAAGGCCCAGAGGCAATCCAAACAAGCGCATAGTATTCTCCATAATGCTATTAGACTGAGCGGCTGATGGCCGATGAGACTTACATGAAGCTTACAGGTCCAAGATAACTGGAACAGTCTTCCAAGAATTTCGACCGGGAATGGTCGGTTGGGATTTGTTTGACACTTTAGGTGTGAGGTGCCCCTAGATTTGTAGACGCTTTGCTTGGTAATTTTGGAACCAAGGAGAGACGGATATGAACAAGGGCATACGGTTTACGGATGAGTTTAAGCAGGACGCCGTGGCGCAGGTTGTTGAGCGTGGATATGCGGT
>NZ_JBDUXB010000034.1:0-3745 GCF_039945315.1 Tateyamaria sp. | reverse complement strand
CCGTACAACGGACGTGACCGGCACGGTTCAGCTGGCTGAAGGCACCGAGATGGTTATGCCCGGCGACAACGTGTCCTTCGGCGTTGAGCTGATCGCACCGATCGCCATGGAGCAGGGCCTGCGCTTTGCGATCCGAGAAGGCGGTCGCACAGTCGGCGCCGGTGTTGTGTCCAAGATCACTGAGTAAAGGCGGGTAGAGCGCACCCACAGGTGCGCCCTACTGCGCAAAGGTACGGTGGACAAAACACCGCCCGTCAATTGGTCGCTCTAACAGAGCGACCTTTTTTGTTTTCGCCGCCTGGTAGATGCGCGAATGAGGTCTTGATCTTGATCTTGCCATCGCATATCCCGCCCGCACCGCAGGGGTATAGCTCAGCTGGTAGAGCGACGGTCTCCAAAACCGTAGGTCTCGGGTTCGAACCCTGATGCCCCTGCCAATCTTTACAAGGACTTACGGTCGATAGGGGCTAGGTGACGACCATCAAAGTCACAGCCCAAAGTCACAAACCGCTATTCAGCGGCTAGAGTAGCACCGCGCAGCATTTGCAACACAGTGTCCAGAGGGTGCCCGGTTTTTTCCGAAAAGCGCATGGCTTCAAGCATCACCTCGGGCGGCAGGTCTGCCGTCGGCTGCGGTTTTGGTTGGCCGTCCATGGCCCCGCCGACGGCGACAATCTGCTGCTGCGCCAGTTCGTCCGACACCCACCCATAGGTCCCCGAGGTCATAGCCACATCGGAGTGCCCCGCGAACTTCGAAACGGTGTTGATGTCCACGCCCTGCTCCAGAAGATGGGTGATTCCCGCCATGACGGCGCGAGTGGAAGCCGCCGGTCACGCCAAGCCGCGCAGCGGCGCGGCGCACGGCCTGCGTCGCGTTGGAGGGACGCCACAGGCCCGCATCCGAGGGGGCAGGGAACACCAGCGGCCCTGAGACGGTCTCGCGTCGGGCTGAGAGCAACTTCGCCACCCGAGGCACCAGCAGAACCTTTCGGCCCTCGTTTGTCTTGGTGCCGTCGCGCAGGGTGCCGTGTCTCTGATTTGGAGCAGTGCGTCGATATCTTCAAATTCTTTGCTCACAGTTCTGGGAAGATCATCCTCATTATGAACGTCGATGAGATACGTCCCAGGTCGCCCTGGCTTCTCCTGGATCCGGGGCATCGCCTTTTTAAGTGCTTCGAATTCGCTCTGCGAAAGAACGGCCCGGCATCTTCTCAGCGCCGTCTCCGCTCGGGCACCGACATGCTGATCCCGAAATCGGACTTTTGAAAACCGGGTGTAGGTTTCCACACACCAGGTTTCATCGGACTCATCTGGATTCGTTCACGACAAGGCGTCGCGGATTTCGGACTTTGTCGCTGACCCGATGATCGCGTCACGGACCTATGCAATGCCGATATGGTCCCACCCTTCGAACAGGTCGTCAAAGCCATCTTTCACATGGCTACTGTACTGCTTGATGAGCTCCAAAGCTGCTTGTCGTTCATCTTCTTCATCAGGTTTATGTGTATCGGTCACTCGGGCCTCGTCTAAATACTAGGAGGCCCGGCTCAATCAAACCGTCAGATCAAACAGCACTTTTGGAAATCAAAACCGAAGTGCACCTGTCCAGCCTCTTTAAAGGAATATTGTTCTGAAATCAGAACTGTATTCGAAGGCTGCATATGGTGAACGAAGGTGTCATGCCTGGAACATTAGGAGAACAATCCCGGGGCATCAAGGTCGAACTTAATTGCGCGCCAACTGGGGGCAACATCCGCAGTCAGCCCAATGCGGACATCGCGGGAAAAGGTGGATCTAGCCAGACCGGACATTCGGGCACCATTAGTCGAATGACTGAGTTGAGCTGCCGTTTCAACGGATCGCCGCAACACATTCATGGAACGTCTCTGCTGGTGAGAAGTAATGGCACAGTTTTAGGGGGGCACGACAGCCGCAACGACTGATAAATCGCGAACCTCAAACGTCAAATAAATTTATAATAAAGCGACCGTTGTCGTTTTTTTGGCAGTACAAATTCTAGGCAGCGGTATGCAACAGTCGTTTGCAAAATTAGCGGAGTGCGACTCCGCTGACGCGTTGATCTCGAGTTGAGAACAAAAAACAACACATGTGGCTACAGCCGCGACAAGCCTACAAATTTACGACATGCATGACTACCGCAATCACAAAGGCTGCCCACAACCTGCTTCCAACACCGCTGACTTTTTCTCGGGAAGTCCCGAGAAAAAGTACCCGCGAAGTCAAACTATCTGGTGCGCTTGCGCAGCCCGACTTTGTTAACAAAAAGCTCTACGATCATCAGAGCGGAAAATATCATCGAGAAGGCGAATAGATCTAACATGGCAGGGTCCTTACTGTTTACATTTGTACCAAGCAGCCGCAGCAACACACGGCCTACTCATTACTAGCATCACTTATCGAATTTTGTTCGATGATTACTTTTAACAAGTCGCGGCTGATCCAAACAATTCATCAAGTATTCCACCGACACGTTGATAGTTTTGCCGTGTGATGGGTGAAAAATGTACCAATCAAATGTGGCATGTAGGGGCGCAGCAGGGATTGTTTTTAAACCATAATTCCAAAACTGTGGCGCCAGCCAGCAAGAGAACACAAAGCTGCCACATTTCCGCCACGTCAGCGCCCAGAAAATACCTTGGAATTTTCGCAATTCGCAGAGCCACTTGAACCGTTTGCACAGAGTTAGAAATGCCGCTTTGGGCTCGAAACGGGCCTTCGCCGCATGTTGTCTGCGCATCCGTTGTGCGGACAAAGCTACCTGATGCGGGTGCAGCAAATTCCGGCGGACCCGCCCAATCAAGATTCACAAAGTTTCGCGGCACTGCAGCGCGATTTCCCCAAACCGGACATCCAAATCGTGCAATTCGGCCAAACCCCAATCCAGACGTTCGCTGTGCTGGGCATGAGTGTCTAACATGCGGGATGGGGTGGATGGCTCCTGCTTCAACCGGCGTCGTAATGCGCCATAGTGCAGTTGTCATGAACTGCTTATGAGAGGAGCCACCCGATGCAAGTTACCACAATCGGCCTGGATTTGGCCAAGAACGTCTTTCAGGTTCACGGGATCACGGCGGATGGGACGGTTGCATTTAACCGTTCTTTGCGGCGCGCTCAGATGTTTACCTTTTTCCGGAAACTGGAGCCTTGCCTGATTGGCATGGAGGCGTGCGGGTCCAGCCATTATTGGGCGCGTGAACTGAGTAAGCTTGGCCACGTCGTGAAGCTGATCGCGCCGGTTGGCACTGTCAGAAGAAACTGACTTGAGCCGGGCAGGGCGGTTTCGTAGCGTCTAAAGATGACCAATCTTGATCCATTTCGCTATTTCAAAACGAGCCGTGAGATTATCCGCCTGGCAGTGATGTTGTATGTCCGGTTTCCGCTGTCGCTCCGCAATGTGGAAGATCTGCTGCATGAACGTGGCATCGATGTGAGTCATGAAGCCGTGAGGTTTTGGTGGCATCGGTTCGGTCCGATGTTCGCGTCCGAGATCAGAAAACGGCGGATTGCGGGCATGAAATCCAGCAAGTGGCGCTGGCATCTGGACGAGGTATTCGTGAAGATCAACGGCGAGCGGCATTATCTATGGCGGGCTGTCGATCATGAAGGCGAAATCCTGGAAAGCTTCGTCACGAAGGCACGTGATAAGAAGGCTGCGTTGAAATTCTTAAAGAAAGCAATGCGTAAGCACGGCAGTCCTGACGTGGTCGTGACGGACGGTCTGGCA
>NZ_JBDUXB010000033.1:0-67030 GCF_039945315.1 Tateyamaria sp. | reverse complement strand
GGGAAAGGATCAAACGAAAGACGCTCGAAGCGCGCCGCTTGCAACACAGACAACGCGCCGCATAATCAAACCAACAAGATGAGCCAAACTCTCTCTTAGTTTAGGTCGCCATTGGTTCCAAAAACTCTGACGACCGACAGGCACTTCTTGCGCCCAAGAGGGGGACAGGCCCATTGCTCCAATTATGGCTGCAAAGCAGGCGACACCTGCAAGCCCGTTACTGAGTTTCATAGATCTTTCTCCCCTAGGTTTAGATAGTAGTGAGCTGTTGTTCGAAAGCTGACCGCTCAAGAACTTCACGCGCTCCCATTGCTTTTGTCTCCGACAACGAGTTGGGCATCGAACGGGTAAAGCGTGGCCAGCCAAATACATGTGATGGCAGATAAAACTTCCTCTTTCTCAGCTTTTGGATGCGCACCAAACGCATTGATCAAAATGCCCGCATCCATTCGGTTCAAAGCACGTGCAACTGGAAGAGGATCAAACTCCGGAGTGACACCAATGGCTTGATCCTGCTCAATGCGTGCTGAAACCACCTCGTCAAATGAACTCAGGAAGGTTTCCCAGACGTGTTCCAATCTTGAGTCTCTTGGCGCGGCATTCGAGACCGCTCTTAGAATCGTCCCATGTTCATATCCAACGTCGACAAGCGCCCTCAGACTCTTTTGTAAACCTGATACCCCGTCACTCTCATTGGACAACCAGGCTTGAGCCCCTTCGACAATACCCCCCTTAACTTCGTCTAAGAGTGTTTCCAAAAGTCCATGTAGGTCATTGAAATAGAGGTAGAACGTCGGGCGGCTGTACTCGGTTGCTGCCATAAGAATGCCAACCGTCAAATCGCGAAAAGGCCGGGTCTCCAAAAACGCGCTTCCCGCATCAAGGATCGTCGACCGGGTCAATGCGGCCTTGCTCGGTAGCATGTGGCGCGACGATGGCCGTGTTCTAGGAACGGGTTTGGCGTCTTTTGACATGGTGTCAGTAAATATGACAACGCGTCAGAAGTTCAGAAACCCTGAGGTTCTTAGTATAGACTCATCGCGTTTAGGGATATGGTTTTCGAGCAACGTCAATGTCACACAACTGAGAAGCACGGCATTGGGGTCGCGAATGACAGGTCCAGATTTCGGTCGATTTTGCTGGCTTCAATAACCGCTCAAGGGAATTTGCGGTGCATTGTTGCCGCGGTAGGTTTCGTGACTTGGCCGCCCAACAGATGCCAATATCGCTGCATCTGCGTCAGTCTGTTTAGTCCGCTTGCCGGTCGTTCGCTCCCATCACATTGATTGGC
Organism: Tateyamaria sp.; assembly: GCF_039945315.1. Classification (GTDB taxonomy): domain Bacteria; phylum Pseudomonadota; class Alphaproteobacteria; order Rhodobacterales; family Rhodobacteraceae; genus Tateyamaria. Next base: position 65,739 of record NZ_JBDUXB010000033.1, on the reverse strand, counting down.
TGCGAAGGGCTGCTTGACATCGTTTCGTAGGTCCAGTGCCTAGTCTGCCAAGCCAGCAGATCGCAAACCCGCGGCTATTTTCTCCCAGTCACTTTCGTTTCGCCACATGCGACTGAACCCAGTTGTCAACGAACTGATGCTTTCCCTTTCGACCGGCTTGCTACGGCTTAAAAGCTCCCGCTTTCTGTGGTCGACAAAGGAAACCAAAGATCCTTCCGCCTCTTTATTGCGTCCCGCCTGCGCGTAGGCCGCAGTAAGAACAGCGTCTGCGAGTGAATTGAGGCGCGCCTCTCCAAGTAATTTTCCAATGGCTTCATCGTAGTGGCCCATGAAAAAACAGACCTGCCCCAATATCCAATCCAAGGCCGGTGGGTGCAGTGGATCCAGTCGCAATGCCTCCTGGACGACGTCCAGCGACTTTTCATGCTGACCCAGCAGCAAAAACCCATAGCCGCACCACGCCATGGATTCTGCTTCGTTCACGATCAGAGACAGTGTTTTCTGGAACTGGTTGTCCGCCTGATCCCAAAGGCCGGCACACAAATAAGCATATCCCAGTTGGTCCTGAATATAAGGGTCTGTATTGTCCAATGCAGCACCTTGGCGCGCTATGTCCAAGGCGTAGGTCGCTGCTTTTTCATCGGCTAACCCAAGCCACATGTCGACGACGTAGGTGTCAGCCAGATACATGTAAACTCTGGCATAGTTCGGGTCCAACTCCAGGGCTTTTTCGAAATAGGACTTGGCCTTGGCATTGTCTTTCGCGTTCAGGCCATCGCGCAGCGCCTTTCCTTTGAGTAAAAGTTCATAGGCCTTCATGTTACCTGTCGGTTTGTGTCCGATGCGGTCAGCCACATCATGTTGCACACGTCCGGGCAACACCGCGATAATGCTCTGTGTCACTTCATCCTGAAGTTCAAACAAATCCTCAAGGTCGCGGTCAAAGCGTTCTGCCCAGATATGTTTGCCAGTCTCTGCCGCAATCAGTTGCACAGAGATGCGAACGCGGTTTCCGGCACGTCTGACGCTGCCCTCAACCAGATATTCGACACCCAGCTTGTCCGCGATGTCTCGCTCGGTCAGATCCGTATCCCTGAAGCGAAAAGAAGAGTTGCGCGCCACAACAAACAGCGTCCGGAAACGCGAAAGGCCTGTTATGATATCCTCAGCCATCCCGTCGCTGAAAAATTGCTGCTCTGCGTCTCCGCTCATATTGGCAAATGGCAAGACAGCGATCGAGGGCTTTTCCCGGCCCGATGGGTTTGGGGCCGACTGCCCCACTTTTTCGGCGGGCCAGTGAAAAACGCGCACAGGGCGCAAGATGTTCTTGAGGTTTTGTTCACCACCATCCGCAAATTTGGATTTGACGTCGTTGCCAAGGCTCTCAAACACAAGAGACGAGATACAAAGCCCACCCACGTTTGCGCAGCCCTCTAGCCGCGCAGCAAGATTGACTCCGTTGCCATAAACATCGTCGCCATCCACGATGACGTCGCCAAGATGGATTCCGATGCGTAATTGAAGGTCAGATACCCCATCTTCAACTGCAGTCAGAACATCAATCGCGCACTGGACCGCGTCCACCACGGAGGGAAACTCCACCAATGCACCGTCGCCCATCAGTTTGACGAGGCGTCCACGGTACTGATCCACTTTGGGAAAAAACAGTGTGTTGCGATGGGCTTGGAGGGATTGCAACGTGCCGTTTTCATCTTCGGCCATCATGGAGGAATAGGAAACAACATCGGCGGCAAGTATGGCAGCGAGTTTCCGTTCCAATTAAACACCTCCGGTCGTCGTCCACTATTCAACAGGGGCCGGATTTCCTCAAAGGTTTTCTACAACTGATGGGCTCATTGTTTTGAAGATTGACCGCGCGCAACAGTCCCAGAGCCCAGAAATCGTACTTTGGCTGCAATCCGCATCTTCTCACCTTTCTACTTCAGGGTCCCCTTTTCATCCGACCGATGTTGAGATCGCAACCGTGCCCCAACTCTTGACCAAAACAGCGCATTCCTGCACGGGGGCGTCATGGATTACGACACGCTTGTTATCGGGGCCGGTGCGGCGGGCATGATGTGCGCCGCCCATGCGGGAGGGCGCGTGCTGGTCGTCGATCATGCCCGCGCGCCGGGGGAAAAGATCCGGATTTCCGGCGGTGGTCGGTGCAACTTCACAAACATGTACTGCACGCCCGAGGCATTTATCAGCGAAAACCCACATTTCGTGAAATCGGCACTGGCGCGTTACACGCAATGGGATTTCATCGCGCTGGTCGATCAGCATGGCATCGCGTGGCACGAAAAGACTCTCGGGCAACTGTTCTGCGGCGTATCAGCCAAAGACATTGTCGCAATGCTGCGGACCTGCATGCAGGACGCAGGGGTCGATCTGCATTTGCAGACCGAGGTCAGCCACTTCGCAAAGTCCCCAGACGGGTTCAAGGCAACGTTGGTGCGTGATGGAAGGACTCAATACGTCACCGTCAAGCGAGCTGTGATCGCCACGGGCGGCAAATCTATTCCCAAAATGGGGGCTACGGGCTTTGCTTACGATATCGCGCGTCAATTTGGGCACCGAGTGACCCAGACCGAAGCTGCCCTTGTCCCATTCACTTTCCCCGACCGCCGCTTTGCCGCCATCTCAGGCGTCGCATGCCCTGCCCGAGTAAAGGCCGATGGCCCTGCCTTCGACGAAGCGCTGCTCTTTACTCATCGTGGCCTCTCTGGCCCCGCGATCCTGCAAGCATCGAACTACTGGCACGCTGGCACTCCGATCACCGTAAATCTCTGCCCTGAAACGGACATGGCAAAGGTACTCAAAGACAAACGAAACACGGACGGCAAGAAAGCCATCACTACCGAACTCGCCCGCCACCTCCCTGCCCGGCTGGTTGAACATCTCAGCACAGAACATGACCTCAAGGGGCGTCTAGGTGACCTTTCTGACGCCCGCATCGAACAGATCACGGACAGTCTCAGTGCGTGGAGCCTGATCCCCGGTGGCACCGAAGGGTACCGCACCGCCGAAGTCACGCGCGGGGGCATCGACACCGCCACTCTCGACTCCAAAACAATGGAGTCGAAAACCACGCCCGGCCTTTATTTCATTGGCGAAGCGGTGGATGTGACCGGCTGGTTGGGGGGGTACAATTTCCAGTGGGCGTGGTCTTCGGCCATGGCGGCGGCACGCGCACTCCGCCAGTGAAATCAGTCTTGGCGGGATCCGAAACTGGCAAATAAAACATGGTGTGCGCCCGCAAGGGCGCTCTTTCAGGTCACAGCCGTTTGTCCACCTCGGCAATGAAGTCCTCTCCACGGCGTTCAAAGCTATCATACTGATCAAAACTCGCCGCCGCAGGGGCCAACAGTACCACGTCGCCTGGTTCGGCGTCCGCTATTGCCGCTTCCACAGCGGCTGCCATTGTCCCACAGATCTGCGCGTCGACTTCAAGCTGCATTGCAAATTGCGCGGCCTCGCGACCGATCACATAAGCGCGGCGCACGGACTGGGCCGCGCCGGCAAGCCCATCCAAACCACCGTCTTTTTGCAAACCACCACAAATCCAACGCACATTCGAGAACGCGGCCAGCGCTTTGGCTGCACTGTCCACATTGGTCGCCTTACTGTCGTTCACGAAACGCACACCATTTGCCTCTGCAATGGTCTGACTGCGATGAGGCAGCCCGGCAAAACTACGAAAACCAGCCTCGATCACCTTTGGCGCGATGCCCAGGGACCGCACGGCGGCATAGGCCGCGCAGGCATTCTGATGATTGTGTGCACCAGGCAAGCCGGCGATATCGCGCAGATCAATAGATGCCACCTGCCGCCCCTTGCGCACTTCGGACAGGAACCCCTTTTTGACAAACACGTTCCAGCCGGGGCCACTCAGCTTCGTCCCGGCCGACACACGGATCACACGATCGTCCGCCGCCCCCTCGCTCAACTGGCCCGCCAGATATCGCCCTTCAGGCTCATCGACACCAATGACTGCCCGGTCCGGGCCTCCCTCGGCAAAGAGCCGTCGTTTGGCTGCAAAATATCCCCCCATGCCCGCATGTCGATCCAGATGATCCGGGGTCAGGTTGGTGAACACAGCAACATCCGGCGTCAGCGCACGCGCAAGGTCGGTTTGATAACTTGATAGCTCCAGCACAATCACCTCGCCATCATGTGGCGGGTCAATGTCGAGGACACCACGGCCAATATTCCCGGCCAGCTGACTGGGACGGTGGGCAGTCTCCATGATATGATGGATCAGTGCCGAAGTGGTCGATTTTCCGTTCGACCCCGTAACGGCGATCACCCGCGGTGCGGTGTCGAAATTGTTCCAGTCGGGTGTGGCGAAGGATTGAAAAAACAGCCCGATATCATTGTCGACGGGGACTCCCGCTGCCAGTGCGGCCGCCACCACCGGATTGGGCGTAGGGTAGAGATGCGGGATGCCGGGTGACACAATCAATCGCGCCACATCGTCAAACGCGCCCTGCTTTTTGAGATCCACACAAGTGAAGCCCTCCGCAATGGCTCGCTCGCGCGCCTGCTCATTGTCATCCCAACAAAGTGGTGTGGCACCGCCCGCTTCTAGAGCACGCGCGGCAGACAGCCCCGAGCGACCCAGCCCAAGCACGGCAACGCGCTTGCTCGAAAGTCCCCGCACCGGAATCATGACAATGCGCCCGCTGCGATTGGCGGCGCCATAAGCCTGCCCCTCGCACTCGCCGCAGCATTTTCAGCCAAAAGAAGACACAGTCTTGGCTTTGGTTGCTGCCTTTTAGCTCGCCCCATGGCACTCTCCATTATCTGGCAACGAGAGGTCGCACGAAGCCCACCGCCCCGCAAGAGGGTGCGCCGACTGACGGCTGTTTCACAATTACTACTTTGCCGTCCGGGAAGACGGTTATACCCAGCCGGAGCCCTATAAAGCCTCGGTACGCGCATGAAGTTTACCCGGCCGAAGCATGCCTCAGGGTGGGACATCACCTATCGGACCTTGAGGGTCGCCAGCCCGATCATCGCCAAAATCAGCGCGATGATCCAGAACCGGATTACGATCTGAGGCTCCGCCCACCCCTTCTTTTCGTAGTGATGGTGGATTGGGGCCATGAGAAAAACCCGTTTGCCCGTTTTCTTGAAATAGAGGACCTGGATCATCACCGAAAGCGCCTCGACCACGAAAATCCCGCCCACGATGGCAAAGACGATTTCATGTTTCGAGGCGACCGCGATGGCACCCAGCCCGCCACCCAAAGCAAGCGAGCCTGTGTCACCCATAAAGACCGCAGCAGGAGGAGCGTTATACCACAAAAAACCCAGACCGCCGCCGATGATCCCCATAGTAAAGATCAGCAACTCGCCCGTACCGGGCACGTAGTGAAGACCCAGATCCTCGGTGAAATCGACCCGCCCCACAAAGTAGGCGATGACGCCCAAAGTTGCCGCGGCGATCATCACCGGCATAATCGCCAATCCGTCGAGCCCGTCCGTGAGGTTCACCGCATTCGCAGAGCCGACAATCACAATGACCGAAAAGGGGATGAACAAAAGCCCGAGGTTGATCAGCACATCCTTGAACACCGGCACGGCCAATTGGTTTTGCAGCCCCTCTGGATGCGCCACGGCCGCAAAATAAGCTGCAATGGCCGCAATCAAAAACCCAAGTAAAAGCCGGACACGGCCCGGCACCCCAGCCGTGTTTTGTTTCGATACTTTTGCATAGTCGTCCGCAAATCCGATCAATCCAAAAGCCAGCGTAACCCCCAAGACGATCCACACAAACGGATTGTCCAACCGCGCCCAAAGGAGCGTGGATGTCACAAGGGCCCCCACGATCAGCAGCCCTCCCATCGTCGGCGTACCTGCCTTGACGAAATGCCCCTCGGGGCCGTCATCGCGGATCGGTTGGCCCTTGCCTTGGGTTTTGCGGAGCACCGCAATCAGAGGTCTGCCGAACATGAAACCAAAGACCAGCGCGGTCATGAACGCACCACCAGCCCGGAAGGTGATGTAGCGGAACAGGTTGAAAAAGTCCCCGCCATCCGACAGTGCTGTCAACCAATAGAGCATGTTCGCCTCGCCTTACACATTATCTTGTGGGTCTGCGCCCGTGTTTCCGGGATGGCCCATTTTGCGGATCGCGTCAACGATCACGGCCAATTTCATGCTGAGGGAACCCTTAACAAGAACGACGTCGCCGCTGTCGAGACGGCGTGCAACCTGTGCTTCCATGTCTTGAGAGGATTCTGTCCACAGGCCCTGCTTCGAGAGTGGAAGTGCGTCATGCAGATGTTTCATCAGGGGACCGACGCAGTGGACGGTGTCAATCGCCTCTATCGCATCGAGATCAGCAAGTGCTGCGTGCAGTCCAGGCCCGGTTGGGCCCAATTCTTTCATGTCTCCGACAAAGGCGATCCGCCTGCCCTTTCTAACTCTGCCAATCTCATTGGTGACTTCTGCCGCTGCCAAAACGCCAAGCGCCGCCTCCATCGAAGTAGGATTGGCGTTATAGCTGTCGTCGATCAACTCGAGCGTCATGTGGGTATCAACGGCATCGAGCGTGATAACTTCGCGCGCGCCCCGACCCTGATACGGGGACCAGCGGCCCAGCGATTGTGCCGCCAGCGCAAGATCCGCGCCAAGCGCTTCTGCCGCCGCAAGCGCACTGAGACCGTTCATGGCAAAGTGCTTCCCGACCGCCCCAATCTTGAAAAGCAATGGTGCCTCGTGGGCCGTCGCCTGCACCACCGTTACCTCGCGCCCCAGATCGACAGATTTCAGAACGAAATCAAAACCGTGTTCGCCAAAGCCAATGTCGCGCCGCTTCATGTCATGAGCCTTGGATTGCAGGATTGCGGCGGTCGAACAGTCATTGTTCAGGATCGCCGTTCCCCCGTATTCGAGCCCTTCAATGATCGATGCCTTTTCCAGCGCGATGCCTTCGATGTTTTCAAACGCCTCAAGGTGGGCTGCGGCAACAGTCGTGATCATTGCGACGTGGGGCCGGGCCAGCTTTGCAAGGGGCGCAATCTCGCCGGGATGGTTCATCCCGATTTCAATCACCGCGTATTCCGTATCTGCGGGCATCCGAGCAAGCGTCAGCGGCACACCCCAGTGGTTGTTATAGCTGGCCACCGACGCATGAGTGCGCCCTTGATCGCTGAGCATCGCGCGCAGCATTTCCTTGGTCGAGGTTTTGCCAACCGACCCAGTGATTGCGACCACACGGGCCTCGGTACGTGCGCGGGCCGCGGCGCCAAGCGCCTCCAGACCGTGCAGTACATCCGTGACAATCAGCAGGGGCGCGTCAGAGGCCACACCTTCCGGCACATGAGTGACAAGAGCGGCAGCGGCCCCTTTTTCCAGCGCCTGCGCCACAAAATCATGCCCGTCCCGTGCCGCTTGCAGGGCAACGAACAGATCGCCCGGTTGCAGCGAGCGGGTATCGATGGACACCCCTGTGGCGGCCCAATCTGTTGTGGCTTGCCCGCCCGTTGCAGCAGCGGCGTCGCTCGCGGTCCATAGCGTCACGTTAGTCTTCCTTCCAAGGCGGCCACAGCCACGCTGGCCTGTTCGGCATCATCAAAGGGCAGGATGTCATCGCCCACAATTTGTCCTGTCTCGTGTCCCTTGCCCGCGATCAGCAAAGCATCCCCGGGACCAAGAGCGTCAACCGCGCGCAGGATTGCTTCGGCCCGGTCACCGACTTCGTGGGCTTCGGGGCACCCCTCCATCACCGCAGCGCGGATGGTCGCGGGGTCTTCTGAACGCGGGTTGTCATCTGTCACAAACACGACGTCGGCGTTTAGTGCCGCCGCCTGCCCCATCAACGGGCGTTTGCCTGCATCCCTGTCACCGCCTGCCCCAATGACTGCGATCAACCGCCCCATCACATGGGGGCGCATTGCGGACAGCGCAGTGGCAACAGCATCCGGCGTGTGGGCGTAATCCACAAAAACGGCTGCTCCGTTTTCGCGCGTGGCGGCAAGCTGCATACGCCCCCGAACGGTGCCAAGATGCGGCAAGGTTTCAAATACATGGGCAGGCTCAGCGCCACAGGCGATGACAAGGCCACATGCCAGCATCACGTTGTCCGCCTGAAAACCACCGATCAGAGGCAAGCGAGCTGTGTAGGCTTTGCCAGCATAGTCAAAGCGGACATCCTGCCCGGTACTGTCAAAGCGCTGCGCAGACAGGTGCAGATCTCCCCCATCACGCCCTACACTCAGAACCTCTTGGCCCCGGGCACGCGCAATCGCGGCCATATCCACACCGCGCGGGTCGTCCATGTTGATCACGGCGGTGCCGTCTTCCGGCAAGACTCGCGCAAACAGGCCAGCCTTTGCATCAAAATACGCCTCGAACGTGTGGTGGTAGTCGAGATGGTCCTGGGTAAAATTCGTGAACCCTGCTGCGGTCAGTGTCACACCGTCCAGACGGCGTTGATCAAGCCCGTGCGAAGAAGCCTCCATCGCGGCATGTGTGATGCCATTGGCGCGGGCCTCAGCCAGAACACGGTGCAGCGTGATGGGTTCGGGCGTGGTGTGGGCCAGAGGGGCGGTCCATGCCCCTTCCACCCCGGTTGTGCCAAGGTTGACGGCGGCAAGCTCCAACTCGATCCAGATTTGGCGCACGAACGTGGCAACCGAGGTTTTGCCGTTAGTCCCGGTGACAGCGACAATCGTGTCTGGCTGCCCGCCAAACCAAAGGGCCGCGGTGCGCGACAGGGTGGCGCGGGGATCGTCTGCCAACACAACTGCGATACCATCCAGATGGTCGGCAGCAATCTCGGCCCCTGCACGGTCGGTCAAAACGGCGACTGCGCCCATGCGTACGGCATATTGAATGAACTCCGCTCCGTGCACGTGGCTGCCCGGCATCGCAGCAAACAGAGTGCCCGCCTTTGTCTCACGGCTGTCTACGGCCAGTCCAGAGATATCCGGATTCGCCCCGCCAAGCGCGGTCAGGCCCAGCGATGAAAGTGGTCTTGCCTGCGCGCCCATGGTTCGGCCTTTGGCTCGGATGCCGGAGGCACCTCAGTTACTGCTTGTGAGCGTTATATCAGTCAGAGAGCCGGGTTCAACGCCCGGTCGCAGACCCAAAAGTGGTGCAATGCGCCCAATCATCTCGGCGGCGACGGGCACCGCCGTCCAACCGGCGGTGCGACGCGGTTTGTCACCACTTGTCTCGACCGGTTCGTCCAGCGTGACGATCAACACGTATTTAGGATCATGGGCAGGAAAAATGGTGGCAAAGGTCGCGATGACCTTGTCGTCATAGTACCCACCCTTTGGCTTTGGCTTGTCTGCCGTGCCTGTCTTGCCGCCCACAGCGTAGCCCGGCACCTCGCCCATGCTCGCGGTTCCAGAGGTCACCACCGCGCGTAACATGTCGCGTGCGGCCTTGGCAGAAGGCGCACTCATGACACGTCTGCCTAGGCGGGGGCCGTTCTGTTTCAGGATCGTCGGAGCAACGATGTAGCCTCCATTGGCGATGGACGCGTATCCAGCGGCCAAGTGCATCGGGGAAGTGGATAGCCCGTGACCATAACTCACTGTCACCGCACTCAGATCGGTCCAGCGTTTGGGCAACAGCGGCTTGCCTGTGCGCGCCTCGACAATCTCGAACGGGGTTGCCTCAAAGAATCCAAGCGATTTCAGGAACTCTTGCTGCCGTTTGACCCCGATGTCCAAAGCCATGCGCCCGGTGCCTCGGTTGGAAGATTTGACAATGATGTCGGACACGGTGAGCTTGCCGTAGTTCTTGTTACGAAATTCACCGATGGGGAAGCCGCCCACACGCATCGGCCCCTTCGTGTCGATGATGGTGTTTGAGGATACGAGGCCTAGATCGACGGCTTGGGCCGCGGTGAATATCTTGAAGGTTGAACCAAGCTCATAGACCCCCTGCACTGAGCGGTTGAACAATGGGCTGTCGGACTGGTCGCCAGTGGTCGCCGGACGGGGACGATTGTTGGGGTCAAAATCCGGCAAAGAGACAACTGAAATCACCTCACCTGTGTGCACATCCATCAAAATCGATGTCGCACCCTTGGCGTTCATGATCTTCATGCCGCCATAAAGAACGCGTTCGGCTGCGGCCTGCACGGTCAGGTCTAGGGACAGCTCCAGGGGGCGTTGGCCGTTGGCCGGATCGCGCAGGTAGTCGTCAAAGTACTTTTCGACGCCCGCCACACCGATCACCTCGGCCGCATGCACCCCTTCTTTGCCAAAGGATGCTCCGCCCATCACATGGGCCGCGAGCGAGCCATTGGGATAAAGGCGCATCTCGCGCGGGCCAAAAAGCAGGCCGGGATCACCGATCTCATGCACGGCCTGCATCTGCTCAGGGCTGATTTTCTTGCGTATCCACAGGAACTTGCGCTTGCCGGTGAAATCCTTGGCCAGTTTCTCTTCTTCCAGATCAGGGAAGATGGCAGCCAGTTCTTTTGCGGCGCGTATCGGGTCGATCATATGCGGTGGCTGGGCATAAAGCGCATGGGTTTCAAAATTTGTGGCCAGCAGCCTGCCCTTGCGGTCGACGATGTCGGCACGTGCGGCAGAGATGGCAGCCCCTTGGGCACTCGCGCGCGGTTCAACCGGTTCGGATGTCGCCATCATTCCCATGCGAAATCCGACAACCATAAAGGCGCAGAAAAAGAACACGCCCAGCACTAACAGACGCCCCTCAGCGCGTTGACGGGCAGTGTCGCGCATCTCTTCGTGTCGCGCGGCTCGGTTTTCGCGCTCGATCTCATCAGGGCTTTGCCCGGCGGCGCGGGCGGGCAGGATACGGGCAAGCGGGCGCAGAGGTGTGCGGGTCATTCTGAAACCTCCGCGACAGGCAGGATGCCGGACACCTCAATGCTATTTGTGATGTCCAGAAGTGGCGGTGCGGGATAGGCCACCTCGTCTACGCGTCCGAACTGGTCGGGGCGGAAAGGCAACAAACCAAGGCGATCAAAGTTGATGTCCGCCAGATCGCGCAAACGATCGGGGCGATTGAGATAGGCCCATTCTGCCTTGAGCACGGCCAAACGGGCATGGGCAGCACGAATGTCGCGGTGTAGCTGATCTGTCTGGGCCAGCGAATCCTGCGTGGCGTAGTTTTCGCGGTAGGCCCAAAAGGCCAGCCCGATAACCGCTAGCGTTGTCAGCACATAAAGGACACTTCGCATCATATCCCCCCTTTGATCTGCGGCATACTAATGGATTTGGCGTCGATGACCCCGGCAGGTGCGTCAGTGCGGATGCCCACGCGCAACTTGGCCGAGCGGCTGCGTGGGTTTGCAGCCAGTTCAGTTGCATCCGGGCCAATGGCCTTGCGGCTTTTAACGGTGAACTGGGCCGCCTCTTGCACTGTTTCAGGCGCATAGCGGTTGGCATTGGCACTGCGTCCGCCGCGCGCTGTGAGAAACCGTTTAACCATACGGTCCTCGACCGAATGGAAGGTAACTACAGCCAGTTTACCGCCGGGTTTCAAGGCGCGTTCGGCCGCCATAAGGCCCTGATAGAGCTCGTCATATTCATTGTTTACGGCAATGCGCAGCGCCTGAAAGCTGCGTGTGGCGGGGTGCGACTGTCCCGGCTTGGGACGCGGCAGGCACTTTTCGACGATACCAGCGAGCTCCAACGTCGTAGTGATGGGGCGGGCCGTGATTATTGCGCGCGCGATGCGGCGACTGGCGCGTTCTTCGCCGTAATGAAAAAGGATGTCGGCCAGCACGCCCTCGTCCGCTTGGTTCACGATATCGGCGGCTGTGGGTCCATCCTGGCTCATCCGCATGTCGAGTGGGCCGTCCTTCTGAAAGGAAAAACCCCGCGCAGCTTGATCAAGTTGCATGGAACTGACACCCAGATCCAGCACAACGCCATCAAGGCCGGAACCATACTCATCTAGTTTTGAAAACACACCGGGCTGCATACGAAGTCGCGATCCATAGCCCGCGGCCCAATCAGAGGCCATTTCGAAGGCCAACGGGTCGCGATCAACCGCGATGACCGTATCGGCACCGCCATCCAAAAGCGCCCGGGTATAGCCGCCCGCTCCGAACGTACCATCCAACCACGTCCCTTCGATCGGCGCGCAATGTGCCAAGATCGCATCGATCAGAACTGGTATATGTGGCCGCCCGGTCATCTCTTATGCGCTCACGAAGACCGACATGTTATGCGAGATCCCCGTCCAAATAGACCGACGGATCGACATCCGGGTCATATCCGTCGTCATCAAGGGCTGCGATGCTGGCATCGTAAGCCTCGGGCTTCCAAATCTCGAAGGTATCTCCGGAAGACACAAAACGGGCCATGCCATCCAGACCAATCTTGTCCCGCAGCTTGGCGGGCAAGACGATGCGGCCCGTCTCATCGACAACCGTTTCGATGGATTGTGCGCTATAGAGGCGCTCCATAGCCTTACGTTTGGCCGAACCACGCGGATGGAGAGAGATTTTGTCATCCACCTCATCCATGGCCTCGACAGTGAACCCTTCGAGGTAGGTGCGGGTGTCGCCCCCATAGACAATGATGATGCGTGGCGGCAGACCTTCGGTCCAGTCGGGATCAGCGGCTTCGATTACACGACGAAACGAGGCCGGGATAGACACCCGCCCCTTTGCGTCCACCTTGTGGTCGCTTTCGCCTCTGAATCTTCGTGCCACCTGTCGGCCCGTCCCTTTTTCTTTTGCGCCCCCGCGCTCAAATCGTTCCCCAGTGTCTTGAAATGGAAACGGCGGGTTGATCTGCTGCCACTGATCAACCCGCCGCCCTCGTCCCGTCTTGCGGGATGTCCAGCTGCGCGCGCCACCTGGGGGGATGTCTGCTCGCTCGCGCGCCGGATCTCTTGGTCTGATGAAAGCGAGGTGCCTGTATGAAACCTGCTAGAGTTTTTTGTTTGCTTGGGGTCGTTTGGTGCCCCGGGCTCGTTCTCATCTGATGCAATAGGGATGCCATGGGAATTGATGGGAAACAATAATTTTTTTGTGGCCAATGAACCCTATACCTTGTGAACAGAGGTATTGAAAAACAACATGTAGTGGGGAAATGTCACCGCAATGGCGCCCATCATGTGATCACCAGCATCATGCACACAACATATAGTGTCGCACTGGCTGGATCGCTTTTAGCCCATAAAATCCCAAAAAAATGACATTTCCAGACAGCCGAGCGCAATGTTCTATTTACGTTCTCGCCGCAAAAGAGGAAATTACTCGCAAATCTGGAAATATTGATTCGAATCGAGCAGCAATTGAGGCCAATTCCCACGCTTTCCCAATCGGGGGGCCATACAATCCCATGATCCGGTCCGTTCTGCGTTAATAAGCCAATACGTATATATAGGCAGGTACTGGTCCAGTCTCTGTATCTACCGAAATCTCAACACGCGCATATCCCGGCCCCTCGAACGCATCCAGACGCGCCCAGTGATCAGGCAGGTCCGTGGAATGGAACAGGTTCACTTCAACGGCACCGCCCTCCGGATCAAGGATCAAACCGGGATATCCCATTTGCGCGCCCCACCCCGCTTCTTTCAAGTGCCCGCGTACAATGCCAAGCGAACAGTGTCCCTTTAACTCCTCCAGCTGATGGGCGTTTGCTCGTCCCGGCGCCAAAGTGCCGTAGGTGGCCAGACAAGTCGCGGGACCGGCCACGCTCAGGCCATCCCGCCCTTGATCAAACCCTCGGCGATGCGCGCATAGGCCTGCGCCATTGGTCCGTCACCGGCCGCCACGGGTGTGCCGCCGTCACCGGCAAGGCGCGTTTCAAGGTCAATGGGCAAGGCCCCCAGCAAAGGCACTCCCATTTTGTCCGCTTCCGCCGCAACGCCGCCCTGCCCAAAGATCTGGTGCTCGGACCCGCAATCCGGGCAGACAAACATCGACATGTTTTCGATCAGTCCCAGCACAGGCGTCTTGAGCGTGGCAAACATATCCAGCGCCTTGCGAGCATCGATCAGCGCCACGTCCTGCGGCGTACTCACCACGATAGCCCCACTCAATTCCGATTTCGTACACAGCGTCAGTTGCACATCACCCGTCCCCGGCGGCAGATCGACGATTAGGACATCCAGTTCGCCCCACTCTACCTGCCCCAGCATCTGCTGGAGCGCGCCCATCAGCATCGGTCCGCGCCAGACAACGGCTTTGCCCTCTTCCATCATGAAACCGATGGACATGAGGGTCACACCATGGGCGTGCAGCGGGATGATCGTTTTTCCGTCCGGAGAAGCGGGGCGTTTGTTCACACCCATCATCCGGGGCTGGGAGGGGCCATATATATCAGCATCCAGCAGGCCGACCTTGCGCCCTGCCCGCACCAAGGCAACAGCCAGGTTGGACGATACAGTTGACTTACCAACGCCGCCCTTTCCGGATCCGATGGCCAGAATGCGCTGCACACCCGCAGGCTTGGTCGGGCTCTCTTGTGGTTTTGGATGGCCTCCGACCTTGAGGCTGGGCGGAGCGGACGGTTTGGGGGCCGGGCCGTGGGCGGTCAGGGCTACACGCACCTTCTCAACGCCCGGCAGGTTCTTCACGGTCGCCTCGGCAGCGGCGCGCACGGATTCCATGCGCGCAGCGAGTTCAGGACTGGGCGCTTCAATGATGAATTGCACCTCATCACTCTGCACCTGAACCGCTCGAATCAAATCGCGGCTCACCAGATCGCCGCCATCCGGCATTTCGATCCGGCGCAAGGCGGACAGGATGTCATCTTTGGTAATCGCCATGGTGCATTTCTCCGCTGGGTCGCCGCATTAACTGGCAGAATTCGGGGCAAGAGCAAAGGGGGCGCGTTCAAACGGTACAAAGCGCCAAATGGCTGTGCGCTTTGCAAGATTTTTAACCACTTACCCTATGCAATTGCTGCATAGCAGCATTGAGAAGGCGGCTATTGTGCAACTGCAGCATTGGCTTATGTTTGGGCTAACGAAACGAGCAAAGGGCAATAAAACATGGCCTATTACAACGAAGTATCACAACGCAGCGATCTGGTCGAACGGACCTATGCGACGCTGGCAGACTATTTTCACACCGCGGCAGCACGTCACGCGACGCGCCGCATCTACAGAACAACGTTCCACGAACTGAGCGTTCTGAGCAATCGCGATCTGGCGGATCTGGGCATACATCGCTCAGAAATCAAACGCCTCGCATGGGAAGCCGCTGAGAAGGCAAAAGCCAACTGAGCGCAACGGATCAGGTGTCCCTCTCCTCCTCCCTGGGACATCTGAGATTAGCGGCGGCTCCCATCCTCCTCCCGGGGGTCGCCGCGCCCTTTATTTAGCATCTCAAGGGGTGCATCGACGAAAAAAGCACATACATGTGCATCAAGATACACTGCGAATGGTCGTCCTCCTCCCTGACCTGAGTGGTGTTGTCAGAGCGGCGGCCCCTACCTCCTCCCAGGGGTCGCCGCACTAAAAATTCCGCGCCTGAAAAGGTGCAGCGCGACACATCATGGGTTCGGCCTTCCTCCTCCCTGACCGGACACGTGATGATGCAGAAACGGCGGCCCTTCCTCCCGAGGGCCGCCGTTTTTCATATCGGGATTGCGGATGTGGTCGACTGGTCTCGCCCTAAGGATCGACGGTGCAACTATCGGCTTTTCTTTGCAGAAAAACGATCCTTGCCACCCTTTGCGATCACATGTGTGATTGAAGCGCTCAAAATGGAATGTCGTCGCAGCCCGAGATAAACCGCGAGACAACCTTCTTCACGCCAGCCTTCTCAAAGTCGATCTCGAGTTTGTCCCCTTCAATCCCGACAACAGCCCCATAGCCGAACTTCTGGTGAAACACGCGCTCGCCCATGGTGAAACTCGAAACCGCGGACAGATCGATCACCGTGTTGCGACTCTCTTTGGGCTGCGAAATGGGACGCGAGTTCGCGCGGGCCTGCAGGCGCTTCCATCCGGGCGAGTTATATACATTTGCCTCTGCCGCCGCTTGATGCAGATTGGATTCCATCGTGGGTGCGGCCGCCCCGTACCCGCCGCCATAAAGCCCCGGCGGGGTCAGGACATCCACATGCTCCTCGGGCAACTCATCGATAAAACGAGAAGGCAGCGAGGACTGCCATTGCCCAAACACTCGGCGATTGGCGGCAAAGGAAATCGTACAAACCTCTTCGGCCCGCGTAATACCGACATAGGCCAGACGGCGTTCTTCTTCTAATCCCTTGATTCCGCTCTCATCCATACTGCGCTGAGAGGGGAACAGACCGTCTTCCCAACCGGGAAGAAACACCATGGGAAATTCCAGCCCCTTGGCCGCGTGCAGGGTCATGATCGACACTTTGGCGCCCGCGTCGTCCTGTTCGTTGTCCATGATCAGCGACACGTGCTCGAGAAACCCTTGCAGATTTTCAAAGCCTTCCAACGCTTTGACCAGTTCCTTGAGGTTCTCCAGTCGCCCAGGTGCTTCGGGTGTCTTGTCGTTCTGCCAATGGGCCGTGTAGCCGCTTTCATCCAGAATCACCTCGGCCAGTTCCACATGGCTGATCGGAGGCGGTCCGTATTCCGTGCGCAAAGGCGCAAGCCCCTCGTCGATTACAGAGTCATCCTCGACAACTTCGATCCGTGGCCCCCGCAATTTGCTGTTCCACCGCGCGATCCCATCAACAAGGCTGCGCAGTTCGTTGCCGCCCTTGCCCTTGATCAATCCCTGATCAACCGCCAACCGCGCACCCTCAACCAGTGACACGCCGTTTGCGCGCGCAGCCACCTGAATGGTCTGTTGTGCCTTGTCACCAAGCCCCCGCTTAGGCGTGTTCACAATCCGCTCAAAGGCCAGATCATCCTCAGGGCTGACCACAACGCGGAAATAGGCCATCGCGTCCCGGATTTCGAGGCGCTCATAGAACCGCGGCCCACCGATGACACGATAGGGCAATCCAATGGTCAAAAACCGATCTTCAAAAGCGCGCATCTGGTGGCTGGCACGCACAAGAATCGCCATGTTATCAGGGTTCACCGGGTCCATTCCGCGCGTGCCACGTTGGCTCGCCTCGATCTCATCGCCGATCCAGCGGGCCTCTTCTTCGCCATCCCAATGGCCGATCAGACGAACCTTTTCTCCGTCGTCCTTGTCGGTCCACAGCGTCTTGCCCAGCCGATCCTCATTGCCCGCAATCACACCCGACGCTGCCCCCAGAATATGCGGGGTCGAGCGGTAGTTCTGCTCAAGACGCACCACATGCGCACCGGGAAAGTCCTTTTCAAACCGCAGGATGTTGCCCACTTCGGCCCCGCGCCAGCCATAAATCGATTGGTCGTCATCCCCGACGCAACAGATGTTCTTGTGCCCTTGAGCGAGCAAGCGCAACCACAGGTATTGAGCGACGTTGGTATCCTGATACTCATCCACGAGGATGTAAGCGAACCAGCCTTGATACTGCGCCAGAACGTCAGGGTGATCCTGAAAGATGGTGACCATGTGCAACAGCAAGTCGCCGAAATCGCAGGCGTTCAGCTCTTTCAAGCGCGCCTGATACTGGGCATAAAGTTCGACGCCCTTGTGGTTATACGCCCCGCCGTCCGACGCAGGCACCTTATCCGGCGTCAGCGCCTTGTTCTTCCACCCATCAATGATGTTCGCCAGTTGCCGCGCTGGCCACCTCTTGTCGTCAATGTTGGCCGCTCGGATCAGCTGTTTCATCAGGCGGATCTGATCGTCCGTGTCTAGAATAGTGAAGTTCGACTTCAGCCCGGCCAACTCCGCATGACGACGCAGCAGCTTTACACAGATCGAATGGAATGTGCCCAGCCACGGCACACCCTCGATTTGGCCACCAAGCATAGAACCAACACGGTTTTTCATCTCGCGTGCGGCCTTGTTGGTGAAGGTCACGGCGAGAATTTCGTTGGGTCGCGCGCGCCCTGTGTTCAGCAAATGCACGATACGCGCGGTCAGCGCCCGCGTTTTGCCTGTTCCGGCCCCGGCCAGCATCAGCACAGGTCCGTCAACCTTTTCCACCGCCTCACGTTGAGCGGGGTTCAACCCATCAAGATAAGGTTGAGGGCGCGCAGCCATGGCGCGCGCGGACAGGGATGCGCCTTCGAAGGCGTCGAATTCGTCATAGCTGCTCATGGGCCACAATCTAGCTTGCTCCTGAAAAAAGGGAAAGCCGCATGTTCACTCGATGTTCCCCTACTCTGATTTCAAAAAATCCCGGGGGAGCCGCCTGAAAGGCGGCGGGGGCAGAGCCCCCTCAATTCAACGGCTTGCCGCCTCCATGCCAAGTCGACATAGTGCCGAAATGGACCTAAACACGCATTTCCCCGCACTCAGTGACCTGCGCAGCCGTGCCCAAAAACGCATCCCAAAATTCGTATGGGAGTATCTGGACAGCGGAACCGGGGTCGAGGCAACGCGCAGACGCAATCGCGCGGCTTTGGACAAAATCGGACTGATGCCATCGGTTCTGCACGGCGAATTCGAACCCGACCTTGGTGTATCACTTATGGGGGCGGACCTGCCCCTGCCCTTTGGCATCGCGCCAGTCGGCATGTCGGGTCTGATGTGGCCGGATGCAGAACGCCTGTTGGCACGCGCAGCGGCAAAGCTTGGTATTCCTTATACCCTTTCGACTGTGGCCACCCAGTCACCCGAGGATGTCGCGGATGATCTGGGCGCGCATGCCTGGTTTCAAATGTACCCCCCCCGCGACGAGGACATTCGGCGGGATATGCTCGACCGAGCGCACAAAGCGGGATTCAAGACACTTGTCCTTACCGTGGATGTGCCCGTCGCATCGCGCCGTGAACGCCAAACACGTTCAGGGCTGACCAACCCGCCACGCCTAACCCCACGCTTACTGGCTCAGGTCGCGATGCGCCCGGCATGGGCGCTTGGGATGGCCCAGCGCGGCATGCCGCATATGCGGATGCTTGATGCCTACACCACCCCGGCGGCCGAAAATCTGCCGGTTACAGCACATGTGGGATATCTGCTACGCACCTCGCCAGATTGGGACTATGTCAAATGGTTGCGTGACGCATGGGACGGACCTTTCATCGTCAAAGGCATCCTACGAGTCGAGGATGCTACCAAACTAGAGACCCTTGGCGTCGACGCGTTCTGGGTGTCCAATCACGCGGGCCGCCAGTTTGATGGTGCCCCTGCCTCGATCGAAGTGTTGCCTGATATCCGAAGCGCCACGTCACTGCCGATCATTTTTGACAGTGGGGTCGAAGGTGGGCTTGATATCCTGCGCGCCCTCTCTTCAGGAGCAGATTTTGTCATGCTGGGGCGCGGCTGGCACTACGCGCTTGGGGCTCTCGGGGCTGAAGGTCCCGCCCATCTTGCTCATATTCTGCGCGAGGATCTGAAATCCTGTATGGGACAACTGGGCACACGCATGTTGCGTGACCTGCCGGAGACTTTCACGCTGGACTAAGGTGCCCACTTCAGGAAATTCCGGATCATGCGCAAGCCGACATCCTGACTTTTCTCCGGGTGAAACTGCATGCCCAGCATCGTGCCCGTGCCGATCACAGCGGTGACTTCACCACCGTAGTCCACATGTGCCAGCCGCAGTGCCGGATCGGCTACTTCAAACTGATATGAGTGCACAAAATAGGTGTGATCGCCGTTGGCGATGCCGTCAAAAACCGGGTGGTCTTTCTCCAACACCAGATCATTCCAGCCCATGTGCGGCACTTTCATAGAAGGATCGGCAGGAACAATCGGCACTACCTGACCCGCAACCCAATCCAGACCGGGCGTGTCTTCGTATTCGCGCCCCCATGTGGCCATCAACTGCATGCCCACGCAGATGCCCAGAAACGGGCGGCCTTTGACCTCAACCACCTCAACAACGGCGTCATATAGGCCCCCGGTGCCGCGCAAAGCCGCAGCACAAGCCGGAAAGGCCCCGTCACCGGGTAGCACAACGCGGTCTGCACGCGCCACGACATCGGCATCCGAGGTGACAACGACAGTCCCCTCGCCAAGATCGCGGGCCATCCGCTGAAACGCCTTTTCAGCAGAGTGAAGATTACCGCTTTCGTAGTCGATCAGTGCCGTCAGGCTCATAGGCTACCCTTGGTCGAAGGAATGGCGTCTGCCACACGAGCATCAACCTCAAGGGCGATACGCAATGCTCGGGCCACGGCTTTGAATGCAGCCTCAGCAATATGGTGGCTGTTGAGGCCATGCAGCATATCCACATGTAGCGTAATGCCACCATGAGTGCCGAGCGCCTGAAAAAATTCGCGTACGAGTTCTGTGTCAAAGGTGCCGATTTTGGGCGTGGGCAGATCAACGTTCCAGACCAGAAACGGACGGCCCGACAAATCAAGGGCAGCCCGGACCAGCGCATCATCCATGGGCAACAGGCAGGACCCGTAGCGCTGGATACCCTTTTTGTCCCCCACGGCGCGGGAGAGCGCCTGACCAATCGCGATGCCCACATCTTCGACCGTGTGGTGATCATCAATGTGCAGATCGCCCTCGCAGCGAACGGTCATGTCAATCAATGCATGGCGCGCCAACTGATCCAACATGTGGTCAAAGAACCCGACTCCGGTCTGGTTGTCATAGACACCAGTACCGTCAAGGTTCAGCTTAACCGAGATATCTGTCTCTGCCGTGGTGCGGGTCAGGGTGGCGCGGCGCATAAGGGGCCTCTCAAAAAGTCACGTCGCGCTCTCTATAGGCGGGGCGTGCGTCTGCGCCAAGTCCTGCGCGCCCCCCTTGTGCTGGCCAGCCCCGACATGTCACTAAAACGGCACCACTTCATCGCGAAAGGGCCCCTGCCTCATGTCGACTTGCGTCTTTATCCAGATCCGTTGCCGCCCCGGCACCACTTACGACGTGGCTGAAGCCATTGCCTTGCGCGAAATCCATTCCGAACTGTTCTCGACATCAGGGGACTACGACCTGCTGATGAAGCTCTATATTCCGGCCGGCGCAGATGTCGGCAAGTACATCAACGAAAACCTGCTCGACATCGACGGCATCGAACGGTCACTGACCACGATGACATTCAAAGTGTTCTAGGATCAGGTTTCCGGGATCTGGCGGGGATTGCCCTGCTCGTCCAAGGCGACAAAGACAAAATCGGCATCCGTCACCTTGTGCCCTGCATGGGCAAACCGCGCCCGCGCCCACACATCCACATGGATGGGCATCGACGTGCTGCCCACCTTTTTCAACGTCGCATAAAGCGTGACCTCATCTCCGACCTTCACCGGACGCAAGAACTGCATTGCCTCCACAGCCACGGTTGCGCCTCGTCCTTGCGACACACGACCGGCCATGTTTCCAGCCGCAAGGTCCATCTGTGACATGAGCCAGCCACCAAAAATATCACCCGCCGGATTCGTGTCTGCAGGCATGGCGATAGTGCGGATAACCAGAACGCCTTCTTCCTGCTGGCGTCCATGCGAGCCGCGCTCCTTCGCGCGGGCCAAACTATCGCGTTGATCGTTGGTCATCTTCGCCACCTGCACGTTTCATAATATTTTAACAGTACCGCGTGCGCTCGGACATCCGCAAACTGTCGCGAAGTGTAAGGCGCTCTGGCGAAATTTGGCGGTCAGTTTTTAGTGCCTTCAACGATAGTCGAGCGTCGTATGTATCGATGAAACGCAGCACCTCAGTGCTTGCTCCTGCACCTTGCTGTGTCGTCTACTAATAAATTAGTTTGACTCTGTAAATCATCTGCGCGTAGCATCTCGTTGCTGGCAAATGTCAGCTCACATAATCTTTGGGAGGAGATAAGATGCGTAAGTATCTACTCTCCGCGACTGCGGCTGCTGCCGTGATCGCGGGGTCCGGGACTGCTTTTGCCGATGCTGCGGCAGCCCAAAAATGGATTGATCAGGAATTCCAACCCTCAACGCTGTCAAAAGCTGAACAATTGGCCGAGATGGAATGGTTCATTAATGCCGCTGAGCCATACAGCGGTATGGAAATCAACGTGCTGTCGGAAGGCATTCCGACCCACGGTTACGAAAGCGAAGTGCTTACAGAAGCGTTTGAGGAAATCACCGGAATTAAGGTGAACCATCAGATCCTTGGCGAAGGCGAAGTGGTTCAGGCTGTACAAACGCAAATGCAAACGCAGCGGAACCTTTATGATGGGTACGTAAACGACAGCGACCTGATCGGTACGCACTCGCGTTTGCAACTGGCCTACAACCTGACCGAACAAATGGCTGGTGACTGGGCTGCGACCACGTCACCGACGCTTGATCTGGAAGACTTCATGGGAATCCAGTTCACAACGGGTCCGGATGGCAACCTCTATCAGCTGCCAGACCAGCAGTTTGCGAACCTGTACTGGTTCCGCAAAGACTGGTTTGATGATGAAGCCAACAAAGCCGCTTTCAAGGCCAAATACGGTTATGAACTGGGCGTTCCGGTCAACTGGTCCGCCTACGAAGACATCGCTGACTTCTTTTCCAACGATGTGAAAGAAGTCGACGGCGTCGCGATCTACGGCCACATGGACTACGGCAAACGCGCACCTGATTTGGGCTGGCGGATGACGGACGCATGGCTGTCGATGGCCGGTGCTGGGTCTGTAGGAGAGCCAAACGGGATCCCAATCGATGAATGGGGCATCCGCATGGAAGCCGGTTCGTGTAACCCTGCCGGTGCGTCTGTCACCCGTGGTGGTGCTGCGAACGGTCCTGCAGCGGTCTACGCGATCCGTAAGTGGGATGAATGGCTGCGCGCCTATGCACCACCCGGTGCGGCGTCGTTTGACTTCTACCAGTCGCTGCCGGCACTAAGCCAAGGCAACGTGGCCCAGCAGATCTTCTGGTACACCGCCTTTACCGCTGACATGGTCAAGCCGAAGTCCGAAGGCAACAACACCGTGGATGACGATGGCAATCCATTGTGGCGGATGGCGCCCAGCCCACACGGCCCTTACTGGACCGAGGGGCAAAAGGTTGGCTATCAGGACGTTGGATCGTGGACTTTCCTGAAATCCACGCCCTCGGATCGTGCTCAGGCCGCATGGCTCTATGCTCAATTCGTGACGTCCAAGACGGTCGATGTTAAGAAGTCCCATGTGGGTCTGACCTTCATTCGCGACAGCTCGGTCAACCACGAGAGCTTTACCGAGCGGGCACCTAAACTGGGTGGTCTGGTCGAGTTCTACCGCTCGCCTGACCGCGTGGCATGGTCTCCAACCGGCATCAACGTGCCCGATTATCCAAAGCTGGCCCAAATCTGGTGGCAGCAGATCGGTGACGTGAACTCCGGTGCGTTCACACCCCAAGAGGCGATGGATCGTCTGGCAGAAGAAATGGACATCACCATGGCCCGGATGCAGCAAGCTGACGAAGCAGCTGGCGTCTATGGCGGGTGTGGTCCACGTCTGAACGAGGAGAAAGACGCCGAGTTCTGGTTCGCCAATGGCGGTGCCAAGCCCAAACTGGACAACGAAAAGCCGCAGGGCGAGACCGTCAACTACGACGATCTGGTCGCGCGCTGGAGCCAGTAAACACAATTTCGGCCCCTGCTTCTTGTTGGGGGCCGATGCTTTGGCCGAGGCTTTTTCCTGAGCTTCGGCCAAGTTCTACCGGGGTAAGGAAATCATGGTCTTAACGTTGAAAGATGCCACGAAGTCGGTCCGTGGGATCACCCATATCAAGCCGACGACGTTAAAACTGGAACCCGGGCACTTTAACGTGCTGTTGGGCCAAACAGGGTCCGGCAAGACCTCACTGATCAAACTGATGGCCGGTTTGGACCCCTTGGCTTCGGGTCAGATCTTTATGGATGATCAGGACGTCTCAAGGCTTTCTACGCAAAAGCGTAACATCAGCCTCGTCCACCAGTTTTTTGTCAATTATCCGCATATGACGGTCTTTGAAAACATCGCCTCTCCCTTGCGGGTTGCTGGCATGGCCAAATCCGAAATCGAGGGCCGTGTGCAGGAAGCAGCGGACATTCTGCAACTTGCTCCGATGCTCAAACGACGCCCGCAGGAACTAAGCGGCGGCCAGCAACAGCGCTGCGCCCTCGCCCGTGCCATCGCCAAAGAAAGCCGGGCCGTGTTTCTGGACGAACCACTCGCCAATCTTGACTACAAGCTGCGCGAAGAACTGCGCGAACAGTTGCCCGAGCTCTTTGCCGGGCGTGGAGCCGTGGTGGTCTATGCCACATCCGAACCCGAAGAGGCGTTGTTGCTAGGCGGCAAGACGGCATTGATGGATGATGGTATCGTCACACAATTCGGCACAACCGCCGAAATCTACCGCAAGCCGGACAATCTAACGGCGGCACGCGTTTTTTCTGACCCTCCGATCAACGCGGCAAGCATCATCAAGACAGGCCAGAGCGCCCATATGGAAACAGGCGTCAGCTGGACGCTTGAGGGACCGGCGGCTGCCTTGCCAGATGGGCCTTATACCGTTGCAGTGCGCCCCCACCACGTGACACCCGTCTCTGCCTCAGCGCGCGATGTGGTGATGGACGGCACGGTCCTTGTCACTGAGTTGTCAGGATCGGAATCCAGTGCTCATTTTCAGTTGGGTGAAGGCGGTTGGGTATCGCTGGCTCACGGTGTCCATCCTTACGAAATTGGCGAAAGTCACCGCTTTTATATGGATGCCAGTCAGGCGTTCTACTTCGCACCGGACGGGAGGCTCGTGGCCTGATGGCAAAGATCACCCTTTCGAATCTGAAACACTCCTATCTGCCCAACCCCAAGGGTGCCGAAGACTATGCACTCAAGGAAATTGACCTTGATTGGGAAGATGGCGGTGCCTATGCGCTGCTCGGGCCGTCAGGTTGCGGCAAATCCACGTTGCTGAACATCATCTCGGGGCTTTTGACCCCGTCAGAGGGCAAAATCCTGTTTGACGATCGTGACGTCACTGATCTGCCCCCGGACCAACGCAACATCGCTCAGGTGTTCCAGTTTCCGGTGATCTACGACACCATGACAGTGCGCGAAAATCTCGCCTTCCCCTTGCGCAACCGCAAGGTTCCAGAGGGAAGGATCGCCGAACGTGTGGCGGACATCGCCGCGATGCTCGAAGTCCAAGAGATGCTCGATATACGCGCCTTTCACCTGTCACCGGACAACAAACAAAAGATCTCGATGGGGCGCGGACTGGTACGCGACGATGTGAACGTTGTGATGTTTGACGAACCTCTCACCGTCATCGACCCCCATCTCAAGTGGAAGCTGCGTTCAAAGCTCAAGGAGTTGCACCAACGGGTCCGCGCGACAATGATCTATGTAACCCATGATCAGACAGAAGCGCTCACGTTCGCCGATCAGGTTGTCGTGATGCAGGACGGTGAAGTGGTCCAGATCGGCACGCCAGTCGAGTTGTTCGAGCGTCCACAACACACATTTGTCGGCCACTTTATTGGATCACCCGGCATGAACGTGTTGCCGGTCAGCGAAAATGGCGGGCGGGTAACATTCGAAGGCCACTCCGTTGCGCTGGAAGGCCCGGTTAGTGGCCAGGGTGGATCGACCGAACTGGGCATCCGCCCCGAATTTGTATCCATCGCTGATGCAGGACTCGAGGCGCGTGTGAGCAAGGTATCCGATGTCGGTCGACACTCTGTGGTCGAAGCCATGGTGGGCGACACGGCGGTCAAGGCAATCATCGAAGGTGCCGCTCCAGAACAAGGCGCTGCCGTGCATCTCAATTTTGCTCAGGCCCAGACCCGCCTTTATCGTGACGGCTGGATTGCAACGGAGGTTTCGTTATGAAAACCGAAAACCCAAAGGCGTGGTTCTTTGTCCTGCCGGTCCTGCTTCTGGTCGCATTCAATGCGCTTGTCCCGATCATGACGGTCGTCAACTATTCGGTACAGGAGACCTTTGGCAATAACGTGTTCTTCTGGCAAGGCCTTGACTGGTTTGAACAAATCCTCAGGTCCGAACGATTTCACGCAGCCCTTGGGCGACAATTCCTGTTCACGTTTCTTATCCTGATCATTGAAGTCCCCTTGGGGGTCATCATCGCTTTGTCCATGCCGCGCAAGGGGATGTGGGTGCCGGTTTGCCTCGTGCTCATGGCGCTGCCCATGCTGATCCCATGGAACGTGGTCGGGGCCATGTGGAACATCTTTACTCTGCCCAATATCGGTTTGTTGGGATACTTTCTGAACGACGTGCTGGGCATTGCCTATGACATGACACAAGACCCGTTCGCGGCTTGGGTCACGATCATCACAATGGACGTGTGGCACTGGACGTCGCTGGTTGTCCTGCTCAGCTATGCGGGCCTCGTGTCGATCCCGGATGCTTATTATCAGGCGGCCAAGATTGACGGGGCATCCCCTTGGAAAGTGTTCCGCTACATCCAACTGCCCAAGATGAAAACTGTGCTGACAATCGCAATCCTGTTGCGCTTTATGGACAGCTTCAACATCTATACGGAACCCTTTGTTCTGACCGGCGGTGGGCCGGGAAATTCGACCACGCTTTTGTCCATTGATCTCGTGAAAATCGCACTCGGGCAGTTTGATCTCGGACCAGCGGCAGCCATGAGCCTGATCTATTTTGCCATCACGCTGCTGGTCAGCTGGCTGTTCTACACCCTCATGACAAAGGATGACGGACAATGAAAAAACGTTCCCTCATTCCAATACTCTACATCGCGTTTTTGATGCTGCCGATCTATTGGCTCGTGGCGATGTCGTTCAAGACAACAAACGAGATCCTGTCGGGTTTCAGCCTGTTTCCGCAGACGTTCACGCTGGACAACTACAAGGTAATCTTCACTGACCCGAGCTGGTACTGGGGTTACATCAATTCGATTATCTATGTGTCTCTGAACACAGTGATTTCTGTGGCTGTGGCGTTGCCTGCAGCTTACGCATTTTCGCGCTATCGCTTTCTTGGGGACAAGCAACTGTTCTTCTGGTTGCTGACCAACCGCATGGCTCCGGCGGCCGTTTTCGCCCTGCCGTTCTTTCAGCTCTATTCTTCTGTCGGTCTGTTTGACACCCACCTCGCCGTGGCGTTGGCGCACTGTCTTTTCAACATCCCACTGGCTGTGTGGATTTTGGAAGGTTTCATGGGGGGCGTGCCAAAGGAGCTGGATGAAACTGCTTATGTTGACGGGTACTCCTTCCCTCGGTTCTTCGTCACCGTCTTTCTGCCGACCATCAAGGCAGGCGTGGGTGTGGCCGCGTTCTTCTGCTTTATGTTCTCATGGGTTGAACTACTGCTGGCCAAAACGCTGACAGCGGTGCAGGCCAAACCGATCGCTGCCGAGATGACAAAAACGGCGTCTTCGGCGGGTTATGAACTGGGCCTTCTAGCGGCAGCCGGAACGCTGACCATTATTCCCGGCGCCATCGTGATCTACTTTGTGCGCAACTACATCGCTAAGGGCTTTGCCCTGGGGAGGGTGTAATGAAAAAGCTTACCTACCTATGTGGCCTTGTGGCTGCAAACCCTGCCCTCGCACAGGGTTGGGGGAACGTCGCCAAGCAAGAAGAGGAAACCGGCTTTTCATGGACGGACCCGCTTTGGCCTGCGTTCTGGATGGCGTGGACGCCCGCGACCTTTGTTCTGTTTTGCGGGATCTTTGGAGCCATCGCGATCATCGGCATCCTTGAAGGGTTCAAATACCGCGACGGGCTGGAACGCAAAGGCATCCTTGGACTGACCACGACACTGGGTGATCGGTTGTTCATCACGCTGTTGGGGACGGCTTATATTTTTCTCGCGTGGCTGGGGTTTGTTGGCCAACCGCTCTGGTGGCCACTTGGACTCTCAGTAATCTGGGCGATCTTTTGCTTCAGGAAAGTCTGACACTTCGGTAGGACACCTGAAAATGATGACGGTTAATAATGCTTGCGTAATGAGTGTTCGCTCGCACAGGATAGAATGGCGATGAAAAAGAAAAAGAACGAGCTGCTGACCGAAGTTGAACTGGAGTTCATGACTGAGCTTTGGGCACTTGGAGAGGGAACTGTGCGTGACGTGCTGGACAAGCTTCCGCAAGACCGCAACCTCGCCTACACATCGGGGGCAACGATCCTTCGCATCCTTGAGCAAAAGGCATTCGTCACCAGTCGGAAGTCTGGCAAAAGCCATATCTACACGCCGACGCTCGCCAAGGATGCGTATCAGACGCGCTCGCTAAAGAACCTGTCAATGAAACTCTTTGACGACACGCCCGTCTCGCTTGTGGCGCGGCTCGTGAATGATGATGAATTGACTGAAGAAGCATTGGGGCAAATCCGGGCACTCGTGGATCGGAGGTTGAAAAATGATGGTCGGTGAAGCCCTTCTCGATGCCTACATAAATGCCAATATCCTGTTTTGTGTGGCATTTGCTCTATGGTTTCTCATCCGTGGAGCGATGTCCCGGATCGGATTGAAACACGCTTATACAACTCAACTCTGGCTTTTGAACGCGGGCTTTCTCGCCATCATCAGCGCGCCACTTCTCGTGGCCGGGTTTGGCTTTTTGCAAGGGAACGGAGTGGCCAAGGGCGTCAACGTAAACCTGTCTGATATGGTTGTGTCCTATTATCTCAACGGTGGTTTTGAGATGAAGGCATCCGACTTTGAAGGTCTGATCCTGATGCGCGACAAATTCATCATCAGCGTGATGAGCGCCGAGGGAGCCTTTGCCAAAGCCGTTATCGCAATGTTCGTTGTCGGGGTTGGCCTTGGGATGCTCCGTTTGGGCTATTCGATTTATTGCCTGTGGCGCCTTGTAGCGGAAAGCTATGATGTTCGGCGTATCGGACGCATTCGCATCCGAATGTCTGACCGTACGCTCGTGCCCTTCTCAACCCGCGGTTTTCGCAACTACTATGTGGTCATCCCCTCTCACATGCTTGGGCAGCACGACGAACTCAAAGTGTCTATCGCTCACGAGTTTCAACATATCCGTCAATGTGATCTGGAATGGGAGGTGATGCTGGAGGCACTTAAACCCCTGTTCTTCCTCAATCCCGCCTATCATGCGTGGAAAAGTCAGGTTGAGCATCTTCGCGAACTTAGCTGCGACAGTCAGGTAATTTCCAACGGGCGTATCGACGTGCGCGACTATTGCGGGACGCTCTTGGCCGTCTGCCAGCAAACCCTGCGGCGTGATCGCGCGTTCTACATCGCCGTTCCAAAGGTCACACTGGTGACCGCAGATCGAACCTCCATGAAACCGGGCAAGAGCCTTTTGGAACGCAGGATCCTGTCAGTGCTGTCTGGCCGGCGGATTCGCCACAAGCGACTGGTATTCATGACGGCCGCTGTTCCACTTATGGCGGCACTGGTTTTCACTTCCGTTGCAATCCAACGGCCCGGCGACTGGAGCCATGACCGTCTCATGTTATCGACAGTTGTGAACCTCGATCGGCTTGACGAAATCAATCGCCTTTCTGCTTTCGGACGCATCAGAAACTGACTGTTGTTCGCACTGACATACGTCAAGCAAACACTGGCCTTTGGCTTCTAAACTAGCCCGGAAAAGGAATGGTGATGGAACGCCGATTGGCCGTGATACTTGCCACCGACATGGTGGGGTACAGTCGATTGGTGGAGACCGATCAAATCGGCATCATCACGCGCCAAAAGGCGCATCGCAAGGAACTGATCGATCCAGAAATCGAGCGCAATCACGGCAGCATCATAAAGACCACCGGTGACGGGTTGCTTGTCGTATTTCAAAGCGCTGTCGATGCCGTCCGAGCTGCAATCGATACCCAAAAGGGTATGGCGCGGCGCGAGCGCGAGAGTTCAGAAGACGAGCGCATCACCTATCGCATTGGCATTAACGTCGGAGATGTTGTTTTCGACGAAGGGGATGTTTTTGGAGATGCTGTGAATGTCGCGTCACGACTTGAATCCATGTCGGAACCGGGCGGGATATGCATATCAGATGTCATCCATCAATTGGTTCAAGATGGATTGGACGAGCGGTTCAAGAACCTTGGCTCCCAGAAGGTCAAGAACATCACGCGACCTGTTTCGGTTTGGCAGTGGACCCTTGATACAGAGTTCGAGAAAGTCGAAGTTACCGAACCGCCCCGAAATCAAAGGGTGCAATTCTGTGTAGCGCCAGATGGGGTCCAGATCGCCTACGCCCGGGTTGGCGAGGGTCCTGTGCTGTTTAAGGCCCCTAACTGGCTCAATCACATCGAATATGAGTGGCGCAGTGCGGTCTGGGGCCCCTTTCTTGCCCGTTTGGCCAAAAATCATGAACTGGTGCGGTTTGATCAGCGCGGCGGTGGTCTGTCTGATTGGGACGTCAACGACATCTCTGAGGCCGCGATGGTCGCAGATATGACCACGGTGGTAGAAGCAGCAAAACTCGATGACTTCGCCTTGTTCGGGATCTCTCAGGGATGCTCCTTTTCTGTCCGCTATGCCGTCGAACACCCCGAACGCGTGCGTTGTCTCGTATTGCTCGGAGGGTTTTCCAGAGGGGCGCTAAAACGAAAGTCCGATGAACAGGCGAAACTGTTCGAAGCCTCTCAAACGATGATTTCCGAAGGCTGGGGGTCAACCAATCCCATTTATCGCCAGTTTTTTATAACCGGGTTCACCCCGGACGCCACGCCAGAACAGAAAACTGGCTTTGACGAGTTGCAGCGCGTGTCCGTTGGTCCGCAGAACCTTGCCCGGATCAATAGAATGAATGCCCTGGTGGACACTCAAGACCTTGCCCGGCAGTTGCGTGTTCCAACTCTAGTGTTGCACTCTGAGGGCGACAGACGGGTACCGCTGGAAGAAGGGCGCAGACTTGCGGCATTGATTCCCGATGCGCGCTTTGTGGCACTACAGGGGAACAATCACGCCCTGGTGGAAGGAACACCTGCGTTTGAACAGTTTTTCGATGAGGTCAGCGCCTTTTTGAACGAACACAACAGTTGAACAGGACGCTGCCACAGCGGCCACCGTTGCCGGCATTCCATGCGTGCTCCTGCCGCAACCAAGGTTTACCGGCCGCCTCGGCCTAGAGCGCGGTTCTTTTGAATTCATTCACCTAGTTTTGGGTCTTTGCCCGTGGCGCTGCATGCTCGGGTGCGACCTTCCATGCGTTGGCATCGGGATAAACCAGCTTTTGCATTGGCGTTGTCTCGGGATGACTGATCCGGTCCATGACTGCCCGGGCAAGATAGTCGCCAGCTTCGTCGGCGTTTTCTTCAAGAACCAGGATACCAGGTCTGAAACGCCTAAGGAAACTCAGAGCCTCTTTCGCAGCCATGTCGAAATCCCGTTCTAAAACCAGACCCATCTGTTCAAACGTCGAAACCATTGTCACGCATCCGCCAATGCTGGGAGCGATCAGCCCATCCGGACGGTCAGCCTTGCCATACACCGCCCGCATTGCAGCCTCTACGTCTGCCACACTGCTATGCGATGTCGCTCCTTCCAGAACCGACACTGTGACACCATGAGCTTCAGCAGCATCGCGCGCGCCCGCGACCATGTGGATCGCATACATTTGAGTTTGCGGAGGCGCCAGAATGGCGATGCGCGAGCGGCCGCGCGCGACCAAGGCATCCACGGCCAAAGATCCAAACGCTGTGTTGTCATAGTCGAAATAGGCATGCGGCTCCGTCAGTTCCGTCCGGCCGTGGGCCACGAAAGGAAACTTGTGCTCCATGAGGTAGCGTACACGCGGATCATCCGGTTCGGTCTGATTCAAAATCAAACCGTCGGCGGATCCGGTTTCTACGATGTAACGGATCGGCACCATCGGATCTTCGTGTGCGAAATAGGGCGTTATGATCACGTGGTAAGGTGTACCACGCAAAGCGGACGTAATAGCCGCAATCAACTGGCCGGTGTTGTTCATCGCATCATGCTCGGTCGACATCACAACACTGATCACGTTGGTACGCCCAGTCCGCAAACGCACCCCTGCCCTATTAGGCCGATACCCGATCTGCTTTGCGATTTCGCGAACCCGTTCCTTGGTATCCTTGCCGATATCCGGTGCATCAGACAGGGCACGCGATACAGTCGGCACGGCGAGGCCAGAGAGACGCGCAATCGTCTTGAGCGTCGGGCGTTCTCCCGGCTCTAGAACAGCCTGTTTGTCTGATTCCGAGGTCCCGAGCTTCGTCATCTTGGGCGCTTTCCCTTGCAAATACCGAGAACCGAGGCAGCCCTCTATGCGGTGAGTTTCAATAGAATCAAATCGTTACACGTGATCCGATAATTAATTCGAGCCTTGGCATAATTCTAGCTTGATCGCTAAATCTAAAACGTTGTAGCAATTACTATAACGATTTAGAAGTCAGGGAGGACTCAATATGAAAACTTTTGCAAACCTTTTGGGGTCAGCGGCCCTGCTTGGTGCGTCTATGGCGCATGCAGGCGAGCTGGAGGTCACCCATTGGTGGACGTCCGGCGGCGAAGCGGCAGCTGTTGCCGAATTCGCCAAGGCGTTTGACGCCACAGGCAATACTTGGGTAGACGGTGCCATCGCCGGATCAGGCGGTACAGCGCGCCCCATCATTATTTCACGGATTTTGGGCGGCGACCCGATGGGCGCAACCCAGCTGAACCACGGTCGTCAGGCCGAAGAACTGGTCGAAGCCGGTCTGATGCTTGACCTTACCGAACTCGCCGACGCCGAAGGATGGCGCGACATCGTGCAGCCAACTTCGCTGCTGGATAGCTGCACCCTCGACGGCAAAATCTATTGCGTGCCGGTTAACATCCACTCGTGGCAGTGGATCTGGCTGAGCCACAAGGCCTATGCGGATGCAGGCGTAGATGTACCTACTAATTGGGACGAATTCGTCGCCGCCGCCCCCGCGTTGGAAGCGGCAGGCAAGATCCCTCTCGCCATGGGTCAGCAGCCTTGGCAGTCGAATGGCGCGTTTGGCGTGATGGCGATTGCGATCGCCGGGATTGATGCGTGGTCCAAGGTCACCATCGATAAGGATGCTGAAGCCGCTGCAGGCCCTGAATACGCAAAAGTGTTCCAGGCTGCCGCTGACGCGCGCGCGTTTTCGGCTAACTCGAAGGTTCAGGATTGGAACCAGGCCACCAACATGGTCATCACCGGTCAGGCTGGCGGTCAGATTATGGGTGACTGGGCGCAAGGCGAATTCCAAATCGCTGAGCAAGTCGCAGGTGTCGATTACACCTGTCTCCCCGGTCTGGGCGTAAACGAGATCATCTCGACAGGTGGGGACGCATTCTATTTCCCCAAAAACGACGATCCTGCTGTCACCGAAGCCCAGCTGAAACTGGCCTCGGTCATGCTCAGCAAAGAAGTTCAGGTCGCATTTAACCTCAAAAAGGGTTCGCTGCCTGTGCGAGGTGACATCGACCTCGCTGCCGCGAATGACTGCATGCAAAAGGGTCTGGAGATCCTTGCATCCGGCGCAATCCTGCCAGACGGCAACCAGACACTGTCCCCTGACACCCAAGGGCAGATCGAAGACCTGATGGTCGAGTTCTGGAACGATCCGTCCTACTCGGCAGCTGATGCTCAGGCCGCTTATGCCGCGATCATCGCAGACGCTGACTAAAGCGTTCTAAAGCCACCAGCCCCGGTTTGACACCGGGGTTGGACCTTCGGGGGAAATCTCATGTCAGCTCCGTCTAAGACAGACAGCGCCAAGCGGCCTGTCCGCCTGCTGCGCAACCTCAACGCCAAGATTGCATCCATTCCCATGGTCGCTACGGCGCTGGTTGTGTTCATCGGCTGCACAACGTGGACGGTTGTTCATTCGTTCACCAGTTCCAAACTGCTACCAAAGCTAGATTTCGTCGGTTGGGAGCAGTACGACCGCCTTTGGGGTACTCGCCGTTGGCTGGTCTCCATCGAAAACCTTGCATGGTACGGCGTGTGTTCCATGGTTCTGACGCTGTTGATCGGCTTCACCCTCGCCGCATTGCTCGACCGCAAGGTGAGGTTTGAGAATACATTCCGCACCATCCTCCTTTACCCGTTTGCCCTGTCCTTCATCGTTACCGGTCTGGTCTGGCAATGGATCCTGAATCCCGACTTTGGCGTCCAGCAAGTGGTGCGCGATTGGGGATGGGAAAGCTTTACTTTTGACCCACTCTACAACCCCGACATCGTCATTTTCGGCATCCTGATCGCAGGCATCTGGCAAGGGTCTGGCCTGATCATGGTCATCATGCTGGCCGGTCTGCGCGGCATTGACGAAGATATCTGGAAAGCGGCCCGCGTTGACGGCATCCCCACGTGGAAGACCTATGTGGTCGTGATCATCCCAATGATGCGACCGGTGTTTGTCACCGCTCTCGTCCTGATCGCGTCCGGTATCGTCAAAGTTTATGACCTTGTGGTGGCCCAGACCTCAGGTGGCCCCGGCATCGCGTCCGAAGTGCCTGCCAAATACGTCTATGACAAAATGTTTGCATCTCAAAACCTCGCTCAGGGTTTTGCCGCCTCAACAATGATGCTGGTTAGTGTGATCATAATTCTGATCCCATGGGCCTACCTCGAATTCGGAGGCAAAAAACGTGGATAATGCAATAACCCCGCGCGGCCCCAAACCCCGCCGTCGCCTGTCCCGCGCCAACATCATGCTCTATGGCACGCTGATTGTGGTCGCCATGTATTACGCGCTGCCCCTCTATGTGATGATCGTGACTTCGCTCAAGGGGATGCCAGAAATCCGGCTGGGCAATGTGTTCTCGCCGCCCGCAGAAATCACCTTTCAGCCGTGGGTCAAGGCATGGTCAGAGGCCTGCACCGGCATCAACTGCGATGGGCTAAGCCGGGGCTTCTGGAACTCGGTTCAGATCCTGATCCCGTCCGTCTTCCTGTCCATCGTCATCGCTTCGATCAACGGCTACGCGCTCGCCAACTGGCGGTTCAAAGGGGCGGATGTATTTTTCACCATCCTGATCCTTGGCGCGTTCATTCCTTATCAGGTCATGCTGTATCCGATTGTGATTATCCTGCGTGAAATGGGCCTTTATGGCTCGCTTTGGGGCCTTGTCCTTGTGCATACCGTGTTCGGAATGCCGATCCTGACGCTGCTGTTCCGGAACTACTTTACCGCGATACCTGAGGAGCTTTTCAAGGCGGCCCGCGTCGATGGTGCGGGGTTCTGGGGCATCTATTTCCGCATCATGTTGCCGATGTCCCTGCCGATTTTTGTGGTGGCGATGATCCTGCAAGTCACTGGTATCTGGAATGATTTCCTGTTTGGCGTGATCTACACCCGGCCCGAAATCTATCCGATGACGGTGCAACTCAACAACATCGTAAATTCGGTGCAAGGCGTTAAGGAATACAACGTCAACATGGCCGCGACGCTTCTGACCGGACTTGTTCCTCTCATCATCTACTTCGCTTCCGGAAAACTGTTTGTCCGGGGCATCGCTGCTGGCGCTGTGAAAGGCTGATCCATGACATCCGTACTTGTCAAAGACCTGACCCTGAAATTCGGCGCGGTAACCGTGCTCGACAATCTGAACATCGACATTCCGGAGGGCGAGTTTCTAGTCTTGCTCGGTGCCTCAGGGTGTGGAAAATCCACGCTGCTCAACTGCATCGCCGGGCTGCTTGACCCCACTGATGGTGAAATCCACATCAACGATCGAAACGTGACATGGGAAGAACCGTCGGGCCGAGGCATCGGCATGGTGTTCCAGTCTTACGCGCTCTACCCGCAGATGACCGTCGAGGGGAACCTTTCTTTTGGCCTCAAGAACGCACGTATGCCCAAGGCGGAGATCAAAGAACGCGTGGACCGCGCCGCCGAAATTCTGCAAATCGAACCACTGTTACACCGCAAGCCTGCCGCCCTCTCCGGCGGGCAGCGCCAGCGCGTCGCCATCGGGCGCGCGCTGGTGCGCGATGTGGATGTGTTCCTGTTCGACGAACCACTGTCGAACCTCGACGCCAAGTTGCGCGCCGACCTGCGGGTCGAAATCAAACGCCTACACCACAACCTGCAGAACACGATGATCTATGTGACCCACGATCAGGTTGAGGCAATGACCCTCGCCGACCGCATCGCGATAATGAAAGGCGGCATCATCCAGCAGCTTGATTCACCAACAGAAATCTACAACCGGCCCCGCAACAAGTACGTCGCTGGCTTTATTGGCAGTCCCGAAATCAACTTTTTCGAGGGCCGGATCGAAAATGGGGTCTTTGTTACCACAGGGGAACGCTTTTCTCTGACAGGGTATGAATTTCAGACCAAAAGTTACGACGGACCTGCATGGCTGGGCATTCGGCCCGAGCATATCGTGTCAGGCGAAGCGGCAGAGGATTTGCCCGTCTCTGCCAGTGTGACAGTCGACATTGTGGAGCCCATGGGATCGGACACCCTGGCCTGGGCCACCCTGGCAGGCGTCCCACTACGCATCCGTATGGATGGACAGGCGGCCGTATCCTCCGGCGACCAAATCCAGATCGGATTTGATCCATCGCGCGCCTCGCTCTTTGACAAGACGAGCGAGGAGAGGGTCTGAAGTCAGATGTTGGACCTGTCCGGACTTTGGGATTTGTCGGATGATACCGGGCAATACACAGCCCCGATGTCACTGCCCGGCGATGGCATCAGCGCGTTGCGCGATGCCGGCGTTATCCCCGATCCCTACTGGCGGCAAAACGAATATGATCTGCGCTGGATCGCCGAACGTGACTGGGTTCTGACGCGGACATTTCACGTGTCCAGAACAGACATGGTTCTTGTCCTGTCCATGCTGGATACCGTCGTCGATGTGACCCTGAACGGTCAAACCATTTTGCAGGCCGACAACATGTTTCGCACCCATCGCGTGGATGTGTCAGATGCATTGCAGGTTGGTAACAACCTGATCACGCTGCATTTTCGCTCGGCTCCTGATGCGGCCAAATCCCTGGCCGACGCACAGCCTTACTTTGTGCCATTTCAGGCAGACAACTGTCCGATCCCAAACGGAAATATGCTGCGCAAACCGGAATGCGATTTTGGCTGGGACTGGAACATGGCGCTGGCGCCATTTGGGCTTTATGGCGATGTCCGTCTTGAACCGCTCGGCCCCCGAATTGCAGACGTGATTGTCGCTCAGAACCACGACCCACAGGGCGTCACGGTTACGATCGATGTGCACACCGAAGGTCACCCGGACGGAGAATCTCTGCTCGCCTCACTGTGCGGGGTCGAAGTGCAAGGAAAGATCGAATTCGAAACCGCACGTCTGCACTTGCGTATCGACGCGCCCGATCTGTGGTGGCCAACCGGGCTCGGCAAACAAGCACTACAAGACCTTTCCATCACCGTGGGCGAAAGCCAAACAACCCGCCGCATCGGGCTGCGTGACATTCGGCTTGTGAACGAACCAGACGATGCTGGAACTGGATTTGCCATTCATGTCAACGGACATCCGGTCTTTATGAAGGGGGCCAATTGGATCCCCGCCGATGCCCTCGCCGGGGCGATCACACCCGACATGTGCCGCGACCTGCTGCAATCGGCGGTCGATGCCAACATGAACATGATCCGCGTCTGGGGCGGCGGACGGTACGAACCGGACTGGTTCTATGACCTGTGCGACGAATTGGGCTTGTTGGTCTGGCACGACTTCATGTTCGCCTGCCACCTTTACCCTGCAACAGAAGCATTCCTGACCGAAGTCGACGGCGAAGTGCGCGAGCAAGTTGCCCGGCTTAATCACCACGCCTGCATTGCCCTGTGGTGCGGCGACAATGAACTGGTCGGCGCACTGAATTGGTATGAGGAAAGCCGCAAAGACCGCGACCGGTACCTCGTTGCCTATGACCGCTTGAACCGCACAATAGAAACAGCGCTGAAAGACACCGCACCGATGGCG
The DNA here is from genome assembly GCF_039945315.1 of Tateyamaria sp. GTDB lineage: Bacteria > Pseudomonadota > Alphaproteobacteria > Rhodobacterales > Rhodobacteraceae > Tateyamaria. The sequence continues at coordinate 28,031 of NZ_JBDUXB010000033.1, read as the reverse complement.
ATTTGGTGGCCCTCCAGCCCGTCAGCAGGACCGCTGAACTTTGGTGACGCATGGCATGACGACGGATCCGGAGACATGCATTTCTGGTCCGTCTGGCACGAAGGGCGCGACTTTGACCATTACCGCGACGTCTCACCCCGCTTTTGCTCTGAATTCGGGTTTCAATCCTACCCGTCGATGGATGTAATCCGCCGCTTTACCGAACCATCGGACCGCAACATCGCCTCACCGGTGATGGAAAGCCATCAGAAAAATGCCGGTGGCAATGCACGGATCACGGAAACGATGTTCCGCTATTTCCGCTTTCCCGAGGGGTTCGAGAACTTCGTCTATCTCAGTCAGGTCCAACAGGCGCTCGCTATCAAAACGGCTGTCACACACTGGCGCAGCCTAAAACCGCACTGCATGGGAACGCTGTATTGGCAGTTGAACGACACTTGGCCGGTCTGTTCTTGGTCCAGCCTTGATCATGGCGGGGGGTGGAAGCTGTTGCATCATGCGGCCCGCCGTTTTTATGCGCCCGTGATCGTGACCGCAGTGCCCTCATCAGACGGCATCACGTTGCGAGTGGTGAATGACCAAATTGATGCCGCAGCGGTCAAGATCGACGCATTTGCGATCCCACCCGAAGGCGCTGCGCGCGCATTGGGTACAGCGACCATTGAAGCGCCCGCCGATCAGGCGGTCGATGGTCTTGTCATCCCAACAGGCGCTGTACAGTCAGACGAAATCATAACATTCGATTGGAACGTCGGTGGGAACCGGCACAGCGATCACTTTGCGCCACGCCCCTACAAGTCCTACCCCTTGGCCGACGCCGGCATCGTTATCGACACGAAAGAAAACGCGGATCACGTCATGCTGACGCTCACCTCGGAGCGTCTGGCGCTTTTTGTTGCGCTGGAGCCAAATCGCGCCGGCCGCCTGAGCGACAATGGATTTCACCTCGTTCCAGGGCGCTCAGTCTCTGTCCGGTTTGACCCCGAGACGCCCGGTTCCACCCCAGATTTCACACTCAGAGACCTTTATTCCGCCACTCACGCACCTGAAAGGGCCCACATATGACCGACCTGTCCTACCAGCTCTACAGCTCCCGCTTAAATCCACCGCTCGGAGACACGCTCAAAATGCTGTCCGAAATTGGATACACGCATGTGGAAGGCTACGGCGCGCTCGTCGCTGACAGCGATGCCATGGACGCTCTGGAACAGGGTCTACGGGCCACTGGCCTGACTATGCCCACCTGCCATGTGGGGCTGGACATGTGCGAAGGCGACGCGGATGCAGTCATCGCCATCGCACAGCGTTTCGGGATCGAGACAATTGTGATCCCTTTCATCATGCCGGCAGACCGCCCCACGGACGCAGACGGGTGGCGCAGTTTTGGCAGGCGGTTGGCCTCCGTCGCCGAGACATTGAGAAAGGCGGGGCTGAAACTGGCCTACCACAACCATGACTTCGAGTTCGCCGCGTTGCCGGACGGGACGCTGCCCATCGACCTGATCCTTGCTGAGGCCTCTTCCGTCCTATTCGAATACGATGTGGCATGGGCCGTGCGCGCCGAAGCCGATCCTTTTGCACCCATTGAACGTTACGGGTCACGCATTGAGATCGCACATCTCAAGGACATCGCTCCCGCCGGAGAAGCCCTGGACGAAGACGGTTGGGCAGACATGGGCCACGGCACCATGGATTGGGCGGGCTTGATGGCCGCGCTCAAAGCGGCAGGAACCCGCTATTTCGTCGCCGAACACGACAAACCCAACGACCACCACCGATTTGCGCAACGCGCTTTTAAATCGGCTCAAACACTGTAAAGGAGGCGCCCATGCTCGGTATTGGGATTATCGGTTGCGGCAATATTTCGACTGCATATCTTCGGCTTGCGCCGCTGTTCAAGGGGCTCGAAGTGCGTGCGGTCGCCGATCTTAACCTCGACACTGCGCGGGCACAGGCATCAGCGTTTGATGTGCGCGCTCACAGCGTTGAAGAACTGTTGGCAGCAGACGACATCGACATCGTTGTGAACCTCACGATACCTGACGCACATTTCGAGGTTACACGCGCCATTCTGCAAGCGGGTAAGCACGCTTATTCAGAAAAACCAATCGTGCTCACTCAGGAACAGGGCGAAGCACTGCGCGCGCTGGCGGCCGAGAAAGGGCTGCGCGTCGGATCAGCCCCCGACACCTTCCTTGGGGGCGCGCATCAGGCCGCCCGCGCAGCAATCGATGCCGGGCAGATCGGTGATGTTGTGGCCGGTACGGCCCATGTCATGAACCACGGGATGGAGCATTGGCACCCAAACCCCGACTTCTTCTTTCTGCCGGGTGCCGGGCCAATGCTCGACATTGGACCATACTACGTCACCAACCTGATACAGTTGCTCGGGCCCGTTGCCCGGGTTGCGGCGCTGACATCTACACCTACTACAACCCGCGAGATCTTGTCCCAACCCCGGCGCGGAGAGGTTATACCCGTCAAGACGCCAACCAACATTCACGCGTTGCTCGACTTCGAAAGTGGTGCGACGATCACCCTGTCGACGTCCTGGGATGTCTGGGCGCATCGGCACGGGCATATGGAGCTTTACGGTTCCAAAGGAACGATGTTCCTGCCCGACCCAAACTGGTTCTCCGGTGAAGTCGAAGTCGTTGATGCGACCGGCAACAGCACCATGCTCGACACGGACACACACCCGTTCGGCATCCCCAATCAGGACAACCACGGCACGGCAAAAGCCAATTACCGAACTGCAGGACTGGCCGATATGGCCGCAGCCATGCAAGACGACAGGCCACATCGCTGCGCTCTTGAGTTGGCGTTGCATGCGGTTGACGTGATGACGGCGGTGCTCGATGCGGGTGAGAAAGGGGAAGTGATAAAACTGTCCAGCACATGTCAACGCCCTGAACCGTTGACCGTGGACGCGGCACGAGCATTGCTCAAGTGAAAGGCGACCCGGCGTTCCTGAATGTGAAAGTGATCTGCGCCAAACGGTTCAAGATATCCCACACTTCCAAACAGGTGCGTTCCGGGTGCCCATCTCGGGCGCGTAACTAGTCTGGCAAACCTGCTTGACGCAGATCGCTCAATACGCGCTCGATATCCGTTTTGTTCGAATATTTGCCCTCATAGTTATGAAGAACATCGTCGAGCGAGTATTCCGGATCAAACGCCAAGAGCTGTTCGACGGCGGCGTTGGCTTCTTTCTCCGCGCCTCGGCAAACTTGAATGATCGCCAACACACGATAGGCCATCGGAGGAATGTCAGACATCGCATTCATCGTGTTCAGGGCGTCGTCGCAGTTACGGGTATGCCATTGGACCCAAGCCAAATTCCATTTGATCCAATCCTGATGAAGCGGATCAAGCCTTATGACCCTTAGCATGAGATCTTCGGCTTCTTCAGGCTGGCCGCCATAGGTCAACGCCTCGGCGAGCGAGGCCATGGCGTTGGTATCATTGGGATTGAGTTCAAGCGCCTGCTGATACCGCGCAACGGCCTTGTCCATCTGCCCTTCTTGGATGTGAAGGTAGGCCATCGCCGAATGGCTGTCGTAGTAGTCAGGTGCCAGTTCGACGGCTTTACGCGCATAGTCTCTTGCCGCATTCAGTTCCGCAACGGGCTCCCTGTCGGTCCAGCCCCAACGGTACTTGTTGATGTGAACAAAGGTCAGGCCGACATAGCCAAAAGGCTGTGTGGGGTCGGCTTCTACCGCCGCAAGATTGGCCTGCCGCGCTTTTTCATTTCCCTCCGGCGTGAAATCAAACAGATGCTGACGCGCCTTCAGGTTCAGCAGCAAAGCGGTGAGTTTGGTCTCATCTGATTGGATTGCTTCCTGGCCTTCAGAGTTGATGACTTTTTGCGCGACGGTTGAGACGACCTTGCGCACAATGTCGTCCTGAACTGCAAAAACATCCCCGAGATCGCTATTGTAGACTTGCGACCACAAATTGTCGCCCTCAACCGCGTCGACAAGCTGGATTCTCACGCGCAGCCGGTCACCACTTTTTTGCTGGCTTCCTTCGAGCAAATAGCGGACGCCAAGGCTCTCCGAGATTTCGCTAACTTTGGTCGGCGACCCACGAAAGCTAAAGCTGGAGTTTCTCGCGATGACAAAAAGTTCCGGAAACCGGGATAGATCGGCAATTATCCCTTCCGCAATCGCGTCACTGAGGTACCCCGCCTCCTCACCTACACTTTGATCTTCAAAGGCCATAACGGCAATGGATGGTTGGGGCGGCAGGTTTAGGCGTTCAGCAAGAACGATGCCATCCTCACCCCGATTTGCCGTAGCCCAAAACACGCCAATTCCTATGAAAGCCAAGACCACTAAAGCGATCACCAAAGATCCCATTTTTGTGCGTTCTTGGGCGACCTCGGCCTTAGGCGCGTCAGCGGTCACACTTGAGCGCGCTGATCCATTCAGGCGGTATCCTTTTTTGGGTCGGGTTTGGACGATCTTGTGATCCGTATCATTCAGGGCGCGCCTGATATCCGCGATGCACTGCGTCAGGCTGTCATCGGTGACAAACTTCTTGTCCCAGACGTTTTCGAAAATCGCGTCCTTCGAAATTGTCTCGCCCAACCGCCCCGCAAGGTACGCAAGAACCTCCGAACTTTGGCTGCGCAAATGAACAACATTACCCGCCGCATCGGTCAGCTCCCTTGTATCTAGAGAAAAGTTGAAGTCGCCCAACAGAACGGTCTGGGGCGATTTCATATCTTTTTCAGGTGTTGATCCGGACATTTCAGATGCCTCCGAGGCTTACTGACTGTGCGAAGGATCGCTCCGGCTGGCAAGAACAATTCGCAGCCCCTTTGACGTACCTGTGTGCCTCTTAGTTGGCAGTCACCGGAGCGCGTTATTCGCAAAAAAGGCACGTCGTGCACATGCGACATCAACCCCAAAGGACTGAACATGAACTTCATTGCAAAAACCGCAGCCACAGCTCTCATCACACTTTGCGCCACCGCCGCGCTGTCTGAAGACTATCAAATCAGCCGCACAATTGAGCTTTCTGCACCGGCTGAAGACGTATGGAGCCTAATCGGAGATTTCTGCGACATCGACGACTGGCACCCAAGCGTGTCAGCCTGCTCGCTCAAAGTCAGTGACGGCGCGCTTGTCCGTGTCGTTACCTCAAAAGACGGCGACGAAGCCGTGCACAAGCGTATCGCGAAAGAAGCCGGGATATCATACACGTATAAAACCGCGCGCTCGTCCCTGCCGATTGAGAACTTCACTGCCACCCTGTCAATTGAGCCCTTCGAAAAGCCCTTGATCATGTGGTCGGCCCAATTCTCGTCCGAGGACCCGGCGACCGAGCAGATCATTGCCGAAGAAATCGAAACGGGATTGTCTGCGATCAAAGTGTATTTCAGCAAACTTTGATATCCATAATTGTTGCAAGGCAAGGGCCACGCGAGCCAAATATGGTTTCGTTCGCGTGGCAGGTCCGACGACAGGTTTTCGAATGCATCCGCCTTTTTTGTCGCCTCTGTTCAACCGCGAAACGCTCGTATCCGTACTAAATGAAGAGCGTCAGCCCGACCATAGAGACGATCAGGAACAAGACAGTCATGATCCCACCAGAGCGGAGGAAATCCACAACCCGGTAGCCTGCAGGTCCCATGATCAGCGCATTAACCTGATGCGTTGGGATCAGGAACGAGTTTGAGGTGGAAATCGCGACCGTCAACGCAAAGACCGCCGGGTCCCCGCCCGCTGAAATCGCTATGGAGATCGCCAATGGCACCAACAGAACGGTCGCTCCGACATTCGACATCACGAGCGTAAAGATCGTCGCCAAAACGGCCAGACCCGCTTGCAGCGACCAAAGTGGCCAACCGGCCAACAAAGACAAAATTTGCTCTGCGATCCATGCCGCGGTGCCTGTGTTCTGTACCGCCATTCCCACTGGGATCAGCGAAGCCAAAAGAAAAACCGTGCTCCAACTGACGGCCTCGTAAGCTTCATCTATCGACAGGACGCGCGACAAGATCATCCCGACAGCACCGGCCAGCAAAGCCAGTGACAAGAGCAGGTCGGTAAACAATATCAGACACAGCGTCATTAAAAAGAAGCCAAGCGCCCAGTTCACTTTGTGCGGGCGCAATTCCTCCTGCGGAAAATCCGACGTCACAACGACAAAATCCTGATCAGATTTGAGCCGGGTAAGCCGCTCCCATTGGACGTGGACAACGAGGGTATCGCCCGCCTGCAGCGGCACGACGCCAATATGAGTGGCAACGTGATCTTCGGTTTCCACGTGGCTCATCGTCTCTTCGCCGCGATGAATACAGAGAATTGACAGCCCATGCGTTTGGCGCAGGCGCAGTTCCATCGGTGACTGGCCTATCACAGACGAACCAGGTGGGATCACAACCTCGGCCACGCCAGACTCCGTCGCCGCAAAGTCATCGGCGAAAACGTCCAACTCAGGTAGAATTTCCAAACCATAGGGCTCAGAAAATTCGTCATGCAACACCCGCCGCAGGCCCAAAACGGCCAGACGCGCTGGCGCCTCAATTTCAGTATCAGCCATGGGCGCAATGACTTTGTGGCCTCTGTAAGAGGTGCCCAGAATGTAGAGATGGTGCGCAACCATTATGTCAGCCAGTTTCTGACCAATCAAAAGTGAGCCTTCAGGTACACGCACCTCGAACATGTCTGCGCGGAGACCATAGGTGTTTTCAACATAGTTCTGCATTGACCGTGCAGCACCAGCATCCGCGCCCCGCCCCCGTTGGCCGGGCAGAATCCAACGGCCCAGAAGCACAAAGTAAAGAACGCCAGTCAGGACAAGCATCAGCCCGATTGGGGTGACCGAAAACAGGCCAAACGGCTGCATCTGCTGGTCGGCTGGCAATGTTCGGTTCGCAGACGTCAGAAGATCATTCAGCAAGATCAAAGGCGAAGAGCCAACCATCGTGATCGTCCCGCCGAGGATCGCACAAAACCCCATAGGCATCGCCAAACGGCTCATTGGAATTTCCGTTCGCGCTGATATTCGGCTGATGACAGGCAGGAAAAGCGCGGCGGCTCCGACGTTCTGCATGAAAGAGCTGATAACTCCCACGGTGCCCGAAACGATTGGGATAATTCGCGCTTCGTTCGTGCCGCCTCGTTTCAATATCAACGTTGCAACTTTGGACATCAGGCCCGTCTTATCCAGCCCTGCCCCGATGATCATCACAGCGATAATTGAAATGACTGCGTTTGAAGAGAACCCGGAAAAAAGCTCGGCACGGTTAGAAAGGCTTTCTAGTCCCGGTAGCGTGCTGAGCCCCCCCAAGATCACCATCACAAGGATCGCCGCCAAATCGATGCGGATGATCTCGGAAACAAATAGGAATACCGTAAATGCCAGCAGTCCCAAGACCACCATCATCTCGAACGTCAGAACTGTCGCTTCCATCTCGTCTCCCTAAATAGAAGCTTAGCGGCGGTTTCCCTCGGCGCATAGGTCCAGTCCCAAGGAGTTTTTTGGCCAGCGGCCCACTTTTCCAGCGGCCCCACACCAGTTAGAAGCGAGCTCAGTCGTCGACGCCGCAAAGTTTGTTCCAGTCACCTATGGTTTTGGATGCCGCAAGCCGCTCGGGCGCTCGGTCCGTGTCTAGTGCCCACAACAAGTGTGTAGCGGGCTTCTGACATTCGCGAAGCCGGAACAAGCAGCGCGAAGACCAAAACTTGGCCCTAACTTTCGGGTGGTCAGAACGTCAAAGACATATTGAACCACAATGTATCGCTTTCGAACCGGCGTTTGGCCCCGAATTCGGTGAAGTACTTTAGTTGAAAGCTCGCGTCTTTGCCAAAAATGGAGGCTCCAGAGTAGCTGACCATGGGGCCCGCACCGAACACTCTGGCTTGCAGGCTGGACGCTCCAAGCGCTGCACGTGTGACCGCAGCACCGCTACCGGAATCATCGTCGAGTTGTTGGTAGGCGTAACCTGTCACCCCAAAAGCCCAACCGGACGGCAAATGCTGCATTACCGTTCCTTCAAGATTCAGCGCAGGCGCGTTCTGGTAGTCGGTATCCTTGTTTCGAGTACTGAATATCAGGCTTGCCGCTCCGGAGAACTCAAGCCCGGTTTGGGGGTTCATGTGTGTGACCGCAAAAACGGGCTGAAATGACCAGATGTTCTTGCCCGTGTTGAGTGCGTTGATCGTTCTGGCGGGTACGTCGATGGACGATGTGCTGTACGAGCCGGTCGGAGCAAAAACCGAAAGCCCTGCACTGTAGTGCAACATACCGGAGTGCCAGCCGACCATCGGTGTGATGGTTATGTCGCCAAGGCCAGAGGCGCTGTCACTGATGGGTACCCCAGCGATGGGTGGTGTCTCGCCTATGAAGGTCAGATCGGCATCGAGCACAATCGGTATGTTCAGATTGAGCGCGGGTGTTCCGCCCCATAGCGTCGAGTCAAACACGTAAGTGTAACTGAGCTTGGCGAAGGTCAGGTCGAGATCGGTTTCGGCACGGATCGGAAGACCACCCAGCGAAAGGCCCTCAACAGAACCGCGCGTCGTCACGATGTCGATGCCAAAATAAGACCCGGGTCCCGGGACGATCCCTGCAAAGGTTGTCCGGGAACCAAGAAGATAGGCACCCAAGCCGCCTTCGACAGCCCAAGCGGTCGTGGCATTTGCGCCCAAGGCGACTGCGAAGGCGATGCAATAGCTTTTTTTCATCGCCGCAATCCTAGTTGCTGTACCAGATGGGCGAACCCCAAGCGCGTTCCTGGATCGTGGCCGGCACGTTTTCCAGCAAAGGCAACCCATTGCGCACCGCGTCAAAGGTCGTCCAACGCGGAGTTGGGATTTCCAGAACCCGGGCATAATAGAAGGCTTTCGACTGTGGATTGAAATCCGTGTCGGTCCAACTGCCCATCAACATCGGTGCCCCGATGTCATTGGTGTACAGCGCAGTCGACAGATCAACCGTGTTGCCCACCGCGGGCAATTTACCGGTGTCCGGATCAATGTCACGGTCGCCCGCCCAGACGACATCAATGATCTTCTCGTTGGCATCGCCATATTCATCGACCCAACCCTTGATGATCTGTATTCGGTCCAGGTTGGCCCCGAGGGCGTCTTTCTCTGCGTAGACTGTGAAGGTCGGCGGCGCGCCGGCCGGCTTCAGGTTGCCCCCCATATGAGTACCGAGCAAATAGCCCTCCTGTGCCATCTGCACTGGGTCTGTCGGTGTCGACAGGTCCACTCCGCCAAACATACGCACTTTTATGCGGGGGCCTGAGCTGGCGAAGGTCTCGCGCCGCTTCATAGCATCCCAGATCGCAGCGCGGGTATTGTCGATGGCCCACACACCTGCCAGCGATCCAATAGAAAGGTCTTGCCCATCGATCCACCCCGCAACGCTGCCGGTGCGGCGGCGCTCGACGCTGCCATCCTCGGGGCCGTGCGCTCCGATGAACTCATCCTCAGCTACTTCAGACATCAATCCGTTGTGATTGTCTGTTCCTCCAATAAAGCCGTATTTGAACGGGTTCACGCCGAGTGCAAACTCATAGCCAATACCGTCGACCAAACCACCCCGGACGAAATCGCGCTGACGGAAAATTCGACCTGAGTTTTTTTGGATGGAGTCTGCATTTTCAAAACCGGCAAATTCGTCTGCGGCCCAGAACTTACGATGCACTTCGGAATTGCCTTTGACCTGCATCATTTCGATCAGCGGTTCATAAGCCTGCCGCGTGCGCGCGTATTCAAGGTCCATCGCATCCCCAAAGCTGTCAATATCCGGGAACATCCGGCCCTTGGAGGCGTTGGAATTGTGCGGAATGGCGAAGAGGTGGCGGCCTTCGGCCTCCTGCCCTTTCATCCAAGCCCATAGGTTTTCCTCTTCGTTGATGTCGATATAGCTCGGCACACTCGAGGGCACGTTACTGTCGCGAAACAGCACATTGCGATGCAGGTTAGCGCCATTTGGCGCGGCCGACCACTCGAAGCCGATCAAAGCGGTGAACACACCGGGCTCGTTGGCCTCTTCAGCTGCCTCGACAATGACCTGCCATGCCGATCTTGCCGTAGCCGGACCCGCAAAAAAAGGCGGGTGCTGAGGCGTGGCTGAGCGATTTGATGAGACAACGTACTTGATGAACCAGTCCTGCCGATCTTCAAGGCTCTCCAACCCGCGTAGCGCAACAAGATCCTTGTCGTCGTGCCCAGGTGCATCTTCGAACATGGTCGAATACATCTCGCCAATATATTCTGAATGATCCGTCACAGCAGCGAAATCGAGTGGCCGTTTGTGCTGTACCACAGTCCCGTCAGGCAAGGTCACCCGCTCTCCCTTCGCGTAGGACAAGCTGTCCGCAGGCATCAACCGTGTGCCGCCGATATATGCGTCAAGCGAGAAGGCTGTGTGCATGTGGGTCTCGCCAAAATAGGCGTTGCGGAGCGGGTTCGGCTCGGCCACCGCTACGCCTGCAGCGACAACAAGTGCCGACACCGGCAAAAAACATTTATTTAACATCAGTCTATTCCTGGTTCGGGAGTGTACCAGATTGGCGAGGTGTAGGCGCGCTCCTGGGTAATCAATTTGACTTCGGCAGACATATCTACACCGTAGCGCACGGCATCATAGGCGGTCCAACGCGGTGTTGGGATTTCGATTACACGTGCATAGTAAAACGAGTTCTCAGACGGATCGAAGTCCGGGTCAGTCCAAACCGTACCAAGCTCGGCCCGGCCGATGTCATTGGTCCACGAAGGGATCGACAGGTCGACGGTATTGCCCACAGGCGGCAACTTTCCGTCTTGGTCGGGCTGTCGCCCTCCAGCCCATACAACGTCATAGACCTTCTCTTGCGAGGTCCCATCTGCTTCGACCCATCCCTTGACGATCTGCACTCGATCAAGGTTTGCTCCGATGGGATCGCGCAAGGCATAGACGAGGAAGCTTGGCGCCGCGTCCGTCTGCGGCAAGTCGCCCCCCATCGGTACCCCCTTCTCATAGCCGATACGCGCAAGGTCGCGGTGCTTGATGTCATCAGCTGCGAAGTCGCCACCAAACAGGCGCACTGTTATTCGTGGCCCGGTGGTGGAATAGACCTCGCGCCGTTCCAGTGCATCAAAGACACCCGCGCGGGTGTTCTCAGTCGCCCAAACAGCGGTCGGACCGGGCGTTGCGTATTGCCAGCCCTTGTATGAAATCCCGAGATCGTCATTGCCTTTGGCATCCGCAAGGGCGCGAGTTTCCGAGGGTTCCATCCAAGTGAAGGCGCCGAAGAAGTTGTTGTCGTCCTGCGTAGTAAGGCCGGTGTGAATATCTGAACCACCAACAAAGCCTAGCTTGAACGGGTTGATGCCTTCCGATTTCTGAAACTCCAGCCCTTTCTTGAGAATGGACCGGGCATACTCGAACGGGATCATCTCCGGCGTCTTTGCCTCGGATATATCAAGGTTCGCCCAATCCCATGACTCGTAGTCGGCAAACTCGTCGGTTGGCGATAAAAGCGGGTGGGTTTCGCTATCACCCTTGGTTTGCTGGATTTCCAAAAGACGCTCCCAAGTCTGGCGGGTTTGCAAGTATTCCTTGTCGAAGGTTGCGCCGTTCTGGAAGGTGTCGTTCGGAGCGAACATGATACCGTTGGAAAGGTTCGGGTTGTGGGGAATGGCGATAACGTCGCCGCCTGTCTCGTCTTCATAGGCCTGCATCCACTTCCACAAATCACGAGGATCCGGACTGCCAGCAGGCGGCGCCATCAGGAATGGGACAACCTGCAGAGCCCTCGAAGGTCCGTCTCGGAAGATTACGTTACGATGCAGGTTGTTGCCGGCCACGAGGGAAGTCCACTCATAAGCGATCAACGCCGTAAACTGATGTGGTTCGTTGAATTCTTCGGCCGCTTGCACAAGGTCACGCCAAGTGTTGTCATATCCGGCACTGCCGGGCTGGTAGAGCAGCGCCTCCGACAAAGTGCCCTGTGAAAACTGAGCGATCAGGTCTATCGATGCCTGCTTGGCTGCGTCGCCGCCCTTTGCAAATTCTTCATGGAATTTCTTGCCCTGCTCGTCCGCCATAATGTTCGGTGCGCCGCGCATGATGTCGGTGATCACACCCATGCCGTCGGTATGCTCTGTGAGCATGTAGAAATCGAAGGGGCGCGGTAGTTTCACCGGTTGACCGGTGTTCGATAACACCTGATGCCCGCTCGCAAAACGGTACATATCGCGTGGCATCAACGTGGTTCCGCCACCGCCAGCATCGGCCGACAGCGCTGAATGCACGTGTGTATCGCCAAACAGGACACGCTCGGGAAAGCCACGATCCGCATTAGGGGAATAAGGCCTGCGCGCCTCGCCTTCCGGGTTGGTGACGCTCTGAGCAAGCGCTGCCACTGGAACGAGAACAATTGCTGCAATCCAATGTTTAAAATTCATCCAAGCTTTCCAAATCTTTATCTGTGTCCATGGGTTCTCGTCCCTTGTTGGCCCTCAGTCTGAGGCGCTTTTTGGCGACTCTAACAAATGATAATCGACGGGCCGCCCACAAACGTGGACAGACCATAAGGTGATTAGGTTGTCGGACGCTACGATTTTGTTGTCAGGAAAATACTCTTTCTCTTATCGAGAAATGTGAACAAAGGTTTTCTGCACCGCAGAGCTTTACCCTTCAAACACATCCACCCAATTCTCACGGTCACAACTGTCGTGGTGTCCCGATGAGAAAGTCTCGCCAGTGCATTGGTGTTTGAATCTGTCGCTGATACAAAAAGCCCGCTGTCCCACCCGATACTCGGCGGTCCAGAAACCTCCGCCAGAACAACCCCCAACAATTTCGCCACAACTAAGATACATCCGCCTCCGAAGTTTTATCTTTCACCGTTTCCTTGTGGCGCGGAGGCGGGTTTGGACTGTCTTTGGACTCTTAGTCGTACCGATGCGTGCGGAGTTGCTCATTTGTCTGGTCAGCATGAATTCGGGGTTCGGCCTGAAAATCATTGCTTTCTGCACGAAAGCTAAGGATCAGACGATCATCGCTCGCCTTCCACGTGGTTGAGTATGGCGCACTGTTTGGATGACTTGAGATCGCGGTGCGAGTTCAGGGCGCCGAACAAGGCGTTACCCTTCAGGCCACTTCCATGCGATCGCGCCAAGGTAGTTGCCACTGTCCACCGCGTTTACGGTCAGGCGCTTCGGGCCATAGCCATCGGCTTGGCGGAATTTGCGATAATTCCGGCGGTTTCTGGCAAGCCTAATGAGACCGGAAAGCGTAAGAACTAGGAACTCACCCTCGCCCTTCAATGGTACCGTATCCATACTATACCAGCCTGAAGCCAGAGCTTCTTCGGCCATCTCGTGCGGATTTCTACGTTTTGGAAGGGAGTGCTTCACGGAACCTCAATTTCCAGTGCCATCAACATAGTTGCAGTAGTGGCCTCACACAATGTGCGGCTAGCTAACAGTGGCAGCGGGTGGTTTCCAGTCTAAAGCGGACCGCGTAGGAAACGCATGGCTTAGGCAGAAGAAGTTTTCGCATGCGGTTGGTTGAACAGCTGTTGCGCCAACCAACCCAAGGTTGGAGTTATAACGCAAAGCGCTCTTTTTTGCGGACTTTTATGACTATAAAAACCGGCCAAAATTGCCGTAAGCGGTTTGCCGACGTTCTCTGCGGGTTCGAGGGCAAATCGTCTTGTTCCAGAGACGCGCACCCCCCCCAAGAGCCGTGGAGCCACAAGTCGGAAAACCAGAGCTCTTGGGCTACGATCGGAAAAACCTGCTTCGAAGTGCCTTCGTAGGTTAGGTTTCGGTCAAGGTTTCGCGGCGAACCTGGGCAGTGCCGGATCCATGACGTCCCAAGGCTGTGCGTTTTTTACAAAGATGTTGCGACTGGAAGTATACAGGCTTGGTTCGGCCATACTGCTTGCAAAGAACACGATCTCTCCATCACTCGCGCCATTTATCAGGAACAATGGCGACCCGCATGTCGCACACAAGCCCTGGCGCTTAGCGTGTCCGCGATCGGCAGGGCATTCAAAGCGAAGTGGCTCACTGTCGTCGATCTTGAAGTCGTTTTGCTTGACCAGAACCGCCGGGAAACAGGCACTTTCGGTTGCCTGCTGACGGTGGCGGCAACGGCCATTGCCCATATATCGTGCAGGACCTGAACAGGTGTAGCGGATTGCACAGCAAGCACAGCCGCGTGAAACCCCGATCTGTCATCATTCCTCCAAGCTGCAATTGCCCCTTTCTGGTCACATCACAACGACGCGGCCAGTGTCACTGTCAGCAGTGATCCTATCGACGAATAAAGAATGGCCCGTGCGATGGCGTCGACCCGTACTCCATAGTTCAGCGCCAGCATGAAACCCATGACCCCGCAGGGTGCGGCCGCCACCATCATCGCCGGGTTGCGCACCTCGGGCGTAAGCTGCAGAACGCCCACAAAAATTGCCCAGGCCAGCAATGGGTGAACCACCAGCTTCACACCGGTGATGGCCACGGGCAACATGGGTCGGGAACCGCTGGCCTTCTGGCTCAGAATGACGCCAAGCGCAAACAGCAGCACCGGGGAAGCCGTCCCCCCCAGAAAATCAACAAAGACATCAAAGCCTGTCGGCACTGAGACGCCCAGCAACCCCACCAAAAGCCCAAGTGCCATCGCGACCAATGGTGGGTTTCGAAAAATCTTGCCAAGTGTGTGGCCAAGCGAGGCATCCTTTGTTGCCAGAACGTCCATTAAGATCAAAGACCCGCTAAAGAGCAGAATGCCATCCATGGAAATGATAGCGACAATCGGCACAGCAGCAGACTCTCCAAACAGAGTGACCGCGATCGGCAGAACGAACAGGACGTGGTTGGCCAGCGCGGCGGCCAACCCCAGCAGAGCGGCCTCCATAACGTCGGTCTTGAAAAGCAGTCGGGCAATCAGAAATGCAGCGCCATACATCAGCACTTCGGTGATGAAATACCCGGCCAGCATAAGCAGGTTGAACGTCTCCAATGGGGCATTGGCCAGCAATTGGAAACTCAGCGCAGGCATTGCGATGAACATAACGAATTTGTTCAGCGCCATTGCCATGTTGAAATCGAAAGTCCCACGCAAGCCAAGGACATAGCCCACGGCACCAACGCCAAAAACAGGCAGCACACCGTTCAGCAGGTGGTCGAGCATCGCGTTGCTTTCTGTTAGGTTGAGGGATCAGCGACCTGTCTGGATCGATGCGGGCCGTGAGGTGTCACCATTTTTCGGCGTAAGGGCGGATGTCCAGTTCGTGTGTCCAGCCATCGCGCCGTTGGTGGTGCAGGTTCCAATAGGTTTCAGCGATGCTATCTGGATTCATCAGAGTGTCGGGCGGCAAGCTACCGGGGTCCCTGCCCGCCTGCCGCAACCGGTCGCGCACGAATTCGGTGTTGACGCCTGCATCAATGACAAGATGCGCCACATGGATGTTTTTCGGCCCCAACTCGCGAGCCATGGACTGCGCCAGGCCCCGCAGCGCAAATTTTCCGGAAGCAAAGGCGGCATATCCCGAACTGCCGCGCACCGAGGCTGTTGCACCAGTGAAGAAGATCGACCCTTTCTCCCGCTCCACCATGTATTTGGCAGCTTCGCGCCCGGACAGAAACGCCGCGTATGCGCACATCTCCCAGACCTTGCGAAAGATGCGTTCGGTCGTCTCCAGAATGGGAAACTGAACATTGCCGCCGACGTTAAAGACGCAGATGTCGATCGGTCCGATTTCACCTTCGACATGCGCGAACATCTCTGTTGCGGTTTCTTCCTTACGGGCGTCCCAGGTGAACCCCTGAGCGCTACCGCCCTCTGCTTCGATCTCCGCGATCAAGGGTGCAAGCTTTTCTCCGCGGCGGCGGCCCATCACGACGTGAAACCCACCTTTGGCAAAACGCTTGGCGATGGCTGCGCCGATGTAGTCTCCGGCGCCGATGATCAGACAGATGGGTTTTTCAGTCATTGTGTTGCTTATGCCGCTTCCGCCGCCTGAAAGGCCGGCCTGCCCTCAAGCCGATCAGCATAGGAGGACAGGTTCGGTAAGTTTGCGAACTCGGCACCAAGGCGTCGAGACATGATAACGGCGTGCCCGGTGATCGTGTCCGCAATCGTGAAATCCCCGGCAAGGAAATCCCGCCCGTCGATATGCTGCTCAACGGCCACGAGCGTGCGGTTCAGAAGCTTGAGCGCGCGCATTGCGATTTCTTCGTTGCGGCGCTCGGGCGGCAGCAGGATAGTTTCGACCACATAGTTGTTGATCGGCGGCATGATCATGCCCTCCGCATAGTGCAGCCATTGCAGGTATTCGGCAAAGTTCTGAGCGTTGGGACCAGGCGCCAGGTCGGGGGCATATTTAGCCGACAGATACTGCGCAATCGCCGTACTTTCGCTGATGGTGCTATCTCCGTCGACCACAGTGGGCACCCGGCCATTGGGGTTTATCGCGATGTAGTCAGGGCCGCGCATTTCTTTTTGTCCCAGCGTGAATTTCACCAGTTCATAGGGTTTCCCGATTTCTTCCAGCAACCAAACCGTGCGCACGGCACGCGACTGGGGAGCAAAATAGACTTTCATTACGGACCTCTCGGAAACCTGTCAGGCAACCGCCAAGATTTTGGCACGGCTCGGCGCGTGGCCGATAGGGCTGACCCCGTGGATTTGTTTGACAAGCAGGAGACTTCAACTTTAAAAGTTAGTCAATTCAAAAATTGAAGTGACCTCACATGAGCCGCTCTGGCCTTCCATCACAGACCTGCACAATCGCGCGCGCTGTAGCGCAGGTTGGTGATGAATGGACGCTTCTGATTGTGCGGGAAATGTTCCTGCGCACCCGACGCTTTGACGATTTCTTGCGCCTCACAGGCATGTCGTCCCATCTTCTTTCTCAGCGCTTAAAAAAGTTGGAAGCTCAGGGGGTGATCCGACGCAAGGCCTATTCAGAACGTCCGCCCCGTTATGAATACCATCTGACGGAAAAGGGGCGTGACCTTTGGGCGGTGATCATCGCATTGAAGCAATGGGGTGATCGCTGGCTGAGTACGGAAGACACCCCCGTAGAGATCATGCACAAGACGTGTGGACAGGTTGTTGCGCCGCGCATGACATGTCCGGACTGTGGCGAACCGATCGGGGCCCACGACGTCGAGGCATTGCTTTCCCAACCCTTCGAACTGGAACGACAAGCCGCAAGGCATGTGCTATAAAACCTGACAGAGGTCATACCCATGGACTATGAAACACTTCGCTTCGAGGTATCAGGCGGGATCGCGACAATCACCCTGAACCGCAAGGACAACCCCGCCAACGCGTTGAATGCACGTATGGCCGAAGAGTTGTTTGACATTGGGGTGCGCTGCGGGGCACCGGACGTGCGCGCCGTCATTGTCACCTCCACGGGCAAGATGTTCTGTGGCGGCGGTGACCTTGCCGAAATGGACGCCGCCCCAGACAAACCCGCCCATCTGACCCGAATGGCCACCTTGTTGCATGCAGGATTAATCCGGCTTGCTCGCATCGACGCACCGGTCATCATGGCCGTGAACGGAACCGCGGGCGGCGGCGGGTTTTCTATGGTTTTATCTGGCGACTATGTCGTCGCATCCGAAAGGGCCAAGTTTGTCTCGGCCTATACATCATCAGGCCTAACCCCGGACGGATCGTCGACGTACTATCTGGCGAAGCATGTCGGCTTGCTAAGGGCCAAAGAGTTGATGCTGACAAACCGAGTCCTGACTGCCGCCGAAGCTCAGGCCTGGGGCTTGGTCAACAAGGTGGTGCCGCCAGAGACTGTGATGGACGAAGCCCGTGCGATTGCACGGCAAATCGCTTCCGGGCCGACACAGGCGTTTGGTGGCGTGAAGAGGCTGCTGGACACGGCATTTTCGGACGGCTTGGAAACCCAGCTGGATCGAGAAACGCGATCTATCGCCGATATGATGTGCACAAAAGATGGACCAGCCGGAATCGCAGCTTTTTTGGCCAAGGAAACGCCACGCTTCGAGGGAACTTAACCAGTCCGACCAAACCTCAAATACAGCAGATCAGGCAAATTGGCCTCCGAATGCTGCTCGACTTGGGATGAATGTCATTGGCCCTAACCCATCCAGCGCAGAAACGAGCGGAGTTGATGAGCCGGCTTGTTCAGCCTTCAGATCACTGAATTTTACTGGGTCGGTCCCTTTTCAGAGTGTGATTTCGAACCCGGGGTTCGAAGTACGGATTGCGCTCGAACAATAGAATTGTCTGCTCTGAAAGATTTCCTTGTCGCTCTGTTTAAAGGATTCAACTACGGTCACTTAGAACACAGCCTGAAATTGACACACTATGTTCGGTGATGTCGAAAATCACGGCTTTCACTAGCCACCAGAGACACCGAATTGACTTCCAACGAGTCCAGATCAAGCGCAGATATTAGCGCGCCAGACAATGTGCGGGGCCTGTTGGTGATGGGTCTCGGTTTTTTCGTGTTTTCCGTGGCAGATACCCAAGCCAAATTGCTCACCGAGTTTTTCCACCCGGTCCAAATCGTCTGGGTTCGTCAATTTGGCCTTCTGGCGGGCGTCATTGTCGCTCTGGCAATGCTCGGTCCGTCAATTTTTGGAACCCGTCATCCTGCGCTGCAGTTTGGACGAGGACTATTGGCGGTTACTTCGGCCGTTTGCTTTATCTTTGCGATAAAATTTGTTCCGCTGGCGGACGCAGTTGCGATCAGTTTTGTGGCCCCATTTTTGGTCACCGCAATGGGAGCGGTGTTTCTTGGCGAGAAAGTTGGCCTAAGGCGATGGAGCGCCGTTGTCGTGGGGTTTTGCGGGGCTCTTATTGTCATCCGGCCAGGCTTAGGTGTCATGCATCCAGCCGGCTTTCTGGTCGTTCTGGCTGCTACCGCCTTTGCGGCAAGGCAAGTTTTGTCGCGCCATTTGGCAAAAGACGACCGCACGGTCACAACGGTTGCGTACACTGCTCTTGTCAGCACTCTGGCATTGTCGATACCGCTTCCATTTTTCTGGACGATGCCTGAGGCAGGTATGCAATGGGCGCTATTATTCGGAATGGCCTTTTTTGCTGCTCTTGGTGAATTGATGATCATCAAGTCGCTGGAAATAGCCCATGCATCTGTCCTGGCACCAGTTCATTACAGCTTGCTGATCTGGGGCACGTTTTGGGGTTGGCTGGTCTTTGACCAGCTGCCGGACTCTTGGACGTGGGTTGGTGCGCTGGTAATCGTCGCCACTGGAATTTACATCATCCGCCGCGAGCGGAAGGTGAAAAACGGTGCGTGATTGCAAGAACAGGCCGCATAGAGCCAATAAGTTAAATATTGGAACCCTCGACACCATGCCGGAGCCTATCTCCGAGCACCTTGCCAAATCCTGATGACGATTCTCCAAAACTGGAGTTCACATCTTTCGCGTGAACGCTCACACGCAACTGCATAAAACGAATTGCCCGGTGCCCCGAAGGGCTTACTCTAAGTGCATGTAAGGCTTTGGTAATTTGGAGCGGGCGAGGCGATTCGAACGCCCGACCCTAACCTTGGCAAGGTTATGCTCTACCCCTGAGCTACGCCCGCTTCCTTGGGTGAGGCGTGAGATACTTATCCCGGCCCTGCGCTGCAAGTGGAAAATCACATCGCGCAGCAAAAATCTTTGGGCAATATTACGGGGCCGGCAAAGAAACAGGGAAACCGATGGGCAAATCGATCATGAGGCATGCGATATGGCCGCCCAGTTGGGTGATGATTGCCATTGTGATGCTTTTCGCCCCTGCCCCACTTGACGCACATGACGGGCCTCACGGTCCCGAAGTGCTCACCCGCGTCCTATCGACCGAACGAAAAAATAACCAACTGGCGGTAACCATTGAGATGACAGGCCTCGGCGGTCCGATTGTGCTCACCCGCATATCGGCCCCTGGTGCCACAAGCCCCGCTATTGCACCAGTTTATGTCAACTTCGCAGAAGACGCGTTGGTCAGCACCCAATTGACCTTTGCCACCGCCATACCCACGACCTTCACTCTGACCCTCACATTCGGACCATTGGGCGAGACAACTCTCGAGGTTTTCCCCTAGCGACGCTCGATCAGATCCCAGCGGTTGCCAAAGATATCGCGAAATACGGCGACTGTGCCATAGGGCTCCACGCGTGGCTATTCCTCGAACGTGACACCCGCTCGCAGCAAATGCGCATGATCCCGGGCAAAATCGTCCGTCTGCAAGAACAGCCACACCCGCCCTGCACCCTGCGCCCCAATGGCTGCCTGTTGGGTGGGTCCGTCGGCCCGGGCCAGCACAAAGGACGCTCCACCTTCGCCGGGGCGCACCTCGACCCAGCGCTTGCGCCCCTGATCGATATCAGCGATCAGATCGAAGCCCATCTGCCCACAATAAAAGGCAATCGCTTCGTTATAGTCGGGCACGATGAGAGATACGGAAGCCAGCTTCATCCCACTTCCCTGCCCCAGCCCGTGCGTGCCTGCAAGGGGGCCGCCTTACTTTGCGCGCACCGCACCTGCAAGAACGATGATCAAAGCCGCCAGAACCGCCAGAAGGGCAAAGCCTGTGCGCAACGTGCTCGCATAGGCCACAAACCCGATCAGCGGCGGACCAAGAAGCAACCCGCCATAGCCAAGGGTCGACACAGAAGCGATGGCTGTACCGGGTGGCAAATACGGATCGCGCGCGGCCCGTGAAAAGGCCAGCGGCATGATCACTGCATATCCGACCCCCATCAACGCAAAGGCAGTCAGGGTCACGCCGTAGCTCGTCGAGGACACCGCACTGATAGCCCCCACTGTCGCGATCACCCCGGCAATCCGCGCCGTGGGTGTAGGACCAAAGACACGCGTAGCCTGATCCCCCATCAATCGGGTGATCACCATGGCCACCGAGAAAACTGTGTAACCCAAGGCCGCCTGCGCGGGTGTGACTGCAGTTGTTTCGATCAGCAAGAGAGCACTCCAATCGACCATCGCTCCTTCGCCCATGGAAGTGCAGAACGCGATCAGGCCGACGGCAACCAGCGGGCCTTTGGGCAACGGAAACAACGGCGTGCCTGACACCCGGTCCTGAGTGGGCGAGACCCAACCGATACGAGCCACGGCCAGAGTCAGTGCGGCGACAACCGCACCCGTGGCTATGAAATGTACCAGAATGCCAACTCCCCATTGCTCTGCGAAAAACCCACTTGCCGCACCCAAACCGGCTCCAAGGCTGAACATCGCATGAAACGACGACATTACCGGGCGCGCGATATGGCGCTCGGCCTCTCCCGCCCATGTGTTCATTGCGACATCCATCGCACCATGCGTCGCCCCAAACACGGCAAGCGCAACTGCGAGGGTGGCGATGTTCGGAGCAAGCGCTGTGAGCGCGAGGGCCACCGTGTACGCCACCGCGATCCACAACGTGATGAAAGCAGCACCCAGCTTGTCGGCAAAGCGCCCGGCGAGTGGAAAAGCGGCGATCGCCCCACCCGCCAACAACAACAGGAGCAGACCCAATTCCCCCGCATCAAGGTCGTGACGCGCCGCCATCGCCGGAATACGCGCGGCCCAAATGCCGTAAAGTGCGCCGTTCAGAACGAACATCGCAGAAACGGCAAGCCAAGTGGCGCGATTTGACTGTGTATTCATTGACCTTGTCCCAAATGATGAGGACTCAGGGCAGATACGCGCCCTAGACCAACCTGTGCTCAAGTGACACGGAGACACAAGCGCTATTCAAACCGCTTTGGCCTCATATTTCAGACTGAAAACAATTGTGCACGCCCGCAGGAGTATCGAGTTGCGTTGCCAGCCATCGGCGACGGATCTCGCCGCTCACAAGAGCGAGGCATCGTGTTGGATCGGCTCAACTCGTCAGCGATGTTTCCGCAAAGCCTCCACTCATCCGCGATGACGCCCCTGTCCGCTATGCGGGCAATCCAGACCCTTGCAAGCGCAGCAAATGTTAACAATGCAACTATTCACCTGAGCAGCCTAGCCGCCGCTGTCTAACAATTTGATCGGAATAGCGGACATTGGTGTCGGTCACTCAAGCCAAACCGACCATACGCGCCAATATTGCCATCTTGGCTTCTTAGTCGGAAACCTCACTAAGAGTTTCAAGAAACGCGACCACGTCTGAGATTTCGGCTTCAGACAAGTTCAATGGCTGGAGAATTGCTTCACCATCGGCATGCATCCTCTCAAGATCGATCTCGTTGTAGTGCCGAACAACAGCAGTGAGATCTGGCAGCGATCCGTTGTGCATGTAGGGCGCGGTTTCAACGACTCCACGCAAGCTTGGTGTCTTGAAAGTGCCGAAATCTGCATGCGTTTGGCGGACATTCCGCACGGCCCAGGCACCTTGTTTGTCCTCATCATCGCTCCATTCACCAGCCAGTGTGTATGGGTTGGACAGTAGAAATTTCAGCCCGCCGAACCGTCCTTGGTCCACCGTTGTTTCATCGATAAAATACGAAACACCTGCATCATGGAATTCGTTATTGGAAAACCGTGGGCCGCTGTGGCACATGATGCAATTCCCCCTCCCAAGAAAGATCCGCAAACCACGTTGAGCGGCCTCGGGATAGCTGAGCGCTGTGGCATGGTCTTGCTCTTCAAGTGCATCTCGAAACACATCGAAGGCGGTTGATCGCGTCACCAAAACCTCTTGGTACGCCGCCAGAGCTTTAGCGGTATTGACCAGAACCGCCTCGGGCGGTTGCGTGTCGATCGGACCGAAGATGGCCTCATAAGCAGGCTTGAACCGGCTTGCTGAAAGCGCCGCCTGCAAACTTTGTGGGCTGTGCGCCATTTCCTGATCCGCGACAATCGGGTGTAAACTGGCCGCCCACAGATTGTCGCTTTTGCCCCCCCAGCCAAACCAGCGCAAGCCACCAAGGTTCACCACACTCGGGCTATTGCGATCCAGAACTTCGCGACCAACAGCGCGGGGCAATGGAACCGTAAACCCCTGCGCCGGATCGTGACAGCTTGAACAGGCAAGGCTGGCATCCTTGGACAGGATTGGATCTGCGAACAAATCCTCGCCCAAGGCAATCGAAGCCCGATCCCCCGACACCCTGTTGCTTTTGTCGGGCTCTGGTTCGGGCGGCCATGGCCCTAACGACAGGGTTTGGGAAATCTCGACAGGCGACAGGATCACGTCTGCCATGACCGGATCGCCCAAAAGAAGCATGGCGCAAATGAACCCGCGTTTCATTGCAATTCGGTCGTTTGGGTATAGCGGGTGATGCCAGTCTGGTCATACAGGTCCATTTGTATTTCCCAGACACCCGGCATGTGAAACAGCATGCCATCCACACGAAACGCGCCTTCCCCCAAATCAACAACAGTTGGGATGTAATTCATCCCGTGCTGGTGTGCGGGCATCTCAGCGTCAACGACGAGTTTGTGGATGTCCTTATCGCCGCATACAATCACTTTGACCGAAAAAGGCTGGGCCAATTGCATGTCATCCAGAAACATTTCGACGTGAGGCGCGTCTTGGTCCGAAGATATCAGAGGCACCCCATCGGTGCCGCACGCCGAAGCGCCCCCCGACCAGAGCACCCCCAAGGCAAGAGCCCGCAGTTTCATTTTGTCTGCAGCATGCGTTCAGCGTTGGCAAAGGCGATATTGTCAGCAAGGCCATCTGGCAGGGTGTCCATCCATTCCCGGGAAAACTCAGCATGTGGGCCAACATAGTACCAGCGTTCGGGCGCGAAAGTGTCGGTACCAACCATGAACCGGTCAGGATGGGCCTCAAATGCGGCTTTCCAATCAGGATCTACCCTGCCGCGCGACGCCATGTCTGATCGATACGCCAAATCTGCCCAAAGCCGCGAATATGTGTCCAATGCATCCACAACACTGCCCGGATCGACAAACCCTGAATGGGCCCACAGAACCCGTGCGTCGGGCCAGGACTCAAAAATCAGATCCAGTGCGGCGCGATCACCATGATGGTGCAAGAGCAAATTGCGTTCGCGCGCCAAGACGATCAGGCGCTGTAGCACCGGAGTCTTGATGTCGTCGCCGAAAGCATGGAATTCTCCGATGGCCTCGTAGTGGTTCTTTGCCAGATTTTTCTCCAAATAGTCGATCACGGAAGGATCATGCATCCACGTTCCAATCGCACCCCTGCGGGCATAAGGCCGCAAAGCTGGAACGACGATATCGGGGGCCGCCGCCTTTAACAGTTGCGTACCGTTGTCATCGGAACTGGAAATCAACGCCTTTCGCACGCCGGCCTCCCGCAAAATTTTCACAGCTTGCTCTGGAGGGACGGACAATACGGCGTCGTGGCTGTAGTGGATATGCGCATCGAAAATCGGGCGCTCTTGAGCGAATGCGACACCGGACAACGATATTGCGCCGAAAAGGAAAAGGACCGATCGGTGGATCATGCGCTGTTCTAACCTTTTGTTTGAGCCTTCCTCACAGTATTTTGCGCGGAGGGGAATTCAACCAGAAACACGAGAGCAGTATCTTTGCGGTGCAGTAACGAGACGTCAGAATCTCCTGATTTGGGCTCGAAACTGCCGTTCGCTTCATCATGCAACAACGACTTCTGTGCGGGGCAAGGCCCCCGTTCGCTCCAAACTTACGCCAATGACCGAGTGGCAGAACAAACAGTAATGACCACTGGTCCGGCTATTGCAGTCGTTGTGATAGTTGCCCAGACTGAACTTACTTACCCTGGGGGAACCTCGCATCAGGCGACTTACAACGATAGTTGCTGCGGACTTAGCGGCCTATTCACGCTTAATGGCGGTGGATGAAGAGGGCGTTATTTCCCGTTTAAGCGCGATCTGGTCCAGGGTTGTGGAGCCTCTTGTTCAGAAAGCCAGTGGACGTGTTGTTAAGACCATGGGTGACGGATTCCTTGCAGAGTTTCAATCCCCAATAGAAGCGGTGCGTGCGGCTCTCGCCATACAAGATGCGATGTCAAAACGGGATTTGGATAAGCCAGAAGAAGAGCGGCTGCGTTTCAGAATTGGTGTGCATGTTGGCGATGTCGTTGCCATGGGCGACGACATTCTTGGTGATGCTGTAAACGTTGCCGCGCGCCTTGAGGCAATATCACCCGTCGGTGGCCTGTGCCTTTCGCGCACGGCGCGAGATCAGGTGAAGAGCAATGTCGATCAAAGCTTGAGACCGATCGGAGAGATTAAGGTCAAGAACATGCCTGAACCCATTGAGGCGTGGGTTTTGGGTCAAGGTGCCGAAGCACATTTTCCTGAAACATCGAGCCTCCCGACTGTGGTGGTTATGCCTTTTGAGGAGCTTGGAGGTGAAAATGAGTTCTTCTCGGATGGTGTCGTGGACGAGATAACGTCAGCCTTATCAAGCGTTGGTGAGATTTCAGTGATCGCTCGGCAATCTGCGTTCAGCTTCAAGGGGCGAGTTGTAGATATTCGTACAGTCGGACGAGATCTTGGCGCCAGATATGTGGTGACAGGCGCCATTCGGCGATCTGGAAACCGAGTGAGAATATCGGCGCAGCTTGCTTCTGCAATCACTGGAGCAAATCTTTGGTCACAGCGCTACGACGATGATTTGGAAGACCTCTTTGAACTTCAGGATCGGATAGCTTCTCAAGTCGCCGGAGCAGTGTCCCCATCCATACGTGCCTCGGAAATCGCAGCCGCTCGGGCTGTGGCTCCAATGGAACGAAAGGCTTACCAGTTTTACTTGAGTGCTTTCCCTCATTTCTGGGCACACCGCCGCGAAGAGAACGAGCGTGCGATAGAATTGTTGAGCGCGGCACTGGAGCAAGATCGCGGGAATTTTCGCCCACAAGCTTTGCGGGCCTGGGCGTTCGCTCAACAAGCCACCTACATGTGGAGCGATACACCACTCATCTCACGGCAAAACGCGCAACAGGACGCAGAAACAGCAGCCCTGACCGCTGGAGAACATGCACCTTCATTGGTGGCCATTGCTGCAGCATTGGGAATGACAGGTCTTGATCATGATCGCGCAGGCCAAATTCTAGAGCATGCTCTTTCGCTAGACCCAAATTCTGCTTGGGGTTGGATGCGACTGGGATGGAACAATGTTTATCGTCAGAATGTCGAAGCAGGACTTGCCGCATTCGACCGCGCTGAAGCACTCAGTCCGAGAGACCCTTTCCTATTCAACCTGCATTTCGGTCGAGCTTATGCCAATGGGCTCACAGGGGAGTTCGACAAAGCGATCCGACTTGCCAAGCTCGGGCTAACTGCCGGACCCGGAGTAACTTGGGCCTACCGTGATCTGGCAAGCTTTTGCGCCAATGCTGGACGGCAACAGGAAGCAGATGAAGCGGTTGCCTCGTTGATGAGCAGTTATCCTGGCCTGACGATCAAACGTGTCGTCGACAGCATGCCCCCTGCAACGCATTCCCGGCATCATGGTTTTCTTGAAGGATTGCGGCGCGCGGGCGTACCAGAAAGCTGACAATTCAAACATCCGCTTTGGTCGCTGAGCGAACTTCACCACTAACGGCTCAAACTTCTGCTGACTGCTGTCGACGACAGCCTAAGCAACGCAACCTTCATTCTTTACGTCACTAGGCAAACTTTCCCTTGTTCGCCTCAGTCACCTAGGCTTCTTTGATCAGAAGGAGGACTTCTAATGGAGACTGGAACCATTGGGCGCGTACAGTCGCCGCGCGTCATTCGTGTGGGCGGCGGTGTGGCAGGGGAGACAGCGGAGGTTCTGTCTCAATTGGGATTGTCACGCCCTTTGATCGTGACCGACCCGACAGTCGCTCGATTATACTTGACCCGGCTGACTGATGTCTTGGAAAAGTGCGATCTGACTTGGGGCGTTTTCGATCAAGTCGTGGAGGACCCCACCGATGTCTGTGTCGACGCAGCTCTCTCGGTTTTTCGATCCGGTGACTATGACTGCGTGATCGGATTTGGTGGCGGCAGCCCGATGGACACAGCAAAGGCTGTTTCTTTCATGGCCGTAAATTCCGGACATGTACGGGACTACAAAGCCCCAGCCCAAATCGATCGTTGCGGTGTTCCCATAGTCTTGATCCCAACAACAGGTGGCACAGGCTCAGAGCTGACACGTTGGTGCGTCATCACAGACACAGAAAGACCGGAGAAATACAATTTATCGGGCCTTGCCTGTGTGGCAACCGCCGCTCTGATCGATTGGACTTTCACAGTCACAAAGCCAGCGCGCATCACCGCCGATACGGCGGTCGACAGCCTTACCCATGCCATTGAGGCCTATGTCAGTCGCAAATCGTTTCCCTATACAGACGCGTTCGCACTCTCTGCCATGCCGCTTATCGCGACTTACGTAAGACGGGCATACAAAGATCCCTCTGATGCAGAGGCTCGCGAAGCCTTGATGCTGGCGGCTTCACAAGCCGGAATGGCCTTCTCCAACGCTTCGGTCGCATTGGTCCATGGGATGAGCCGGCCTATTGGGGCCCATTTCCACGTCGCTCACGGGCTTTCTAATGCGATGCTATTGCCTGCGGTCACAGAGTTCTCGGTGGACGCTGCACCGCATCGGTATGCTGATTGTGCGCGAGCCATGGAGATGGCAGGAGACAACGATAGCGATGCAACAGCTTGTACCAAACTTGTGGATGGCTTGCGTAGGCTAAATCAGGACTTGGCCGTGCCATGCCCGTCCGATCTGGGTCATCAGGCTGACGGCGCCATGCTCTTACTTATGGCAGAGCAAGCTATTGCGTCTGGGTCCCCCGGAAACAATCCTCGCATTCCAACTGTAGAAAATATCATCGGCTTGTACCGGGCAATGTGGTAGTTCATGCGGGCCATGACCGGACGGGCCAACCATACCTCTTGTGCTGCTTGGCGGTTGCATTGGTCGTCTTTGCAATTCTTCTGTTTCGCGAAGGCTAGCAGTGGATTTCCGTTGTCGCGCACTAGCAGTCCCCACATCGATGTGAGGTGCCCCTAGATTTGTAGACGCTTTGCTTGGTAATTTTGGAACCAAGGAGAGACGGATATGAACAAGGGCATACGGTTTACGGATGAGTTTAAGCAGGACGCCGTGGCGCAGGTTGTTGAGCGTGGATATGCGGT
>NZ_JBDUXB010000032.1:0-30280 GCF_039945315.1 Tateyamaria sp. | reverse complement strand
AGGGAAAGGATCAAACGAAAGACGCTCGAAGCGCGCCGCTTGCAACACAGACAACGCGCCGCATAATCAAACCAACAAGATGAGCCAAACTCTCTCTTAGTTTAGGTCGCCATTGGTTCCAAAAACTCTGACGACCGACACCCGCGCTCATGCAGCAGATCTTCGACATTCCGAAGTGACAGCAGGAAACGAACATACATGATCACGGCGAGGCGAATGATCTCTAGACTAGGTGTGGGTAGCGGAATGGGGAGCGTTTTGTCATCTCGAAAAGCTACAAAAGCGTCCTGCCCGTCTCAGGTTGGTATCGTCTGACAAAACTCTAAAACGGCATATTTATTGTTTATGTTTGGACCGAAACGCCTTTGCCACCACCCGCAGTTTATTCATTCTGTCGTAGAGCGTGTTGCGCGGGATACCAAGACGTGCCGCCGCAGCGGCGACTTTACCGCTTTCGTCGCTGAGAGCCTGTTCGATGATCTGGCGTTCATGGGCTTCCAGCCGTTCGGACAGGGATCCACTTGCATCCGGGTCTCGCTCCTGATCGAGCTCTTCGCGCATGGCGCGGTTTTCCAGTACCAATGCCCGATGCGCCAGCGCGCGGCGAAGAACGTCTATCACACGCTGCGGTTCGCAGGGTTTTTCCAAATACTCATAGGCCCCTTCGCGCAAGGCCCTCATGGCGGTGGGCACATCGGAATGGCCAGTCAGCAGCACCACCGGCAGATCAGGGTCGCGTGCCTGAGCGAAGCCAAGCACATCAAAGCCATCGTGATCTGGCATCTTGATATCAGACAAGATCACGCCCCTGAAGTTTGAGCGGATCGAGCGGCGCGCGTGCACAAATCCATTTGTCGGGATTGGCTCCAAATCGTCCAACTCCAATGTCTGTTCGATGGAGGCACGCAGGACGGGGTCGTCTTCAATAATCAACACTTTTTTAAGCATTTGAGCCCTCCACAATTGGCAAAACAATTCTGAATTCAGCGCCAACATCCAAATTGTTGCAACTGAGGGTGCCACCAAAGCGCGCAATGATCCCATGGGCAAGCGCAAGCCCCATGCCAAGTCCTTTGGACGCACCAAGGTCCTTGGTGGTGTAAAACGGCTCAAACACGGCAGAGACATCCGCGATCCCATGCCCGGTATCTGACAAGGTTAGGACCGCGGTATCGCCTGCGCAGCGCAGTGCAAGCGATAGGTCCTTACGCTTGCTTTGTGCCATTGCATCCAAGGCGTTGGAGATCAAGTTCAGCACGACCTGTTCCAGCCGCACCTGCCCGGCCAGAACAAACAATGCTTCTTCTGGCAAGTGGCAATCCAAAGTCACACCCGCCTCGGCAATGTCTTCACGGCTGAGCTCAAGCGCCGAGGCGACAACATTTCCAAAGTTGATCTGTTCTGTTGGGGCCACTTCTTGCCGCGCAAAGGCACGCAGGTTTCCAATGATGCGTGCCATACGCCGCACCTGATCCGAGATCAGTGTCAGGTTCTGCGCCGCAGGCCCACTGCGGCCACGCGCCAGAAACTGCTGACCATTTTCGGCAAAATTCAGAATTGCCGCCAAAGGTTGATTCAGCTCATGGCTGACCCCGGCAGACAGACGCCCCAGTGCGGCCAACTTGGACGCTTCAACCAGCGCATCCTGTGCGCCACGCAATTCGTGCGTGCGCGCCTCGACACGTGCTTCTAGTTGCGAAGAATATTGCTGCTCAAAAACCCGGCCCCGCCGTTGTTGCAAAGCAACCGTTCCGATCAGGCCAAGAACAGCCGCCCCCGCCAACACAAGTATGGAGCGCAAACGGGCCGTGGCGCGGGGTTCCGAAGTGTCCAGAAAGATCACACCGGTCAGGTCCAGATGGGGGACAAACTGTTCTGCCTTGATGACCTCTAGAAAGTCCCCGTTTGGTGGGCGAAATTGCCAAAGCTGCAAGCCGCGGTTGCGCGTGCTTTTGGTCAGATTGAACGCTGCGATTTCCGGGTCCTGGCCGCGCGACAGCAAGAGAAGATTAGGCCGATTGGAGGAAAACGCCAGTTGCTCTACGTCAAAGAAAACAATGGGCTCTGGCGCGACGGGCCATTCAAATTCGAGTGCAGCGAGTGAAACGCTTAGGACGACGACCCCCGCAGGTCTTGAATGATCAATCAGAACGCTGCGGCTGAGTTTGATGATGCGTTCGCCGTTCTCCAAAGCCTGGGCAAACCCAAGGCGATTGTTCAGCGCCGCTTGTAGGAACGCGTCAGAATGTCGGACATCTGGCGAGGCATTGGAGGAACTGAACAAGATGGTTCCGTCAGGTGCGCTTAGATCAATTCTCCAGGCCCCATAAGTTGCTTCAAACTCCTCCAACGCAGATTTTGCCTCTGCGTATCGCTGTTCCGCTATGGCCTGCACGATCCGGGTATCGTTCGCGATCACATTCGTCAGCGCGCGATGGCTGTCGATTTGCAGGCGCAACCGGCTGGAAGCCTCGCTAAGCCGGACCTCGCCCTGAGCGCGCAGGGCGATAAGTTCGTTGTGAAAGGTGTTTTGATGAAACACCCAGGCCAGGCCGGCAACCAAGACCGCATATACCAGATATGCGATTATTATTCGGAATCGGCTTCGGATCAGCTGGTTCATTACAGGTCACTGTGTCCGAGATTTCGGAAAAATTTGCAACCAGCACACCCTGCCCCTGCTAACTGTCTGTATAAAAACATCAAAAAATATTTTGCGATAAATGCTTGTTTTAGGCTTCGATCGACTGGCATTTGTAATTTATCGGCGCGGAGGATCGCCGCAACAGGAGGAAACCAATGAAAAAGTTCTTGAAGGCCGCATGTATTGCGGCAGTCGCCACCGTACCATCCCTTGCCTTTGCAGCCTGTGATGACGGTGAAATCGTCGTGAAGTTCAGCCATGTGACAAACACCGACAAGCACCCGAAAGGGATTGCGGCAACGCTTTTGGAGCAGCGCGTGAATGCCGAAATGGACGGCCAGATGTGCATGGAGGTTTTCCCTAACTCCACGCTTTATAACGACAACAAGGTGCTGGAAGCGATGCTTCAAGGCGATGTACAGCTGGCAGCGCCGTCTTTGTCCAAGTTTGAAAAATTCACCAAACAGTTCCGCATCTTTGATCTGCCCTTCATGTTCAACGACATCAACGCAGTTGAAGCCTTTCAAGCCTCAGACGCCGGTCAGGGCATGCTGGACAGTATGCAAAAACGTGGCTTGCAAGGGCTGGCTTACTGGCACAATGGCATGAAACAAATGTCAGCCAACAAGCCGCTGATCGCGCCGACAGACGCTAATGGGCTGAAGTTCCGCGTCCAGTCTTCTGACGTGCTGGTGGCGCAGATGGAAGCCATTGGTGGTTCGCCTCAGAAGATGGCGTTTTCAGAAGTTTATGGCGCGCTACAACAGGGCGTTGTTGATGGGCAGGAAAACACGTGGTCCAATATCTTCGGCAAGAAGTTCTTCGAAGTACAGGACGGTGTGACCCAAACCGACCACGGTATCATCGACTATCTGTTGGTGACCAACATCGACTGGCTTGAAGGGCTGCCGGCAGATGTTCGTGATCAGTTCGTTACAATCGTGAACGAGGTCACGACGACGCGGAATGCAGAATCCACTAAGGTCAACGAAGAAGCCAAAGAGGCTATCATCGCAGCGGGTGGCACTGTGCGCACTTTGACACCTGAGCAACGCCAAGCATGGGTCGACACGATGAAGCCTGTCTGGGACCAGTTCGCAGAAGATGTGGGGCAAACCAACATCGACGCAGCACAGGCGATCAACGCCTCTTTGGTAAACTGATCTAGCATCTGCCTAAAATCTCCCAAGGGGCGCTTGTCAGGGTGACAGCGCCCCTCATCTGTAGGAAATGAGAGCAACATGGCTGCACAACGCTCAGGTTCCCAAAGCGTTATAGACCACATCGAAGAGACTCTGATCGCCGTGATACTTGGTGCGATGACGCTCTTGACTTTTGCCAATGTGGTGGCGCGCTACGGTTTCAATTCAAACATCTTTTATGCGCTGGAACTCACGGTCTTTCTGTTTGCCTGGCTGGTGCTTCTGGGGGCGTCTTATGCGGTGAAGCATACGCTTCATTTGGGCGTCGACGCGATCGTGAATGGAGTCTCTACGCCTGCCAAACGCAGACTAGGACTGTTCGTGGTAGCGATTTGCCTTGCCTACTCTTTGCTTCTTTTGAAAGGCGCATGGGACTACTGGGCCCCCTACGCCAACCTTTATCCTACATCAGGGCGTTGGTTCCCAACCGGGTTCGAACAAGTTCGCGGGCAAGGATGGTACGAAACCCAAGACATCCCGGTGCCGTTCTTCCTTGGATGGTTGGAAGGCGTATTCAACGATGGGGACGCCTACGAAAAATTGCCCAAGGTGGTGCCGTATATTGTGATGCCGGTCTCGGCGCTGTTGCTGGTTTACCGCTTTGTCCAAGTCGGATTTCGGGTTTGGCGAGGCGAACAAGATATGCTGATCGTCAGCCATGAGGCGGAAGACGATGTGGCTGAAGCTGCGGCAAAGCTCAAGGAACAAGAATAATGGAAATCTTGCTGCTTTTTGTCATGGTCATCAGCCTGATGCTGGTGGGCGTGCCCATCGCCATCTCCCTTGGTTTTTCCTCCATCGTCTTTTTATTGGTGTTTTCGGACACTTCCCTTGCCTCTGTTGCGCAGACCTTGTTCGAGGCGTTTGAAGGGCATTCCACTCTGCTGGCGATACCTTTCTTCATTCTGGCCTCGTCGTTCATGTCCACGGGCGGTGTGGCGCAGCGGATCATCCGCTTTTCCATCGCACTGGTAGGGCACCTGCGGGGCGGTCTGGCAATCGCAGGCGTTCTGGCCTGTATGATGTTTGCGGCCCTGTCAGGGTCTTCGCCGGCAACGGTTGTGGCTATCGGGACCATTGTGATCGCGGCGATGCGCCAGGTTGGCTACACCAAGGAATTTGCGGCTGGCGTGATCGCCAATGCCGGCACCTTGGGCATCCTGATCCCGCCGTCCATCGTGATGGTGGTTTATGCAGCTGCTGTCGAAGTGTCTGTGGGACGCATGTTCCTTGCAGGTGTAATCCCCGGTCTTCTGGCGGGCACCATGTTGATGATCGGGATTTATATTAGGGCCCGCATCAAGAATATGCCGAAAGGTGAGTTCAAAGGCTTTGGTGAGATTTGGGGTAGCCTCAAGGACGCGGTCTGGGGTTTGCTGCTTATCCTGATCATCATGATCGGCATTTACGGCGTTCCAGGCGTTACCGGCGCGATCTTTACACCCACCGAAGCAGCGGCGGTTGCCTCAGTGTACGCGTTCTTTGTCGCTTGCTTCATTTATCGCGATATGGGACCGCTTAAAAACGGAGAGTCCATCTTTCGCAAACCTCAGGCATTGGTCACAGCCTTTTGGCACCCCGACACTGTGGGCACCTTGCGCGATGCAGGTAAGCTGATCATCACGTTGATGTTTGTGATCGCCAACGCACTGCTTCTCAAGCACGTGATCACAGATGAGCAAATCCCTCAAAAGATAACTGAAGTTATGCTGTCTTACGGGTTTGGCCCTGTGATGTTCTTGATCGTCGTAAACGTGATCCTGTTGATCGGTGGCCAGTTCATGGAACCGTCGGGCCTTTTGGTAATCGTCGCGCCATTGGTGTTTCCCATCGCGATTGAGCTTGGGATCGATCCGATCCATTTGGGCATCATTATGGTGGTTAATATGGAGATCGGAATGATCACACCTCCGGTTGGGTTGAACCTCTTTGTGACAGCCGGGGTCGCTAATATGTCTATGATGGGCGTTGTACGCGCAGCGCTGCCGTTTCTCGCCATCATGTTCGTCTTCTTGATCTTGGTGACTTATGTGCCTGCGATATCGACAATTTTACCCAACGCGGTGATGGGGCCTGAGATCATAACAAAATAAGCAACGGTTGGCTGACCGTCCTTGGATCTGCAATCAGCTTGTGTGGCGACATCGACGACGTCGAACGGTGCTGTCAGACGAATTCGAACCAGTCTCAGTTTGCCGCCAGACGCGTGCACTGACACGGCACAAAGCGGGCGCCACTCGGCGAGGGCGGAGGTTCGGCTAGTTTTTAAATTGCGTCGTGAGTAGGGGTGGCGTTCCTGATTGAAGTGTTTGTGCCCTGAAGAATTGACAGCTGCGAACTTTTGCAAGCATCGCATTTGCCGAAATTGGAGCATGGCTCGCTCTCGTCGTCGAAAAGGCAGTTGCGTATTCTCGGCCCGATTGTTGGACTTGTGGAGCGCTTCCTACCTTTCGGCGTTGCCGATGACTTTCGTTGCAGCAACGTATAACCTCAGCTTTTCGGTCACGATGATTTAAGGGCGACCGTATCGCTTCATTGATTTCCTGAGGAATTTCAACGCGGCTTTGCGGTCCCGCCGCTTCGTCACGTAGCTTTCCAGCACTTCGCCTTCGTGGTCCACAGCCCGCCACAAATAGTGGTTCCGCCGTTGATCTTCACGAAAATATCGTCGAAGTGCCACAGCCAATTCGAATGAAAGCACATACGGCTGACCCTGTCTCTGCGGATCTCAGCCGCGAACATTGGACCAAATCTGTTCCACCAGAACCGAACCGTTCCGTGGCTGGCGTCGATCCCGTGTTCGTGCAGCAGATCCTCGACATTCCTTAGCGAAAGCGGGAATCGAACGTACATCATTACCGCTAGGCGGATGATCTCAGGGCTGGTTTTGAATTAGCGAAATGGGTTAGATTTTGTCATCCCGCGAAGCTACAAAACCGCCCTGCCCGCCTCAAGTTGGTTTTGTCTGACAATGCCCCATCCGCTCCTTGATTCACGCTAAAGCGGGACCGACTGAAAGTCGGTGGGACTGCTGCAGACAGTGGATACTAAACACTGACTGGGAATCTTTACCCTACATACGGAGCCCATCAGCGTTGAAGTAATAGGCCCGTTCCGGAGAATACCCAAAATTGACGGTTTGCCCCTGATTGATTGAATGCTGCCCGAACAGGCGCGCAGTGATTTGTGTGCCTTTCACCTGAGCAATAACATTGGTGTCACCACCCAGATGCTCCACGTGCAGGACTGCAGCAGTCAGCTCTCCATCTGTCTGAAGTCGAAGATCTTCGGGACGAAGGCCAAGCGTTCTTGGGTCGCCTTCCGACATAAACCCGGCAGGCATGAAATTCATCGCGGGAGACCCCAGGAAACCTGCAACAAACTGGTTCACAGGATTGTTGTAGAGTTCCATTGGACTGCCGATCTGTTCGACGCGTCCATCCTACAGAACAACAATCTTATCTGCAAGGGTCATCGCTTCAGTCTGGTCGTGAGTCACATAGATCATCGAGGCAGCCAGCGCGTCGTGTAGTTTAGCGATCTCAAGCCGCGTGTTCATCCGCAACGCGGCATCGAGGTTCGATAGAGGTTCGTCAAAGAGAAAGAGTTTTGGTTCGCGCACTATAGCACGACCAATGGCAACACGCTGGCGCTGGCCGCCGGACAACTCGGACGGATAGCGATCAAGATATGCCTCAAGGTCCAGCATCTTGCTGGCCTTAGCGACCCGTTGTTCGATAACGGCCTTGCTTTTACGTTCCTGTTTGAGGGCCAGCGACATGTTTTTGCGCACATTCAGGTGCGGGTAGAGCGCATAACTCTGGAACACCATGGCGATGCCGCGTTTTGACGGTGGAGTGGCGTTAACCAGATTGTCATCGATGCGCACTTCGCCAGACGTCGCATCCTCTAAACCCGCAATCACGCGCAATAGTGTGGACTTGCCGCATCCTGACGGTCCGACGAAAACGACAAACTCGCCGTCCTCGACCTCGATATTTATGTCTTTCAACACGTGAACGTCGCCAAAAGACTTGTTCACGTTGGTCAGGGTCAAAGCAGTCATAGATTTGGCTCCTTGAGAGATACGGGGTGACCTGTGCGAATGCTTTCATCGGCAGCCAGGCAAATAGCGAGGGATTGCACCGCGTCGCTCATGTGGCGGGTGAGGTCGATGTTTTCTCGAATGACACGCAGCACATAGGACTGCTCGGCATCACACAGTTCCTGATGGCCGGGCTCATTGGGCATTTCGATGGTTTGATCACCTTCAGGGCGATGCACCAGAATGCCCCCGACCTTTGTATGGCCGTCGATATCGGCCGAAGCACCCTTGTTACCATCAGTGATAGAGACAGATCCGTTGGGCGACACGATGTCCTTAACGAAGAACGCCGTTTCTGACATCATTGGCCCCCATCCGGCCTCATACCAGCCGACTGAACCGTCCTCAAAGATGACCTGAAACTGGCCGTAGTTGTACATCCCCTCGGCAATCTCAGCCGACAGGCGCAGCCCCATTCCATGCACATGCACAGGATCGGCATCCGTGATCTGACACATCACGTCGACATAATGAACACCGCAATCAACGATTGGACTGGTGGTCAGCATCAACGCCTTGTGGGTCTCCCACTCGACACCGGACGACTGTTGATTGAGGTTGAGACGAAACACATATGGCCCGCCAAGGTTGCGCGCCTCATCGATCAACCGCACCCACGACGGATGGTGCCTCAGGATATATCCAACAACCAGCTTGCGGTTTAACCTTTGGGCCGTTTCAACCACGCGGCGCGCATCCGCAACCGTGGTTGCAAGCGGTTTCTCAACAAAGACATGCGCACCTGCCTCCATCGCAGCACAGGCAAAATCCGCATGGCTATCGGAATAGGTCGCGATTATTACAAGGTCCGGCTTGGTCTCCATCCCTTCTTCGAAACTTTTGAAGCGTGGGTAGCCAACCAAGGCGTCCGACAGAGCAATCTCGGATCGATTCACCAGTCCAACGATCTCTGACCCGGCGTGATGATGAGCCAAAGCATGAGACAA
Source organism: Tateyamaria sp. (assembly GCF_039945315.1). Lineage (GTDB taxonomy): Bacteria > Pseudomonadota > Alphaproteobacteria > Rhodobacterales > Rhodobacteraceae > Tateyamaria. The sequence goes on along the minus strand of NZ_JBDUXB010000032.1, from coordinate 21,382 downwards.
ACCCATATTTCCCAAGCCTACAATCAGTACTCGGGTCATTTGACTGCTCCGGATGTCAGGCCGCGGATCAGTTGCCGCGAGAAAATCACATATAGTACCAACACCGGCAAGATCGCCATCGACAGCGCCGAAAGGACCGCGTTCCAGTCCGTAACAAACTGACCAATGAAGACTTGGCTACCAAGAGTCAGTGTCTTGGTTTCTTCTGCCGGGGCAAGGATCAGCGGGAACCACAGGTCATTCCAGATCGGGATCATGTTGAATACAGCGACTGTCGCCATGGCGGGTCGCACCAGTGGCAGGACAAGCTGAAAGAAGATTGCATATTCACTAAGGCCATCAACGCGGGCGGCATTTTTCAGATCATCTGAAACCTGCCGCATGAATTCACTGAGAATGAAGACCGCCAATGGCAGGCCCTGCGCCGTATAGACCAGGATCAGCGCCCAGAGCGTGTTCACCAGTCCGCTCGCCACCATCATTTCCAGAATGGCCACGGTCCCGATGCGTATCGGGATCATGATGCCCAGCGCCAGATACAACCCCATCAGCGTGTTACCTTTGAAACGGTACTCCGCCAATGCGAACGCCGCCATGGCGCCGAAGAGCAGGACAAAGAACAGCGAGGCGACGGTCACGATCATTGAGTTCTGGAAATACAGAAAAAAGTCACCTTGTTTCATCACGGTCTGGTAGCCGATCAGCGAAAAGCTTTCGGCATCGGGCAATGCGAGGGGTTCGCGAAAGATCGCCTTGCGAGTCTTGAAGCTGTTGATCAGGATCACGAAGACCGGGAAGAGCGCGATCAGAGTGTAGAGGATCAGCGCCCCATGCATGGCGACTGTGTTGAACGGATTAGTACGCGCTTTATTCATCTGTTTAGCCTCACATCTGATAGCGGCGCATCCGGGTCTGGATACCAAACAGGTAGATGCAGACCCCGATGAGGATGATAGCAAACATACCGCCCGCAATGGCCGACCCCATATGCGGGTCCCCCAGTTGCAACTGAAAGCCGAAGAAAGTGCGATACATAAAAGTACCGAGGATGTCGGTCGAATAGTCCGGACCGGCTAGCGCGCCTTGGGAAGCATAGATCAAGTCAAAGGCATTGAAATTGCCTACGAATGTCAGGATCGAAATGATGCCGATGGACGGCAGGATAAGCGGTAGCTTGATCTTCCAGAAGGCGGACAGACCGGTGATGCCGTCTACTTCTCCCGCTTCAAGGATTTCTTCGGGGATCGACAGCAGAGCCGCGTAAATCAGCATCATCGGGATGCCGACAAATTGCCAGACAGAGATCAGAGCCAGTGTTGTCAGAGCGTATTCTTCCTTGCCCAGCCATGGCGCAAACAGTGATTTCAGCCCGACAAAATCCAGCATGGATGGCGCAATGCCCCAGATCGGCGACAGGATCAGTTTCCAGGCAAAACCGACAATGACAAAAGAAAGGATTGTAGGAATGAAAATTGCCGAACGGTAGAGTGCCGCAAAGCGCAATCGCGGGTGGCTCAGGACGGCGGCGAGCGCCACGCCGATGGGATTCTGAACCAGCATGTGCACGATAAAGAACCAGAAATTGTTCCCAAGCGCGTTCCAGAACTGCTCGGACCAGATCGGGTCAAAAAATAACGTGCGGAAATTGTCGAGACCGACGTAGATACGTTCCTGATCCACTTTGCTGTAGAGCGCGAGGCGCAGCGTGTTGAACAGGGGAAAGATCATGACGGCGGTGTAGACCAGCACGGCGGGAGCCAGAAACACAGCGATGTGCCAGCGTGTACGAGCGCGTTGCATTTGGAAATCTCCTGAAGGGTCCGGGTGGGAAATGCCACCCGGACAAGGCAGTAACGGGAGGGGTTACTGCTGTGGTTCGTACCAGCTGGCGAGGCCCTGTTGCAGCTCGGTGCCCAGTTCTTCGGGTGACGAGGTGCCCTTGATGGCCGCCACGGATGCGCCCCAGGTCTCGTTTTCGAGGTTTGGCGTACCGCGAGACAGGATCTGGTAAGTGGAACGGATTGTGCTCTCGCACTCACCACGCCAGCCGACGATTTCCTTGGCCAGCGGATCTGACAATTCCACCGGTTCCTTGGACAGCGGGAAGAAGCCAGGAAGAGCATTGCCGAAAATTGACGCAAATTCGGGGCTACCCACCCAGGCAAGGAACGTTTTGGCAGCCTCCGGGTTATCTGTTGCCGCGTTCATCCCGATGCCGATATCGGTGTGGTCAGAAATATAGCATGTGTCGCCTGCATTCTGAACCGGTGGTTTGAACGCGCCCATCTCGAAATCCGCTTGCGCGTTGAAACCCGAGATTTCCCACGAACCCGCAGGATAGATCGCGGCGCGACCCAAGGTGAACAGGTTCTGGCTATCCGGGTACGTTTGAGCTTCGAACCCGTCGCCAAGATATGCGCCCCACTTCGCTAGCGTCGCATATGGAGCGACCCAGGCCTCGTCCGTCAGCTTCTGTTCGCCCGCGATCAGTGCGCGACGGCCTTCTTCGCCTTTCCAGTAATTCGGACCGATGTTGTTGTAGCCCATAGTGGCGGCTTCCCACTGGTCATTGGTGCCCATAGCCATCGGGATGTAGTTTCCGTCTTCTTTGAACGCCTCAAGAGCGGCAAAGAACTCAGCTTCGGTGTTCGGCACATCGACGCCCACTTCCGCAAAAGCGTCCTTGTTGTAAATGAAGCCATGAATGACCGAGGCCATCGGCACGCAGAACGTCGCCGCGCCGTCATCTGTCTGCCACGCCGATTTCGCAACGTCCGAGAAGTTGCCCATGGCGTCCATGCCAGCAAGATCGGCCAGATGGCCCGCCTCAAAGAGTGCCAAGGATGCGTCGAACGGACGGCAGGTGATGATGTCTCCTGCAGAGCCAGCATCCAGCTTGGAGTTCAGAACGGCGTTGTACTCAGCCGGGGCAGATGGTGTGAAGTTCACCTTGATGCCGGGATGCTCGGCCTCGAATGCCGGAATGATCTCTTCCTGCCAAAGCACCAGATCGTCATTTCGCCAGCTTTCGATGTTTAGCGTGACGTCTTGCGCCATGGCTCCGGTGGCGGTGAGCGCCGTGCTCAGCAAAGCCAGTTTGATCGTGTTGCGGGTCATTTTGGTTCCTCCCAGATTGCAACGAAAGTGATGATTTTAAACCGAGCGCTCCAATATGGGGCGCAAATGTCCATTTGTATCTTTTAGTCGGGCCTGTGCTGCATCCCGCGACAGCCCCATGGCGGCCATCAAAACAGCCGCTTTGACGTCGCCACCTGCAGCATCCAGCACCTGTTGCGCCGTGGCCTCCGACACGCCAGCGATCTGGACGACGACCCCGCAAGCCCGGGCGCGCAGTTTGATATTGTCAGCATTTACGTTGACCATCATGCCATCATGGACGTGGCCCAGATGCGTCGCCATCAAGGTTGACAGCATGTTGAGTGCAATCTTCTGGGCCGTACCCGCTCCCATCCGGGTCGATCCGGACAAAACTTCGGGCGGCGTCTCGAGCAGTACCGCATAATCAGACATTTCAAGCAATTCAGAACCTGCATTGTTGGCAATGCCAATGACGGTCGCGCCCTTAGACTTGCCGATACGCGCCGCAGCAATCGTGAATGGGGTCGACCCGCTAGCCGACACCGTGATCAACGTGTCCTTTTTGGACAGTTCCGCCAAAGCTGTGGCCAGCCCATCGGTGGCGTCTTCTGTATCACCCGACATCTCGACGCCGGACGGCAACCCACCGGCCATGTGAATCCGCAGTTGCACTGCAGGAATGGAAAATGTTCCGCCGAGCTCCTGTGCGTCCGCGGCGGCCATCAATCCCGAGGACCCTGCAGCCGCATAGTGCAGACAAGCGCCGGCATTTATTGTGCGCGCCATGGCCATTGCGCCTGCGCAAATAGCTGGGATTGCCTTTTGAACACTCTCGGCCGCAGCAACTTGCCCGCCCGCAAGAAGCGCCGCAATTTCCGCTGGAGGACGTTGATCCAATCCTGCGGCGCCGTCATGCAATTGTTCCGTCGTCTTCGCAGACACACGATTCTCCCTCAAGCTTCGATCAAGATACCTTTTAAATACCATTTGTCTACCATTTAATTTCTTGCCGCAATTTTGCCATGCTTTGTGCGATTGCAAAGCATATATGTTGATTTTGGTACTACTTGGGCCTTTAAAATTCAACAAAGGTATTATAAAGGTATCTTTATGAAAGATTCGCGCAACACACCAGTCCTTGCTATCGACGGCGGCGGAACACGTTGCCGCTTTGCCCTGCAGACGGCAGAGAAGCGCGTGGTTGCAGAAACCGGGTCGGCCAATGTGTCAACGGATTTCGACGGCTCTGTTTTGCGGCTGCAAGATGGAATCGCCGCTCTGGCGGGCATGGCAGAAACTCGGGTCGAAGCCCTTTACCATCTGCCAGCTTTCGTTGGACTGGCGGGGGCAACCGGAACAGCGGAGGTCGAGCGCTTGATGTCCGCACTGCCGCTGAAGAACGTATGTTACGCCGATGATAGGCGTCCCGCACTGCGCGGTGCCTTGGGGCAAAACGACGGGTTTGTCGCGCATTGCGGCACCGGTTCCTTCTTTGCCTCGCAGATGGGCGGCAAAGAACGCTTTGGTGGTGGTTGGGGTGCGACCCTTGGCGATGAGGCTTCAGCGCAATGGGTCGGGCGCAAGGCGTTGACGCAGCTGTTACGCCAAGTTGATGGGTTCGCCTCCGCCTCCGCATTGGTGCAAGACTTGATGACCCATTTTCAGAATGCAGACAACGTGGTGGAATTTGCCCGAACTGCAAAGCCAATCGACTTTGGCACCCTCGCGCCGCAGGTCACCGCGCATGCCGAAAGCGGTGATACTGTCGCGCTGAAAATCCTGCAATCCGGGGCTGATCACATCGCCACCGACCTGGGACACATGGGGTGGACGCCCGGCCTGACGATATGCCTCACGGGTGGGATCGGCCCGCAATACGCCCCCTTTTTGCCCGAAGGCATGAAAACCGATCTCACCGAACCGCTTGGGCAGCCCCTTGACGGGGCGATTGCGCTCGCGCGGGAAATGGAAATGACACATGGACATTGCTGAATTCCTGCGGCCCGAAGGCTGGTTAAGCCGGTCCGCTGGTCCGCGTTACGTGCAGTTGCGCAGACGGCTTGAGGCCGGGATTGAAGATGGCATTCTTGCCCCAAACTCCTCTCTCCCGCCTGAACGCGAGATCGCGGAAATAACCGATCTTTCTCGTGTTACCGTTCGCAAGGCCATTCAGGAACTTGTGCGCGAGGGCACCGTAGAGCAACGCCAGGGGTCAGGTTCTTTCGTACGCGAGCCGGTCACTCGCGTGGAACAGTCACTGTCCCATCTGACCTCCTTCACCGAAGACATGCAGCGACGCGGGCTGGAGACCACGTCAAAATGGCTTGAGCGGGGGATCTTTATGCCCGCCCCTGACGAGGTACTGGCCCTTGATCTTTCCACGGGCGATCAAGTCTCGCGGATTTACCGCTTGCGCGAGGCGGGCGGGCGACCAATGGCACTGGAACGCGCGGCTCTGCCGCTCGATATTCTGCCAAATCCCACTGCAGTGACGACTTCGCTTTATGATTTGCTAGAGCAATCCGGCATGCGCCCGGTCCGCGCCGTTCAAAAAATCTCTGCCATCAATCTAGAAACTGAGGAAGCGGACCTGTTGAACGTTGCCGAGGGTACTGCAGGGCTGCGTATACAACGTACCTCTTATCTGCAAAGCGGGCGGGTCGCGGAACTCACCCGCTCGATCTATCGCGGTGACGCCTACGATTTCGTAGCCGAACTACGCCTCTCTCATTGAAAAGGTTCTTCTGATGAATTCTGACACCACCCTCATGCGCCAGGAAATCATTGAAATCCCGGATGCTGTGGACCGTCTTCTGTCCGACGGCGGTGATGACATCCGCGCGGCCGCAACAGCAGCGCGCGACATGAACCCAAGCTTTCTTCTTTCGGTGGCACGTGGGTCATCGGATCACGCCTGCACCTACCTGAAATATGCCAGTGAGCTGGTGTTGCGCCGCCCCATGGCCTCGGTCGGACCTTCCGTGAAATCCGTCTACGACGTCGACCTTGCAGCGCAAAGCGCGCTGTGCCTGTCGGTGTCACAATCGGGAACGAGCCCTGATATTGTGCGTATGACGAAATCTGTCACGAACTCTGGAAGCATGACCGTTGCGATCACCAATGATCCCTCCTCCGATCTTGCACAGGTCGCCTCAAACACCCTGCCGATCCATGCCGGTCCAGAACTTAGTGTCGCCGCCACCAAGACCTTCGTCACCTCCCTTGTTACCGGGCTCTGGTTAATCGCCGAAATCAAGCAGGACTCCGATCTCATTTCCGCAATCCATACCCTGCCCGCCCATCTGGCCAACGCGACTGCCTGCGACTGGTCCGAGGCCGCCGCTGTTATGGACGGGCGATCGCTGTTTACGCTAGGGCGCGGCCCGTCCTGGGCGATTGCCAATGAGGCCGCGTTAAAATTCAAGGAAACATGCCTGATCCACGCGGAAAGCTATTCTTCCGCAGAAGTACTGCATGGCCCGGTTTCCATCGTCGAACAAGGTTTCCCGGTTATTGGTTTCGCGGCAGGTGATCCCGCCGAAAGCAATTTAGCCGAAGTCGCCGATACATTGGCCGACAAAGGTGCGACGGTCTTTGCAACATCAAACAAACTCAAGAAGGCAACCGCGTTGCCACATATACGGACGGACCACTGGCTGACCGATCCCATCGCCGCAATCGTTTCCTTTTATGGGATGGTCGAGACGGTTGCACGCAGCCGAGGCATCAATCCTGACACACCTCGGCACCTCAAAAAAGTGACCGAAACAGTATGACTTTGGCAACCGTAACATTTATTGGCGGGCACATTTTTGACGGCGAACACCTGCATGACGCCAAGGCTGCGCAGTTTCATGATGGCGTGTTTGTCGGGTTGGTACCGGACTCCCGGATTTCCGCCACTGAAACCGTCATCGATTTGAATGGGGATATCCTGTCACCCGGCTATGTCGACCTTCAGGTCAACGGCGGCGGCGGCGTCATGTTCAATGACGATCCAAACCTTGAAAAGCTGAAATTGATCGCCGAGGCGCACAGGTCACTCGGCTCGGCCTCAATCCTGCCGACGTTGATCACCGCCCGCAGCGAGAAAACCACTGCCGCCATAGATGCCGTGCGCATGGCCTTGAACGCAAATGTTCCCGGTATTGTCGGGTTGCACCTTGAGGGACCGCATCTGTCTGTTTCACGCAAGGGCGCACACGACGCATCGCTTATCCGGCCCATGACCAATGCAGACCTTCACCAACTGCTTGCTGCCAAGGCTGACATTCCGGTCCTCAAAGTCACGATTGCACCTGAAAGCGTTACGCTTAATCAGGTCACCACGCTGGTCGAGGCAGGCATTCTCGTTTCGCTCGGTCACTCGGACACCAATTTTGACACATGCCGGGCCTACGCCGAAGCAGGCGCATCCTGCGTGACGCATTTGTTCAATGCGATGAGCCAACTCGGAAACCGCGAACCAGGCCTAGTCGGAGCCGCATTGGAATTGGGACTACTGTCCGCCGGCTTGATCGCTGATGGCATTCATGTGCATCCCGCAACCATGCGTGCAGCCTGGAAGGGAAAAACCGGACCGGGCAGGATCTTTCTTGTCAGCGATGCAATGGCCGTAGCCGGAACGGAACACATCGAATTCTCCCTCGATGATCGCCGGATATCACGGCGTGACGGCAGATTGATCCTTGATGACGGCACGCTCGCAGGCGCCGATCTGGACTTGACCAAAGCAGTAAGCAATGTTGTCAACAAGATTGGAATAAGTGTCGAGGATGCGTTGCGTTCTGCAACATCTATACCGGCCAATATCATCGGCATTTCGAGTGGTTTGGTTCCTGGAGAAACCAACTTGTCCGACCTCAATCGGATATCTGGGGATTTGGCCGGCTTGCAGCCACTAGAAGCCACTGCAGACCCAGAGCATCGTTCCAATAGTTGATGAGCTGGGCACGAAGTGGTCGGTCTCTGCTGGGCAAACAGTTCATATTTAGAGGAACCGAGCGGCATGCATTTCGAATTTCTTCAAGCCGTCAGTATCAGTGGGCACGCTGACAAACCGAATGATGACCGATGCGGATCAATCGCCAATCTGGCTTGGGTCGTCGACGGAGCAACCGATTTGTCTGAACCTGGCCTACTCGGCAGTCAGGGAGGAGCTTCGTGGCTCGCATCAGCAGCCAGCAGCGCCTTCGAGACTTCAGAAGCAACAGAAATTCAACAGACTTGTCAGGCCGCATTTTCGCGAATTGAGGCCCAGTTCGAAGCGCAAAGGACCAGGGAGGTTTCCAACCCTTGGGAAATGCCGAAAGCAGCGTTCGCGGTCGCCCTTCTAAAGGATGATGTTCTTTCGGTTGCTTGGGCCGCTGATTGCCCGATTTTGCTGATTTCAAACGACAATAACGTGTGGTGCACTGACGCACCCGACTCCAGTGCGGAAATGGCAGAAGCACGTGCACTCGGGGTGGGCGTCGGCACAGATCCAGTTTTGACAGGTGAAGTATTGGAAAACCGTCGCATAGATCGGTCACGGGAAAACCACTTCGCTCTCAGCCCTAATGCAAATTCGTCGACTCTGGCGACCCACTATGCGCATTTCAATATCTCTATCGGCGACGAAGTGATTTTGATGAGCGATGGATTTGCAAGTATTGTCACAGACTATAGAAAATATACGGCCCAAGAGATGGTTGAAATCATAAAGTCCAAAGGCCTGGGGACGATTGTCGAAGAAATACGGGGTATTGAAAGAAAAGATTCCGCTTGCAGGCAATTCCCAAGGTTCAAAGTGAGTGATGACGCCACTGCTGTATGGGTTAGGGTATCTGGCTGACTTCTGCTGTCCGGCACCTCCAATGGTGGTATCAGACGAATTCGAACCAGTCTCGGCTTACCGCAGAATGCTTGAGCTTATCCGGAACAAAGCTGGCGCCACTCGGAGAGAGCGGCGCTTCGGTTAAGTTCGAAATTGTCTCGTGAGTAAAGATGTCTCTCCTGATTGAAGTGGTTGTGGACCGAAGAATGGACGGATGCGAATTTCTTCAAACATCGCATTTGTCTAAAGCGGAGCATCGCCCGTTCTCGTCGACGAAACTGCAGATGTGAATTTTCCGCTCTGTTGATCATCCATCTGCCTGTTTCCTGCTTGTCTGCGACGCAAATCTCTTTCAGCGCAGCGCCGTACGATCGCAGCCCGTCCGTGACGATGACCTCTAGGCGACCATGCTTACGCATTGCTTTCTTTAAGAACTTTAAGGCGGCTTTCTTTGCGCGCGTCATTGTGACGTAGCTTTCCAGAATTTCGCCCTCGTAATCGACGGCCCGCCAAAGGTAATGTTGCTCGCCGTTGATCTTGACGCACATCTCATCCAGATGCCACCGCCATCGGCTGGATTTCATACCCCCGATCCGTCACTTTCGGATCTCGGACGCACACATCGGGCCGAACCGATGCTACCAGTATCTCACCGCTTCATGGCTGACATCGATGCCGCGTTCGTGCGGCAGATCCTCGACATTCGAAGGGACAGAGGGAAACGAACGTACAGCATTACCGCCAGGCGGATAATCTCACGGCTTGTTTTAAAATAACGAAATGGATCAGGTTTGGTCATCCGGTGAAACTACGAAACCGCCCTACCCGGCTCAAGCTTGTTTTCTCTGATGGTACCCGCCAACTTATTGGCTGCCATGGCCAGCGATGCCGGGACGACAAGGCATGCACCGAGAAATCCGATCTGAGTACGGTGGCGGCGCGTCTAAGCCACGTGTTGCCGTGGGTATGGGAAGAGGTGCGAGAGTAAAACAAGTCTGGTTCTCTAATTGAGGCGACCGGCCTTCAAAATGCGTTCTATCAAATCCAATGTGGCCTCCGGATCAGCGCGGTAGGCGTCGCGCAAAACCCCAATCTCGTCGAACCCGGTCACGCTTTTAGTGCTTCTAGTGCTTCTGGTGATTTTGGTGCTACTGGTATTGCAAGTTTTCCGCGCCTCAGGGGCAATCCCGGCAATATCTTCGGCTTCTTCCAGAAAAAGACAGGCAAGCTCAGTGTTCTCCAAGCCAAAGAGATCGGTCTCTTGCGCAGGGGCTGCGGAACACAAAAAGAGGGTCATCAAGGCTGCGGGAAACAGGGTCTTCATGGCTGGATATCCTTTGCGACGTCTGCGTGCGCTTGGATGTCACGCAGATAGTCAGTCACTGCATCCTCCAAAACGCCATCAGTCTTTATCAGTTTTCTGTTGGTGCCGGTCAGGGGATCGGAATCCTCTTCAAGCAGCAACCCGGCGCGCACCATCAGGTCAATGGCCTTGATCGCGCTGTCCCGGCTCATGTGATCGAACAAGAGAGCGGCGATTTCAGTCTTGGCGAACACCGCCCGGCGCTTTTCCTTCACCGTCTTGACGCAAATTTATTGCTGCGCGTCCTTGAACACCGATTTCTCCAGTTCCTTGCGGGTCCGAGTCTGGAAATTCTCACTATTGATCAGAGACTTGACTTTGCGGTTGTGGCCTTCGATCAACGCCTCGACAGCCTCGGGTGTGGCGCAGTCGAGCGCTTTGAGCAAGAAAAAGAAACGCGCAACATTGACCACGTTCTCGTGGTTCAGTTCGCGTTGGACGGTTTCGATATCGCCCTTGATCTTGCACCGCTCCGCTGCACGCGCACGCAGCCGGGACAGAAAACGAGCCTCGGCCCGCAAAATAAATTGCAACGTGCTCACCAATTGTGGTGCCGGTAGCGCTGCGGAATGTTCAGACGCGTTGGCCAAGGAAAACCTTTCGACAAAAACCAGTTCGAGATTGGAGCTTTTGGTCCCCGGGCACGTTAGCGGTGCGGGGTTGTTAATGGCAAGCTTCGGGCGGAATTTCTCGGCCATTTGCGTACAGGTTCCTCAGGTTACGTTTGTCTGCGCATCTTGCTAGCGCACAACTATGGTTCGATCGGAGGCTATCTGAAATTCAGATTGGCCCGCCTGCGTTCCAGACAATGTCCCTGCTCTTTGCCCATCCAGGACACGATGGATGCATCACGAATGGCCAACACCAGACGGTCAATTGGATGCAACAGGAGTACAAGACAATGACCACAGATACACCATCCACCGAAGCAACGTTTGGCCCTCTGGGTGAAATGGCCGCCCTTATGGCGCAAAGCGCCTTGCACAAGCACCGCAGCGTCGAGGACAGCCTGGCGTTGGTTCTTCCGGCAATTGCGCTGGGGCAATTTCGCGTCTGGCGCCGCGCCGGTCTTCCGGTGGCCTTCGCCACCTGGGCGTTTCTGGACACGTCGCGTGAGACGGCCGTGCTGCACGAAAACGCTGCATTGACCATTGCCGATTGGGCCACGGGCCCCCGTCCAGTTGTCATGGATGTCGTCGCCCCCTATGGCGACGGATTCGCGATCGGACGGGACCTTGTCCGCACTGTCTTTCCCGAGACCGCATTCACATGTGTCCGCCGCCAAGCAGACGGGGCCGTCCGCAAGGTCGTGCACTTCCCAGGAAGAGACGCGGACGGGCACTGGACCCGGGCGCGCGCCATCGCCGCATAATTTCAACCTTCAATTATTGACTTCAAAATCAAAGGATTAGGACAAATGGGTAGCTCAATCACATCTCCGCATCAGACATATAAACTTTATGGATATTCAACTAACAAGGACGCTGGCAGCGGCAATGACAAGATGTATGGCTATGCCGTCAAAAACAACCTGAAAGGCGGATCCGGAAACGATCTCGTCTACGGCTATGGCGGCTGGAACCGGCTTGACGGTGGCTCCGGCAATGACACGGTCAAGGGCTACGGCGGCAGCAATTATCTCTACGGCGGGTCGGGTCACGACAAGGTTTATGGATATGGCGCCTACAACTATCTGAACGGCGGTTCCGGCAACGACAGCCTCTACGGCTCCGGCGCGACCAACAAGCTCTATGGCGGGACCGGCTACGACTACCTCAAGGGCACGGGCGCCTATAACTACCTGTCGGGCGGCGACCAAAATGACCGGCTGTACGGTTACCGAGCCAAGAACGATCTCCACGGCGGCAACCACAACGACGCGCTCTACGGCTATGGCGCCTCCAACAACCTCTACGGCGGGGCCCATGACGACACGCTCAAAGGGTATGGAGCCAAGAACCATCTCGACGGCGGCACCGGCAACGACAAGCTCTATGGCTACGGCGCCTACAACAAGATGATCGGCGGCTCCGGCGACGACAAGATGTACGGCTACGGCGCCAAGAATGACATGGACGGCGGTTCCGGCAACGACCACATGGAAGGCCGCGGCTCGTGGAACAAGATGCAGGGCGGGTCGGGCAACGACACGATGAAAGGCATCGGCGCCTACAACGAAATGTATGGCAGCGTGGGCGACGACACGATCGAAGCGATCGGGCTCGTCAACAACGCCCACGGCGGCGACGGCAACGACATGATCAAAGCCTTCGGCGGCGTCAACGTGCTCAAGGGCGACGCGGGCAATGACGAAATGACGGCCGCGGGCGGCGTTAACACCATGTTCGGCGGCTCGGGCGACGACGTGATGGTCAGCGCGGGCGGCGTCAACGTGATGTTTGGCGGCACCGGCGACGACAAGATGGTCGCGGCAGCCGTGGTGGCCACGGTCCAGAGCGGCGAGGATGGCGACGACACAATGGTCGCGGTCTCGAACGCGAACTGGCAGTCGGGCGGCGACGGAGACGACGCCATGGTCGGCGTTGGCAACCTGAACCTGCAGTTCGGCGACGCGGGCGATGACATGATGCTGGCCGCAGGCAACACCAACGTTCAGCTTGGCGGCACCGGCGACGACAAGATGTTCGGCGTGGGATCTCTGAATGTGCAGCTTGGCGGCGACGGCAGGGATCTGGCGATCGCAGCAGGCACCGCGAACATCCAGTACGGCGGCAACGACGCGGACATCCTGCTGGCTGGCGGCGGCGCCAACATCCAGGTCGGCGGCACCGGCAGCGACTGGCTGATCGGCGCAGGCAAGGGCAACCTGCAGTTCGGCGGCGAGATCTGGTCGACCATCCCAGACATCGAACTGGGCGACTTCGACCTTGGGGACGCGGCGGACAAGTTGGCCGAATACGCCAACTCTACCGGCACCGACGGGCTGAACGTGATGCTGGCCGGTGGCGAAGCCAACATCCAGATCGGCGGGTCCGAGACCGACATCACGTTGGGCCAAGGCAAAGCCAACCTGCAGGTCGGCGGCGATGGCGCGGACCTGATGATCGGCGGTGGTACCGCAACCGTGCAGCTTGGCGGCGAGGGCACCGACCTGATGGTGGGCCTGGGGCGCGTCAACGTCCAAGAGGGCGGCGCGGACACCGACGTTATGGTGGCCATCGAGCGCGGCGATGACGCGGGCGTCCAGGTCCAGATGGGTGGCGACGGCGGCGACTTCATGATCAGCCGCGGCGGCGACGGCGAGGCGGACCCGCTGGGTGTTCTGAAAGAGCGGCTGGAGCAGAAGGTCGGCGACGCTGGCGACGCGGTGGCGGCCAAGTTTGACGGCTCCGAAGACGACGAGAAGCCCGAAGAGGACGCCCGCAAAGCGCAAGAGAAGGAGGAGTTCAAAGAGAAGATGCTCGAAAACGCGCCCTCGCTGAACCTGCAGTTCGGCGGCGACGGGGCGGACGTCTTCTCCGTCGGTGGCGACCTGGGCTTCCAGATGGGCGGCGCCGACAACGACATCTTCTTGGGCGGTGGCTCGCACAACTTCTCCTTCGGGGGGACCGGCGGCGACCTGATGCTGATGACCGGCGACAAGGCGAACTTCAGCTTCGGTCAGGACGGCGAGGACTGGGTCATCGACACTGGCACCTTCGGCGATCTCTTCTGGGACGCGATCGTGCCCTCCCTGCCCGAAGGCACGAGCCCGATGGATGATGCTGACACCGGCGCGCTGACGCAGATCGGCGACCGTATCGACGGGCTCAAGGACACGCTCGACGCCATGAACCCGCTGCAAAAGCTGACGGATGCCGTGGGTGACCTGATCGACGACGCCAAGTCCGAGGTCGAAGATATCTACACGACGATTTCCTCGGTCATCGATTATGCCAAGACGCAGTTCTTTGGCGGCGACGGCAACGACATCCTCGCAGCCGGCGAAGCAGGCGGCGACTTGATCGGGGGCCAGGGCAACGACACCTACCTCTACACCTTCGGTGGCGCAGAAGAGACCGACATCGATGAAGCCGGGCTCGACGCGGCGCGCGAACTGGGGGATTTCCTCAAGCTCGCCTCCGACAAGCTCGACGCGGTGTCCGGCGGCGGAGGCGGTGACAACGACGTCCTCGAACTCCGGGAGGCGGGATCGCTCGACGGCTCCGACCTGCGCTTCTTCGTTGAAAGCGGCAAAGATCTGGTGATCGAAGGCGACGGCGGCGAGTTGCGCATCAAGAACATGCACGAAGCCGAGACCCAGGTCGAACTCCTGCGCATCGTGGGCGAGGATGGGGTGCAAGAGATCAACTTGGCCGACGCCTGGGACGAGGGTCTTTTCACCGCCTCCTGGGCTGACCGCGCAGGCCAGACCGGCATCGAAGAGGTCGACAGCTTCGAGTTCAAGAACGACGATCCCGACGCGGGCCTCGTGGACTTCGCCGATCACTTGGGCGACGCCGCAGCGGTCAGCGCCGTGGAGATCGCCTTCGCCGAAGCCTTCGACGGCTGGATGAACGGGATCGTCGAAGCTGGCTCCAGCCTGCCGGTGGTCGGGGGTCTGGTTGCGGATGCCGGGGACGTTGTTCAGGACATCCTTGCCTTTGAAGCGCCCGTCACACCGGACCTGTTCGACTTCGTCTGATCCGTCGCAGCTCACGCGCCGCGCCCTTCGCGTCCCAACGCGAGGGGCGCTTTTTTGTGCCCGCACTCACCGGGCAGGGCCGCACATCCACCCGAACGGTGCTGCAGAGGAATTCGAACCAGTCTCAGTTTACCGCAGAATGCGCGAGTTTACCCGGAACAAAGCTGACGCCACTAGGAGAGAGCGGCGCTTCGGTTAAGTTTGAAATTGTCTCGTGAGTAAAGATGGCGTTCCCGTTTGAAGTGGTTATGCGCCGAAGAGGCTTTGTTGCACAAATCACTCGATGGTTGGGCTTCCCCTTACCCAGACACACTTAGCCTACGGGTTCTGTTATAAGAATGCCAAGAGCCGTGTAGCGGTTGAGGACGGCTATGCGGATTTGGATTTCTGCGGCTTGCCTTTGGAAGTCCCTCGCATCAGCGATTGGCCGAGTAGTTTCATACAATGCATCTTGGTTTCGACGCGGCTTCGGCGGTGATATCCGCTCCAGCGTCGCCACAGCGTGCGGCCCAGATACCGCTGCGCATTGACCGCATCGTTACGGGCGATGGCTCCGGCGCTCGTCGGCTTCCAGGGCTTGGCATTCTTGCGTGGTGGGATCACCGCGTGGGCTTCTCTGGCGGCAATCGCTTCGTGACATTTACGGGCATCATACGCCCCATCGGCGGTAACGCTGCCGATATCTTGGTCGGGAGGGATTTGGTTCAGGAGGTCGGGTAACATGGGAGCGTCACCGATGTTGCTGCTGGTGACTTCGACTGCCCGAACCTCTAGCGTTTCTTCGTCGATACCTATGTGTATCTTGCGCCACATGCGCCGTTTGGGGCCGCCATGCTTGCGGGCATTCCACTCGCCTTCTCCCTCGGCTTTGATGCCCGTACTATCAATCAGGACGTTCAGCGGAACCAGTGCCGCCACGATACGGCAGGTTCACGTTCATCGTCTTCTGACGGCGGCACAGCGTGCTGAAATCAGGCACTGCCCAGTCCAGTCCGATCAGCCGCAACAGGCTCTGGACAAACCCAGTTGTCTGCCGCAGCGGCATACCAAACAAGACCTTCAGCGTCAGACAAGTCTGAATGGCGGCGTCACTGAATTTCTGTTGCCGACCGCGCTTGCCGCTCGCCGGTGGCACCCAAACCATCTCGGGATCAAACCAGATCGGCAACGATCCGCGCCGCTTCAAGCTGTCATTATAAGACGACCAATTCTTGGTCTTGTACTTTGTAGGGGCCCAACTACTCATGCCTGCAGCTATCACGCTGGATTCATACAGTGAATCCCATCACACCATTTGTGCAACAAAGCCGATCTGAGCCCAAAGCAGTCGTATGTGCGTCACGGATATTGCTGAATGCTTTCAAGGTAAAACAACAGACCCGCCAACTCACGAGGGGTCGGGGTTAGTATGCCGTCGATTTCGACGGGAACTAGATCCAGCGCCATTTCGTCGCCAAATTGCGGCATGACGCGTGCGAGGTGGCTGTCGATTGGATCACCGTAAATATAAGCTAGTGCGCGCGCCTCAGGAAATGTGCCACCATTCTCTGCGCTGAGTTTCGTTAGGTCGGTAGGTGCAACCGTCAGAGTGCGCCCGGTCGGACCTGCTCCTCGTGCATCTGCTCCGTGACACGAGGTGCAGTTCTGCGCAAAGAATGCCGCCCCATCGGACCGTGTTGGCATCGACTGTTCTTCGCCCATAATGTCTGTGCAGGACGGGAGGGAAAGCGGTATTAGACCTACAAACAGAATCTTGAGTATCAACCTATGCATATTTGTGCCTGTCACTTTTGGATTTGAGATCGCTCAGAGTTTGTGTGCCAAGGAACGCGGCTTCCAGAGAGCCTTTGACCGAGTTGCGGACAAATCGAGTTTTAGCTGCAATTTCGCCTACCTAAGCACATGCACCGCGCAGGCGGCATGACGCACCACATGTGCCGCTGTGCTCCCCAAAAACAGATCCTGAAAACCGGGTCTGTGAGACTCGATAATGATCAAATCCACCCCATGCTCTTGCGCATATTCCACAATGGTTCGACCGGAGTGCCCCTCCACAAGTTGCCCCGTCGCACCAGGTAAATGCGCAGCAACATCATCTATGGCTTGTTGTAGAGCCACTCTAAGTTCTTTTTGCAAATCCTCCGGTATATAAGACGTTGCATATGCGGGTATTTTTTCAATCACATGCAGAAATGTGACCTGGGCATTTGTCGCTGCCAAAAGACCACCCAACTTTATCGAATTTTTCTGGTCGTGTTCGTCATCAAACACGATAGGGATGAGAATATTTTGATACACGGTCTCGCCTCCTCGTAAAGCAACTAAAGTCTAGCATGATTTTGTCTGCTGAATAGCAAGATAACCTATCCAAAAGTATGGTGGACCTAGCCTTAAGTTCGTTTGACGCAACTGAAGAGGTCACGCACGTTTTCTACCGCGTGTGGTGGCTGTTGCTACTGTGTTCCAGACGTCAGGACTGTTAGCTTGATTGCTGGCTGCCTTCACACACCCCCGCCGGCAAGTGACCATCACTCGGCTCTCTGAGCACCTCCCAATACTAGCGCCCTGGCAATGCCCAAAATTGGGGCCATTAGAGGAGCGACCATCATCGCTGCAATCACAACGGCAGATGAGTTGCGAAGTAGTTCCATCTTCAATCTCCCTCATTCACAGTAATCCAGTGATCTTGTTGGGAGCTCGACCTCAGAACAGTGGGCAGCTCAACTACGCATGCTTGTCCCGCATAGCGGTCACTGGCGCAAGCTAAAGCGAACGGCGGCTTTGGGTTTTGCGGTTTTTAGCCACTCTGAATGTCTGCTTTCGGGACATCGCGCTGCACTGCGGCGACTAGCTCCAAGATTTGGTGGATGCGAGGCGGCGAAGTTTTCTGCATCAGCATCAGACGGCTCAGTCCCGCATGGCGGTCATTCGCTTCATTCCATCGAACGTCCGACTTGATCAGAAGCGGTCATTAAATGTTTCGAACTGTGGTCTGAAATGGGCGCGATCGCTTTCTATGATGGAATAGACAGTAAAGTGCGCAGGTTGGCAGGGTGCCGATGCCTGATGTGGGAGGGATGGATGGAGACTTCACCATGTCCAGTATTCAGCTTCCAACAATCATACCGTCTAGGCCGCCGTGGAATAAAAACCGACTGATCGGCCAGAAACGTCCACTCCTGCCAAGGCAGGTCTGGGCAATTCGTGCGCGGCTCGAACTCGCCGGGAACCAGCGCAATCTTGTGCTGTTCAACCTCGCTATAGACAGCAAACTTCGCGGTTGCGATCTTGTTCGCCTGGAAGTGGCGGATCTCGTCGTTGCCGGAGCAGTTCGAGATCGCGTGTCGATCGTCCAGAGCAAGACAGGCAGGCCAGTTCAGTTCGAAGTGTCCGAGAACACGCGACGATCAGTTTTTGAGTGGGTCACATCGCCGGCCATGCTTGGTCGCAAGTTCCTTTTTTCAAGCAGGCTCCACGGTTCGTCGCACCTTTCGACCCGGCAATACGCACGTCTCTTCCGCAAGTGGGTGTCGGTCATTGGACTGGATCATTGCGGGTGCGGAACGCATTCTCTTCGGCGGACAAAGGCTGCACTGATCTATCGCAAGACCGGCAATCTACGGGCAGTCCAACTCCTGCTTGGACACACCAAGGTTGATAGCACGGTCAGGTATCTTGAAGTGAAACTCGACGACGCCTTGAGCATCGCCGAGAAGATCGACATCTGACGGTTTGGCGGACGGCAGCGGCTGTTCGTCATTTCAAAACGGGTTCCTAATTTTCAGGCGCGAACGGCCGCTCCTTGGGATAGCAGACCTTGGTTTATTTGTGTTCGATGACCGCCTTGCGGGGCAATCCGGAAATTCGTGAATTGCTAGATTTCGCAGTCTGCGCGAGCTTCATTTGGATTTCAGCACTTACATCGAAGTTGCAAAATCCTGTTCTTCAGCCAAAGCTCGGAAACAAACTTAGTAGAGTTAAAGGAGACCTCATGGCTAATCTGGGCAAACGTCCGATCAGGACGCGCGAAGACATAGCTGAGTTCGAAACCGAGATGACGCTCGACGAACGGTTGCCCGAGCATAGCATTTTGGAGGTCTTCGAAAACAGTGCTGAGCGTGATCCGGATGCTGTTGCACTGACGATGTTGATGACCGGAGCACCAGATGAGCAGCCTCGTTGCGTCACCTACGGTCAGCTACTTGGGCAGATCAGGCGCGCAGCAAATCTTTTTGCCGAGATTGGAGGGGAGGCACCAGGCGTTGCGTTTATGTTGCCCGCTTTGGTTGAAACACACGTCACGCTATGGGGCGCAGAAACAGCTGGTTACGCTGTGCCCATTAACTTTCTCTTGCAGCCTGAGAGCATAGCAGAGCTGATCAAAGCGTCGGGTGCGAAAATCCTCGTTACTCTCGGTCCACACCCACAACTCGACATCTGGCAGAAAGCTTTGGCATTGAGCCAGCAGATCCCGGACCTCGTGCTGGTACGCGTTTCTCCACCGGGTACGCCCGCTGAAGCCGGGGTGATTAACCTCGCCGAGGCCTTGTCGGCCCAACCAGAGGATCA
The DNA here is from genome assembly GCF_039945315.1 of Tateyamaria sp. Lineage (GTDB taxonomy): Bacteria > Pseudomonadota > Alphaproteobacteria > Rhodobacterales > Rhodobacteraceae > Tateyamaria. The sequence continues at coordinate 1,891 of NZ_JBDUXB010000032.1, read as the reverse complement.
CTTGGCATTTGGGAAGGCTCGGAGCGGTTCTGATCTGGCGGCCTATTTTCACACCGGGGGTACAACTGGCGTTCCAAAACTTGTGGCACACACGCATCGCAGCCAATTGGTTGCTGCTTTCGGGGGCGCTGTTATGTGCGGCTTTCGTTCGGATGATGTTTTCACAGCCACGTTCCCGCTTTTCCACGTCGCAGGCACGATTGTAGGCGGGCTTAGTTGCTTTATGGCAGGTGTAGAGCTGCTTGTGATGACTCCGGCGGGTCTGCGTAATCCAGCGGTGGTCGAAAGCTTCTGGAGGCTTGTCGCGGAATACAAAGTGACGCTTGTCGGAGGTGTTCCAACTGCGATCGGGGCGATCCTGCAAACGCCTGTTGGTGATCATGACATCTCGCGTGTGCGGGCGGGTGCAACCGGCGCATCACTTCTTCCGCCCGCGGTCGGGCAGCGCTTCAAGGAGGTTACGGGCTGCACTTTGTACGAAATCCTTGGCATGACTGAAGCGTCCGGACTGATCAGTATCGACCCACTAGGTGGCTCTGGCACTGCGGGCTCAGTGGGGTGGGCGTTGCCATACACAAGTGTCGACGTTCTGAAGCTGGAAAGCGATGGCCGTCTGGGAGAGGAATGCGAGGTCGGCGAAATTGGTGTAATTGCGATCACAGGCTCCCACGTGTCTCCTGGATACAGCGAGCCGAGCTTCAACACTGGGGTATTCGACGAGGGTGTCCTGAATTCGGGCGACTTGGGATACAAAGACTCTGATGGCTGTCTATACGTAGCTGGCCGCTCGAAAGACCTCATTATTAGAAGCGGTCATAACATAGATCCGGCCATGATCGAAAATGCGATGAGCACTCATCCCGCGGTTGCTTTGGCCGCTGCGGTGGGGATGCCTGATCCTTATGCCGGAGAACTGCCGATGTGCTTCGTTCAGGTCCACACACCGGATGATGTTTCGGTCGAGGAACTCATGGAGCATGCTCGGCAGACCATAGACGAAAGACCGGCATGGCCCAAGATCATTGAAATTGTTGACGAGATCCCACTGACGTCAGTGGGCAAGATTTTCAAACCCAGTCTGCGATGCGATGCTGCAAAGCTGGTCGTAGAAAATCTGCTTCGTGAAGAACTTCAGGTGTCTTTCGCCGATGTTCTAGTGGAGGCTGGAGGGCCACGCGGACTTTGCGTGACGGTGAAACTGGATGATGCAAACACGACGCCTCGGTCTCTTGTTGATCAAAAGCTCAAGGATTTTCTGTTCGAGAGGCGCATTGTGGGGGGATCGTAAGCCACGCGCGTTTTTGCGGCGCGAACTGCCAATAGCAAAACTCATTGCGCTGCGTACGCCCATTGTGCGAGCCTAATTGCTGTTCGTATTGATTGGGGAGGGCACAATGGCGGTTCCGTTTGGTGTGATATCGGTCTTTGTAGGTCTGGCAATATGGGCGGGTCTTGCTGTTCATGCGGTTATGAAGCGCAAGTTTGTGCCCGTACTGCTCTTTGGCATTCTGCTGATGCTGTACTTGAACATGGGATACGTCATTTACGGGCCCGCAGCCTCAATCGCCAATTTCGTTGGAATATATGACGTGTTGATAAATTTGGGACTAAGCGATCCGGTGAGTGCTGCTGCCGTCTCCACGTGCCCCGACAATTCCTGCTCTGTCTGGGGCAACACGTTCGCAAACCATCCTGCGTGGGGCGTCGCGTTTTATGATCGTTTCGCGAATGGACCAGAGTTGAGATCGGCTGAGGCTCCCCATCTGAATTGGTCCACCGTTATGTTTAGGAAACGGAGGACAGAGAATGGCGAACAAACGACACAAGCCAGAGGAAATAGTTCAGAAGCTGCGGCAGGTTGATGTGCTTATCGGCCAGGGGATGCAGCGCG
>NZ_JBDUXB010000031.1:0-105899 GCF_039945315.1 Tateyamaria sp. | reverse complement strand
TAACAAATGATGCCGAAAGTCTGTTTTGTGCCTGCATTTCCCATCCACCTAAATATCCCCCTTAAGGTAGTGGATGCCCTCGGACAGAACAAGACAGGGCAGGACAGGCAAGCCCATATTTTTAGGGGGATATGGTGCGAGACAGGACAAGTCCAAACAGGCTGGGACGGGGTGCTGGTGCATCTTCTGGGCACCACAAACTCTTAACCTTCCAAAACAATTCGACACTTAGGCGGTTATCAACCGTTGATATTCACCCCTTTAGGTCGCTGAATGCAGTCGCTTGTGAGGGGTGGTCAGTCCGGCCAACCATTTGACATCGTTAACGGCCTCACTCCCTGCATCTCCTTCGTCCGCAAACCATGCCGACAATTAGGATGCGCTGAGTCAGCTGGTTGACCATCGCCTGCACCATGCATCCGACAGACCGTCTAGCTACGCACAGCGAAACTTTTGCGTGGAAGCCCGGAGCGTTTTGAAAAAGCCAAACATCGTGGCGCGGGACCGCACGCAGTGCTTGAGAAATTCAGCTCAGAAATGCGTAGTCGAGTGCTCGAAGTATCAGAACCAATGCAACCCATATGACAACGGCGCGCACTAGGTTTGACTGCCCCCGTAAAAGAATTGGGTGACTGTAGAGGTATATTCCAAGTCCAATCGCGCCACTTGTTATCAAAATGTGGAGATAAGTGGGGCCCATGTATTTTTTCCTGCTTCGCTAGGTTTGGACGAGAATATTCAAACTTTAAGGCTCAGTTCTTGCGCGCAGTGACGCGGCAGCCATTCGACACAAGAGTACTCAAAGAACGACCGTCCTGAGAAAGCGTTCCGGTGGATGTGTTCTGGACCCAACCATAGTCTTCGGTTGCAGAGTAACTGCGCCCGTTCAGGACACCGCGCACCGTGGCAGGGCCGGCAGAACCACTTATGGATCCTGTGAACGCATTGCCGCCGCCAGACCGATACCGCGTCGTCCCGCTTGCCTTGAGCCCAAGGGGGCAACTGGCTGACCAACTCCATGACCCGGAAATCGAATACTGTGGCGCTGGCTTTGACGATGCATCAGGCGTTGCTGTGGCCGACGCAGCCGGTTTGGTCGGCGCCGGTTGAGCCTTGCAGACCCGACCCGAATGCTGCTTGAGCGCTTGCAACCCATGTTCCGTACCCAGATCATCAGCACCCAGACCAGTGTCGGTGACAGACAAAAAGCGGCGGAACGCTGCGCGCGTCCGTGACCCCATGATTCCATCGGCAGTGCCCGCATCGCATCCCAGCGCATTCAAACGCTCCTGTGTCTGGCGCAGAACCTCCCGGCTGTCCAATAGCTCTCCCGCGGGTTTCTGAGTTGGGCTCGCAGGCGCACTCGGCTTGGCACTGGCCGGCGCCGCATCGTCCAGCTCATCACGTAATTGCACCGCCATCTGCACCGTGAATTCATCGCTACGCGCGGCATAGCGTTCGATGAAAGCGTCGTAAGCTTCGCGGGTGTCGATCGACCGGGCCAACTCGAAATCTGCTCGGATAGGGTCAACCGGTTGCGCAGCTGTGGTGGGTTGGGGCGCTATGGCGATGACCGCGCCACCTGCAGGAATAAAGAAGAACTGGCCCAGCAGTTCGTCGTAATATGCCGGGAATTGCTCGTGCCCGACGGTGCGGGCCAGATCGCGCACGTCGCGACGCAGACCGGACATCATTTCGCGCAATTCGATCCCCGGTGTTTGCAAACGGGGCAACAGCATCCGGGTAAAAACCGAATTTTTCGCCGAGTCTTCATCTGACAGGCGATCCAACGCTGTTTGACCCGCACCAGCCGAGAATATCACAAACGTTCCCTCGGGCGCGGTGATCCGCCCCAAGCCGCGCGTTCCACCGATTGAACGCCCTGTCGACCCTTTAAATGGATTATCCCGGCAAGCATCGATTATGGCCAATGTAGTGCGCGCACCCGTTGCCCGAATTCTGTCCAGAAGGCTGGACAGCGCAATGGATTCAGATTTGATGAAATCTTTTTCACCGCTTGCAGGCGCTGCGATGTCCGTTGGCAAAAGATAGTTCTCGCCATCGATTTCGACCCCGTGGCCTGCGTAAAACACCATCGCCGTATCACCCGGTTCAAGTTGACCGGTGAATTCCGAGATCTTCTTGTTCATCTCGCGCCGTTCTGCGTCCAAAACAGTGGTCACAGTAAAGCCCTTAGTTCTCAAAGCGTCTGTTACGGCTGTCGCGTCAGCGCGGGCCTTTTGCAGACTGTTGACCTCGGCATAGGAGTCATTGCCGATCACCAAAGCGAGGCGTTTTTCGGCATAGGCCACAAAGGGAGTCAGGATCAGGACGAGGCAGACGAAAATGATGCGCATATGAACATGCTAGCAATGGTCACACGCATGCGAAAGTAAGGAATTCCCGCAGCACCTCGCGCCCTATGATTTCGAGTGACCGGCCTTGCGTGGACGGGTTCGGGCAAGAGAACGTCGCAATGCTTCGGGAAAGCTATACACAAGCACATGTTTCTGCTGCTAAGCTGACCAGAGGAGACGGAATATGAAGCGCTGGATCATTAGACTCACCCTGGGTTTGGCTGTGTTGGTGATCGTAGCAGTCGCCTTCGTATGGTCTGTTCTGGCAATTCCATATTTCAGCCATTTTCGCACGACTTTGATTTCGCAATTGCTGTCGGACCAGGTTGGCCAGCCTGTCTTGGTGAATGGCGATGCACGCGTTGCTGTGGCACGCATCAGCCGCGTGCATGTGAGTGGCGTCCAAATCCCGAGTACGAACATTTCCAATCTCGATCTCGCAACACTGAACTCTCTTGAGTTTGACATCAATCTTGTCTCACTGCTCAACCGTCGCATCGACCTGAACAATTTGTTCATAGATGGCCTGCGTGTCGATTTGTTGAAACAAGAAGACGGAACAACAAGCTATGAGGCCGTCAAAGAACGCGCGCCAGCAGAGCAATCCGACGACTCCGTGGAGACACCCAAACCCGAAGAACAACCTGAGCAGGTTGAAGATTCAGACAATCCCAGTTTGCTGTCATTTCTCAGAACAAGGACCGTCGCATTAACAAACGTACGCTTGATTATCGATGATGCCATTTCTGGCTTCGAGTACGATTTCGAGTTGGAAGAGTTGTCACTCAATCAGTTGGAGGCCGCTCTTGGCGTCATAGGTCGAGGCCAAGTGAATGGTCAGCCCTTCGAGTTAGACAGCTTATATCCAGATTCAGGACCATTTACGAACGCCGCCACATTCAGCTCAACCACTCTGACTTTTAATGGTGATCCGACGCCCGTCGAAGATGGTGGGGGTTATACGGCCGAATTGGTTCTTGATGTCGGCAGCATGCAAGACCTGTTTGACGTGTTGAAACTGGAAGGTGGGATCGATGGCAACGCCCAACTTCGGTTCTCATTGAATCGGAGTGGCGGCATCAGTGCCTTGTCCGATATCAATGCCACGGTAAATTTGGAGAAAGGGCAATTGATCTCGCTTACAGGCGACATCGAAAACCTTGCTGAGGCTGACGGCTTTGATCTTCAATTTGACGCGCGCCTTCACCCGGAAGGGCAGCCACCAGCGAATGCTGCCGACCTTGCGGATTTGAAGCTGACAAGAATTTCGACGCAGATCATAAGCGAGAAAGCCGCGCTGGAGTTGGAGAATTTGATACTGGCGACCAACGCATTTGAACAGGGTTTGGATGAAGTTGGTCCCGTATCCATTGGTCGAATCCGCCGCACAGAAGAAGGTACGCTGGCGCTTCAGGACATAAATTTGCAGGCGGGCCCTCTGGACAAACCGTTCCTTGTCGCAAGCGGAAACATCAACAATATTTTGCAACTCAAAGCGCTCGATCTTGGGGGGAAAATTGATGCGCCAGCCACTTTGGTTCTCTCTACTCTTGGGGATGACGTCGCCGAAAAATTTGGCGGAATCCAAGCCGAATTCCAAGTCGATGACTCAACGGGTGTCCTCAGCCTGACTCAATTGACCGCAAAGGCCGTGAACACAGATGTTTGGGCCCTTGAAGCTGAAATTGCGGTCGGGGACGTAACGACACTGAACGGGTCAGTCGTGGATGTTGCCTTGGAGTTGCAAGATGGCGCCGAGTTTCTGTCTGCGCTGAAACTCGAACCGGTGGATACGGGTCCCTTGGGGCTCGACTTCTCGATCCGCGGCAAAGATGGCCGGTGGGCCGGGACTTTGGGGCTTGGTGCAGGACAATCCAAACTGACAGGCACAATCGAAGCAGGAAAAGAAGACGGACGGGACAAAATAACGACGGAAATCATTAGTGAATTCATGGATATCTCTGACCTCAAGAATGCTTTGGCCGGGGTGGTCGAACTGTCCAAAATCGGAAATGAGACAGTAAGTGAAGGCGAGCCGTCAGCGGATGTTGAATTGCAGCCGCTGGTTTTGCCTGAAACCGATGAAACTCCTTCGGAAACCAAAGCCCCAGATGTTCGCGATGGCGTTGAATTGCAGCCACTCGTGATAGAAGGCAGCGAAGAAGACAAGCTGGTGGATGCCAACGAATTTTTGCGCGAAACCGATATCTACGGCCTGATCGATTTCAAGAAGATCTCAGGCATCCAAGGCATAACAAGTGTCTCAAGCGAATTTGTATCCGAGGGCGGAAAGGCAAAACTGGGTCCGCTGGAGTTCAACTATGGCGGTGGATACTTCAACTTCGAGGCCGCCATGGATGTGGTCGATGCTCCCGACTATGTGTCGGTTGCGGGCGCGACATCTGGTTGGGATCTCGCGGACATTCTAGCTATGGCCGGTATCAAATTTGACGCAAACGGCGCGCTGAGCGGTCGATTTGATGTTGGCGGAAACCCGACCTCGGTCAATGCATTTGTGAACTCTATGACGGGTTCTGCGTCCATTGCGATGTCACGGGGAAAGGTAGCAACTAGCCTGCTCGAACTTGCCGGGTTGGGCATTTTCCCCTGGCTGTTTTCGCAGGAGATCCAGCAAGGGTACACCAATGTGGTATGTGTAAATGCCCCGGTCAACATCACCGCTGGTGCGGTGTCTTTTGACTCTGTTGTAGCAGAAACTGAGAGTGTTCAGCTTGTTGCGCGCGGGTCGGTTGACTGGATCGGCGATTCAATTGAGATCCGAGCAGAGCCACGCAAGGTCAATAGCCCGCTCTCTCGTTCAGCGTGGCCGTTCGAAGTCACTGGAAAGCTGTCAAACCCACGCTTTAAACTGGATATCGGCGGCTCTCGGAGCCGTCGGGCGGATGGCGCCGATCAGATGCCTGCCGACAGGCAACCGTGCAAACCTGACATTCTGCAATTGCAGTAAAACCTCTATTCGCTGGCCGTTTCGGGCTCGGGCTCGGGCTCGGGAAGAGCGTCCTGACATGCCAAAACACCACGAATGGCTTTGCTTGTCCCGGTTAGATCCAGCTCGAATGCATTGCCTTGCGAGCCAATGATTTTGACAGTTTGGCTGCGCGCAAACTCCTGAACAAAGGCTGGATTGTTGAAAAAGGCGTACCCGCCGTGCTTTCCGTTCTCAATCTTTCCAATTGCCTCGCCGCCAAAGCGGGCACTGCCGAAGTCAAACTCTACCGTGCCATCCTGACCTTCCTCGACATGGGTCCAGGCCTCGTTGTAGATCGCAAAATACCCACCATCCAACGTGGGTTCAGCACCAATCTGGACTTCGCTGCCGTCGTCCAACTCTCGAGACGCGAAACATTTACCCGTATCTTCGGTGTTGATCAGGATGGTCCAGTCGCCCGCAGTCTGCCAAACGTCCGCGGCCAAAGCTGAAACAGGCATAATGGAAAGTGTCAGAATGGCGATGCAACGCATAGCAACCTCATTGGCTTGATCAGCATTTCAAGTATACTCTGGCTTTGCCAACTAATGAACCCGTGTCGGCCTGGGCACTGCACCTGACCCAAGACTTGAGTGATGATCATAGCCCTGATCGGCCATTAGAGCGAGATCAGCGTGGGCATGCGCCACACTGTCCGTTATCCTTCAAACAAGCAGGGTGAGTGCGCCAACCCGCAGATCGCGTACAGGTAAAACTAGTCGACCTGGACAACGAGAAAATGGGCGCCCTCGGCACCTAGCACATCAAAGGTGTGGGTCGAGACGTCGTCACGCAGGAGATGTATCACGCTACCCGGGCCTTTTTCATGAACAGATCCATCGTCGGTTGAGATCCTGTACTCTCCGCTCAGGCACACAAACGTCTGTTCTCTATCCGCAAATCGAAACTCGGTGTGAAACCCTGCCGGCAAATGGATAAAGAAAGATCGCTTGCAAGGTTCGATCTTGCTCATTTTCAGTCTCTCAGACCCCAGAACGTTGTCCGAGGATTGAAACTGTACTTCATCTTCCCGCAGTTCCGCTTGACCGTCTTCTCCTGAGAATACTGTGAGTTTGGTCAACGTCATATCGGTCTCCGTCTATTTTCCTGCGATCGTGTAGGGTGGCCATTCGGGACGAACATTACTCGTTTGTCGAAGCGAGAACCCCGTCCCACTTTTCCTTGGGCACTTTGGGTTCGTCCGGGTCCGCAATGTAAGATGGAGTCATTATCTGTACGCCATTCTCATTGAACACACTCACGATATTCCGGTGCAGATCCGAATAAATTTGAGGAAGGCTTGAACCCCGCGTTGAGAAGGCGTTGATCTGGTAATTTATCGCATAGTCAGCAAGTGCTGTCATAAGCACGAACGGCTTTGGCGAGAGTTTGAGATGCGTGGTGCGGTTTGCCGCTTCGACCAGCATCGCCTCGATTTTTTCCTGTGGTTCTTCATAGCCGATACCGACCGTCGTGTTGACCAACAGGCCACGCCCGTCGATGGTTCGAGAGTAGTTAATGACTTCGGAATTCAGAAGCTGCGCGTTTGGAATGCTGATCATCTCGTTCTTTATGGATTTCACTAAGGTTTCCATCAGCTTGATCTCGACAACATCCCCAACCTGATTGCCAACTTTAATGCGGTCTCCGATGTTTGTGCTGCGCCGATATACGACAAACAGCCCGGCCATCATATTGCTGACAACCGTGTTCGACCCGAGGGAGACAACGATACCAGCGAGGATTGTGAGGCCCTGAAATGCCCGTGAATCCGAGCCGGGAATATGTGGGTAAGCAAAGACAACTGCGATGGCGATAATGGCAACCCGCGCGATGTTGTAAGTTGGGTTAACCCAATGCGGTTCGAAATTCTTCCACTCGAAAATACCGGCTTCGACATTGTCGAGGATGATCCGCACACCCCGGATGGCATACCGTGTGATCAGGGCGATAATCGCCAGCATAATCAGACTTGGCACGTATCCCAGAAAGCCCAGAATAATGCCGACCAGCGGTTCGGACACGTAGTCCAGAAGGATCTGAGCAAATGGCCGCGTCTCGGCAAAAGACAAAAGTACGACAGACAGATAATAGTAGAGAATAAACAGGTAGATGACCCAAAGAACGACGTTGGATCCGAAACTGGCCAGACGCGCGACTGCCTCTCCTCGTACAATCGACTTGGTTGCTTCTTCGACCTGGGTAAACTGCCTTTCTGTCAACCGCGCGACAGCCCGGTTTAGTTTGTCGCGTCGCTTAAAGAACAGCAGGGTTACAATCAAAAATCCGACGGTCCACCCGACCGCGCCAAGTGCACTGTCGACGCGGGCCTCATTCGATCTGCCCAGCCAATAATTTCTAACTGCGGCTTCAATAGCCTCAGCCTGCAACTGCGCAAGGGTATCGATTTCAAACTGCTCGTACTCTGCATCTGTCTCAGTCACGACGGTAATCATTCTGCTGTTGGCAAAAACCGCCAAGCCAAATTCATTTTGGCGGACTTCGAAGTGCAGGGGCGCGTTTTGAGGAAGCTCGGTAACCGCGTAAATGCGCTCTTCAACCTTTGCCGCGCGTTCAGCGGCGGGCAACACAGAACTGCCGCGAACATTAAACAGAGTTTCGCCTTCAATCACCACCGGCGCTACGAAAACGTCATTTTCGTCAGCCTGACTTTCGGTGGTGGCAGGAACAGTTGGCTCGGCATCTTGTGCAGCCACGGGCATCGACTGAACGCAGATGACAAGGGCGAGCGTTGCAAACAGATGAGCAATAAACTTCACAAGCGTCACCCCCGACAAGGGCATGCCAAGCCTGAACAAGGCTGGAATATTTGTGCCAAAGACATGGTTCCCCAAGTGTTTTCTTTCTGTCCCGTGCAAACCATCGCCGATTTTGACGAAATTGCAAAGACTGCTGTTTTCGAACAAAAGTTTCGAAGATGTTAAGGGCGTTGCCGATGAACGGCTATCTGGTCGTCTCCGACTTTCCGCACTTGTGCAAACACACTGCAAAGCTTGGACGCGCAAAGTCGGGAACTTTGTTGGTTACGGCTATTTTGGTCACCAACGGAGTCGCAACAAGACAGATGAGAAAGACCGTCGGGACAAGGTCGGACAAACAACAAACGAATACCAGAATGGGCTTGCTAAACGACGCAGGGGCCCGATGATGCAAAATGATAACTTAACGTATCCCTAGTGCAAACGGACGTTGCTGTGACTGCTCTCTTACAGATTGAAGAACTCAAAACGCGCATGGGGCGCTCTATCATCGGCCAAAAGGACGTGGTCGAGAGGCTGGTGATTGGTCTTCTGGCCAATGGCAACCTGCTGATCGAGGGACTTCCCGGTCTGGCGAAGACCCGGGCTGTTAAGGCTATGGCAAAAAACATGGATGCAGAGTTCAGCCGTATTCAGTTCACACCAGACCTTTTGCCGTCAGATGTCACCGGCACGGAAGTCTACCATCAGGGACCTGAAGGCGCCGAATTCAAATTTGATCCGGGCCCGATCTTCGCCAATATCGTACTGGCGGACGAGATCAACCGCGCGCCTGCAAAGGTACAAGCGGCCTTGCTCGAAGCAATGGAAGAGCGGCAGGTCACTGTCGCGGGAACCACCCACATAATGCCGCCCCTGTTTATCGTGATGGCAACCCAAAACCCGATTGAGCAGGAGGGAACCTACCCGCTGCCTGAAGCGCAGATGGACAGGTTCCTGATGCATGTCCGTGTCGACTATCCCCCTGTTGAGGATGAAGTTGAGGTAATCCGTCTGGTGCGCGGCGAAGAGGCTGCAAAGCAAAAAGAAGACGCAGGCGAAGCCAAAGAAAAGTCAGAAAAGCCTCCCGCAATTCCACAAAGCGCAGTCTTCGAGGCCCGTGCAGAGATTTCTAAGATACATGTGTCAGACCCGATGGAGAGATACATCGCCGATCTTGTTTATGGCACACGGACTCCCGCAGCCCTTTCCGAAGACCTTGCCCGTTGGATAGAGATCGGCGCCAGCCCGCGCGCCTCGCTTGCCTTTGACAAGTGCAGCAGGGCGCACGCATGGCTTGACGGGCGTGACTATGTCGACCCGCAGGATGTGCGGGCAGTCGCACATGACGTTCTGCGTCACCGCCTTACTCTGTCCTACGAAGCGCAGGGGGACAGTGTATCGGCTGATGATGTGACAGACGCGATCCTGTCGAAAGTGGCCTTGCCTTAGGACCTTCCATGCTTGGCAAACGCGACCCTCGCATACACGTCGATCTCGCGCATCTGCGCGGGCTGAAAGGGCGCGCGCGCGCGATTTCATTCCGACCACGCCAACCCTCACACAGTATTCTCAACGGCCAGCATGCCTCCAAAATCAAGGGCAGAGGTCTGAATTTCGAAGAGTTGCGCCATTACGCTATGGGCGATGACGTGCGCACTATTGACTGGAAGGTCACGGCACGGACCGGGGCACCTTACGTGCGTGTCTATACAGAAGAGCGCGACCGCCCGGTCATGTTGATCGTGGACCAGCGGATGTCGATGTACTTTGGCAGTGCGCTAAACATGAAGTCAGTAACCGCGGCAGAGGCTGCTGCGCTGGCGGCGTTCCGCGTACGCGCCAAGGGCGACCGGGTCGGCGGCATCATATTTGACGACCACGGATGGCAAGAAGTGCGACCACAATCCTCGGCACGGTCGCTGAACAGGTTCCTCGACCGTCTTGCCGAGGCGAATTGCAGTCTGAATGCAAATGCACCCTTGGTTGACTCGACTCCTCTCAGCAAGCCGCTCAGCGCAGCGGCGCGCATTGTGAAGTCTGGCGCACTGGTCATCGTCTTTAGCGATTTCGATGGGTGGGATGAAGAAACAGAGAAGAACCTGCGCACGATTGCTCAGCACAATGAATTGATACTGTTCAGTGTACTTGACCCAACATCAGAACAGTTACCGCCCGATTTGGATATCGTAGTGTCGGACGGTACCTTGCAGGCTCAGGTCAACATCGGCGACGAAACGGTGCGACGAAAGCTGGCTGACTTCAGCACTGGCCGCTTGGCGTCATTGCTCCAGTTTTCAGCCAAATACGCCGTACCTGTTGTGCCGTTGACAACTGCACAGGAAACGCTGCCGCAATTGTTGCGACTACTTGGCGGACAAGTCGCAGGAGGTGGCGCAAAGAAATGAGCGAAGACCTCAAAAAACTCAATCTGGTTGAGCTTTACGACCTGCTCGTTCTGCCAGAAGCACCCGCGCCAGTGTCGATGTGGCCGCAAACCGCTGGTTGGATCTGGCTCGGTTTGGCAGTCCTCTTTCTGATTGGCCTCGGGTTCTGGAAGCTGTTGGCATGGCGGCGCGCTACCCAATATCGCCGAGAGGCTCTGGCTGAATTGCGCATGGCAGGTGATGATCCGGTTGCGATTTCCAGCATATTACGGCGCACGGCGTTGGCAGCCTTCGAACGGGACTCCGTCGCTGGACTGCAAGGGTCCGAATGGCTTGAATTCCTCGATTATACGTCTGATGCAAAAAACTTCGTCCGTTCGGACGCGGGCCGTGTTCTGGCAAAAGCGCCCTTCTCACCTCAGTCACCCCACGAGGACCTTCCGGCAATGGCCGAAGCCTGGATCAAAAAGCACCGTCGACCGGAGCGGGCGTCCTGATGCTGTCTTTCGCTGCGCCCTTTGCTTTTCTGATCATGCCCCTGCCTTTTCTGGTGTGGTGGTACGCCCCCCCGCACCGCGAAACCGCACAAGCACTGCGGGTGCCCTTTTTTCAGAGCATCGCGGCCGCAGCCGGCCAAACTCCGTCGCAAGGGTCGCTCGTACGCAAAAGGGGCAGAGCGCAGATGACTGTCGCAGTCTTGTGTTGGGTTTTGGCCGTAGTGGGTGTTGCTCGCCCACAAGTTCTTGGTGAGCCGATTGTCACCGAAAAAGCAGCCCGAGATCTTGTTCTCGCAGTCGACATCTCGGGGTCTATGGACGCACGGGATATGCTTGACAGTGAGGGCAATCCCCAGCAGCGCCTTGCCGCGGTCAAGGAGGTGATCAACGCCTTTATCGTTGAGCGTGAGGGCGATCGGGTCGCATTGGTAGTGTTTGGTTCAAACGCATACCTGCAGACGCCGTTCACTGAAGATTTGGAGAGTGCCGCCGAACTTATGGAACAGACCCAAGTGGGCATGGCCGGGCCACATACTGCGATGGGAGATGCCATTGGCCTCGCATTGCGCACCTTTGAGGCCTCTGAAATCGAGCAGAAGCTACTGGTATTGCTGAGTGACGGTGCGGACACCAATAGCCAGATGAGCCCGCTCAACGCCACGGAAATTGCAGCAAATGCGGGGGTCAAAATCTTCACCATCGGTGTCGGAGACCCTGACGGAAGTGGCGACGACCGCGTCGATCTCGACACGCTGGAGGCGATTGCCAATCGGGCAGATGGGGCATTTTATGTGGCCGATGATGCCCAGGGTCTTGCAGATATCTATGCAGAAATTGATCGGCTGAATCCCAGAGTGGTGGACACGACAACGTTTCAACCGAGACAGGAGTTCGGCCACCTTGCCTTTACTGCCGCAGCGCTTTTGGGCATCGCCATGATGTTTGGCCTAATGCTGTCTTCAGTAAGGGAGGCACGGCGTGGCTGACCTGATTGGAGTATTCCATTTTCTGCGCCCATGGTGGTTACTCGCACTGGTGCCACTGGCTCTGATCTGGTGGGCCATACGATGGCAGAAAACACGTGATGACCCGCTGCCCGAAGGGATCGCTCCGCATCTGGCCCGTGCACTGACCGTTGGATTGAACGAGGGGCGTCGGGTCTATCCAATCGATGGCGTTGCCCTGACCCTCGGACTGTTGGTCGTAGCGGCCGCCGGACCAACATGGAGCCGTGTGGCCAACCCGCTACTTGCACAAACCGCTCCATTGGCTGTGGTTCTCAAGGTCACGCCGTCAATGGAAAACGTCGACGTGCAGCCAACGCGATTGAAACGCTCCTCTTTCAAAATTCTGGATCTGATTGAGCGGCGCGCAGGGGCCAAAACCGCCCTGATCGCATATGCCGGTTCTGCCCATCGCGTCACGCCCCTAACCGAAGATCCCAATATCCTAAAGTCGTATTTGGCCGGTCTCGCCCCAGACATGATGCCGGAAGAAGGCGACCGCGCAGATCAGGCACTGGAACTGGCAGAGGGAGAACTGGAGGGATCCGAGACACCGGGAGCAATCCTCTTCGTTCTGGACGATCTGAGCCCGGGCAATGTGGAGGCATTCAATGCATCGGCTGCAGACCGGCCACCTGTGATCTTTTTCGTTGTGGCCGGACCAGGCACTAAGCTGCCCCAACTAGATCAGATCGAAAACAGTTCTGTTGTGAGCATCAGTGCCGATGACTCGGATCTGAACCGGGTTGAGAGAGAGGTGTTTTCTGCTTATCGCGAAGCCCTTCTGGAAGACACGCGTCAGGATTGGGAAGACAAAGGGTGGATACTTGGTTGGCTGGCGCTTTTGTTGTTCGTGCCTTGGTTCAGACGCGGTTGGACGATGCGGTGGGCGTTGGCTGCGTTGCTTCTGGGTAATGTTGGTACGCCAGCACAGGCCGAAGGCTGGCGAGACTGGTTCCTGACACCAGATCAGCAGGGGCAGATCCAGCTTAACAACAAGGATTTCAGCGCCGCCGCCGATCTGTTTCAGGATCCCGAGCAGCGTGCCTTCGCTCTGTTGCGCGCTGGCCGCTACGAAGAAGCTGCTGAGGCCTTCGGCTTTATCGAAACAGCCGCCGGAGCAAATGGCGAAGGCGTGGCCTTGCTGCGCAACCGCAATTACCGCGATGGGATTCGAGCATTCGAAAAAGCTGTGGAACGGGACCCAAACGACACCAAATCAGCGGCTAATCTGGAAGTGGCGCGCGCAATTGTCGCATATGTTGAAAATGCCCAGCTGTCATCAGATACGGGTGAAGAAGCGGGTATCGGTGCAGATGACACCGTATTCGACAACGAAACCGGTCAGGGCGAAGAGACCGAGATCGAACGAGAAGAAACAGATGCCCCCGCCCAAGGTCTGAGTACCGAAGACTGGATGCGGGCTGTCGATACGCAGGTAGGGGATTTCCTCGCCACCCGCTTTTTGCTCGAAAACTCACAGAGGTCCGAATGAAGCGCCTGCTATCAGCCATCTTGGGTTTCTGTATGTGCTTCGTTGCAGGCATGGTCAGCGCGCAGGATCCGCAGATCGAAATCGTTGCGGAGCAGGAAGAAGTCATAGTCGGCCAGCCCTACATTTTACGGGTCAAAGTACTGGTGCCGACGTTTATGCCGAAACCGCCGGTATTCCCTACATTCGAAGTGCCGGGATTGATCGTGCGCCTGCCAGAACGCTCCACATCCCCTGTCAGCGAGCGGATCGAGGGGGAAACATGGGCGGGAGTTCAGCGGACGTATCGGATTTATCCGATGCAAGCGGGCGTCACCGAGATCCCGGAACAACAACTGTCCATCGTTTACAAAGACACACAAACCAATGAGGACGTGCCGCTATCTGTCCCTGTCCCCGCCACGACCATTACCGCAATCGTCCCTGAGGGCGCGAGCGATCTTGATCCCCTAATTCTGGCAAACGGCTTAAGCATAGAACAGACCTGGCAAGGCGGAGAAGAGGAGCTCGCCGTCGGAGACGCAGTTGTTCGCAGTCTGGATATCACTATTTCGGGTACCAGCGCGCTCTTCATACCGCCTTTGCTGGAAAGCGCCTCTTCTGAGGAACCGCCGGCGTCTTCGGCCGAGGGCGCAGAGACAGAGACAGAGACAGAGACAGAATCCGCTGCCACGTTTGCACCATATCCGGAAGATGCGGTTGTGACTGAGATCATGGAGCGCGGTGTCATGTCCGGAGCGCGCACCGAGACTGTCAGCTACATTGCGCAAAGCGGTGGTACTGCGGTTTTCCCAGATATCACGCTTCAATGGTACAATCTGGTGTCCGAGGAGATCGAGGAGATAACCCTTCCCGGTCTTACAGTCACTGTCGCGCAACCTCCGAAGGAAAGAACACCCATTGACCCGCGAGCGGCTATTAAATGGGTTTTGGTATTCGTTTTGGCCGTTGTAGTTGCATGGGTCGCTTACCGCTTCGTTTACCCGATCGCGCGGCCCCGCTTGCAGCGTCTGCAGGAACGCTACGCCGCGTCACCCATTGCGGCCCACCGTCTGGCAGAAAAGAAAGCTGCGGCGAAGGACCTCAACGGGTTGTTTTTCGCGCTCGAGCAACGATCGGTTCGCGGCGTCGCACCGGGCGAAGATCTCGAAACGGCCATCACTGCACTTGGACGTACATTGTACCGAGAGAGTGGGTCGAACGGCTCCTCCTCGCATCAGTGGCAGATCATCCAAAGAAGTTTGCGCAAAGAGCGTCGGGCGCTCATTTTCAGGCATCACGCCGGCACAGCGACAAAGTTACCGCCGCTCAACCCTTTCGTTTGACGTGGGTGCGGACGCACCGGGATGACACGCCAAGTTTTTCCGGTTGTTCCTGACGCTGCAGTGATTACGCTGAGACCTACACGCGACCCCGCGTGGCTATTGAGGTTCCCTGTGCCATGACTCCACAATTTCGCAGGCTCGCACGCGCTGCCATCGTACTGCTCGGCTTGTCGACTCCTGCCACCGCACAAACGAATACAGCACCGAGCTATGTCGGTTCAGCCGCTTGTGCCGATTGTCACCTTGACGCGACCGAAGCGTGGGAAGGTTCGCACCATGCCAAGGCGTGGACGAAGACCGCTGACGAAAACATTCTGGGGGACTTTAACGACACCACTTTCACTCAGAACGGTATCATGTCCCGGTTTTACCGTGATGGCGACGCCTACATGATCGAAACGGATGGACCAGACGGGCGTATTACCCGCTACCCAGTGCACAGTGTCGTTGGGGTGGAACCGCTCCAACAATACCTGCTAGAAACCGAAGAAGGCAAATTGCAGTCCTTTGATGTGGTCTGGGACACTGAGGAAAAGCGCTGGTACCACCTTTACCCTGATCAGGAACTTTATGGGGGCGACGGCCTGCACTGGACAGGTCCATACAAGAACTGGAACGGCCGCTGCGCCGAATGCCATGCCACGGACTTCAGCAAAAACTACTCGCCCGACACACTCAGTTACGCCAGCACCCAAACCGAAATTGGCGTCGGATGTGAGGCCTGCCATGGTCCGGGCGAAGCGCATCTCGCATGGGCCGAAGGACTGGAAACGACGCAAGAACCGTGGACCGGGCTCACCGAGACAGGGCTTACGATCAACATGTCGCAAGGCGGCGAAGTCTTGGTGCAGCAATGCGCAAGCTGCCACGCACGCCGCGAACCTTTTGCGGACGGCAACCCGCTGCCCGGTACGGGGTTCCATGATGCCTACCGACTTAGCACCCTGCGTGAGGGTACATACCACGCGGACGGGCAGATCCTCGAAGAGGTCTATGTCTATGGCTCATTTCTACAGTCCAAAATGTATGCCAAAGGCGTGACTTGCAGCAATTGCCACGAACCACACTCTGCCGAACTGCGCGTCGAGGGGAATGGCTTGTGCACGCAATGCCATTCCGAAGCCGGCAACACAGACTTCCCGACGCTCGCGCTCAAGTCCTATGATGACCCATCGCATCATTTTCACCCCACCGGCAGCGAAGATGCGCAGTGCAAAAGCTGCCATATGATCGAGCGGGACTACATGGTGGTGGATGGCCGACGTGACCACTCATTCCGCATTCCGCGCCCCGATCTTAGCATCGAGACACGCAGCCCAAATGCCTGCACCGATTGCCATAGTGATCAGACAGCCGCATGGGCAGCCAAAGCGGTCGCGGGCTGGTATCCCGACAGTGCAAACCGAGGGCCACATTATGGTCAGACACTTGCCGCCGGTCGACGGGACGTGACGGGAAGTGCTGATGAACTTGCCGCGCTTGCCGAGTATGCCGCATTGCCGGGGATCGCACGGGCCACAGCGCTTGAAATGCTGAGCCGGGCAGCAACCCCTGCGCTTGCCGCCCGATTGGTGCCCATGTTGGAGGACCCTGATCCGATGGTGCGCGCCGCCGCCGTCGGTTTGCAGCGGGGTGCACCGGAAGCAGAGCGGGCGGCCGTGCTCAGTACCATGTTGGGTGATCCGGCAAAAACTGTGCGCATTGCTGCCGCGCGTGAATTCCTCGGCCTGCGGGCGATACAATTGCCCGGAGCCATCTCACAGGCATTAAGTGCGGCGATGCAAGACTGGCAAGGGTCGCTCTTGGCCAAGACCGATTTCCCAGAAACGCAACTTGTGATGGCAGGTATTGGTCTGACCACGCGCCGTATGGATGCCGCACTGCGTGCCTTTGGAGAGGCTGTGTCACTCGACCCGCAGCTCGAGCAAGGATGGGTTATGATAATCCGAATCCACGACGCTTTGGGTAACCGCGACGATGCACAGGAGGCAGCAAATCGAGCCATCGAGGCCAATCCTGACAGCATCCAACTGTCCCTGCTTCGGGCTGAACTTCAATTGTAGTCGGCTGAACGCAAAACGCTCCCGCTTTTGCGGGAGCGTTTTGATCCGACCTTCAGATCTGCAGACAATTTGTACGTGCCTGCAGTATTGTCAGAAACTCAGAAGTCGTACCGTACGCCAAAAACCGGACCTGACTGAGAAAGCTTAAACCGGTCATCGGAAGAGCCGTTCTTGAGGTCGAGGTAGCGATAGGCGCCAACGAGACTCCACTGGTCATTGATGGCATAGCGGGCGCTGATAAGTACCTGCCAGGACTCGCTGTCGCTTCGAAATCCGCCGTAATCCAATAGCCCCACAGCGGTCCAACGATCGGAAATTTCATAGGCAAAACGCGCTGCAATCAGAGGGTCAACCCAGTTCTTGTTGAAGCTCGCTGACCGCCCGGCAGCTGCGCCCGGCAACAGGGTCATCGTTGCGTCTGCATCAAACGCGCGCGCTCCGCCGCCGACGTCTATGGTCCAACCATCTGCAGAGTGAACGTTGTACAATCCGTAGAGGTTCAGAACCTGTAGTTTAACATCTGCCTCGACTCCGCTGGAGGCAGGTCCGGGCGTGGACTCAGAAAAAGCAAGATCTGTATACGCGAAGTCGCCGATCAAGCTCCACGGGCCTTTCTGGGTCTCAATTGCACCCATGAAGGCGAAATCGAGGTTCTCAAGTGCTTCGCTGAAGGGCAGCGTGGATTCGATTACACCAGCAGGGGTTGTGATCGACGTATCGGTTTCCGCCGCCCACAAATAAAAGGTAAAGGACGTGTCCCACGAGCTATCCTGTGCGGTTGCAGGAACCGCGACTGTCATCATTGCTGCCGTGAGGCACCCGGTCAAAGTGGCGGTTTTCATCATTTTTCCCTTATTTCAGTCTTTCATTTGTCGAAGCTTGTCCGCTCAATTGCCTGCTATTGTCACATCAATGCCTGCCGCTATGCAAGGGTAGCCGTGCGACTTGAGCCTAGGGTGATTGCACCGGCAAAACCCAATTCGACTGCCTCCCAAACCGCGGACGATCTGTCAAAAAACGGGAATAAGCTGTGGCATGGACTCAGTTGTGACGCTAACGTGATTCATAGCCAACAAAAAAAGTTCAAACCAAGAAGGAGACAGTATCTTGTCATTCAAAAACATACTGCGGCTGAAAGCTGTGGCGATCACGACGCTTGTTGCGTTGTCGGGCGCGGCAGTGGCTCAGGACGCAGAAAAGCCTAATATTCTGGTGATATGGGGTGACGATGTCGGCCAATCCAACATCAGCGCCTATACCATGGGTCTGATGGGCTATCGCACGCCAAACATCGACCGAATTGCTAACGAAGGCATGATCTTCACCGATTACTATGGTGAGCAGTCATGTACGGCTGGCCGGTCCTCCTATATTATGGGCCAATCTGTATTCCGGACGGGTCTATCCAAAGTTGGTATGCCTGGCGCACCCGAAGGCATGCAAATAGAAGACCCGACAATCGCTGGCCTTCTGAAACCACATGGCTATGCGACTGGTCAGTTCGGCAAGAACCACCTTGGCGACCGCGACGACATGCTGCCAACCAATCACGGTTTCGACGAATTCTTTGGTAACCTGTACCATCTGAACGCCGAAGAAGAGCCCGAAAACGAAGACTATCCGCAGAACCCAGAGTTCCGCGAACGTTTTGGCCCGCGCGGCGTGATCAAATCCTCTGCAGATGGCACTATTGAAGACACCGGCCCGCTGACCAAAAAGCGGATGGAAACTGTGGACGACGAAACAGTCGCAGCAGCGATCGATTTCATCAAACGCCAAGAAGCAGCTGACGTGCCTTGGTTTGTCTGGTGGTCCGGCACACGAATGCACTTCCGCACCCATGTCAAAGACGAGATGCGCGTCAGGGCAGACGAAATCGCTGGCAAGCACCTGGACGAATACCAGGCTGGCATGGTCGAACATGATTTGCATATCGGACAGTTCCTGGACCTGCTGGACGAACTGGGAATCGCCGACAATACCATCGTGCATTATTCGACAGACAATGGCCCGCATATGAACAGCTGGCCGGATGCTGCGATGACACCATTCCGGGGTGAAAAGAACACCAACTGGGAAGGTGGCTGGCGTGTGCCGTCGATGATTCGTTGGCCTGGCCAGATCGAAGCCGGTGCTGTCAGCAACGAAATCATGCACCACATGGACTGGTTGCCAACCTATGTTGCGGTTGCTGGAAACCCAGACATCAAAGAGCAATTGCTTGAAGGTGTATCCGTTGCCGAAGTTGGTGGCGGTCGTGACTACAAGGTGCACCTCGATGGCTACAACTTCCTGCCCTACCTGACGGGTGAAGCTGAAGAAGGCCCACGTCACGAGATTCTCTATTTCTCGGATGACGGGGATCTGACCGCGCTGCGCTATGACGACTGGAAAGCGATCTTCCTTGAGCACCGCTATCCGCAGACGTTGCGTGCCTGGGCTGAGCCTTGGACCGAACTGCGCATTCCGTTGCTGTTCAACCTGCGTCGCGACCCTTACGAGCGAGCCAATATCACGTCCAACACCTATTGGGACTGGTATCTTGACCGAGTCTATCTGCTGCTGCCTGCGGCGGATTATGTCGGCAAATTCCTGGCGACGTTCGAAGATTTCCCGCCACGTCAAAAGCCGGGCAGTTTCACCATTGGTGATGCTTCGGCAAAAATCCTGGAAGCAACTGGTTCCAAGTAAGCGTTCATAGCGATACACAAGGGGCCGTGCCATGTCTGGTTCGGCCCCTTTTTTTGTCACCAAAAGAGGGTTTTCAATGCGCACTCTAATTACCGCTGCCGCTTTATCGTTGATGTCTTGTGCCTCTTGGGCTGATCCATTGCCGTCTTGGGCGGATACAGAGACCAAAACAGCCATTATCTCTTTTGTAGAACGAGTGACCGATCCGGCATCGCCGGACTATGTGACCCCGGCGGATCGCATTGCCACCTTTGACAACGATGGCACTCTTTGGGCGGAACAGCCCGTCTATTTTCAACTGATTTATGCGCTGGATCGCCTGAAGGAAAAGGCCGAGGCGGACCCGTCGGTCCTGACCAGCGATACTCTGAAAGCAGCTGCCGAAGGTGACCTTGAAACGGTTGCTGCCGGCGGCACCGAAGCTTTGCTTGAGGTTCTGGCAGTCAGCCATTCGGGCATGTCGGTTGAGGCATTTCAGGACGACGTTCGGGCATGGCTTGAGACAGCGCGCCACCCGAAAACCGGCGTGCGTTATGACGAGATGGTGTATCAGCCCATGCTCGAATTGCTTTCTTATTTGCGAGATCAGCAGTTTCAGACATGGATCACTTCGGGCGGCGGCGTGCATTTTATCCGCGCCTTTGCCGAAGCCGCGTACAACATCCCGCCTGAACAGGTCATTGGATCATCCGGGCCAACAGAATACGCGGATGGTGTCGTAATGAAATTGCCGGGTATTGATTTCGTCGACGACAAAGAAGGTAAACCAGTCGGTATCGACAGTCGCATTGGCAAGCGTCCGATCTTTGCCGGTGGCAATTCCGACGGTGATTTTGCTATGCTGGAATACACCACGGCAGGCGATGGCCCTCGATTTGGTTTGTTGGTGCATCACACGGACGCAGAGCGCGAATTTGCCTATGATCGCGAGGGACACATCGGTGTGTTGAACCGAGGTTTGGATGAAGGACCTGATCGCGGTTGGGTCATTGTAGATATGGCCAATGACTGGACACAGGTCTGGCCAGAGTAAGCCCATCTCCAATTTTTGGCCGCCTCTTGGTACAAAATAGCCAACTTATGTCTAGGACCGGAAAGGGACCATTCATGCTCAAAAGAGCCAGCTGCATCGTAGCCTTGACCTTTGGGATTGCATCGGTTGCCCACTCCGACACAGTGCCCAAACTTGTGCTGCAAATCACTGTAGACCAGTTGCGCGGAGATCTGATTGATCGGTACGGCGCTGGATTGGGAGACGGCGGTTTCAACCGACTTTTGAACAGCGGAGTCCATTTCGCCAACGCCCATCATCGCCACGCCAACACAGAAACTATCGTTGGGCATACGACTCTGTCCACGGGCACTGATCCGGGCATTCATGGTATGGTGGCCAACCTCTGGTTCGACCGCGACACCGGGACCACCTTTTACAATGTGCAGGATCCGGACTACCCGCTCGTGGGGGCCTCTGGTGTTGATGCAGATACCGAGATTGACCCGACCCAGCGCGCTGCGACCACTGACGGCCGCTCGCCTCGTAACATCCTGACCTCGACCATTGGCGATGAAATTCGTTTGCACTACGGGCCAGAAGCAAAGGTCTTTGGGGTGTCCGTAAAGGATCGGGGCGCAATCTCATTCGCCGGACATGCAGGGCAAGCCTATTGGTTCTCCAAGGCGGAGGGGCGCTTTGTCACCTCCACATTTTACCGTGACGACTACCCGGCATGGGTCTCCGACTGGGAGGCCAAAAACATGGTCAACTCATATGCCGGGGGGACTGGAGGCCAATGCTTCCGGCCGATAACTATGTTTTCTGGGAAAAAGATGACCAACCATGGGAAACTGATTTTCCGGGCTTTGGGCGCACCTTCCCGCACCCCTATGGGGCAGCGGACAGCAAATACTACACGACGCTGCTAACGCTCAGCCCGGCTGGAGATGAGATCGCTTTTGATTTTGCCAAGGCTCTGATGACTGCCGAAGAAGTCGGGCAAGACGACGTTCCCGATTTCATGAGCGTCAGCCTTTCATCAACCGACTATGTGGGCCATATCTTTGGCCCCTCCAGCCTTGAGGCAGAAGACAACTTCAAACGGCTCGACCAAACCATCGCCGACTTGCTGGATTTCGTCGACGACACCGTTGGGCTTGACGAGACTTTGGTTGTTCTTTCGTCCGATCACGGCGCGCCAGAAGCGGCGGGCTATCTCGCAACGCTTGGGATTGAAGCGCAGGCTTTCAATTTCGACGATGTCGACACCACTCCGGGGTTCGCACGGTTGCGAGAACGCTTCGGGCTTGGGCAGGAACTGATTGAAAGCTTTACAAATCCATACGTCTATCTCGACCGCGATGCGATCAAAGCGAGCGGTGCTGAAGTGGCCGAAATCGAAGAGGCCGTAGCGGCAGAGCTTCAACAACTGCCCGGTATCGCGTTCGCCATTACCGGATCAAGCCTGCGGCGCGGCGACATCCCAGATACTGTGATCGCGCGCGCCGTATTGGCAAATTACCACCCTGACCGCTCAGGTGACATCTATGTGGTGTTCGAGCCCCATTGGTTTGTTGCAGAGTTTGACGGCCTGACTGTTGCCTCGGCGCATGGCTCCCCTTGGACCTACGACAGTTACGTTCCAATAATTTTTTCGGGACGGGGGATTGCCGCTGACCGTGTCGATCGGCGTGTCGAGACAATCGATGTAGCAGCTACCATTGCGTCGATCATGCGAACAAAGCCACCCAGCGGAGCTGTCGGCCTGCCCCTATTGGAGGCGTTGCCGTAGCTATTGACCGGCCGACACATCACAACACATGATCACTAGACCGCACAGTGCACTGGGTTGCCGCCCACCTGCGCCAGAGGCCATCGTACCAATGGAGCACAGGTCATCATGCAATAACTTTCAATTTGGACCACTCACGTGGGGCCGCGTAAGGTCGAACGCGGTGTGCATCGAATACCATGAATTTTGCAAGCCTATTTTTGAGTTGTCCAACGCAACCCAGAGACTATACCCGCTGTTCGCTGACCACTGGCGGACGCTCGTCCCTGAGATAAAAGCCGCAAGCTTTAAGATGATTGAAATTTACCCACTTCAAATCATCGCAAATTCGTTGAACTGCGGAGGTGCAATTGTAAGTCAGTTTGCAAGGGCTGATGACTAGCGCGAGACGAAGCGCTATCTGCGGTGACCGGATGCCGCTGGCAGGTTTGCGGTTTTGGTGGAACTTGAAATATCAAGCATTGCTTTTGCCGATCTATTCGATCAGGTCAAAGCGCAATGCGGTCCCTCGGGCGATCGGCTGCTTTGCCTGGCGTCCCAGCACCTTATTATAGTGCTTTGGTGCGAGGCCAAAGCCTGGTCGGATGGATTTCACATTGTCCGACGTCAGGGTTCCGCCCGCCGGGATATCCTGAACCACATAGAGCGAGCGGCGGAATTGGGCGTTGCCCTGCTCGCTCGACTTCAGGCCGTAGTCCACGCGCCCGACGGCTTCCCAGGCTATGCGGGTGCCTGTGACCAGCTGGGCGAGTTCTGACGGCTCGAGCGAGAAACTGTCGTCTGGGCCGCCGCCGTTCCGGTCCAGTGTGACGTGCTTTTCAATCGCCACCACACCCAGCGCGACAGAGGCAATGGCGGCGGTATTGTCGAGCGTATGGTCGGACAGCCCGGTCATTACGCCAAACCGGCCGGCCATGTCGGGGATTGTGGCCAAGTTGTAGTCGGAGGCCGGGGCCGGATAGCCCGAGACGCAATGCAGCAGGACGATGTCTTGTGCGCCTGCGCTGCGGGCGGCCTCCAGGGCCTCGCCGATTTCGGTATCGTCGGCCATGCCGGTGGACATGATCATCGGCTTACCGGTCTGCGCAACACGCTGGATCAGGGGCAGATCGACCAGCTCGAAAGACGCGATTTTGTAGGCGGGTGCGCCGAGGCTGTCCAGCAGGTCAACAGCGGTATGATCAAAGGGGCTGGAGAACAGCGTGATATCTAGGTCGCGTGCCTTCTCAAACAGCGCCGCGTGCCAGTCCCACGGCGTATGGGCCCAATCGTAGAGGTCATAGAGCCGCTGACCATCCCAGAGCCCGCCCTTGATCGTGAACTCGGGCCCATCATGGTCGATTGTGATCGTGTCCGGGCGGTAGGTCTGGATCTTGATCGCGTCGGCGCCAGCGGCCTTGGCGGCCTCCATAATGGCAAATGCCTGTTCAATGTCGCCATTGTGGTTCGCCGACAGCTCAGCGATCACATAGGGCGGCTGGTCCAGGCCGATAATGCGTCCGTCAATCTTCATCTCTTTGACCCTCTACGATCTGTTTCCAGCCATGCGACACGAAATGGGCCTCGTCAATGCGCCTGTAACCCGCCCGTTCAAACAGCTTTTGCGAGGCGATGTTGTCCGGGTGCACTTCAGCGCTGATGTTGCGCATGGGATGGGCCAGTCGGACAAGGCCAAGCGCGGCCTTGGCTAGGCCACGGCCTTGCGCGGAAGGCGCAATCAGGATGGACACTTCGTGGCTTTGACCCTGTGCCGCGTCAAGACGGACAAAGCCTGCTTCGGCGCCCCCGGCATCCACAATATAGAACGGTTCCTGGTCCATTGGGGTCATGCGGCCATCAAACCATGCGCTGTGCTCGTCAAAGCTTGGTGGCTTTGGGTTTCGTGAAAACTGCCGCGCACCCGGGGCTGTTTGCCAACTATGGATCAGGGTTTTGTCACTGGGCCGGACCGCGCGCAGGCAGACATGGCTGGCGCGTGCCAGAAGGGCGTTTGCCACGCGCGCGGCGCCTTGCCCGTCGCATAGGGCTTTGGCGTGTCTACCCATATTGGCGCGCAGCTCCGGATCGTGCAAAAGCGGCTCTAACACGGCCAAAATGGCGTCTTTGGACAGCTCAGGCAGCACCGTTGCAGCGCCCGCTTTTACCAATTGCTGTGCATTTTGGGTTTGATTAGCCACGAGCACGGCAAGCACCGACGGCAGCCCAAGCGCGCAGCGTTCCAGCGCCGAGGTGCCGCCCGCGCCTAGCACCAGATCGATCAGGCTCAAAACGTCTGCCATATCGGTACGGTCTAGCAGCAGCTGCGTGGGTGTGGTCATCTGGGCGGCACGCGCCTTGGTTTGCGCCAGCATTTTGGCATCGCTGCTTAGGATCACGCTTAGACTGATATCGGATCGCCCATCCAGCGCATCAAGGCAGGCGAGCGTTGCCCCTGTTGGGTCACTCCCCCCCATGGAGATGGCCACGCGCAAAGGTCCAGTTGGCTGTGATCGCCCGGGTGCAACCGCAAATTCCGGGCGCAGCGCGGCATAGCGCGGACCGGCCAGGCAGAGCGCGCCGTCGGGGATGAGCCCCGTATATTCTGATGTATCGCGACCGGGGCTGGTGTCGATCAGCAGATCGACAGTGCGGGCGTCTTGGGCGAGATCGTCAAAGGCCGCAAGGAAGAGGCCCGTTTCGGCTTTCACGTGCTGGGTCCAAGCTTGGGTCAGCCGGTAATGGTCAAGCAGGACCGCATCCGCGCCGCATGCTGCAAGGGCACTGCAGGTGGCTATTGCGTCTTGGGTCTGATCGATTTTGGGCAGGTCAAGCATCCGGATCGCAAAGCCGCGCCGCTCGAGTTGAGTAGCAGCCCAGGGTGACAGACTGTGGCACATATACGTAACCTGTGTACCTGTTCGCGCCAGCTCATCCGCGACGGTCATAGCGCGCAGGACATGGCCAAGGCCGATCTCGCCATCGCCATCGGCCCGGACCGCGAGCTGCCGTATCACGTAAGCGTCGCTTTGAGCACTGCGCAAACCTCTTCGCGTTGTGCATCCGTCATCGTGGCAAAGAGCGGGATGGAGATCGAGCGGGCATAGTAGCTTTCCGCATTCGGAAAATCCCCATCCTTGAAGCCAAAACCGCGCCAGAAGGGCTGGGTGTGCACGGGGATGTAATGCAGATTCACGCCAAGGCCTGCGGCGCGGAGCGCCTCGAACACCTCGCGGTGAGACAGCGCGATCTGATCCAGCCGCAGCCGGACAACATATAGGTGCCAAGCGGAGGCGCAGCGTGGGTCTTGGCGCGGCAAATCCAGCGGCAAATCGGCCAAAGCCGTGTCATAGGCGCGGGCATGGACTGTGCGGCGGGCAATATAGTCCGCAAGCCGTCCCAACTGACTGATGCCAAGCGCCGCCTGCATCTCAGTCATGCGGTAGTTATAGCCCAGCTCAATCTGCTGGTAGTACCATGGCCCGTGGCTGTCATGGGTCATCAGCGCCGGATCACGGGTCAAGCCATGCGAGGCCGCGCGGCGCATTCGGGCGGCGAGCGCCTCATCTTGCGTGACGGCGACGCCGCCTTCGGCGGTGGTGACAATCTTGACCGGGTGAAAGCTGAACACGGTGATGTCACTATGGACGCAGCAGCCCACAGGCTGGCCGGCGAAAGAGGCCCCAATCGCGTGGCTCGCATCCTCGATCACCCGCACGCCATAGAGTTTGGCCAGCGCGCCGATGCGTTCCATATCCGCGCTTTGGCCGGTCATATGGACAGGGATCAGAACTTTGGGCAGGGTGCCTGCAACCTCGGCCCGCTCCAGCTTGGCGGCCAGCGCATCTGGGCACATGTTGAAGCTGTCTGGGTCGATATCGACAAAATCGACCCGCGCGCCGCAATAGATGCCGACATTGGCCGAGGCGACAAAGGTGTTGGGCACGGTCCAGAGCCAATCGTCAGGCCCTAGGCCCAGCGCCATACAGGCAATGTGCAGGGCCGATGTCGCGCTGTTGGCAGCGACCGCATGCGCGGCCCCTGTAGTTTTGGCAACCGTCGCCTCAAACTCTGGCACACGGGGCCCTTGGGTCAGGAAATCCGAGGTCAGGACATCGCGCACGGCGTCCAGATCGTCTTGGGTGATGTCCTGACGGCCATAGGGGATCATGGGCTAGACCTTGCCGATCTTGCCCGCGTTCGCGGTGATCCAACCTTGCAGTTCGTCGTGGCTCATCCACTCCGTATTGGTGTCCGAGCGATAGGAGAACCCTTCGGGCACGCGCTCACCGTCTTGGATGCGTTCTGGTGACTGATCCCATGAATTGATCGCCGGCAGAATCTTGAAATGCTCGGGATATTCGTAGGTGAAGGCTGCGTCTTCCTCGCCGATCATCTGCTCATGCAGCTTCTCGCCGGGGCGGATTCCGACAATCTCATGCTCCGCTCGGGGCGAGACGACCTGGGCGATGTCTGTCACCTTCATCGACGGAATCTTTTTGACGTAGATCTCACCGCCGACCATGTCATTAAACGCGTGCCATACCAGCTCGACCCCCTGTTCCAGCGAGATCATGAAACGGGTCATGCGCGGGTCGGTGATGGGCAGGGATTTCTTGTCCTTTAGCGTCATGAAGAACGGAATGACCGAGCCGCGCGAGCCCATGACATTTCCGTAGCGCACAACAGAAAGCCGCGTGCCATGCTCGCCCGAATATGCATTGCCCGCCACAAAAAGCTTGTCCGAGGCTAGTTTTGATGCGCCATAAAGGTTGATCGGGCTCGACGCTTTGTCGGTCGAAAGGGCCACGACGCCCTTCACCTTCTTGTCGATCGCGGCATCAATGACGTTCATCGCGCCGTTCACATTGGTCTTGATACACTCGAAAGGATTGTACTCGGCCGTAGGAACGATCTTGGTCGCAGCGGCGTGCACGACATAGTCGATCCCGTCAAACGCTCGATAAAGCCGCTCGCGGTCGCGCACATCCCCGATGAAGAACCGAACACGTGGATCATCGCCGTACAGCTTGGCCATTTCCCATTGCTTCATCTCATCGCGGGACAGGATCACGATTTTGGATGGGTTGTATTTTTCAAGGGTCGCAGGGACAAATGCGTTGCCAAAGGACCCTGTCCCGCCCGTCACAAGAATGGATGCATTTTCGAGCATATTTGACGGGCCTGTTTCGTTCCAAAAAGCTGTGTGTGTATCGTCTTTCCCATCCGTTGCGTCAAGCGGAACGCTGCGGCTGGGATGAGTAAGGCGGTTGCATTGCTTTGGCTTTGCGCAGTATAGGACCGACGGGCCTTGGGCATGTAGTGTTGGCTTGACGCTTTGCGCACTAGCGAGGATACACGCTCTTGGGGTCATCACCTTAATAGGCGGACCATGAAGGGGCAAGGCGGGCCCGATCAAAGGCGGTGCGGGTTTAGCCTTTGCCGCAGGAGTTGTTCAAAGGGTCAAAAGACATGATCAACACTCGGCGGCTTTGTCTAAGACCCCTAGCGCCCAATGATGTAGGCCCTGACTATGTCGCTTGGTTGAATGAACCCGAGATCAATCGGTTTCTTGAAGTCAGGCATGCGCCCCGGCAGACGCTTAGATCAGTGCAGGCGTTTGTGGCAAGTTGCGCGGATGATCCAGATACCATGCTTTTCGGCGCCTACCTTGGGGAAGACGGCGCCCATATCGGCAACATCAAACTGGGGCCAATTGATCGGTTGATCGGAACGGCCGAGCTAGGTTTGATCATTGGCGCATCCAATGCGCGCAGTTTGGGGCTTGGGTCAGAGATGATAGAAGGGGTGATGGGCTATGCGTTCCGAGACCTTGATCTGCGGAAGCTGACGGCGGGTTGCTATGAGGCAAACGTTGCCTCGCTACGCAGTTTTGAGAAATGCGGTTTTGTGGTTGAGGAGTATCGTCCGGCAGGCGCCCAGTTGGATGGGGCGCCACACGGCGTGTTTGAACTGATGCGTATGCGGCAGGTGGCGGATGTCTAAGCTCGCGCTTGGCACGGTTCAGTTCGGTCTTGATTACGGCGTGTCCAACCCTGCGGGCCAGACCCCGGCTGGGGAGGTCGCCGATCTGCTTGCCAAAGCCGCGGCGGGCGGGGTCGAAATGCTGGATACTGCGCCAGCTTATGGCACGGCAGAGACGGTGTTGGGCGCGGCCGGAACGTCAGGGTTTCAGGTTGTCAGCAAACTGCCCAAGAGCACGCCCGCGGATGCTGTTTCAAAGACGCTGAGCCAAAGCCTGTTAGCCCTGCGCCGGGAAGCAGTCGAGGGATATATCGTCCATGATCCGGCAGATCTGCTTGGCCCGGACTGCGCGGCAGTGTGGGCTGCCCTCGAAGACGCTCGGGCGGCAGGATACGCGCGCAGAATCGGTGCATCTGTGTCGAGCCCCCAGGACGTGGATGCCCTGATGGCACGCTATCCGCTTGATCTGGTGCAGCTGCCGCTGAACCCCATCGACGCGCGCTGGCAGGCCCAGGGAACCCTCACCGCTTTGGCGCAGGCCGGTGTGGAGGTTCACGCGCGGTCGGTCTTTCTGCAAGGGCTGTTGTTGATGCAAAACCCGCCGCCCGCTTTGCGCGCATGGACCCCGCTTTTGGGTGCGTTCCAGGACTGGTGTGCGCAGCGTGGTAAAACGCCGGCCCAGGCCTGCTTGGGGCACGTTCTGGCGCAGCCGGGCATCGCAAAGGCGGTGATTGGGGTTACAAACCGGCAAGAGCTATCTCAGGCGCTGGATATAGTGCCAGACCCTGAGCCTGTGCCTGAACATCTGCGCTGTGTTGATCCTGACCTACTAAATCCTGCAAGGTGGACCACATGAGCAGAACCGTTGCGATTGTTCAAGCCCGCATGGGCTCAACCCGGCTGCCGGGCAAGGTGCTGCTGCCGCTGGTGGACGGCATCGCGGCGATTGACCTGTTGCTGGCGCGCCTGTCGCAGTCCCAAGAGCTGGACGAAATCGTTGTTGCAACATCAGATTTGGTGCGGGACGACGCACTGGCTGCCCATCTGGACGCGGCAGGCCAGCCGGTGTTTCGCGGTTCCGAAGAAGACACGCTCAGCCGTTATGCAGGTGCTGCGGCCGCCTATGATGCTGATACCGTCGTGCGCATCACAGGCGATTGCCCTTTGGTGGACCCTTTGGTCGTCGACATGGCAATTCGGGGCTTTTGCAGCGCCGGCGTTGACTACTACAGCAACGTCGACCCCCCAACCTTTCCCGATGGCATCGATGTCGAGGTATTCTCGCGTGCCGCACTTGTGATGGCGGATGAGCAGGCAAAATCGCCGGAGCAGCGCGAACACGTCACTGTCTATCTGCGCGAAATAGGCGCATTTTCCCGCGCAAGTTTCTGCCATAGCGAAGACCTGTCCGGGCTGCGCCTGACCTTGGATGAACAAGCGGACCTGGACACATTGCGCACCATCTTCGCGCATTTTGCGCCGCGCACTGACATGAGCTGGAAAGAGGTGGCCCGATACATGACCACAGACGGCAAAAACGGACTGAAAAACCAGACTATCGCCCGCAATGAGGGCGCGCAAATAGGCACGGGGCAAAAACTGTGGAAGCGGGCCAAGAAGGTAATTCCAGGCGGCAATATGCTGCTGTCGAAACGAGCCGAGATGTTCCTGCCCGACCAATGGCCCGCCTATTTCTCGCGCACAGAAGGCTGCGCGGTCTGGGACATGGACGGGAACAAGTTTCTGGATCTGGGGCTCATGGGGGTGGGCACCAACTCGCTGGGCTATTCCCACGCGGAAGTGGACGCGGCGGTTGCGGATGTGGTGGCCAAGGGCAACCTGTCAACGCTGAATGCGCCCGAAGAAGTCTACCTGGCAGAGCGGCTTGTGGACCTGCACCCCTGGTCCGACATGGTGCGTTTTGCCCGCTCTGGCGGAGAGGCGAACGCGATTTCAATCCGTATTGGTCGCGCGGCATCGGGCCGAGACGGCGTGGCGATGTGCGGGTATCATGGCTGGCACGATTGGTACCTAGCAGCCAATTTGGGCGACAATGAAAACCTCGATGGCCACCTTCTGCCAGGGCTTGAGCCGCGCGGTGTGCCGCGCGATCTGAAGGGCTCCGTCCATCCGTTCATGTATAATGATTTTGACGCGCTGGCCCGCATTGTGGACACGCAAGAGATCGGCGTGATCAAGATGGAAGTGATGCGCAACGTCGAGCCAGCCGACGGGTTCCTGCACAAAGTGCGCGAGCTGGCGACACAAAAGGACATTGTTCTAATCTTTGACGAATGTACCTCGGGCTTTCGCGAGACCTTTGGTGGGCTGCATCTGAAATACGGTGTTGAGCCGGACCTTGCGACATTCGGCAAGACGCTGGGCAACGGCTATGCGGTCACAGCCGTGCTGGGCCGGGAGGCGGTGATGCAGGCCGCGCAATCCACCTTTATCAGCTCGACCTTCTGGACTGAACGCATCGGCTCTGCGGCGGCGCTCAAGACGCTTGAGGTTATGGAGCGCGAACGGTCCTGGGAGCAGATTACAGCGACCGGGCAAAAGGTTATTGCGGGCTGGACATCGCTGGCAGAGGCGCACGGGGTTGGCATCAGCATATCGGGCCTGCCATCCATCGCGGCCTTTGTCTTCGCGAGCGAAAGGGGCCTGGAATACGGCACGTATCTGATCCAGCGGATGCTGGAGCAAGGATATCTGGCTACCACTGCGCTATATGCGTCTCTGGCGCATAGCGATGCGGTGCTTGATCGTTATTTCCAAGCGCTTGATCCTGTTTTTGAAACCCTCGCCGGCTTTGAAAAGGGCACGGAGGATATCCATAACCTGCTTGCAGGACCAGTGCGGCATGGCGGGTTCAAGCGGCTGAACTAGGGCTGGTATGCCAGCCGTCGGGATCACGTGCGTCCGCGCAGCGATCTAACCTTCCGATCCCAGCGCCGGGCTTGCTTGTCGAATATGAAACCGGGGAATATGAAAGCTGCAACCCTGTTTGCCGCCCGCAAACAGGACGTTCCAAGCGGTCTGGGCAACGTTTTGACCGCACAGCCTAATAAGGATGACCGATATGGCGATTTTGCTCTACACTTATACTGACTGGCAGGCGAAAATTGTGCCAATGCTGAAGGTTGCCGTACAAGAGCACGGCCAGGAGGTGTTTTGGATCGGGCGGCGCTCTGCGGGGATTAACTCGGCAATGATCCGGGGCGTGCCACGTGGAAATCCATTCGCTAAAATGACGGATTTCGAAGGGGACGGCTCCCTGCCGACCTTGGACGATCCGGTTTCCTTTGAGCGGTCATTTCTCGCGCCCTACATGTACCAGATGAACCGGTATGCAAAGGGTTACGGGTCTCGTGGTCACAAAATGAAGTATTTCCACGAATACCGTGACCATTTTTTTCTGACCGCGCGCAAGTTCAAACGGCTTTTGCTGGAGAAAGAGATCAAGACGGTCATTTTCTTCAACATGCCGCATACGGGTGATGATTTTCTGCTGTACCGTGTTGCAGAGTCCATCGGCATTGACACATTCATGTTCATGGTCTCCCCGTTCAAAGACAGGTTTTTTTCGACCAAGAGCATCGAGGCGTTTGGCAAACTGAATGGTGAATTCAATCGTAATTCATCGGTTGAGAACGAGTGGGAGATTTTGACCCGCGAGGCGAAGGACACCGTACAAAGCTACATGTTCGGGGTGCGCAGAAACGATGATTGGAAAATCCGCGAAGTGTTCTCAGCAGTTGCCGCGCTCCTGCGCAGGTATCCGGGGTTCATTCTTGAGCCAAAGTTGATCGGGAAAAATGTTTTCGAAGTCATGCGCTTGGGGCGGAGTCTTTCCAAAAGCCGGAAGACACGCCGGGAAATGCTGTCAGGACATCGGACCAAACAGCTTTTGGATTGGCTGCGCGGTCTTGAGCGAGACGCGACCAATTTGCCGGAAAAGTTTGTCTATTTCCCGCTTCATTTCCAGCCGGAGCTGTCGACAGTGCCGCAGGGCGGTATCTTTGGAGATCAGGCCTTGGCTATTGAAATGCTCAGCGCCGCGCTGCCGTCTGATGTGTCAATTGCGGTCAAAGAAAACCCAAAGCAAGGGGCGTTCCACCGCGAAAGCACCTTTGGCGCGCGTCTGAAACAACTGCGCAATGTTGTGGTGCTACACCCGTCAATGAGCAACGAGATCCTTGAAGACAAGTGCCTGGGCGTTGCTGTCGTCACGGGTACGGCTGGTTGGGAGGCTGTGCGCGATCGCCGGCCGTGCATCTGCTTTGGCAATGCGTGGTATCGGGATTGTCCCGGCGTGCATGAGTTTCACGAGGGTCTGGATCTTCAAACGGTTATTGATAATCCACCCACGCAGGACACAAACGAAGCCTTTTTGCGCAAAGCCATGTCACGGTCGCACAAAGGGGTGGTGTATGAGTTTTACCTCAAGAGCGACGCACCCGAATTCGAGCAGGCGAATTTTCAGGCGTTGACAGATACTTTTGTTAAGCTTGCTTTTGGGGAAGAACTTACAACGTTTCAGCCAGGTTAATCGGGCTTAGTCTACCATTTTCTCGACAGCTTGCGGATGACTTAGGAAGGATGTGGGGCTTGCCGTCACGCCATAGGCGCCCGCTTGGAAAACAACGATGTGATCGCCAATCTGAGGCGCAGGAAGCGCGGTATCGCGCGCAAACACATCCATAGGCGTGCACAGCGGGCCGGTGACGGTGAATGTGCCTGGTGCGGACGAGGCACGCGCGCTTCGAATGGGATGATTTCGCCGCAGCACTTGCCCAAAATTCCCAGTCGCAGCCGCAAAATTCTGTAGTCCGCCGGAACACACAAGAAAATGGGTGCCGCCAATCGTCTTTTTGTCCAGAACCTCAACGATCAATATGCCTGCCTCGGACGAGATATATCGGCCAAGTTCAACACAGAGCTTTGTCTGTGGGAATCTGTCCAGAAGCTTTTGGCTGCTTTTATGCCATGCCGTACTGATGTCCTGAAGATCCAGTGGGACGTCCTTTGGGCCGTAGGGCACACCCAACCCACCGCCAAGGTTGATTACGTTCGGCGCGCTTGGCAGGTGCAAAGCTTCGATTGTTTCAACCGAAATGCGAAGATTCTCGGCGATCGCGGAAGGCTGGAGGATCTGACTGCCATAGAAGATGTGCAGTCCGCCGAATTCCACATGCGGGGCGGCCGCAAAGGCTGCAACGCCGTTTTCCTGAAAGTCAGCCAGATCCCAACCAAAAACTGTTTTGTTGCCCGCCATGCTGAGCCCGCCGCCAGGTCTGGCTTTCTGGTCGTTTATCCGGACCATAGCCCGCACAGTCCGGCCCAATTGGCTGCCGACCTGTTCGCACAGCGACAACTGATGCGGGCTTTCAACAATGATCTTGACGTCTTGTGCTGCGGCCTCTGAAACCTCGGCCAGCGATTTGCCGGGACCTGCAAAAGAGATATTCTGCTGGGCACAGCCGGCGGCCAACAGACGGCGAAACTCTCCGATAGAGGCGATGTCAAACCCATCAATCAGCGGATCAATGGTTTGCAGCATGTGCTCGAACGGGTTGGACTTCACCGCGTAGTTCAAACCCATGGAGTTTGGCAAGGCCGCGCGCAGATCTGCGATACGCTGCGCTAACCGAGATTTCGAATACAGAAAATGCGGCCTTCCGGACCCGTCTAGCCAATCCGTCGCAGGGCGCCCGCCGATAACCACATTGCCCCGAGGGTCCAGGTAGTGCTCGAAGATCGAAGGATGGTGTGTTTCGCTCATGACTTGGTCATTTCAATGATCCGCTTAACGTCGAACTTGCCATTTGCGCTCAGCGGAAAAGTAGCTAGCCAGCGCAGCGCGTCCGGTAGCATGTAATCAGGCACGTGCCCCCGAAGTGCAAGGCGCAAGCTGTTCAGTGTGCTGTGCTTGTTTTCCCGTCCTTCAGCAACTACGACAATCCGCTGCCCGACAGACACATCGTCTTCGCCAAAGCAAACGATGTGGTCAATGCCGGCATGAGACACGATGGCCTTTTCCAACTCTTCGGGCGAAATACGAAAGCCGCGGGACTTGATCAGGCGGTCTTTGCGCCCCGCAAAGTAGATGAAACCATCGTCCCCGACAAAACCTTGATCACCTGAATAGACGGAGATGGGATGTGTCTCCTTCCAGGTCGACCATAGAGGCGTCGGACCAAACCTGAGCCGCTGCTGTCGAGGTGAATTTATGTAGCCTTTGCTGACCAGTGGGCCGGATTGAATGATTTCACCTGTCTCGCCCATGTCAGCTTGCGTGCCGTCGTCACGCATGATGCTAATCTCCGCATGGGGGATGGGATGGCCTATGGAATGCGGGGCCTGTGTCCATTGGTAATCCGGCAGATAAGTCGCGCGAAAGGCTTCGGTCAGTCCGTACATAACGGTGAATTTCAAGTCCCGGTAAGTGCTCCGCAATGCGTTGACGATCGGGGCATCCATGCGACCGCCGGTGCTGGCCATACGAATCCCCTCGGAGCCTTGGCTCGCCGGCGCCTCGCTGAGTGCATGAAACACGCTTGGCACGGCCAATAGCGCCCTGATTTCGTGCTTTCCCAAGTCTGCGGCTAAGGACCGTGGAAAGATGAACTTCAGCAGGTGGATTTCAGCTCCGCAGGCCAGCCCCGTTAAGACCCAGTTAAGCCCGGCATCAAAACTGACAGGCAAGACAGCTGCGATGCGTTCCTCAGCCTGCACGTTCAGATATCGGGCGACGCTGTCCGCACCGTGCACAAGATTGTCGTGAGACACGCACACGCCCTTGGGTTTGCCAGTCGATCCTGAGGTGAAAAACACAAGCGCGGTGTCCGGAAGGCCCGCCCCGATCTGCGGACCTGTGCTCTCTTCTTCGCTCGGCGTTTGGGTAAGTTCAAACAGGTGGACGGCCACGCCCAGATCCGCCTCGCCAATCCGTCGCAGACCGATTTTCGATGCCAGGATCGCACCGGCACCGGCATTTTGCGCAATGAAGTCGACGGTGCTCGCGTCATTTTTAGTGTTGATAGGCACGGCTGCTATTCCCGCGCGCATTGCCGCCAGGATCGCGACAACAGCCTCAAGCGAGTTGTCGATGTAGATTCCGATCAATTCGTCCGGACGAACCAGGGTTGTGATCCAAGCCTTGGTGGATCTGACATGCTGTTCCAGTGCGTGGTACGACAGAGTCCGATCACCATCCACCAAAGCGACCGCCTCGCCAGTGTGACGGGCAATTGCCAGATCAAGGCGGGTCTGCGTGACTTTTGTCCGGGGACTATGTTCCAAGGGATTTGCCCATCAATTCAAGCTGCTGTGTGACAGTGTTCCGGTCTGGCACCATCCAAAGGGGATCGGCCGCCAGCTTGTCACTCAGCAAGTCCACAAAGGTCGACGCGGCCCCTGCATAGATGGGAACGTCATTTAGCTCGTCTCGGACCCAGTCGCCTGATTCGATCAAGCTCAATACGATGGCGTCTTCGCCTTCAGGGCGCACATCAAGATCGAGGTCCCGCGCGAAAAAGCTCCATGTCTGGCTGTGATCAGCCTCATTTGGTCCAAGGCAGGCGGTGCCTGTGACGGGCTTATGGAACCTGTAGGGAACCTCGGCGCGCTCTTCGCTGAGATGGGAATGCGAAATGTGAATAGGCTCGGCGCCAAAGACCAGAATTTTGAAACCACGCGCGCACAGGCCGTTGAAAATCCCGTCGGGGCTGTAGGCCGATGGCGCTTCGATCGCGGCGACGTCTTTGGCCAGTGAGCCGACGACGGCGACCGATTGTAGCGGATGGCGCGCGCGCATCGCATCCGGCCTTCGCCGAATGGTTTCGGCGAAGGCCCCCATGCCTTCCGAGCTGGTGTCTTGCCAATGGTAGTAACCCGTTTGGATGAACGAAAACGAGAAAGTGGGCACCGCGATGGTACCGTGCGGGCCCAGTACACGATCAAAAGCATCAAGATAGGTGTTCATCCCGCCTTCGGGACGCCCAAAACGCATTAGGTTAGAATGAACCAAGACCGCGTCACCTTGCTGGAGGCCAGCACGTTCCAGAGCGCGTTCAACATCAGACCGTGAAACCAGATTCATGGGCCATCAGCCCCGCGCGGATACCAAAGAAGACATGGCACTCAGCGTGTCGAAATTCTCGACGATGAGGTCCGCCTCGTCCAAGGCAAGCCCGAACTCGGTTTCCAAAAACATCGCCACCTCAAGAACTTGCATTGAGTCTATATACCCCTCAGAGACCAAAGACGTATTGGCGGTAACCACGGCAACGCCAAAGGTATCTTGCATGAACTGCGAGATTTTCTGTTCTATTTCGGTCATGTGAGTAGGCAATCAATCTGGTCAAAGAGCTGTCGTGCAGTCGGCGTGCGGCCGAATGAATCAGGATCCTGATACAGGAAAGATGTTCCAAATTGAAGCGCGATCCAGTCTTGGGCGGCGTGCGCCTCGGTCATGTAGCCAGGCCTTCGTCTTTTGATGCAATTGGGCATAAATCGTCGCAGCGGTGGTTTGACAAAAGTGCCTTCTACAAGGCCCAATGTGACCAGATCGTCCCAATCGCGCTGTGCTTCTGCTTGTACGTCATTCCCGTCGCGGCTATGTTTTGACGGCGTTTCAAGACAGCAGAACGTGGTGCCGTCTTTTGCGATTTGGCGGGAATAACTGCCCATGTTGCTCCAGCGGAAAAACCGCATATCCGGGTCGTAGTTTTGCACGTAGCCGTGCTCGCAAAACTGATCATTTGCCGCGACATAGTAGGTGATTGTTGTACCAATCGGATCCAAAAGTGCGGCCGTATTCTGCGGCGCATCCAGCGTCTTGCACAGCTGCTCGAAGCTTGTGCACCAAACCAGAAGGTCTACTATGATTCGGTCTGTTCCCGCATCATTGGCAAACTCTGCATCGACGGCGCCGGTGTCAGGGTCAATGCCCAGCCGAGCGATCTTGAACCCCAGTCGCAGGTTGATCCCGGCCTCGTGCAACACTTGCTCGGCGGACGTGCAAAAACTGCCCATGCTGTGGGGTAGCGGCACAATATTCTGCTGCCGTCCCGGGTCGTCCTGGGCTGCGCTGTAGAAATGCGCGCCGTGACGCGGCACGGCAACTTTGGCGTCAATAGCAGGGCTGTTCGATTTCAGCTGGAGCGCATATTGATCGTCCTCGAAAAGCCGAAGACGGCTCAGGCCTGCGTAAATGCGGTTTGATTGGTCCAGCTTGCTCGCGTCTTCATCCAGCGCCTTGAGGTTCACGCGGTTCAGGTAATCTGCAGCGGTCGCGCCCCATCTTGCCTGATAATATTCGCTAAGCTGTACCGTCGACAGACCATCATCCTCTGACGCCAGCGTATCCGCCTGAATTGTCGCCAATATTTCGCTTGGCAGCGCTGTTAGGTCCGGAACGGACACCTCGGAATTCAGCTTGCCTAGAAACCGCGCGGCATAGGAAATCGTGTCTAATTCGCATTGCCCAAGGGACAGCCGGTCAATGACCTGGCTGACACGGCGGTCGAAATTGTCGAACACCTGACAGCCTGCATCGAGGTGAAACCCCGCGTTGGCAAACCCGCGCATGACCCCGCCCAGTTTGGGCGCAGCATCCACAAGTGTGACGTCCAGCCCATAGCTGTCTCTGAGGTAAAACGCGGTGGCCATCCCCTCGAAACCGGCACCAATGACAAGAGCGGTCCGCATGGGTCAGGCTTTCTTGCGCGCTGTGCACATCCATTCACAATAGGGAATGACATGTCCGTCCGCCTGGACATCGTCGGTGGTCACATGGTTCACCTCAAGAATGTCCCAAGCGTATGAATACATAGCTCGCAGGTCCTCTTCAGAGTGAAACGACGTTTGCCCAACCTGTTGAAGTTTGCCCTCTGTGATATCGGTCCAAAGCCCGTCTCCAAGGCTTCGCCCTTTGAAATGAGTCCGATCGGAAAACATATTGCTCCAAAAGGTCCCGCCGGGCTTGAGGCACCGCAGGATTTCCGTCACCGCGACCTTTGAGCGGCTATGCGAGACCTGCGTCAAAGCTTGACGGTTCATAACCATATCAAAGCTCTCGTCTTCAAAGGGAAGATCGCAAAAATCCCCAACCCGTAGATCGCCGGACAGGCCTTCAGCGGCAAAGCGCTCATTGGCAAATTTCACGCCGCTTGGGGCCGCATCAACGCCTGCGACCTCCGCCCCTTCGCACGCGCACATCCAAAGGTTGTTGCCAGCGCCGAACCCCACCTCAAGCACACGTGGCGTCGTGTTCCTTGGGCGGTACCGAAAGAAGTAGCTCGGCACGTTGTTGAAAGGGTATTTGTTGAGATGCCGTCCATCTGCATAAATCTCTTCCCAGATTGGATCAAAGTCCTGACTGCTATCCGACATTCCCGGTCTCCAGTTCGTGTTTCGCATTTTCGGTGGAAATAAGTCCGTTCACCGTAAGAATTTCCAACTCATCGTTCAATGTACCCAGGTTCACGCCAATCCGTTCGCACATGTCGAACACATCGATTTGACCGTCCGCATATGCCAGTGTGTCCATCCGTAGACGCACAGCGTCATACGAGCCCTTTTGGCTGATTGTCGGGTACAGCCCGCGCTTGCCCATCTGCGGCTCGCACAGCACGTTTGTTTTGGGATAAAGGCCATGCTCAAGCGCGCCTATCACGTCGCTGATCACGCGATGGGCGTCTGACAGACCTTTTGGGGTTACAAGCGTCAAATCATCGGCATCGGTATGGTATTCTTGGTATTCCCCATACTTGCTTTTGCAGAACCCGCACACGGGCAAGTCGATACCTGGCGCGCAGAACTGCCGTTCATCCGACCCGCGCTGTAGGAACGAATATCTTTTAGTGTTTGGCAGCCCCTTCAACGCGGCATTCAATGCTCGATCGGCGAGTGATGTTCCAAAGCGCGATTCGACATGGCTGTAGGCGCGTTCGTCACCCACGCAGCTGAGCACAAACCCCGCGTCAACCTGAGCTTTGAGGTGACCGGCAAAGCGCGACAGGTACGCGATACTACCAATTGTTTCGACCAGGAACAAGACACGGTAGGTGTAGCGCAAACCTGTGCTTGCCTTACGCTCTGCCAGATCTTGTAGGATCTGATCTGCCAGGACCGGGCCCGATAATTCGTTATTTGCCATCGAGGGGTGGCAAATATAGGTCGAGAACAAAATCTCCCTGTCGCTTTCGCCGGGAATGACGCATTCCCCAATCACGACCTCGCCATCGCTAAATTCGCTGTCGATGAAGAGCCTGAATTTGCCCGTCGGAAGTGCGGCTTTCTCGTTCTCACGCATGCAAAAACCGGACCGTTCCTTGTAGTATGAGGTCACATATGGAATGCGATCTGGTTGGTCAGGCTGGGTATAGAGATACGGGTCCAGATCCGCGTGGTCCAAGACGATATCAAGCGGCGCTGCATAGCCCAAAACAGAAAGGTTGTTTTTGGCGAACTCTGCGAACCGCTGACCGCTTTCGTGTTCGATATAGGCGTCCCATATGGTCCATTCGCGTGGGATTTCCCAATCGAAGACATGCGTTCCGGTTTTGAAATGGTGCGTGCGGAACCCATCGTGTCGCTTTGACAAAATGTCCAAGGTTTGGCGCAGGCCAGGGCCTGTGATCGAGCGGTTATAGGGCCAAAGCGTCGTTGCCAGGTCGTGCATTGCCTGGCCTTTGTTCACTGCACCCATTTCAAAATCCGCCAGCAGCATCGTCTGGCTCTTGGTTAGCGCATTTGGATTTGGCAGCGCAAGGGGCATGACCAGCGGTAACGGCTGTTTGCGCGGCCTCCCGCGTCAGGTGATTGGTGCGGAAAAAGGCCAAGATAGCCGTATAGCTGAGACGGGTGCGGATGTAATCAGCTTTGAGCCCGATCCCGGTGCTTGGTCGGTCTTGCAAAAGGCGGCGGTCGGTCTGGATAATGTTGAGCTGATCCACAAGAAGGCCGGACATGAAGCCGGCGCACTAACGCTCTACCGGTCCGACAAATGGTCCGCGGCTGATCCGGGCGCACACACTGAATCGTCTTCGCTGATCCCGACCAAGGAAGCCAGCCAATAGGTGCGCGTGGACGTTGTGGATATCGTTGCTTTCATCGAAGCCCTGGAAAGGGATATCCGCGTGATCAAGATGGGTACCGAGGGCGCAGAATGGGATATCCTGACCCGCCTGATCGACCATCCAGTCTTGGATCGCATAGACTGCATCTTTGTCGAAACGCACGAGCGGGCCAACCCGGCCAAATACGTGCCGATCTTCGATATGCTGCAGGCCCGGGCCGAGCAGCTGATCCGGCCTTAAATCAACCTCTACTGGATTTGATCCTCAAGCTGGCCGGACAGCGCAAAATATTTGGCCAGCACTTTGGCGGCGATAATGCGTTCTTTTTCGGGGTTCGAGAAAAGCGCGATCCATTTGTGCGCATTGGAAATGATTTCTTCGGCCTCATCTGGGTGCGCGCTGTAATGCGCGACTTTGTCCTCCAGATCGCTAAGATCGTCCAAGAGTTGCACAAAGTGTTTGCCCGGCTCAAGCCGCCCCTCCATGAACCATGTCTCAAAGCGTGGGCGCGGGGACATCACCAACATATTCGACGCCATACCCCATTTGAGGTTGGTCGCCACATCATGACCTTCGAGCGAGACAAAGAACTTGAATAGCATCTGCTCGGCATGGCTCAGCGGCGCTTTGGGCAGCAACCCATCCACCTCCTGGCTTGAATGTCCAATATCGAAAACCGGGTGGTGATAATAGGCGCGGACTAGCGCCCGGCGCTGTGCATTCAGCGGCGTGCCGCGCCAAACTGCCGATGCTTTTTTGTCGCGAAATGGAACCGGATCATCCGACCATTTAAAATGACGCAGCTTGTCCAGCTTAAGCAGAACCGAATGGGCGTTTTGCGCGCCGATGGGCCGGGATTTGACCACGGACGGGGTCTGGGGCACTTCTCTGATATCGCCGAACAGATAGTTGAGACGCCTGTCCGGGCCAAAGCCGCGGCTAGTCTCCTCCAGATCCAGATAATAGCGGCTGCGATCCCGCGAAACATCCCCGATGCGAGTTGCGCCGCTGGCGTCAAACGAGTCCGTCAGTTTGTTGTAATAAGCGACACGCCACGCAATTTCATCGCAGTCCGGGTGGACGTCCGCGCGTCGCAAAATTCGCACCCGCTGCCAATTGGCAAGGCGAAACGGAACAAGCTGCCGGGCCAACCCACGGGCATAGAACATCGCCGCGTTCATTTCCGCGCGCCTTTTTGGTACCCGTCAGAAAATGCTGTCCGATCTGCCGGGCTCCAGTGCAAAGCGCCTTGCCCGTCATCTTCGCAAAGCGATCGGTGCAGGCGTTCCAAGTTCCGTTGCATCCAGGCGCCCAACGGCCGGCGGGCGCACTTGTCGAAATCTTTCAGCCATACTGCGCCAACGCCTTCCAGCGGGATGCTCCGGCGGTTCAGGTCTGAATGACATATACCGGTGTGGTGCATTTTGGGCACGGTCCGGGCAGCGACGACCTTTGCCACGAGCGGCCCGTGCGTGCGCATCCAAGATGTCAGCTCAAATTCTCGCATCAAACGCGCCGCCTCAAACCGCCACCCGGCAAACAGGCCGCGGATGACATGCCGCATCAACCCGCGGCGCAGATGGGGCCACAGCACCACCTCTCAGCTGTCTAGGCACACGAAATGCGCCTCCCCGCACCCCGCTGCGCTGCCCATTTATGGCCTTGCTGTGCCAACCACAGTGATCAGACACACGCGGATCAACCGGCGTCAGAGGCTCAGGATCGCACCGGATCAACGAGCCTGCACACCGTGGGTCCTCATAGTTTGCCATGCTGAGTGCTGTAGCCCTTCTTCAAACATGTTGAAACTATGCGAGCGGGCCGTAAGGGACAAGGCTTCACGGACACGCTTTT
The DNA here is from genome assembly GCF_039945315.1 of Tateyamaria sp. Taxonomy (GTDB): domain Bacteria; phylum Pseudomonadota; class Alphaproteobacteria; order Rhodobacterales; family Rhodobacteraceae; genus Tateyamaria. The sequence continues at coordinate 63,648 of NZ_JBDUXB010000031.1, read as the reverse complement.
GTCTTGCGCGCCAGGGTGGCATACCGAGGCATGCAACCGCGAAAGAGCGCTCAACTGACAGACCGGGCCGAAACCGACCGGGCCCCCTGCCCGAGCAGATCCGCGTTTGGTGTCTGGCGACGTTTGCGTGGCCTATCTCATCCGGTGGATTTGAAAATCAGCAAGGGCGCATGGGCTGTGTGCCCGAGCGGTTTTCAGAGCGATTGGGCCTAGCGTCGCAAGCCAACACTGACGCTGTCATCTGGATTCATGTCGCGAGCCTTGGTGAGGTGACCAAGATCGGCCCATTGGCGCGACTACATCCGGGCCGGCCGGACCGTGCTGGTGACCACCAACCAAGCGGGCGCGGATTGGGTCGCGTGCGAGTTACCGGGCGCCCTGCACCAATTTGCACAGCTTGTTATCGCAAAGTCGGTTCGGCGGTTTTCGTCCGCGCGGGGCCTGTCGGTGGCGATCTATGTCGAGGGCGATTTTGGCCCCCCGGCGAAAGGCCGCTTTGCGGGTCCAACGTACCCCGGTGGCGCTACTGAATGCGAGCCACTCGCGCGCACGTGCTCGTCTGCGCGCGGTATTTTCGGCGTCGCTTGGCAGTTTTGCGCTGATCACCTGCCGATCGGATGCCCTCGCGCGCAGCCTGAATGCGCTAGGGACGTATCCATGTGCTGCCGGATTTGCGGATATCGGCGGCCCAACTACCATGCGCTCGGCCCGCATTGGATGAGATGGCCGCACAGATCGGCGCGCCGGAGCGGTTGTTCACTCTCTAGCAGTAGTCAAAATGCGGCTGTCCAATGAATTGATCGACCCAAGTCTCTGCGCCAACGCATTGGCGTAGCCGCCAGCAGATTCAGTTGTCGGACGCAGGCCATCGAAGATTTGTTGACCCGAGTGGATTACAAGAACCTTGGTCTTTCCCAATGACGTATCATCCACGACGAAGGCCAGTTTGCTGCCATCCTGACTGTCTGCAGCACTGTGCGCCACCCGCACGCGGATCTCGCCTTCGCGCCCAGCGCGCAGTGTTTTGACGCTGTTGTCCGCGGCGAAAAGGTTGGGCAAGAGATGGTAAACATTTCCTGAAACGTCCAAGGCAGAGACAAACAAATACCCATCTGACATCTGTGAAGGGATGACGATTTCGATAACCGGGTTTTGCCCCACAAAGAAGTCACCAGTGCTGTTGATGGTATTGTCGCTGCCATCTCTGAAATCGATGCGAACGCCCCCACCTGAAACGTTTGGCAGTACGCTGTCGATCAGGCAAAGCGTCGGGTTCAGAACTTCGACATCAAGCATCAGGCTGCGATCACCAATCGCCCGCACCAACCTGTCTGACAACACCTCGAGGGTGTTACGACTGTCCACGCGCCCGACCACCATCACTTGGCTGCCATTTGGATACCCTGCTGGTGGGGCACTCACCACGTTCAGATCACCACAGTTCTGATAGGTGGCGAGAATTGGAAACAGGGCTTGGGCACTCAGAATCCGCGGGCCCAGGTCAATGCTGGCGCTCAGTTCAAATGCACCCTTCATTTCGTTCCGGGTCAGAGCCGTCCTCAGTGCCTGTCGTTCGGCCGAATCATACGTGAGACCGGTAATCTGAACGCGGTTTGCATCCGCACGTATGCGAAACTCGGGAAGGTGGTCCACAGCGTCAATGAGGCGCAGGATATCGGCGCTCCACGTTTCGGGGATTTCACCACTTGCAAGGGTAAGTTCCGTGGTTCCCTGTTGTCCGGCGATCAATGCGGTCAACGCATCGCGCGCTGCTTCTGACGGCATGTTCCCAGTCGCTTTGGGATTGTTGTTTTCCGAGCGCGAGACTTCCAAACTGTAGGGATCCGCGATCGGATAACGGGGTCCCATTACAGCGTCTAGAGCACCAGACAGAAATGCACCTGCACCGATGGCACCGACGGCAAGAACCGCAAGGATCGGCACCAGTGGTCCCCGCTTTTTTTCGGGTTTAGGAGACACAGCTGGCGCAATGGTTTCGCTGACAACAGGGGACGCCTCAACAAGTGTCGCCGCTTCTGACATGGCCGGTTCGTCTGCCGCACGAGGCACCACTACTGTGCGATCGTCGTCGTCAAAATCCTCTCCCGTTGCATATCCATTTTGCAGCGCGTCAAGCTGGTCAAGAACAGCTTGAGCTGTTGCAAGACGATGATCCCGATCCGGGCTGGTCATACGATCAATCAGCGTCTTGAGCGGATCCGGTACACCTTGGGTGTCCAGTGGCTTCGCCTTGATGTTGACGACGTCCATCAGATTGTTGCCGATATTTGGCTTGACACCACGGAACGTGGCCAACAACAGCGCGCCCAAAGCATAGATATCCGCGCGGGCATCGGTTTGCCCGTGCAGCTGTTCAGGTGCAGCGTAGGCAAACTTGCCTGCAAACTCATTTCCTACAATCGTTTCTGCACCGGGATTGGTGTCCTTTGCAATCCCGAAGTCGATAATGACCGCCTCTTCAGGCTTGCCGTCGCGCAAGATGATGTTGTCAGGCGACAGGTCACGATGGACAATATTTTTCGCGTGTGCGGCGACCAACCCTTCGGTAACCCGGCGACAAACGGTTAGCACGTCTTCAGCAGACATGCCCCCATCCTTGACCTTGCGATCCAGACCGGGGCCATCAACGTAATCCATCACCAGATACACATGCCCGTCGTCGGTGCGCTGGTTGTCATAGTAACGCACAATCGCATCGTGACGGATTTCGCGCATCGCCTCTTCGCGCGTCATCAGGTTGAGGAAGTCTTCGTTACGCGAGAACTCGGCGCGCAACGCTTTGACTGCTACGATCCGACCTGAAATCTCGCTTACGGCGCGAAACACCTCGGATGTGCCGCCCACGCCCAGCACTTTGTCGATCCGATAAGTGTTGTTCAGCACATCCCCGATTTGGAAGATGCCGAGGTTGTCTTTAGAACTCACATTTGGCCCTCGCCCCAGTTCGCAGAATTCATAAGGCCGAGTCCTTTGAACCCCTAGCCGAGCGCCTGAAATTCAACCCGCCGGTTGACGTCACTCAACGGATCATTCGGGTCAAACAAGGAGCTTTCACCGACACCCAGTGCCTCCATCCGATCAGCCGGATAGCCACAATCAGAGGTCAGGAACCTTTTTACTTCTTCCGCGCGTAGCTTAGACAGGCGCTCATTGTACTCGGCAGATCCGGACGCATCAGTATGACCCAATATACGGATTTTCTGAACGTCAGCAGCTTTCAAAGCATCGCACAGCATGGTCAACTTTGGCTTTTCATCTTCGCGCAAAGCGGCGGAGTCAAAGTCAAAGGACACGTTGATGTTCACCTGTTCATCCTTTGGGATGATTGTAGTGATATTCTCTGTTTCCGCGGTCGGTGTAGCGGCGGGTGTTTCATCCGTTTGAGGAGCTGCGATCACCAAGCCGCGGGTTTTCTGTTTTTTAAAGTTCTCTGTCATTTCTTCGACAGACGGCGTCGAAGTGTCTTGTGACATCACCGGGGCACCGAAACTGATCATCACGACCGCAGCTGTGACCAGCGCTGTATTGAGACCTTTCATTATGGTAATTCCTTCATAAAATCGTATGAGCAACCTTCCGAAACCTTACAGTACTGCATCAGCGATGCCAAATTCTTTACAGTGAAATCTTTGGCCAGAAAATTTTCTCTGGTTGCCTGCAGAGCAAGTTTGACTTGCCCCGCAGAAGTGTCAAAAGTCAGGCCTTGGAGGCAGAACTTGCACCGCCCGGCAAAGTAAACTGCACCTAAATCCAGACATTTTGTGAAAACATAACAGCGCTTTATAATAATCACTCGCCGAATTTCACATTAAATGTCGCACAGTAGAAACCAAACTGTGCGAACCCGCATTGCAAAGACACAGTGCTTAGGGTCTTGGCCATTTCTTTGATCTCCACCCGCGACAAACTCATCACAGTAGGCGGTGAATAGCCGATGCTTGGCCGTGACCCGAACCAAGCTTGTTGAAACGCTCGGTTCCCGTTTCATTTCGTCCAGCAAAGGTTGGCTGTTCTGCGTAGCTGACGGCAAGAAGACAGTTTCAATTTGTTGCCTACCAGCGCTCCAGCATTTTGTTGCAGCGACACCTGCTAAGTGCCTACCATTTTACTGCATTGTTTTAGGATTTCATCATGATGCGATTGAACTATCAAATTTTAGACGTCGTTGTTTTTCTATTCGGTTGCACGAATGCTGCCTTGGCAGAAACGCGGGCAGCGTTTCTCGTCGGCAACGGGTCGTACGAAAACTCAAGTAACCTAAAAAACCCAGTGGCAGACGAACAGCTAATCGCCAAAGTCCTCGGCGACCTCGATTCTGTTATCTCAGGCACTCAACCCGCTAAAAATAACTTCTGACAAGGCTTCCAGCAATCAGGCTCCAACCGTCTGCAACGACGAAAAATGCCAGCTTGAACGGGAGTGAAACAATGGCCGGTGGAACCATCATCATCCCCATACTCATCAAAACAGCCGCTGCCACCAGATCAATGATCAAGAAAGGTAGAAAGATCAAAAAACCGATCTGAAAGGCCCGCGAAATCTCGGACAGTAAAAAACTTGGAATGAGAACAGAAAGAGGAGCGTCTGCGTCCAGATCAATACCTTGAGTATCGGGTCGTAAGTCAGCCATCGCGCCAAACGTGACCGGGTCCAAGCGGGCCGTCATAAACGCGCGAAAAGGTTCCAAAGTGCGCACGAACGCCGCTTCGGGATCTATCTCATCATTTGTCAGAGGTTGCAGACCTTGGGTCCACGCTTCGGTAAACACCGGCTCCATGACGAAATATGTTAAAAACAATGCCAGGCTGACGATCAACATGTTCGGAGGAGACTGCTGCAATCCGATCGCCTGCCTCAGAATTGAAAGGACCGTAACCAGAAACGGAAAACAGGTCACCATAATAGCGAGCCCTGGCGCGAGGCTGAGAACAGTAACAAGTGCGATCAACTGCAGCGTTCTCGCGCTTATCGATCCCTCATCACCAAAAGATATAGCTATGTCCTGCGCGAATGCCGCATTGGGCACGCACCACATTAGCAGAACAAGGCAAAGTCTGGCTCGCACGGCGTCAGATACCCGGACCCAGATCGATAATCTCCGTCAACCGGACAACCAATTGGCCCTCGTCGCCGTCTTCCGCCTCTTCGAGAGGCCCTCGGGCAATGAGTTTGTCTCCGACAAAAAGGTCCACAGGATCAACAATCCGTTTGTCCAAGGTCAAAACTGCGTTGGATCCCAACATGACCAGATCGCGCACAAAGGGTCGCGCCCGCCCAACCGACACCGTGATTTCGATGGGGACGGCAGTAAACGGATTGTGCGTGTCAGACGCTAAAGTTTGTGTGTCGGGCAAGTCAGCCATCGTTCACCTCTGTTTGTTGTGTTTCGAAAAAGCTGCCAACGGCGGATGCAATCTCCGCAACGGTCTTATCGAGATCCATGTCAATCTCTTTTGACCCCAGACGCAGGCAAGCCTGATTAGGAGACAGCATTGGATCGACGATAACCCTGAAGGACTCTGACAACTCGCTATTCAGGACGTCATGCACCGTTGCCTCGCGTCCCGACGAAACAACGATTTCAATCGACCGGTCCAATGCATCCTGAGTAGTGGCCTTGATCTGGTCGCATATGTGAGCACCCAAACTGGCCCGTGCTGTCAAAGGCAAAACAGTATCAACAACTTCGCTCATAATTGCCTGCACGGCAGTTTGCAGCGAGTCGCGCAATTCCTGATATTCGAAAGACGCTGACTTGAGGCTCGCTGCCAAACCCTCAGAGACGTGCGAAGATGTTTCGGCTTGTGCTTTGAGCGCTTCTTCCCAGCCCGCTTGAAAACCACTTTCAAATGAATGCAGTTTCAGGTCTTCGATCTCCTCTGCAGACATGGACTTATTGCCTGCGTTTGCTGGTTTGAGAGTTCCGAAATCCTGAAAGAGATTGCTCGTCGACATCATGCTCTCTCTTCGCTGTCTTCAAGCCAGGTTCTCAAAATCTCTACGGTTTCGTCCTGACGCTCGCCAATCATCGCGCGCAGTCGGTCTACCGGATCGGAGTCGATTGCGCTGGAAGTGTCGGAAACGGGTGCAAAATTCGTTGCAGGAATATCGGTGAACTGGCCAAGTCTTTTTCTGATCTTGGGTACGAAGATATCTCCTTTTCGTTTGAGCATAATGACCAGATGGCTGATGATGCTCTCGAGCAGTCGGGCGATGCACATAACAGTGCATCAGACGACCCAGATGTGCCGAGTGCACCAACAATTCCAGTAATTCCAAGATCCCAACTGGCGATTGCGCCGGACGGGGTAGACATGAGGCTTTGACAAACATGGATATTCTCCCCGCAGCAACGACTGCGGCTTCTGCCGCACCAGCCAGCAGCACAAACAGTGCCGTGCTGAGTTCTGATTTCGAAGTCTTCCTGCAGATGTTGACTGCACAGGCTGAATATCAGGATCCGCTGGAGCCGATTGATAACTCCGAATACGCCGCGCAACTTGCCCAGTTTTCGATGGTTGAACAGCAGGTCACCACGAATGACCTCATACAGCAGATGCTGTCCGCTCTTGGTGCAAATGATATGGTAAGTGCCGCCAATTGGATCGGAATGGAAGCTTTGGTACAGGGTCCCGCTCAGTTTGACGGATCCCCAGTCACCATTGCACCCAATCCACCAATCACCGCCGATGAAGTCACTCTGATCGTGACGAACGCTCAAGGAACAGAAGTGCAACGACAGGCGATGCCACTTGGGGCGGCACCTTTTGAGTGGAACGGACGCACCGTCGATGGATTGATGTTGGACCCTGGGAAGTACAGCTTTGAGATTGAAAGCAAATCAAACGGCGAGATTTTTGTTGTTGATCCGGCCATGGTCTATTCCCGAGTGACCGAAGCGCGTGTTGACAGTGGGGAAACCCTTTTGGCTCTCGACAGCGGTTACTTGATTGCTGCGACTAACGTACTCGGTCTGCGCGAGCCGGTCTGAAGCGATTCAGGCTGAGATCAAAGCAAGCTTTTGCTTTTGAGCAATACGAACTTGAGTACTGGTGCTCCCATTAGTTGCGCCACTCGAACTCTCCAAAACAAATTTTCGCAAACACTCCTGCGTGAAGAAACTATCCGCCGGCTCAAGAGGTTGTCGTGTAACAGTAGGCTGAAACGCGAAGCACTGAGAATTACCGGAAGCGCAGACGCTTATGACCATAAGTGGGGCTGCACAGAATCTTGACAATTTGCCTACCTAATGATAGATAGATTCCTAGCTTGATGAATATCGCTATGATCATTGTAGATCAATCACGCCAGTACGATCTGTCACACTTGAGAAAAAGGACCTTTTGATATGGAACTGAATGCTGACTTTTCTGAACGCGTTGTTGTCCATTCGGATGCGCTCGAGTGGCAAGCCTCACCCATGAAAGGCGTTGACCGGCGGATGCTTGACCGGATTGGAGGCGAGGTGGCCCGCGCCACTACTATTGTCCGCTATGCACCGGACAGTCATTTTTCCGCGCATACTCATTCTGGTGGCGAAGAGTTTATCGTGCTGGACGGAGTGTTTCAGGATGAACATGGCGACTATCCCGCAGGCACCTACGTGCGCAACCCGCCCACTACGAAACACACGCCCGGCTCTAAACCGGGCTGCACAATCTTCGTCAAATTGTGGCAGTTCGACATGGATGACCGCAACCAGTTCCGCAAGAACATGGCGGACGAATTGGGCGCAAAAGTCGATGGAGTTTCCAGCGCGATCTTGCACAAAGATGAACGTGAAACAGTCTCGTTTCATCACCTAGATGCGGGTGCCTCTTTGGATGTGACGACCGCGGGCGGGATTGAAGTGCTGATGATTGCGGGCAGCATGTCCAACAAAACCGATACGCTACGAAAAGGATCATGGTTGCGCATACCAGAAGGCCAGAGCTTGACCGCAATTGCAGGCGAAGATGGTACGAAGGTGTGGATGAAAACGGGGCACCTGCCCTTCGCACAGCCACCGGTGGTATGAACAATGGCTGCTGAAAGACCGCTTGTTATTGTAGCCGGTGCTGGGGCAGGCCTTGGTCAGTCCCTGCTTTCCCGCTTTGCAGAAGGTGGCTACCGGGCTGTGGGTCTTGGCCGAACCCGACCAGAGAAAACGGTTGGTGACTTTCACACTCTCGATCTGTCCGATCCGGATCAGGTGCCAGATTGTCTCACCAATATTTTGCGTGACGCAGGGCCGCCCCAAGTTGTGGTCCACAATGTCGCTGAACTTGTGATCTCTTCCTTTTCCGACACGTCCCTCACAGACTACCAACGCACGTGGGCCTCCATGGTTCAAAGTGCGGTGTTATTGGCTCAATCCACACTGCACCCGATGGTGCAAAACGGAGGAGGCACCTTCATAGTTTCAGGCGCAACCGCGTCTTTGCGCGGCGGTGCCCGGTTTTCGGCATTCGCAAGCGCCAAATTTGCCTTGCGGGGTCTGACGCAATCGCTGGCACGTGAATTCCAGCCACAAGGCGTCCACGTCGCCCATGCCATCCTCGATGGGATCATCGACACGCCCCGCTCGCGCGATCTGCACAGTCTGGATCCCACGAAAATGATGCAACCGCTCGATATCGCCGAGGCCTATTGGACCCTTGCGCACCAAGCAAAGTCCACATGGACGCATGAACTGGACCTGCGACCAGCGACAGAAGGGTTCTGAGGTGGAAACAGACGTGCTGATCATAGGTGGCGGGCTGGCCGGACTGGCCCTCGCCGACGCGCTTCAACGGGCAGGAACAGATTTCCTGTTGCTGGAAGCACGCGATCGTTTTGGGGGTCGGATCAAGACCGAGGTGGTCGATGAGGGGCACTACGACATGGGTCCCGCATGGTTCTGGCCCGGCCAACCCCGCATCGCACATTTGATCACCCGCCTCGGCCTACGCCGGTTTGACCAGCACTATGAAGGCATCCTGAGTTTTGAGGACGAGTCAGGTCGCGTTGAACGTGGCCGGGGATACGCATCAATGCAGGGGTCATGGCGGCTGGATGGCGGCCTGCAACAGTTGATCACAGGCTTGGCGGCAATGCTGCCCGAACACCGCAAACGGTTGAACACAAAGGTGATGCGGCTTGAACACTCTGCCAACGGCGTCACCGCAATGCTGAACGATGGAACGGAAGTCTATGCGCACCGCATAGCGCTCGCGATCCCGCCACGCTTGGCCGCACAGTCCATTGAATTTGCACCTGCGCTAAAGACAGAGGCGATGCAGGCAATGTCCGCCACTCCAACCTGGATGGCTGGCCAGGCCAAGGCACTTGCCGTTTATGAAAAACCTTTTTGGCGCGCAGAGGGTCTTTCCGGAGATGCGATGAGCCGTCATGGGCCTATGGTCGAAATCCATGATGCGTCACCTGCGTCCAGCCCGGGCGGCGCTCTTTTCGGGTTCATCGGTGTGCCGCCCGATCAACGGCAGAACAAAGAAGCCTTACGCGCACATATTCTGGCGCAACTTGTACGGTTGTTTGGTCCAGCCGCCGCTGAGCCTATCGAACTCCTGGTCAAAGACTGGGCATTCGACCCGCATACGGCCACCCAACAAGACCGCCAACCTTTGTTCAGCCACCCAGCTTACGGGCTTCCATCTTCACTCCAAAATCTGTGGGAAAGGCAGATCGTTTTTGCAGGTACCGAAGTCGCATGCCAATTTGGCGGATATCTGGAGGGCGCTTTGGAAGCCGCTGAGGCCGCGGCATCCACTCTGAACTCTGACCATTTTCAGCTGGTTGATAGCGCAAGGAGATAGGACGTGCCGAAGGACCGAAACGAGCAGATACTCGATTTTGCTGAGCGCGAAATTAGAAAGAACGGTTTTGACGGCGTCAGCTTCCGCGACATCGCCGATGCCATTGGCGTCAAAAGCGCATCAGTCCATTACCATTTTCCGACCAAGGCACATCTGGGCGCAGAAGTGACACGCCGGTATGCAAACCGCTTTATCGAGGCACTTGGATCAGCAAGTGACCCATCTGAAACGTCTTCTGACCGCATGCGGCGTCTTGCAGATGGGTACATTGAGGCATACAAACAGGATACATCCACATGCCTTTGTGCCGTCCTCGGGTCAGTGGTGAACCACCTGCCAGACGAAACATCAAAGGAAGTTCGGGCCTACTATGTGCAGCTACAGGATTGGGTCCGTGCCTCTCTCGCCCAATCCGACACGACCCTGACGCCAAACGTAGTAATCGGAGCTTTTCAAGGGGCTATGGTTCTGGCCTTGTCCACCAATGATGTTGCGCCCTTGATCGAAGCCAACAATCACATTGTTTCGCTTGCCTAAAAGATGTCGTCCAAATGATAGGCCGCGTAAAGCGGCGGCATGATAGAGCGCCGCAAAGACCCAAACGGGAACTTTTGTGCAGGCTTGCTCATTACGGCCGGATAAAGGTCTGGGATTTGATCGAGGGCGAGTTGGGCGAGGGTTTTCCCAGTAAATGTCCCCATCGCAACACCGTTTCCATGGTAGGCAAAACCCGCCAGCACATTAGATGCACCCGGCACCGCACCGGCAAACGGGACTAAATCACGGGCAATACAGACCATGCCAGACCAAGCGTGCGAAATTTCAACGCTCGCCCAGGCTGGAAACATTTTGCGAAAATCCTGGATCACGCGAGCCTGTGCACGCCCCTCGGCCGTCTTGGACGAAAAGATCCCACCGCGCATCCCGAACAGGAAACGATTGTCAGGCATTAGCCGAAAGTAGTGCAGCAAATGCCGGCTGTCATAGGCCATTTGGGTGCTTGTCCATCCTTGAGCAGACAGTTCATCTGGCGTCAGCGGTCGCGTGACGATCACCGTGGATTGCGTCGGCATGTATCGCCCTGCCATCCAATACGGAGTATCCTCACTGGAATATCCGTTTGTGGCGACGACAACGCGATCCGAAAAGACGCGCCCAGCGGCGGTTGAAACACCCGCTTCGTTGATGTTCGTCACGGCGCTCTGATCAAAAAACTGCACCCCAAGATCGGTCGCAGCAGCATAAAGCCCGGCTACAAATTTGCGTGGGTTAAGCGCAAAGCCAATCGGCACCGTCATCGCGCCATGAAACGGCCCTGCCATTCCTACGGCGCCCAATTGAGCGTCGGTCAGAATCTCCGGCGAAACGCCATAGTTCTCTTCTACCGTCACGGCGGCGCGCTCAAAACCACGTGCATCCTTTGGACGGTGTGCCAGACAGGTTTCGCCGGTCGAATGCCGATCAACATCAAGGTTCAATTCTGTGATCAGTTGGTCAACAAGCTCCACGGCTGCTTTCTCGGCAAGCCTCCATTCCAGACGACCTGGACGCCCGACCCTCTTGTCCAGCGTCGCATCAGATGCCTTTCCGCCGCCCAGACAGCAAAATCCGCCATTGCGCCCCGAAGCGCCCCAACCAACCGCATTTGCCTCTAGCACCACGACGGAAGCACCGGACCGCGCAAGGTGATAAGCTGCAGAAAGACCCGTAAATCCCGCCCCGACGATCACCACATCACAGGTGACGTCACCCTGAAGACGGGGGTTTTGTCCAATCTCGACAGTTGTATCCCACCAGCAGCCCTGACGTGGGTCATCACTGTAAGCGAATTGGGAAAAGATACGCTTCATTGCGCGCGCGCTGCAGCCTGTTCGTCACGCTTTGCCCGAAGCGCCGATTGTTTGCTGGCGATAGAGGCGGCAATGACGCCCACGGTCACCAACCCGATCAGGATCGTGCTGAGCGCGTTAATCTCCGGACTGACCCCAAGGCGCACAGACGACCAGATCTTCATCGGCAATGTGGTGGCGGAGGGCCCAGAGGTGAAAGATGCAATGACCAGATCATCCAAACTGAGGGTGAAGGCCAGCAGCCAACCCGAGATCACCGCAGGCGCGATAATCGGCAAGGTGACCAACCGGAATGCCTCAAACGCCGATGCCCCAAGATCAAGGGCAGCCTCTTCCAGTGACTGATCGAACGTCATCAGTCTCGAAGATACGACAACAGACACAAAACACATCGAAAACGTGGTGTGCGCGAGAACGATGGTCAGCACGCCACGATCCATTCCGATGCCAATGAACAGCAACAAAAGCGACAGACCGGTGATGACTTCGGGCATGACAAGCGGCGCATAGATCATCCCTGAAAACAGCGTCCGTCCAAAAAACCGCCCGCCCCGCACCAGAACATAGGCCGCCATCGCGCCCAGAACGGTAGCGAGCGTTGATGAGAGAACGGCCACCTGCAGCGTCACCCAGGCCGCATCAAGAAAGGCGTCATTGGACAACAACTCGCCATACCATTTCGTTGAGAACCCGGCCCAGACTGTCACCAGTTTGGACGCATTGAAACTGTAGATCACGAGGATCAGCATCGGGAGGTACAGGAACACGAACCCAAGGGTCAGGGAAACGACATTGAAAGGGCTAAGCCGCATTATTTCTCAGCCTCCGCCTGCCGCTGTTCGTTGCGCTGGAACAGCACGATTGGAACGATCAGGATGAGAAGCAGAATCACGGCCACTGCCGATGCCACCGGCCAATCGCGGTTAGAGAAGAACTCTTCAAACAGAACCTTCCCAATCATCAGCGTTCCGGACCCACCCAGCAGAGATGGGATCACGAATTCGCCCAGCGCCGGGATAAAGACAAGAAAACACCCCGCGATAATGCCGTTCTTTGAGAGCGGCACCGTGACCAGCCAGAACGCCTTGATTCGTGAGCACCCAAGATCTTCGGCCGCCTCGATCAGCGACCCGTCCAATCTATCGAGCGCCGAATAGATCGGCAGGATCATAAACGGCAGATAGGTGTAAACGATCCCGATATAGACGGCCGTATTCGTGTTCAGGATCGTCAGAGGCGTTGAAATCACGCCGATCCAAAGCAGGAACTGGTTCAGAAATCCCTCACCAGACAGAATACCCACCCACGCATATACGCGGATCAGAAACGACGTCCAAAACGGCAAGATCACCAACATCAACAGCGTCGGACGCCACTGCTCGGGTGCGCGGGCCATGGCATAGGCCATCGGGTATCCGACGCACAGCGTAAGCAGCGTTGAGATAAACGCGATCTGCAGGGAGCTCAGATACGCCTTCCAGTAAAGGTCATCTTCGCTCAGGAACACGAAGTTCTCAAAATCGAGCCCCGTCAGCATGTTCCAGATGCCGTCCTTCGCCGTCGGCGTGTAGGGCGGAATGGCCAGCGCGATGTCTGACAGCGAAATCTTGAAGACAACAGCAAAAGGAATCAGAAACAGCGCCAAAAGCCAAACGTAAGGCACCGCTATGAGGAGCCTGCGTCTCACGTGCTGAGCACCACGCCTGCCGTGCCGGACCAGCTGACCCAGACCTCGTCTTCCCAGGTAATCTCGCGCCGCGACACCCGCCGAGTATTCGCAGTTTGAGCCTTGATCATCACCCCGCCTGCCAATTCCACATGGTAAGTGGACAGATTGCCAAGATAAGCAATGTCGATCACCTTCCCTTTCAGGGCATTCACTGCCCCGTCTGGCCGGGTTTTGGAAATGCCCACTTTTTCGGGACGCAGTGCGAGCGTCACTTGCGCGCCGTCAAGTCCGGCGTCCGCGTCTAAGGCAATTAATGGAGGCTGACCTTCAACCCAGACAATATCGATTCCACCTTCGGGTATGTCCTTGGACAAAACGGAAAGGGTGGCGTCGCTATTGTCCGGCGGAGGCAGTTGGCGTTGTATGTCAGTGCGCGTGCCAATCACCGGTGCCAGCACTTTGTCGTGAAGCCATACTCCAAGAGCGTTTGGGCTTGGTCCGCGCGGAGCACTTGACTGTACGGCCTCAGTATCTGGCACCTCAGGTGCTTGCGCCCGTGCACGCGCAGTCCCTTCAATCAGTGTCACATCCCCGATGAAGTCTGCGACGTAGGTCGAATTGGGTGCCTCATAAATGCGTTGGGGTGTAGCCACCTGCATCACACGGCCTTCGTCCATCACGGCCACGCGGCTGGCAACAGTCATCGCCTCTTCCTGATCATGGGTGACGATGACAAAAGTGGTCCCGGTCTTTTCCTGAATGTCCATCAACTCGAACTGCGTGGCCTCGCGCAGTTTAGCGTCCAGCGCACCCAAAGGTTCGTCGAGCAGCAACAGTTTGGGCGCCTTGGCCAGCGAACGGGCTAGGGCGACGCGTTGCCGCTGCCCACCAGAAATCTGATGCGGCTTGCGGCGTGCGAATTTCTCAAGCCGGGTCAGCTTCAGCATCTCTTCGACGCGGCTCGCGATCGCCGCTTTGTCACTGCTTTCGCGGCGCAAACCAAAGGCAATGTTGTCCCAAATCGAAAGATGCGGAAAAAGCGCATAGGACTGGAACATCATGTTCACGGCCCGCTTGTTGGGGGGGATCCCGGCGATGTCCTGCCCTGCCAATTCGATGGCACCGCTGGTTGGATTTTCAAAGCCCGCGAGCATCCGCATCATCGTCGTTTTGCCGCAGCCCGACGGGCCCAGCAGGGCAAAGAACTCCTGCTCAAAAATATCGAGGGTCAGATCATCAATGGCGGTGAAATCGCCGAACCGTTTGGTCACATTGCGAAAGCGGATCAGAGGCTTCTGTTCCGGGTCGTCCCAGGGGGCGAATACAGTCTCTGCCAAGGGAATGTCCGATCAAAAATTGAGATGGGCGCGAGGAGACCCCGCGCCCATTAAGTCAGGTTTTAGGTGCCCGATTTTACCTTGGTCCACATACGGGTGACTGTTCGCTGAACCTTGGCGGGATAAGGGGTTGTCGTATAGAGGTTCTCAAGCGTTGCTTCATCCGGGTAGATCGCCGGATCGCCGATTACATCCTCAACCAAAAACTCTTTGGAAGCCTCATTGCCGTTGGCGTAATAGACGTAGTTCGATGCCTGCGCCATGTTTTGTGCGTCCATGATAAAGTTCAGGAACACGTGCGCCGCTTCGGGGTTCGGAGCGTCAACAGGGATGGCCATCTGGTCAAACCACATCAGTGCACCCTCGCTTGGCGCATTATAGGCAATCTCCACTCCATTTTCGGCCTCGGCGGCGCGGTCACGTGCCTGCAGAATGTCACCAGACCATCCAAAGGCCACACAGATATCACCATTGGCCAGTG
The DNA here is from genome assembly GCF_039945315.1 of Tateyamaria sp. Classification (GTDB taxonomy): domain Bacteria; phylum Pseudomonadota; class Alphaproteobacteria; order Rhodobacterales; family Rhodobacteraceae; genus Tateyamaria. The sequence goes on along the minus strand of NZ_JBDUXB010000031.1, from coordinate 48,496 downwards.
CGTTGATGTATTCCGAGCTGTGGAATTTGGTCACATAGGGACGTACGCCCAGCAGGATTGGTTCTGCTTTTGCGATGACGTCTGGATCATGGCTGTCGGGATCTTCGCCGATGAACTTTAGCGCAGCCGGGATCATCTCAGTCGGCGCATCGAGGAAGTGCACACCACAAGCTTGCAGCTTTTCCATGTTTTCCGGGTTAAAGACGAGTTCAAGCGAACCCATCGGCGCATCCTCACCAAGAATTTCCTGCACCTTGCCGACATTTACGCCGATGCCCGTGGTCCCCCACATGTAGTTGATCGAATATGCGTTGTCGGGGTCGTATTGCGCCGTACGCGCCTCGACGACGTCCCACAGGTTCTCAGCGTTTGGCAGCTTGCTTGCGTCCAGTTTCTGAAACGCACCCGCGCTAATCTGACGCTGAAGGAATGTGCCCGAAGGCACCACCACATCATAGCCCGAGGACCCCGCCAGCATTTTGGTTTCCAGCACTTCATTGCTGTCAAACACGTCATAGATCAGGTCGATCCCGGTCTCTTCCTCGAACTTTGTCAGCAAGTCTTCGTCGATATAGTCCGACCAGTTGTAAACACGTACTTCATCGGCCAACGCGGCACCCGCAAGGGCGACGACTGCCGTCGTGCTCAGCATAAGATTCTTCATTGTATACTCCCGTAAATCGCCCGTTTGCCGGGTCAGTCGTTATGAAAACAAGTTTTATCAGACTCGTCCAGCGCGATTGCACATGCTGCATTGACGGCGCGGGTGATGCCCATATTGTCTGCACATCTTTTCAGCCAGAGGTTTCCATGCCCGCCATCACCAATCACCTGCCCACCGCCGAACTTCAGGCGCTGGATGCCGCGCATCATATGCACCCATTCACCGCCAACACCGAATTGGCCGAAACAGGAACCAAGGTGATCACGCGAGCGGATGGCGTGTACCTGCACGACAGCGACGGCAACAAAATTCTGGACGGCATGGCCGGCCTTTGGTGTGTAAATATCGGCTATGGGCGCACCGAACTGGCCGATGCCGCCGCCCGTCAGATGCGCGAGCTGCCGTACTACAACACGTTCTTCAAAACCACGCACGTCCCCGCCATCGCGCTGGCCAAGAAGATCGCGGAACTCGCCCCCGGCGATCTGAACCACGTGTTCTTTGCCGGGTCGGGGTCCGAGGCGAACGATACGAATATCCGTATGGTGCGCCACTACTGGGCGCTCAAAGGCAAACCAACCAAGTCGATCATCATCAGTCGCAAGAACGCTTATCACGGCTCATCTGTGGGCTCGGGCAGTCTGGGCGGGATGGCCCCGATGCACGCGCAAGGCGGATTGCCGATCCCTGACATTCTTCACATCAACCAACCCAACTGGTGGGCCGAAGGCGGCGATATGGACCGCGACGCCTTTGGACTGGCCCGGGCTCAAGAGCTGGAAGAGGCGATCCTTGCACACGGCGAAGACCGCATCGCCGCCTTTATAGCGGAACCAATCCAAGGGGCAGGCGGCGTCATCGTTCCGCCCGACACCTATTGGCCCGAAATCCAACGCATCTGCGACAAGTACGAGATTCTGTTGATTGCCGATGAAGTCATCTGTGGCTTTGGTCGCACCGGGAACTGGTTTGGGACCCAAACGCTGGGAATCAAACCCCATATCATGACAATCGCAAAGGGCCTAAGCTCGGGTTACCAGCCCATAGGCGGATCAGTCGTTTGCGACGAAGTGGCAGAGGTGATCGGATCGGACGAGTTCAATCACGGCTACACTTATTCCGGTCACCCTGTGGCAAGTGCAGTTGCGTTGGAAAACCTGCGCATCCTCGAAGAGGAAGATGTCGTGGGGCATGTGAAAAATGTGGCCGCCCCCGCGCTTGCCGAGACGTGGCACGGCCTGTCCGATCATCCACTGGTCGGGGAAACGACGCTTGTCGGCATGATGGCCTCGCTTGCGCTAACGCCGCACAAGGAAAGCCGCGCCAAATTCGCGATGGACGCCGGAACCGCCGGATTCATGTGCCGCGAACGGTCTTTTGCCAACAATCTAATCATGCGACATGTCTATGACCGCATGGTCGTGTCGCCGCCTCTGGTCATGACCCCAGAAGAGATTTCCGAACTGGGGCGTCTCGCGCGGAAGGCACTGGACGAGTGTTACGCACAGTTGAAAGAACATGACATGCTCAAAGCTGCCGACTGACCTGCGTTAAACGGCGTAGATCAGCGCATGTCATCGCTGCCCGTAGCATCGACAAACACTTCTAATATTCGGACAAATCGACTGCTGCTTTGCCGATTCCCATTCATTTTCTCGCTCTGGATGACAGCACACTTGCCCAAAAATCCGAATTTTTGCAGTGAAATCGACCAGAATGACCTGACTTGGATCATTTTCGGTGCTTGCTGGTTGCAAGATGGGACCTGTCCGGATTTACATGTGGCAACAAGTGGGTAACCACGAAGGCAATAACGGGGAGCCAATTATTGGCCGATACTGCAACCGATCAGGCGTTCGTTGAATTCGAGCGCGTGCAGAAGAGTTACGATGGCGAGAACCTCGTCGTCAAAGACCTGAACCTTTCCATGCCCAAGGGCGAGTTCCTGACAATGCTTGGTCCTTCGGGGTCCGGCAAGACGACTTGTCTGATGATGCTAGCCGGTTTCGAAACTGCAACGCATGGCGATATTCGATTGGACGGCGTGTCGATCAACAACATCCCTCCGCACAAGCGCGGAATTGGCATGGTGTTTCAGAACTACGCTCTGTTTCCACATATGACGGTCGCCGAAAACCTCAGCTTCCCGCTTGAAGTGCGCAAGATCGGCAAGGACGAGCGCGAGAAAAAAGTGATGCGTGCTCTGGGTATGGTGCAGATGCAGGACTTTGCCGGGCGTCGCCCAGCGCAACTGTCCGGCGGTCAACAGCAGCGTATCGCGCTGGCGCGTGCGCTCGTGTTTGAGCCTGAGCTGGTTTTGATGGACGAACCTCTGGGCGCGCTTGACAAACAACTGCGCGAGACCTTGCAGTTCGAAATCACCCGCCTTGCTCATGATCTCGGGATCACCACAGTTTACGTCACGCATGACCAGACCGAAGCACTGACCATGTCTGATCGAGTTGCGGTATTTGATGACGGCCGAATCCAACAGCTCGCGCCGCCTGACACGCTGTACGAAGAGCCGCAGAACAGTTTTGTCGCGCAGTTCATCGGTGAGAATAACACCTTGATGGGTGTGATCGACGAGATAGCGGGAGAAACATGCGTTGTGCGCCTTGATGATGGCAGCCTGATTGATGCCAAACCCATCAATGTCAGTGAAAAAGGCCAGCGCACGCGCGTGTCCATCCGCCCTGAACGGGTCGAGATGGACAAGACAAGGCTGAATCCGGATGCGCACACGCTCAAAGCCGAGGTGCTCGAATTCATCTACATGGGTGATATTTTCCGGACGCGCCTGCGTGTTGCGGGTAGCGATGATTTCGTCATCAAAACACGCAACGCACCCGATCAGATCCGCCTGCAACCGGGCGCACAGATCGACATCGGCTGGATGCCAAACGATTGCCGGGCGCTCGACGCCTAAGCAAGGTAACAAGACCGGGGCGAAGCCCGACGTCTGGTCTTTCACACTCAACTACGGGCTTAAACAATGGGAGTAACATAATGAAACTCGCAAAGACCCTTATGGCAACGACGGCACTCACCGTCGCCTCGGGAACTGCATTTGCCGACGGCCACATGGCCAGCGACATGACACTCGTCAGCTGGGGCGGTGCATACCAAGCCAGCCAGCAAAACGCATACGTGGCACCTTACGTTGAAATGAACGCAGGCGTGACAGCTGTATGGGACGAAAGCTCGGCCGAAGCTGTGGCGAAACTGCGCGCTATGAACGAAGCGGGCAACGTCACATGGGACGTCGTTGACGTCGTCGCCGCTGACGCGATCCGCCTGTGCGACGAAGGCCTTGCGCTGGAAATCGACGCGGACGAACAACTGGCTGCCGCACCCGATGGCACATCTGCATCTGACGACTTTGGTGACCTCTTGGTCTCCGACTGCTTCATCCCGCAGATCGTTTATTCGACCACTTTCGGCTATCGCACCGACCTCGTTGGCGACACGCCTCCGACCGAAGTCTGCGCCGTGTTCGACACAGACGCTTATCCCGGCAAGCGTTCGCTGGAAAAACGTCCGATCAACAACATGGAATGGGCTCTGCTCTGTGATGGTGTTGCCAAAGAAGACGTCTATGACGTTCTGGCCACTTCAGAAGGCCAGGATCAGGCGCTTGCCAAGCTCGGCACCATCAAAGACGACGTGATCTGGTGGTCCGCTGGTGCGGATACGCCCCAACTGCTCGCCGATGGCGAAGTTGTCATGGGATCGACCTACAACGGTCGTCTGTTTGCTGCGATCGAAGAGCAAGACCAGCCTATTGGCATGCTTTGGGACGCGCAGGTGTTTGACCTCGACGGTTGGATTATCCCAACGGGTCTGAGCCCCGAGCGTGAAGCGCGCGCACTGGACTTCGTCAAGTTCGCGACAGACACACAGCGTCTTGCAGATCAGGCCAAGTACATCAGCTATGGCCCTGCGCGCCTGTCCTCGGCCCCACTGGTTGGTCAGCACGCGGAACTGGGTATCGATATGGCACCACACATGCCAACCGATCCTGAGAACGCAAAGAACACGTTCCTCTACAACTACGAGTTCTGGGCTGACTACCGTGACGACATCGACGCCAAATTCCAGGCGTGGCTGGCTCAATAAGTCTGTAGGGCAGAGGTAACCTCGCCCTACCGCAACAACCTATTGGCAAGGCGGTACGTTTATCGCCTTGCCACCCCAAAATACCGGAGACGACGATGCCCAAAGGTTACATCATCGGCCACATCACCGTGAACGATCCCGAGGCGTACAAAGAGTACATCGAAAGGGACACACCGATCTTGCTGGCTATGGGCGCTGTACCCATCGTGCGCGGTGGACAGGCACAAGTGATGGAAGGCGAGACGCAAAACCGGCACGTCGTATTCGAATTCCCGTCTTATGAGGCTGCACTGACCGCCTTTAATGACCCCGAATATCAGGAAGTGGCCAAAATCCGTCACAGCTCTGCGACCAGCACAATAATTGTGGTCGAGGGGGTTTAAGCCATGGCTGAAGTGATGCTTGCCGCTGATGGCACGCCCCTCAAGCGCAGCCTTGCCCGCGCGCTGAGGCGTCAAAAGATACGCGCATTGGGCCTGATCGCCCCGCTGTTACTTTTTGTGCTTATTACTTTCATAATCCCCATCGGGTCCATGCTGTTCCGTTCCGTCGAGAACGAGATCGTCAGCAACACACTTCCTTACACTGTCCAAGCCCTTTCCAGTTGGGATGCAGAGCAAGACGCGTTGCCTTCTGAAGACACCTTTCAGGCCATGTTCTTTGACATGTTCATCGCCGCCGAGGCCAAGCGGCACACCCGCCTTGGCACCCGCCTGAACTACGAAACCACGGGCCTGTCTTCGCTCTTTCGTCAATCCGGTCGGAAGCTAGATGATATTGCGGACGTCTCTTACGAACCGCTCGAAGATCTGGATAAGGCCTGGGACGATGGTGAGACCTGGTACGCGCTGATGAACGCGCGTGATGGCACCGATGAAAGACTTTTGACCGAACAACGTGGACGCGTAGCACGTCTGACCGACTCAGAAACGCTCGGCGACATAAATTTCGCTCCAGACGCCGAAGTGGCGGCGCTCCTGCCACTCGCGGCTCGGGAATACACCGCTTGGGCCATTTATGTCGCCACTCAAGATGGACGGGACCCCGCTGAGCGCGATCCGTGGGAGGCTGTTGCGCCTGCCCTTGCCCTCGACCTGCAGACGTCGGACCTGAGCGGATATGACGGCCCTGCCGCAGATATGCTACGTGCTGCCCAAGACGCCAATTTTCCTGTGCCCGAATTCACCGCCGCTTTCGCAGATATCGACGAAGACTGGGGTACAGCCGTTCCGTGGGAAACCATTAAGACCCACTCCGGCAAGTTTACGAGCGGCTATTTCCTCAACGCTGTGGACGCTCAGAAAACCGCTGATGGCATGGCATGGCAGCCCGAGAACAAACAAATTCTGATCACTCTGTTCGGGCGCACGATCTGGATGTCCATGCTTATCATGTGTTCATGCATCCTGCTCGGCTATCCAATCGCGTGGTTGCTCGCCAATCTGCCGATGCGGCAAGCAAACCTGTTGCTGATCCTCGTCCTGCTGCCGTTCTGGACGTCCCTTCTGGTGCGCACCTCCGCATGGAAGGTGATGCTGCAGCAACAAGGCGTGATAAACGACGTGCTGGTCTGGATCGGACTTGTGGCAGACGACAATCGATTGATCATTATCAACAACCAGTTCGGCACGATTGTATCGATGACGCATATCCTGCTGCCGTTCATGATCTTGCCGATGTATTCGGTGATGCAGACGATCCAACCAAGCTATCTGCGCGCCGCAAAATCGCTTGGGGCGACCAACTGGACAGCCTTCTGGCGGGTCTATTTCCCACAATCCATTCCGGGGATCGGAGCGGGGTCGATCCTCGTCTTCATTCTGGCCATTGGGTACTACATCACGCCTGAAATCGTGGGCGGGACCAAGGGCGTCTTTATCTCGAACCGGATCGCCTACCACATCTCATCATCGCTGAACTGGGGACTGGCAGCCGCCTTGGGCACCATCCTTCTGGTGGCGGTGCTGATCCTCTACTGGGCTTATGACAAGATCGTAGGCATCGACAACGTGAAGCTGGGGTAAGAAACATGGGCCTTCCACCATATGCCACGCTGGGTCAGCGGATCTGGTACTACAGCTTTCGGGTGATCTGCGGGCTGATCTTCTTCTTCCTGATCGCGCCCATCGTCGTGGTCATGCCGCTTTCGTTTAATGCGCAGGACTTCTTTACCTTTACGCCTGAAATGCTGCGACTGGACCCGGAAGGCTACTCGCTCAAACACTACGAAGACTTCTTCACCAATCCGCAATGGCAGTTGGCAATGAAGAATTCGCTGATCATCGCGCCTATCGCTACGATCATCTCTGTCAGCCTTGGTACCCTTGCCGCCATCGGGCTTTCGCAGTCCCATGTCCCTTTCAAAGGGACGATCATGGCGATCCTGATCTCACCGATGATCGTTCCTCTGATCATTTCGGCCACGGGCATGTTCTTTTTCTACTCATCCCTCGGGAACTGGATGGAAAACACGCTGGGTCTCGACAAAGGGTTCGTGGGCTATATCAAAGTTATCCTCGCCCACGCCGTCCTTGGCATCCCATTCGTGATCATCACCGTCACGGCCACGCTTGTAGGCTTTGACCGCTCCCTGACACGGGCTGCAGCCAACATGGGCGCAGGTCCCGTCACCACGTTCTTCCGCGTGCAAATGCCCCTTATCCTGCCCGGCGTCATCTCGGGCGGTCTCTTTGCATTCATCACATCCTTTGACGAGGTGGTCGTTGTGCTGTTCGTGGGGTCCGCCAGCCAAAAGACACTGCCATGGCAAATGTTCATCGGCCTGCGCGAGCAGATCAGCCCGACGATTCTGGCCGTCGCGACAATCCTCGTGGTAATTTCCATCCTCTTACTCACAACGGTTGAGCTGTTGCGCCGCCGTTCAGAGCGGCTACGGGGGATGAGCCCGGGGTAAGCCAGCCTGAATCCCTTCGTTGCGCTGGTCGTTGTCGTAATGATGACCGCAGCGCCGGACTGTTATCCCAACCTGGGTTTGTGCAATTTGGCCATCTGTCGAGACGTATGCTTGGCGGCGGACGTGTCTCCGGTGCCAATAGCGGCAGGCATTCACTAGGCTCAATCTGGCCCTAGACCTTCGAGTTAATTGATCAAAGCGGCACCCGGCCGAGGATGAAGTTCAATGTTTGAAAGTCAAAGGCTAGCGCAACCGTTGCAGCAGTTCGAGAGAAGCATAGCCGTCCGGTGTCATGCCTTGCGCGCGCTGAAATCCACGTACCGCTTCAAGCGTCTTGGGCCCAATCCTGCCATCGACACCTTGGGTATCAAAGCCAGCGGTACTCAAACGCTGCTGCATCTCCTGGCGTTCGGCGAAGGTGAGCGCGCGATCACTGCGTGGCCAACCTGCCTTGAACTCTGATCCGCCTACGATGCGATCACTCAGATGCCCGACACCGATCACATAAGCATCCGCCGCGTTGTACCGCTCAATCACACCAAAGTTGTCAAATATCATCAGCGCAACGCCCTGACTGCCCGCTGGCAACAGGATCGACGCTTGCCCATGGTTCGAAACTGCCTTTCCGTCCATACCCACGACCCCCATCCTCGCCCAGCGGGCCGGTGTCCGGGTGACCGTGCGAATAGCCAGCGCGTAATCGAAATTGCGCGGCAGTTTGACTTCGACACCCCAGGGTTGGCCTTTTACCCACCCAAATTTCGACAGATACGCAGCGGTTGAGGCGAGTGCGTCGGTCGGATCATCCGACCAGATGTCACGCTTGCCGTCGCCAGTGAAGTCCACCGCATAGTCGAGATATGAGGTCGGAATAAACTGCGTATGCCCCATAGCCCCAGCCCATGATCCCGTCATCTCACGCGGGCTGGTATCGCCACTTTGCAGAATCCTGAGGGCAGCAATCAGTTGCTGCTCAAAGAACTCTCCACGGCGACCATCATAGGCCAGTGTGGCGAGGCTTTGGATCACATCACTTTGGCCACGGAATGTCCCGTAATTGCTTTCCAGTCCCCAGACGGCAACAACGACTTCCTTATCGACGCCATAACGGGCCTCGATGGCCTCGAGCACGCGGCGATGTTTACGCAGCGCTGCGCGGCCGTTTTCGACCCGCGTGCTCGATGCAGCACTGTCCAGATATTCCCATATCGTCTTGCTAAATTCAGATTGGTTGCGGTCGCGTTTGATCACGTCCGGGTCATAGTGCACACCCCGGAAAGCACCATCAAACACGTCGCCACGAATGCCCTGAGCCTGCGCGCGGGCGCGCAGGCCGACACGCCAATCCTGAAACCCAACGTCTTTGGCCGAAGGCGCGACTAAGGGCGGCGCCTTTTCTGAAACCGCCGATGGCCGCAACTTGGGGCGCGAAACGGACGGACCTGGGACGACAAGAATTGTAAGCGAAGCGGCCCTGGTCACCTCGTCGCCTCTAGGGCGCACCTCAGGTCTCAGCGACCCGCTGAGGCTTTGTGCCAACGCCGATTGCGTGATCAAAAGGGCGCCAACAATGGCCCCAAAGGTGACTGCCCACCGCATTTTTGCCTCATACTCGCTTTTTCGCGTTTCTGTTATTGTATCGAAAATAGCGCTGTCGCGAAAGGCTTCAATCTGTGCCTGTGCGGTCCCTTGCCCGCCGATCGTCCTCGGCACGCAGATGCGCAAGGTGATCACGCAGCAGAGATACACGATGCGGGCGAAAACTGTCTTGGGTGACAGACAGGTCGTCCATCCGATCGAGGCGAAAAATCCTGAAATCCTGCCGTAGGTGGCACCACGCAAGTAGCACATTGGTTTCGTCGAAATAGACGATGCCCAGCGGTTTGACCGCCCGTTCCGTCGCAACTCCGTTGGCATCGCGATACGCAAAGCGCACGCTCACCTCGTCCCAAGCGGCTTGCCGTAGGGCCGCGACATCTATGCGCGGCTCTAGACGCTGTCTGTAACGGCGCGCGTCCAGCACAGCATGCTGCAATCGATGGGCCTGTTTCGGGGGCACACGTGCTTGGATCTTGGCTAGTGCCGAGCTTGCTGCTTTTGCCAAAGTAGGGTCTGCAATCGCCGCAACATCCCGCAACCCAAGCACAAGTGCCTCAAGCTCATCATCCTCAAATCCAAGCGGCGGCAGGGTCGCATCTTCGATCAGGGTGAAGCCAAACCCAGCCTCGCCATCAATTACCGCGCCAAGGCCGCGCAATTCGTCGATGTCGCGATAGATCGTGCGCAGCGACACGTCCATTTCATATGCCAGCGACTGCGCCGTAATAGGTGGCGTCAGGCGGCGCAGGGTTTGCATCAATTGGAACAGGCGATGGGTACGGGTCATGACATGACCTTACCATACATCCTGTCAGAAAATGGCAGTAAGAATGCGCTAGCGCTTACGGCTGACCTTGCGCTTGACCTTGTCGCCGCGACGCTTGGACTTGACGGCCTTGCGGCGCGGACTGCGGCCCGCGGGGCTGGTCCGGCCTTTGGGCAGCGATTGCCCATCCAGCGCCAAAAGTTCGAGAGCAATGCCGCCCGTGACTGGCACCGCTTCGGCCAGACGGACGGTGGCGCGTTGGCCCACACTGATGGTCAACCCGGTGTCTGCTCCCATCAGCGTGCCCGCCTCACGATCAAAGTGGAAATACTCTGCACCGATGGAGCGCATGGGCACCAACCCATCTGCGCCACTGTCATCCAGCTTCACAAACACGCCGAACTTGGCGATGCCAGCCACGCGCCCTTCCATCTCGTCCCCAACCCGTTCGCTAAGGTACGCGGCCAGATACCGGTCTGTCGTGTCCCGTTCAGCGGCCATAGACCGCCGTTCGGTGTCCGAGATATGCGTGCCCGTTTTTTCCAGCGTGTCCGCATCCTCGGCGCGCAACCCGTCATTGCCCCAGCCATGCACCGAAATCAGCGCGCGGTGCACGATCAGGTCAGCGTAACGCCGGATGGGCGAGGTGAAATGCGCATAGTTCTTTAATGCCAGCCCGAAGTGACCAAAGTTCGTAGGTCCGTAGTAGGCCTGCGTCATCGAACGCAAAGTGGACAGGTTGATCAACTCCGCATCATCCGTATCGCGCGCCTGTCCCAGCAGACGGTTCAGGTGTGCCGTCTTCAGGACCTGCCCTTTGGCAAGGTTGAGGCCAGCCGCCTGCGCAGTTTCACGCAAGGCTTCCAGCTTTTCTGGCGCAGGCTCTTCGTGGTTGCGAAACAGGAGGGGTGATTTCTTCGCGTTCAGCGTCTCGGCCGCGGCGACATTGGCCAAGACCATGAACTCTTCGATCAGGCGGTGCGCATCCAGACGATCCTTGAACGCGACAGATGAAACCGTGCCGTCTTCCTCCAGCACGATCTGACGTTCCGGCAGGTCCAGCTCAAGCGGTTGTCGCCGGTGACGCGCATCAAGCAACGCGGCGTAGGCGGCGTAGAGTGGTTTCAAAACAGGCTCTAACAAAGGCAAAGTGCGTGCGTTCGGAGTACCGTCTATGGCCGCCTGAACCTCTTCATAATTTAGCGATGCAGGCGAACGCATGAGGCCCCGGTGGAATTCATGCCCAATCTTTTCCCCATGCGCATCGATCTGCATGCGCACGGCGATACATGCCCGCGGAACGCCCTCGTGCAGCGAGCACAGATCACCCGACAATCGATCTGGCAGCATCGGCACAACACGATCCGGGAAGTAGGTCGAATTTCCTCGCTTTTTCGCTTCGCGATCCAACGCAGAACCGGGCGTGACGTAGGCCGCCACATCCGCAATCGCCACCCAGATGACATGCCCGCCCTTATTCTTGGGATCGTCATCAGCATGTGCGTAACAGGCATCGTCATGATCGCGCGCATCCCATGGATCAATGGTGATCAGGGGCATGTCGCGCAGATCGGTGCGCCCTTTCAACCCCTTTGACTTTTGCGCATCTGCTTCGGCAACCACATCATCGGGAAAGGCATCCGGGATGCCGTGTTCATGGATGGCGATCAGCGACACGGCCTTAGGTGCGCCCGGATTACCGAGGCGTTCAACCACGCGGGCGCGTTGCAGCCCGATGCGCGACTTGGGGCCAGCCTGCTCGGCCTCGACCAATTCGCCGTCCTTCGCCCCACCCGTCGCATCACTTGGCACAGACCATTCGTTCTGGTTGCCCTTGTTCACCGGAACGATCCGACCGCCTTCGGCACCTTGGCGAAAAACACCAAGAATACGGGCTGGGTTGGACCCGATACGGCGGATCAGGCGAGCTTCGTAGTGGTGGTCATCGGCCTGTACTAGCGTCAAGCGCGCGAGGATGCGGTCGCCAGCGCCAAGGGCAGGATCAGAAGCGCGGGGTATCACCAGCACTTTGGGTTCAACCCCGGTACCGTGCCATTCCATGGGCCGAGCGAACAAATCGCCATCATCGTCCGGGGCGGACACAAGCAGCACGCTGACTGGCGGCAGACGGTCTGGGTCAGAATAGGTTTTCTTGCGCTTTTCAAGATGGCCTTCTTCAGCCAGTTCCTTGAGCAAACGCTTGAGGTCAATCCGCGCAGCCCCTTTTATGCCAAAGGCCTTGGCAATATCGCGCTTGGCTGTGAGGGTCGGATTTGCGGCGATCCAGTCAAGGATCTCGGGCTTGGATGGGATGCGGCTCATGCCGGATCAGGTAGCACGCATGCCATATGACGTCATGGCAAATCGTCGCCTGTATCAACATCGGCGAGCGTTGAGATCAGCGCGATCCGTTTCCCGGCAAGCGCCGCACGGCTATCCGCCAGCGCGTGTTCGCTGGACCAGCGCACTCCATCCAACGCACGAGGATGCAAAACAGAGCTTAACTTGGCCCCGATGAGCCAGTATCCCCCATCTGGGGCCGGTCCGAACACTGCGTCATGGCGCCCAAGTGCTGCAAATCCGTCAGCGATATGTGCACGTGTAATGCCTGGAACGTCGGCCCCGATCACACAAACCGGGCCGCCCGCATTGCGCATCATGCGTACCATCCGGTCTCCCAAATTGCCCCGACCCTGCGGCCAACGCGCGAAATGCGCAGGCCAACAGCGCGACGAAACGCCTTCGATGTCTGGCGCAACCGCCAGAACCACATCCCAGCGCGGATCCTCAGTCTGACGCAACAAACGCCTAACCTGATGACGAAACCACCACGTTGCAGGAACCATTCCAATGTCGCGCCCCAGTCGAGTCTTGACCCGACCCGGACGCGGTACCTTGACCATGATCACCAAAGTGGATCTCAAAGAGCGCGTTCCATGTCCCGGTGTGGGATTCCTGCATCGTCATAGACGGGCCCAAATGCCGCAAACCCCAGTTTCTCATAGAATGCCATCGCGTGGGTCTGCGCACCCAGCTTTGCACGTGTTAGTCCCGGTTGCTGCCGCGCTATTTCAATACACGCCATTATGATCGCTGCACCAAGGCCCGTGCCCCGCGCGTCCTTCAAAACGCAAACGCGCCCAATCGCCGCTACATTTTCAGCGATCAGTATCCGTGCGCAGCCAAGAGGTTCTCCGTCCATAGTAGCCAGAACATGCAACGCTTCTTCGTCGCGACCATCTATTTCGTCCGCTAGACTTACGCCCTGTTCCTCCATGAACACGGTCCGGCGCAATGCAAGACAGGCCGCCACGTCGTCAGTCTGCGAAATCGTCCAATTCATGCGAAATAGTCTCGCAAGATACGCCCATAGATCGCCTTGAGCTGGTGGATGTGGTCGACACGAACATGTTCATCAACCTTGTGCATCGACTGGCCAACAAGACCAAATTCAACGACCGGGCAATGGTTTTTGACAAAACGAGCATCCGATGTCCCGCCACTGGTGCTGAGCACTGGAACGACACCTGTCTCGGCCTCAACCGCACGGGCCACAAGATCAGACAATGGGCCGGGTGGTGTCAGAAAGCTCTCGCCCGACACTTTGATGCGCACGTCAACTTGGACGCCATATTGGGTCGCGATCGCTTCGGCCTGTGCATTGAGCCAAGCAGAAAGACTGTCACCACTATGGAGATCATTGAAACGGATGTTCAAGGCAGCACGGGCCTCGGCTGGGATCACGTTGGTCGCCGGATTGCCCGTGTCCACGGTGACGATCGCCAGCGTCGACGCATCAAAATGATCGGTGCCTTGATCCAACTCGTGGCTGGCGAGTTGATCCATCAACCGGATCAGAGGCGGCAAAGGATTGTTGGCACGGTGCGGGTAGGCCGAATGGCCCTGTACACCCGTCACCGTAAACCATGCGGTCATTGAGCCACGTCGCCCGATCTTCATCATCTCACCCATGGTTTCAGGGCAGGTTGGCTCCCCTACCAGACAGACACTCATCGCCTCGCCTGTTTCAGTCATCTGGTCGAGCAAGGCCGTGGTCCCGTCGGTCGCATCACCTTCCTCATCTCCAGTGATAGTAAGGATGATGGCCCCGTCCGGAGGTGTGTTTGAAACAAAGTCCACGGCGGCTGCGGCAAAAGCGGCAACACCGGATTTCATATCCGTCGTGCCCCGTCCGTACATAATGCCATCTTGTATCGTAGCCCCGAACGGATCCATCGACCACGCGGCCGCGTCACCCACCGGCACAACATCCGTATGACCGTTGAAGCCGAGACTGCGTGCATGTCCTTTGGGGCCCCATCGGGCGAACAAATTGCGGATACCGCCACGATCAGCCCAAACGCACTCGAAACCGGAATTCTCCAAAAGTTCGTGCAATACATCCAGCGCCCCACCATCTGCAGGGGTCACAGACGGACAGCGCACAAGATCAGCTGTCAGCGCGACGGGATCAATATCTGACATAGGTCACTCCTACCGCAGGTTGTGGCGAAAAGGTCGCGTTTCCGGGGCTTTGGTCCGACAACACAGTTAACAACAGGTTAACTCCTGTGCTAGACTCCTAGGATAATAGTACAGCCCGAGGCAGGGTAACAGCAGTTCGGTCGCCAACGTGCGACCATACCAAAGTGCAATATCTGCACGTTATGACACGCGGAAAACCGCGTGCACTGCGCCTGTTCTGCGTTCGGTCTTGAAGCAGGCAGAACATGGTTTCAGCAATAGAAATCCCCGTCACAACCGTGCGAGAAGGCACCAGCGCTGAAGATATGGCTAACGCCATTTTCGGGAATGGCGTCTCTGTCGAGTCTGCGTCCTACACTGGTGATATCGACAGCGCTGGTATCTTCAACGTGGACAACGATGACGCCTTGGGCGCAACACCGGGAAGAACCGGCGTTATTCTGTCTACTGGCGATGCTGAGGACTATACCAATTCCTCCGGCGAGGCGAACCAGTCAAATTTCACCTCTACAAACACCCGCGGACAAAACAACAACAGTGATTTCAACGCTGCCGCGGGCCTGCGCACCTATGATGCGTCTTATCTTGACGTCGACTTCATACCCGATCACGACGTGATGACCATGCAATTCACGTTCAGTTCGGATGAATTCCCCGAGTTCCAGAATTCGATTTTTCAGGATCTTGTCGGAGTCTGGGTCAACGGGCAATTGGTCGAAATGGAAGTCGGCAATGGCGACATCGACCCGGGCAACGTCAACAACGCCACAAACGAAAATCTCTACGTCGACAACACCAACGATGGTTTTAATACAGAGATGGACGGGTTTACCGTGACACTCAGCCTGACGATGGTTGTGAATCCAGGGGAGTTGAATACGATCCGGCTGGGGATTGCAGATGTCGGTGACAGCTCTTTTGACTCGAACTTGCTGATTGCAGCCAATTCCGTTCAAACAGAACTGGTTGCCATAACGGACACGTTGAACGTGAACCCGAACGGGTCCAACACCATCAATGTCCTTGATAACGATCTCAGTCCGTCAAATTCGACACTGACCATAACCCATATCAACGGCCAACCAGTCACCCTCAACAGCGAAGTTATTTTGTCGACCGGGCAGAAAGTCATTGTCGGCGAGAACGGTGAACTCACCATCGAGGGCGATGGTGATGAAGACGAATTCAACTTCACCTATGCCATTTCGGATGGAGTGAATACAGATACCGGATTCGTCAACGCAACGTCCATTCCCTGTTTTGTGGCCGGAACTCGCATTGCCACCCCGCGCGGTGATGTGGCAGTGGAGGATCTGCGCCCGGACGATCTGGTGTTGACGCAGGATGATGGCCCACAAGCCTTGCGGTGGATCGGTAAGCGATCAGTTGCCGCTGTAGGTGCCTTTGCACCCATACTGATACGAGCTGGTACCTTTGGGCCGCATGACGATGTGATGGTGTCACCGCTACACCGTGTTCTGATCCGCGACAGCCTGTCCGAGTTGTTGTTTGGCGAGGCAGAAGTGCTCATCGCCGCTAAAGACCTTGTGAATGATCATTCTGTCACCCGGCGCAACGGCGGCGAAGTTACTTACGTCCATCTGATGTTCGATAAGCATCAGGTGGTTTTCTCCGATGGGCTTGCGACCGAGAGCTTTCTGCCAGGGCCGCAGACGGTGAAAAGTATGGAAGCTGAAGTGGTCGATGAAATATGTGCCATTTTCCCTGAATTAGACCCACATACAGGCGATGGTTACAGCCCTGCAGCACGCCGTATGCTCAAAGGGTATGAGGCCACGTTGTGGCGTACAGCACAGGCCGCTGCATGAGTTGGGTCGGGCTGACAGATCACCTGGACGGCCGTTTTGCCCGTTCGGGTTTGGACCGCGATCATTCGGGGGCGACCTTGCCGAAGCGGCTAGAACGCGGGACATTTATGTTTGAGACACATGTACCCGGACAGGTGCGCCCGCACGACCTTTTCGGGACCACGCACCTTTCTCCATGGCCACGCGCTCTGATGTTCAGCGCACTCCCCGGCGGCGGCATCGCCATGGTGCACCGCCACAAGGACGACCTGATCCATTCTGCGCTAAAATGGTCGAGTGATGGCAGGGCATATACCTTGCGTGTGACCTATTCATGGGACACGCGCCAGAATTGGGGCCGGCTGGCACTGGAAAAACCCGAGGGGGCGCAAACGATCACTAACACGATGTACGCCGCGCACCCTCAGCTGACCGACGACACGCGTGATTTGATGTTGGGCACGGCAGAGAGGACTCTGTCGCGGGATGTGGTCTTCGCCGGATTATCCACCAAGATCACACCAATTGGACCAATGCCGACACTGCATCCTGCAACACCTATCGCAACGCCCGGCGGTTACAAAGAGGCAGGACGTCTGCAACGTGGCGACACAGTAATCACAGATACCGGCGCCATCGTGCCGGTATTGAATGCAGTACGCACGCGCGTTCCCGCACGAGGCAGTTTTGCTCCTGTGCGCCTCCGCGCGCCCTACTTCGGTCTTACCCAAGACATCATCGTAGCTCCAGAACAACGGCTGGTGTTACGAGGGTCCGAGGTTGAATACATGTTCGGACAAGAAGCGGTGCTGGTTCCCGCACGTCACGTGGTCAATGGCTATGCCGCAACTTGGGCCACCAGCGGAGCCCTTGTAGATTATGTGCAGGTTGTCCTGCCGGGGCATGAGGTCCTGTTTGCAGCCGGATGCGCGGTAGAAAGTCTCTATATAGGGCGGATCAGGCGGGATGAGTCGCGGTTGGCAGCCAGTGTGCTACACGATGTACCAAGTCGACTGCTTCCAGAACACGCCAAACCATATCACCAGGTGTTGCGCCCGTTCGAAGCTATTACATTGCTGGATCAGCGCGCCGCTTAGTCCGTCTCAGGTTCATCGCCAAAGAACGGGGTCATTTGGGCCACGATGACTGAATTCTCGTCCAGAGTACGTTGCATCAATTCACGTTCATCCGCGCCAATCTCGTGACCCTCGGCTTCTCGATCAGCCAATGTGCCATATCCCGTCACGTCCAAAGGGGCAGTGTCCGCCTGCTTAAGCAGGGCCACGGTTTCGCGCACAGCCTCCGCCTCGTCCACGCCACTGGCAAAACAAATCAATGCTGCCCCGGTCGCGCCTTCGGGCAGGCCGTCACCAGTCTTGCGGCCAATCTGCACCACAAGAGTGTAGACCTGCTGGCGCGACGGTTTCTTGGGCTTTTTGCCCGTGTCAGTCACGCAGCAACTCGTTGATGGATGTTTTTGAGCGCGTTTGTGCATCGACCTTTTTCACGATCACCGCGCAATACAGATTCACGCCGTTTTTGGACGGCATGGACCCAGCGACAACAACCGATCCCGCGGGTACTTCGCCATAGGTGAATTCACCGGTTTCGCGATCTACGATCTTGGTCGACTGACCAATGAATACACCCATGCCCAGAACCGAGCCTTCGCGCACGATGCAGCCTTCAACCACTTCAGAGCGGGCTCCGATAAAGCAGTTGTCTTCAATAATGGTTGGACCCGCCTGCATTGGCTCAAGCACGCCGCCAATGCCAACGCCGCCTGACAGGTGAACATTCTTGCCAATCTGCGCGCAGGAACCGACCGTAGCCCATGTATCGACCATGGTCCCGCTGTCGACATAAGCGCCAAGGTTCACGAATGACGGCATCAGCACCACGCCAGGCGCGATGAAGGCAGACTTTCGCACGACGCAGTTGGGCACAGCCCGGAAACCAGCGGTCCGCCACTGGTTATCGCCCCAGCCTTTGAATTTGGAATCGACCTTGTCCCACCAGCCTCCGCCCTGCGGACCGCCATCCTGCTGTTCCATGTCCTTGATCCGGAAACCCAGCAACACGGCCTTCTTGGCCCACTGGTTTACGTGCCAATCACCGCTGTCCTGCCGTTCGGCTACGCGCAACTGACCGCTATCCAGCGCGTTCAATGTGTCTTCGATCGCCTCACGCATTTCTCCGGTGGTCGCGGGTGTGATCGTGTCACGGGCCTCCCAAGCGGCTTCGATGGCGGTTTCAAGCTGTGCGTTGGACATCGCGTCGTCTCCCCAAATGATCGCGGCGCTTAGACAACAATCCGAAGCACCTTGCAATCACATCTGGGCAAGCCCGTGTTCGCCGGGTACGCTGCGGACTGGCCACAGGAGCACGCCTTGATGAAAGACGACCGACACAGCCCGTTTCGGGACGCCCATACAGACCGCACTGCCGCCGAAGGGGTTCCAGACACGCCCCAAACCCGTTCGCCCGCCTATGCGCTTGCCTTTGCGGACGAGGAATTTATGTGCCGGGAAGAATTGCGGCCGGTCCGGTTACAGCTTGAATTGCTCAAACCCGAACTGATGATGAACGAAGCTGGCGTGGAATCCACCATCGTCATGTTTGGCGGCGCGCGCATCCCGGACCCTGTAGACAAGGATTCAGCGCGGACTAAAACGCTCGCAGATCTGTCGCACTTTTATGACGAGGCGCGTATATTTGCACGCCTGATGACCGAAAAATCCGTGGCCACTGGTGGAACCGAAAACATCATCGTGACAGGAGGCGGCCCCGGCGTAATGGAGGCAGGCAACCGCGGTGCGTACGACGCCGGTGGACGTTCCATAGGACTAAATATCGTTCTGCCATTCGAACAGGCGCCGAATTCTTTCGTCACACCCGATCTTGCGTTCAACTTCCACTACTTTGCCATTCGCAAGATGCACTTTCTGATGCGTGCCCGTGCAATCTGTGTGTTTCCTGGCGGGTTTGGGACGCTGGACGAACTCTTTGAATCACTGACCCTGATCCAGACCGGGCGCATGGAACGTGTGCCTTTCCTGCTGTTTGGCCGCGCGTTCTGGGAGGGGATTATCAATTGGGAAACCCTATCCGATGCTGGTACCATATCGGCGGACGATCTGGACTTGTTCCGCTTTGTTGAAACGGCCGAACAGGCCATTGATATCATCGACACTTGGGGTCCAACCGAGAAATGCGGCGAAGTGCCGGGGCGCTAATACCTCACCCGATCAAAGTCGGTGGACGCAAAACTTACGGAGAAACATACAATGAAAACGACCATGCTTGGCGGTATCATTTTTCTTATTCCAGTCGCTGTCATAGCGATCCTTCTTGCCAAGATTTTTCAGCTAAGCATGGTTGTGGCGGAACCAATCGACCAGATCATCCCGATCAGCAGCGTTGCGGGCGTCGCGTTCGTGAACTTCCTTGCAATCATTGTGATCCTTGCCGTCTGCTATATCGCAGGCTTGCTGGCAAAAACCGCGTTCCTGTCAGGAAAGGTTGGAGTGGTTGATGGTTTGCTGACCGATACAATCCCCGGCTATGCCGTTGCCAAGGGCGTACTCGGCAGTGTTTCCAAAAAGGAAGACTTGGCAGCCATGCTGCTCCCGGTTGTTGTGCGGTTCGACGATTATGAGCAAATCGCATTCGAGATCGAGCGCGAAGGCACCAAAGTTGTTATTTTCCTGCCCGGCGCGCCGTCAGCATGGTCCGGTTCGACTGTTATCGTGGACGCGGCGCGGGTACAGAAACTCGATTTACCGACTCACAGAACGATCAAGCTGATGCGTGTTCTGGGACGTGGGTCACTTCAGGTTCCAAACGAGGCGCCTAGCAAAAGCGCCGAGGCTTGATGCGTTAGGCCAATGCTTTGGCAGGGAGAACGCACACTTTGACGCGGTTCAGCATTGTCTCGACAATGTCACCGGCTTCCGTTTCGCGGATACTATAGCCAAAACCGGCCAGACGGTGTTTCCATTCGCGACGCGACAGCGCTTTGCTTCGTTCGCTCATGACAAAATCAAAAATTTGCGCTTCTGCAAATTGGTCTTGGTCAACAATGATCGACATGGGTTTTCTCCAGATTTTCAAATTCTATGTAATGATCATCGCAACGCAGAATGGAGACAATCGTTCACGATCTGGAAATTGTTAGGACCAATTGTGGCCGGTATCTGAACGGATTCAACCCAGGCCTGCATCTGCCGCAATTTGCGCACGGCTTTTGCGCGCGCGTTCAGTCGCAGACTTTAACTGGCCGCAAGCTGCCATGATGTCTTCGCCCCGAGGTTTGCGGATCGGGCTGGCATAACCGGCCTTGTAGATGATGTCGGCAAAGGCGCGGATGCGGTTGTTCGAACTGCGGGTATAAGGCGCGCCCGGCCATTCATTGAATGGGATCAGATTGATCTTGGCCGGGATGCCCTCAATCAGCTTGATCAGACGGTGGGCGTCTTCGTCGCTGTCATTCACCCCGTGCAGCATCACATATTCGAACGTGATGCGTTCCGAGTTGCGGCCACGCGGATAGGCCCGCAAAGCCTCAAGTAATGTTTCAATGTTCCAACGTTTGTTGATTGGCACCAACCGATTGCGAACCTCATCCGTCGTGGCGTGAAAGGACACAGCCAACTGACATCCGATCTCGTTCGCCGTACGCTCAATCTCGGGCACGACGCCACTGGTGGAGAGCGTGATGCGGCGGCGGCTAAGTTGAATGCCTTCCTCGTCCATCGCGATCTTCATCGCGTCACGCACATTTTCAAAGTTGTAAAGCGGCTCACCCATGCCCATCAGAACGATATTGCTAAGCAACCGCGTTTCATCCTTGGGCGCACCCGGCACGGGCCACTCCTCCAGATCATCACGCGCCATCATAACCTGCCCGATAATCTCTCCGGCCGTCAGGTTACGAACCAGTTTTTGCGTGCCTGTATGGCAGAATGAACAAGTGAGCGTGCATCCGACCTGAGAGGAAATACACAACGTGCCGCGCCCTTCTTCAGGAATATAGACAACCTCGACCTCATGACCGCCCGCTATGCGAACCAGCCACTTGCGGGTGCCGTCTTCGCTGACCTGCTTGGACACAACCTCAGGAATCTCGATCACAAACTTTTCGGCCAGTTCGGCGCGATAGGCTTTGGACAAGTTCGTCATCACATCAAAATCGCGAACACCCCACTGGTAAATCCACTGCCAGATCTGGCCCACACGCATCTTGGCCTGCTTTTCTGGGGTTCCGTGAGCGATCAACGCCTCACGCATGGCCGCACGGGTCAAACCAACAAGGTTCACAGGTCCCTCCGGCAGCTTCCGAGGGATCGTCAATACATCTTGTGTAATCGGCGCGTCAGCCATGGCGAGGTCCAAACAGATAAGGTGATGGGCTCCTATATAGGAAAAGCGCGGGCGATCAAAAGGATTCGCCCGCGCCTTCTTTTAGCGAGAATTACTGCCAAGGTTCGAAAGGCGCAGCAGCGCCCCATCGACCTCTTACTCAGCTGCAATGGCCTTGGGTTCCCATGCAAAAGGGGCAAAGGCCGCGTCTGTGGGCGTGTCAAACAACGCGTTGGTAAAGTTCGAAAGAACCTTTTGACCGTAAATCAAAATCGTGTCGAGAATCGCGCGTTCGCCGTAGCCGGCCGCCTCAAACGCAGCAATTGCGTCCGCACCCGGTCGGCCGTGGGTGTCGCGAATGGCCAAAGTGAACGTGCGCAACGCTTCCAACTTTTCCGGAAGTGGTGTCTCATCACGCAGTGCATTCACAATGCTTTCGTCAATCTTTTCCATCTTCGCAATACCCGTGTGTGCGGGCACACAGTAGTGACAACGGTTGGCCACGTTGACGGTCATCCAGACGACGGTGCGCTCTTCCGGGGTAAAGGCGGTGCCGTGGATCGCGAGGCGATGCAGATGCTGATAGCCTTCCAGCAAACCAGGGCTTGTCGCCATCACGCCATGCAAGCTGGGCAGGCGCCCAAATGCTTTGATCGAGTTTTCCAGAAGTGGCTTTGACGCTTCAGGGGCAGTGTCGAGTGTATGAACTGTGGTGTTAACCATGTCAGATTCCTTTTCGGGTTGCATGACAGTCCACCTAGTATGGAACTGATCAGTTCCATACTCTCCAAAAGCAGAAAGGGGTCGTGCAAATCTGCACAACCCCTCACCCGTTTTTGATTTGCCAGACCAGGCTCAGCTGCTGCAGCGGGCCTCGGCATCCTCGACGGCCGCGGTAAACCCAAGCAAGGAAAACGTGTCCTTCGTCGTCGTTCCGCGACTTGAAACACCCGTCACAATTGCGTCTGCACCACGCTTCATTGCAGTTACAATCTTGCTGTCATCAGTTGGAGTCGCAGGCCATGCCCATTCGCCATCCGTAAACAGTTCAAACTCGTTGCCCGAGATGTTGATGTTGACCGTAGATCCCGAGCGAAACGGATATCCGCCAGTAAAGGCAACCTGCCCCTTGGCCTCAGCACTGGGGCGATAAAACACCATCAGCAAAATCTGTCCGCGCGTGGCGGCGACAACGCGGCCTTCGCGGGTGTTCACCGTCTCTTTCGGAGTGGCCACGCCCCAGCACTCCGTTGGGTCGTCTTCGACAAAGACGCTCCAGTCCGTTTTGGCGGCCACACGGTTCGTGCTTTGCTCTTGAGCCATTGCACCACCGGCCAAAAGCGACAGTGCCCCCAGTCCAACTGCGATCTTAGACTTTAATCCCATTTTTACAGCCTCCAAGCTGTCCAAACCTCAATCACTGCACCGCTCCTCATGGCGCGCCATTTTCGGCGCATTCTCTTGCAAGGGCGGCAATTCTTCTCGACAAGTGGCACAGTAGCGCGAAACGCGCGACGCGGGAATGGGCAATTGGCAGGTTTTCGCGCAGATGTGAGGGAAATTATGACGCATCCAGCCCATGGCGCTGTCACACTGGCCGAAGTGTGGCGTGGACCGTTTCTTGAAAGCGCCCATCAGGGCCATGCTGTCGTCTGTGACGAGACAGGTCAGATCGTACATGCTTGGGGTGTGCCCGAGGCGATCGTGCTGCCGCGTTCATCCTCCAAAATGCTACAGGCGCTGCCTCTGATCGAAAGCGGCGCGGCAATGGCTTTTGACCTGAACACGGAACATCTGGCACTGGCCTGCGCCTCCCATCAGGGTGCGCCAATCCACGTCGAAAAAGTCGGCGCTTGGCTGGATCATATCGGGCGCAACGATGATGATTTCTGTTGCGGACCCCAAGCATCACGCGACGCCGATCTGCGGGTTGCGATGATCCGGGCCCATGAACAACCGTGCCGCATACACAACAACTGCTCAGGCAAACACGCCGGATTCCTCACCTTGGCCAAGCATTTGGGCGCAGGCCCAAACTACGTGGCACTGGATCATCCGGTACAGACTGCCTGCCTCGAAGCGTTCGAGCGAATGACGCAGGAGTCGTCCGCCGGGCACGGTATCGATGGCTGCTCTGCCCCGAACTTTGCCTGCACGATGCATGGCATGGCCCGGGCCATGGCAACGTATGCTTCCGCTGGCGACGACAGCCCACAAGGCCAATTGCGCAACGCCATGGCGCTGCATCCGGATCTGGTGGCAGGAGAAGGGCGCGCTTGTACCCGCCTGATGCGCGCGGCGGGCGGAAAGGTTGCGATAAAAACTGGGGCCGAAGGGTACTTTATCGCCATTCTGCCCGAACAGAAATTGGGCGTCGCGCTCAAGATCAACGATGGTGCGACGCGGGCCAGCGAATGCGCCATGGCGCAAATCCTCGTGAAACTCGGCGCGCTAAATCCCAACCACCCAGAGGCACTGGCCTACACAAACGGTGTGATCAAAAACTGGGATGGCCTTGAAACCGGATACCTGCGGGCGGCCCCGGCACTGCTATGATGGTTGGCGACGCGTTCGCCTTACATATCGATCACAGGGGCCACTTCGACTGAGCCGGACCCATCGGCAATCATTGGACATCCGTTGGCCATTTCGCAGGCGGCATCAATCGTATCGGCTTGGACGACTGTAATCCGGACAGCGGGTTGGCACCCCCATCCCCTGTCACGCCGCCCTGCGACACTGTCATGGACTGACCAACCGGTGCACCCCCGTCCACGACGGCGCCCCCCATCACAGCATACCAGTCATTCCACGCGGCCATCATCCGCGCACCCTCTTCCGGCGTCTCGGGCATCCCGCCCCCGTGATAGGCAAAAACGAATTTCGGCATAACAAGGCTCCCTCTCCGTGCTGAATATGTGCAGTATATCACATTACCCGGCGGCCCCACAGCGCGTAGATCCACCACTTCTCTGATTTAAAAAATCCCGGGGGAGTCCGAAGGACGGGGGCAGAGCCCCCTCAAACGCTCACAAATTCAGACCGGGCATAGCCTTGCAAGTACAAGAGGGCCGTCAGATCGCCAAAGTTGATGCGCACATCACATTGGGCCGCCACGCTTGGCTTGGCATGCAAGGCCACCCCCATTCCGGCGCGCTGCAACATGCCAAGATCATTGGCGCCGTCACCGACCGCGAGCACATCCGACGTTGCCAGCCCAAGGCGATCCGTAATCTCATTCAGCGCATCCACCTTGGCCTGTTGCCCAAGGATTGGCATCCCGACCTCTCCGGTCAAAACGCCACCGTCCGCCAACAATGTATTTGCCCGGTTCTCATCAAAACCCAGCTCGTCCGCAACCGAGGATGTAAAGGCCGTGAATCCACCCGACACAAGGGCTGCATAGGCCCCATGCGCCTTCATCGTGGCAAGCAAGGTCGCGCCGCCCGGCATGTAACTGATGCGCGTGGCCAGCACGTCGCCAATCACAGTCTCGGGCAGGTCTTTCAGCAACCCGACGCGCTCGCGAATGGCGGCCTCAAAGTCCAGCTCGCCGTTCATCGCACGCGCGGTGATGTCCTTGACCCGCGCGCCCACGCCAGCAACATCCGCCAATTCGTCAATGCACTCCTGCTGGATCATCGTGCTGTCCATATCCGCCAGCAGCATGGCCTTGCGCCGCCCTGCCAGCGGCAAGATCACCAGATCAACACCCAGACCCTGAACATCCGCCCAGACATCCCACCGATTGTCCGGAATAGACGTCAGAGAAAACGCTGCCGCCTCATCCGGCGCCAACCACTGAGCGTCACCGCCACCCCAGGCATTACGCAAACTGTCGACCAACGCAGGGTCCAAAGGTGGACCAGCAGGATCAGTCAAAAGGGTGCAAACGAACATGAGCCGAGTTTCCGAAAGGCGACGGGCCTGTCGCAAATAAACGCCCAAGCGGCGCTATAGCCCCCAATCCCCGCTTGCACCACCCCGGCCACACCCGTAGATGCGTCCGTGGGACACCCTTCCCCAACGAAGGGCGATTATCTGTAAGGATAGCAGAAATGACTATGACACAACCGGGCGCGCGCCCGGCAAATCCGCGCTTTTCTTCTGGCCCATGTGCCAAACCCCCCACACATGACCTGACCGCTCTGGCCGACGCCCCCCTTGGGCGCTCGCACCGTGCCGCCGTTGGTAAGGCCAAGCTGAAAAAGGCGATCGAAGACACCCGTGTGATTCTTGGGGTGCCGGACGATTACCGCATCGGGATCGTCCCGGCTTCCGACACTGGCGCTTACGAAATGGCGATGTGGTCACTGCTGGGCGAACGGCCCGCAGAAATGGTCGCATGGGAAAGCTTTGGCGCAGGCTGGGTCACGGATGTGGCCAAGCAACTCAAGATCGATCACACCGTCCACACCGCCGAATATGGCGAGATCGTGGATATGGCCGCGCTGAACTACGACAACGATGTTTGCTTCACATGGAACGGTACGACGTCCGGCGTGCGCATGCCAAACGGCGACGCCATCCCGGCGGATCGTGCTGGGCTGACGCTGTGCGATGCTACCTCTGCCGCCTTCGCGATGGACCTGCCTTGGGACAAATTGGATGTGACCACGTTCAGCTGGCAAAAGGTGCTTGGCGGAGAAGCAGCCCACGGCATGCTGATCCTGTCACCTCGCGCCGTTGAGCGGCTGGAAAATTACACGCCGCCATGGCCCATGCCCAAAATCTTCCGCCTCACCAAAGGTGGCAAGCTGATCGAAGGCATCTTTGTCGGAGAGACGATCAATACGCCCTCTATGCTGGCGGTTGAAGATTACCTGTTCTCGCTGGAATGGGCGCGTTCGGTTGGTGGTCTGCAGGGTCTGATCACACGAGCGAGTGCCAATGCTGCTGCCATTTCCGCCTTTGTAGAGACACATGATTGGATCGCAAACCTTGCCACAGACTCGGCAACGCAATCGACAACGTCCGTGTGCCTGAAATTCACTGACGACCGGATCAAGGACGGTGCTGCATTTGCCAAAGCTGTGGCCAAACGGCTTGCAGACGAAGACGTGGCCCTCGACATCGGCGCCTATCGCGACGCCCCTCCGGGCCTGCGCATCTGGTGTGGTGGCACCGTCGAAACCTCGGACATCGAGGCAATGCTGCCCTGGCTCGACTGGGCCTTCCAAGCCGAAATCGAGGCGCAGTAGACCTGCTCTTTATCCCCACCCATCACCTGTAAGGCGGACGTATCGTCCGCCCTCCCCGATATCAAAGGACCACAGATATGGCTCCCAAAGTACTCATCTCCGACAAACTCTCTCCTGCCGCCGTCCAAATCTTTAAGGACCGCGGGATCGAGGTGGATTTCCAACCCGACCTTGGCAAAGACAAGGACAAACTGGCCGAAATCATCGACCAATATGACGGCCTCGCGATCCGCTCAGCGACGCGCGTGACGCCGACGATACTCAAAAACGCGACCAACCTGAAAGTCATCGGACGCGCAGGTATCGGCACAGACAACATCGATAAGGAAGCCGCCTCAAAAAAAGGGGTGATCGTCATGAACACACCCTTTGGCAACATGATCACGACAGCGGAACACGCCATCGCGATGATGTTCGCCGTGGCGCGTCAAATCCCCGAAGCCTCTGCATCGACCCATGCTGGCAAATGGGAAAAGTCGAAATTCATGGGCACCGAACTGACCGGAAAAACTTTGGGTGTGATCGGTGCAGGTAATATCGGCGGGATCGTGTGCGATCGCGCCCGTGGCCTCAAGATGAAGGTGCTGGCCTTTGATCCGTTCTTGAGCACTGACAAGGCGAACAAGATGGGCGTGGAAAAGGTCGAACTGGATGACCTGATTGCCCGCGCCGACTTTATCACCTTGCACGTACCCAAGACCGAGCAGACCGCCAACATGATCACCGCCGAACGCATCGCGATGATGAAGCCCGGCGTGCGGATCATCAACTGCGCGCGCGGCGGTCTGGTAGATGAGGCGGCGCTGGCCGAAGCCCTCAAATCCGGCCATGTCGCGGGTGCCGCCTTCGACGTTTTCGCCGAAGAACCCGCCAAAGAAAACGCGCTGTTCAACTTGCCCAACGTCGTCGTCACACCGCACTTGGGCGCAGCGACGACCGAAGCACAGGAGAACGTTGCCCTTCAGGTGGCCGATCAAATGGCGAACTACCTGCTCACGGGCGCTGTCGAAAACGCGCTCAACATGCCGTCGGTCACAGCCGAAGAGGCCAAAGTGATGGGTCCGTGGGTCAAATTGGCAGGGCATTTGGGCAGCTTTGTCGGCCAGATGACAGACGAGCCGATCAAGGCGATCAACATCCTCTATGACGGTGTCGTTTCCGAGATGAACCTCGAGGCCCTTAATTGTGGCGTGATTGCAGGCATCATGAAGCGGGCCAACCCGGACGTGAACATGGTCAGCGCGCCAGTTGTCGCCAAGGAACGCGGGATCAAGATCTCGACCACCAATCAGGACAAATCTGGCACTTTTGATGGCTACATCAAAGTGACCGTCGTGACCTCCAAACGCGAACGCTCCGTTGCGGGCACCGTGTTCTCGGATGGTAAGCCGCGCTTTATCCAGATCAAAGGCATCAACATCGACGCCGAGATCGGGGAAAACATGCTGTATACGACCAACGAGGACGTGCCCGGTATCATCGGTCTGCTTGGCAACACGATGGGCAAGAACGGCGTCAACATCGCGAACTTTACCCTCGGGCGGAACTCCGTCGGGGGCGAGGCGATTGCCCTATTGTATGTGGACAATCCAATCCCGAACGATGTGCTGCAAACACTCGAAAACACTGGCATGTTCACCCAAGTAAAACCGCTGGCCTTCGACGTCGCGGGATAACTGCAAGTGCGTAAGGCGGAGCACACCTCTGCTTTACGTTTCAGCGTGCTTCACGTCAGAACAAAATTAAGATCCGGACCCGGCTCAGGGATTGCCCAATTTCACGGCAACGCCCACGACAACTAAATTGTGACCATGCCTTCGCCTTACATCTGCCACCGAATCCCGGTAGGCGATGAGCAATTCAATTTTGCTGCCGGAATATTATGTCAGACCCCATTTATGCCATCGGCGATATCCACGGACAAACCGAAGAACTGCACCGCGTCCTCGACTTGATCGAGGACGATGGGGGTATCGACGCACAAGTGGTTTTCCTGGGTGATTATGCGGATCGCGGACCAGACAGTAAGGGCGTTCTGGAAACTCTAGTGGCGGGGCAACAGGCCAAGCGGAACTGGACTTTCCTCAAGGGCAATCATGACCGCATGTTTGAGTGGTTCATGCAGCACCCGCTCCTTCATGATCCGTATATGATGGTCGAACTCTACTGGCTGCACCCGCGGTTGGGCGGGGATACGACGCTTGGGTCCTATGGCGTTGATGCCGGACCCCAAAGGCGCGAGAAAGACGTGCAGGCCGACGCGCGCGCCTCGGTGCCTAAAGAACACGTGAAATTCCTGGAAAACCTCAAACTGTCTCACACGGTCGGCGATCTTTTGTTCGTTCATGCCGGTATCCGCCCCGGCGTTCCGCTCAAGAAACAAACCGAAGAAGACATGCTTTGGATCCGGAACGAGTTCCACGATTTTACCGGTGCGCACCCAAAGCTTATCGTGCACGGCCATACGCCAGTGCGTCATGCCACGCACTACGGAAATCGCGTCAATCTGGACATCGCTGCGGGGTATGGTGAACCGCTGACAGCCGCCGTGTTCGAGGGCAAAGAGGCGTGGATCCTGACCGAACAGGGCCGCCAACCCATTAACAGTGTCGCAACCGTCGCTTAGGTCCAGTCCAGCACGACCTTGCCCGAGGACCCAGACTTCATCGCCTCAAACCCTTTGGCAAAGTCACGCGCGGCGAAGCGGTGCGTGATCACGCCTGACACATCCAAACCGTTTTGCAGCATGGCAATCATTTTGTACCACGTCTCAAAAATCTCGCGCCCGTAGACCCCTTTGATCGTAAGGGCTTTGAATACGATGCGGCCCCAATCCACTGGGCTTTTGCCCGGCGGGATACCCAGCATCGCGATTCGTCCGCCCATCGTCATAGCTTCGACCATCGGATCCAGTGCGATCTGATTGCCCGACATCTCAAGTCCAACGTCAAAGCCCTGTTTCATCTTCAAGCCCGGCATGATGCTGGCGAGATCTGTATCAGTGACGTTCACCGGGACCACATCAGCCACCTGTGCAGCCAGCGCGAGGCGATCAGGGTTCACATCGGTGATTACCACATTGCGCGCACCCACATGGCGGGCAACAGCGGCAGCCATGATTCCAATGGGGCCTGCACCCGTCACCAGAACATCCTCACCCACCAGATCAAAGCTGAGCGCAGTGTGTACGGCATTTCCAAGCGGGTCGAGGATCGCGCCAATATCATCACTGATCTCGTCCGGCAGAGGCACTACGTTAAAGGCAGGCAGCCGCAAATATTCTGCAAACGCCCCTTGTTCATTCACCCCGATCCCGCGCGTCGCCGGATCAAGGTGGAATTTGCCCGCACGGCTTTGGCGGGATGTCTTTCCGATCAGATGCCCTTCTCCCGAACACCGCTGACCAAGGTCCAGATCCCGCACATTAGAGCCGATTTCCACAATTTCTCCGGCAAACTCATGCCCGGTGATCATCGGGGTGGGTACCGTACCGGCCGCCCACTCATCCCAGTTCCAAATGTGTATATCCGTGCCGCAAATCCCAGTTTTATTCACGCGGATCAGCACGTCATCTGGGCCAATCTCGGGCACCGGAGCGGTGACTTGCCACAGCCCTTCGCGTGGATGCGTTTTTTCAAGAGCGATCATTTCATTGGTCATTACAACACGCCCACAGCTTTGCCCGCGGCCTTAAACGCGGCAAGTCCCCGGTCCAGATCATCTCTGGTCAAGGCGGCGTTCATTTGCGTGCGAATGCGGGCCTGCCCGCGCGGAACCACGGGAAAGAAAAAACCGGAGACATACACGCCTACCTCAAACAACCGCGCCGCCATGTCCTGCGCCACCTGCGCTTCGCCCAACATTACGGGGATGATAGGGTGTTCGCCTGGTAACAGGTCAAACCCAAGGTCCGTCAGGCCAGTGCGCCAGTAGGCTGCGTTGTCAAATAATTGCGCGCGCAGTGCGTCGCCCTCTTCAACCAACCGGATCGCCTCGATCCCTGCAGCGACAATTGCAGGCGGCAAGGAATTCGAAAACAGGTAGGGTCGTGCGCGTTGACGCAACAGATCGATCACCGGCTGGGGTCCTGCAATGTAACCACCGATGGACCCGCCAAGAGCCTTGCCCAGTGTGCCCGTCAGAATGTCGACATCGACATTGGCATGGGCTGGGGTGCCTGCTCCTTTTGGTCCCATGAACCCGGTCGCGTGGCAGTCATCCACCATGACCAGAGCGTCATAGCGCGCCGCGAGTTCGGTAATCTCAGGCAACTTCGCCAGATACCCATCCATCGAAAACACACCGTCCGTAGCGATCATGATGTGACGCGCACCAGCGGCACGGGCGGCCTTCAATTGTGTCTCTAAGTCGTCCATATCACTGTTGGCATAGCGAAACCGCTGCGCCTTGCACAAACGGATGCCATCGATGATCGACGCGTGATTCAGCGCATCCGATATGATCGCATCTTCTTGGCCCAAAAGGGGTTCAAACAGCCCTCCGTTCGCGTCAAAACAGGCGGCAAACAAGATAGCGTCGTCTTTGCCCAGAAAGCCAGCGAGCCTCTGTTCCAGTTGCCGGTGCAGATCTTGCGTGCCGCAAATGAATCGCACAGAAGCCATACCAAACCCATGACTTCGCATCGCACCACCCGCCGCCGCCACAAGGTCAGGGTGATCTGCCAGACCCAGATAATTGTTGGCGCAGAGGTTCAGTACTTCGCGATCCCCAACCGCAATTTTTCCGCCTTGGGGCGAGGTGATCATGCGCTCGCGCTTGGTCATCCCGTCTGCTTCGATCTGAGCAAGCGTGTCAGTGATCTGAGAGAGAAAGGCAGTGGTCATGATGCGGCTCCTTTACCGCATCTCTAACATATCGGATATGATTCCTAAATAGAGGATTTCTATCTTACCGCACAAAAATCCGCGATTACGGATCAGCAGCTATGGCAGGCGGCGCAGACGCCCAGGCGCGCGCCTCTTCTGCATCGACAAGCGGAAACCAGCGAACGTCAAAACGGGTGATCGGATCGACAATCTTTTCGTAGTATTCCAACCAGCCCTGATCCCCGACGATCGCCATTCGTTCAATGTGTGTCCAGATCGTTCCCAGTCGCTTCAGCTTGTCGCCGATCACGCTCAGGTTCGGTTTGGGCATAGCGTGTAATTCACAATATAGGCGCAGTTTGGTGCCATTTTCCCGAGCTGCGTCGATGCAATCCCATATGGGTTGAACCGACTCCGGTTCGAGATCACCGCCGTAAATCGCATAAGCGAGCAAGCCAGCATCCGGGTCGTTGAAGTCAAGAAAAACCAGTCCGTTTGGGTCGTCGGCCATGGGTAAACTCCTTTGCAATCAAAGCCGCCTACATCTTCTATACTTAGGCATTCTTCACGATCAAAAAAGCCCTCGCCGCACCCACAGCACTAATCCGATGCACGACATCCGCTGCATATCGCGCCGTATCACCTGCGGAAATCCGTTCAGAAGACTCTCCTGACATGACATCAACCACACCTTCGATCACCGTCAAATGTTCGCGGGCCCCACGTCTGTGGGCCTGACTGTCCAGCACACCGCCATCCGCAAAGCGTAGCTCGTAGACTTCGTGCATGCCTGCGTCTTCCGGGGCGCTGAGGATGCGAATGGCGCACCCGGTGCCGCAGGCTTCGATCTGCGGTACGTCAGCCGCGCGCAACACTTCGATAAACGCGCTGCCCTGCTCTTCGAGCAATCCGGCAAAATCCACCTGCAATGCCTTTGTCAGGTTCCAGAGTGTCGCGATGGTGGGCGAGGACTCGCCTCGCTCAATCTGGCTGACCATAGACCGGCTGACGCCAGACAATTTAGCGACCGCGTCCAAAGACAGACCTTGGACACGCCGCGCCTCTTTCAGGCGGGCAGGCAACAGGGATAAGATAGCGTCGGTTTCATCCGTCATAACAGAGAGATGCCCGTGCCGTTGCGTCGGTGTCAAGGTGCAGGGGTTCCTTTGCCCTGCGCGCACCGTCATCATGGCCCCAACTCAGGAGGATCAACATGACCCAAGATATCGTCATTTTGGACGGCGCGCGCACAGCCATCGGCACATTCGGTGGCGCTCTTGCCGGGACCACACCAATTGACCTTGGCACTGTGGCCGCGAAGGCGGCGCTTGAACGCTCAGGCGTGGACGGCGGCCAGATCGGTCATGTTGCTTTTGGCCATGTCATTAACACCGAACCGCGCGACATGTATCTCAGCCGCGTCGCTGCAATGCAGGCCGGGGTGCCCGACAGTGTTCCGGCGATGAACGTGAACCGTCTGTGTGGGTCGGGCGTGCAGGCTATTGTGTCTGTCATTCAGTCACTGATGTTGGGCGATGCGGAATTTGGCCTTGCCGGTGGGGCCGAAAATATGTCCCGCTCGCCGTTTATCATTCCGGACCAGCGCTGGGGTGCCAAGATGGGGGATGTGCGCACGCTTGATATGATGCTGGGAGCGCTCAACTGTCCCTTTGGAACGGGGCATATGGGCGTCACTGCAGAAAACGTGGCCGCAGAGCATCAGATCACACGCGCAGATCAGGACGCTTTTGCCATGCATAGCCAAGAACGGGCGGCAGCGGCAATTGCAGACGGGCGTTTCGATAGTCAGATCGCGCCTGTACAGGTGCGCGTGAAACGCGACACCGTTGCCTTTGAAGTCGATGAACATCCAAAGGCCACGAGCCTTGAGGCGCTGGGCGGATTGCGACCCGTCTTTCAAAAAGATGGCTCAGTCACCGCAGGCAACGCGTCAGGCATAAACGACGGCGCAGGCGCTGTTGTGCTTGCGACGGCTGAGGCGGCGCAAAAGGCCGGACTCAAACCCCGCGCCCGGGTGCTTGGCTATGCCCATGCCGGGGTACGACCCGAGGTGATGGGGATCGGCCCGATCCCAGCGGTGCGTAACCTGCTTGAGCGCACGGGCTTGTCGGCCGAGGATTTCGACGTTGTGGAGTCAAACGAAGCCTTTGCGGCGCAAGCTCTCGCTGTGTCCAAAGACCTTGGCCTCGATCCCGCCCGCGTGAACCCAAATGGTGGCGCCATCGCGCTGGGCCATCCGGTTGGGGCAACAGGTGCAATCATCACGATCAAAGCGCTCTATGAATTGGAGCGGATCGGCGGTTCGAAGGCTCTCATCACTATGTGTATCGGCGGGGGTCAGGGCATCGCACTTGCTATTGAGCGCATGAGCTGAGGATCGAACGCTCTAAGGTTCGACCTCAGACCCCACAGCTTTTCTGGCAATATGAAGTCTAGGCCAGCGCTTCGATCAAAAGCGCCACACCACCGCCAGCCAACAGGCCAACCAAACCTGCAAGCGCAATCCATCGCCAGAAACCACGCCGTTTTTCCGGTTGGGGGTTGGATTGTGCGATCAGCGCAGCCTCGACCAATCCAGGCAAGCGTGGGCCAAAGCGGGTCAGGACGCGCGCAGTTTTATATAGATCGGTGACAATCGCCTTGGGCCCAATCGATTTCTGGATGTAGTCGGTCACGATCGGAGATGCGACCTGCCAGATGTTGATATTGGCGTTGAGCGAACGCGCAACGCCTTCAACCACAACCATGGTGCGTTGCAGAAGGATCAGTTCAGTTCGTGTCTCCATACCGAACCGTTCGGTGACTTCGAACAAGTAGCTCAGTAGCCGACCCATCGAGATTTTGGAGGCATCCATGCCAAAGATCGGCTCGCCAACAGCACGAAGTGCGCGGGCGAATTCGTCGACATCCTTGTCAGCAGGCACGTACCCAGCCTCGAAGTGCACCTCGGCGACGCGTTTGTAGTCTTTGCGGATGAACCCAAACAGGATCTCGGCATAGACCCGGCGCGTGTATTCGTCGATGTGCCCCATGATCCCGAAATCATAGGCGATGATGTCACCGTTCGGCGCAACCTTGAGGTTGCCTTGATGCATATCTGCGTGGAAATACCCGTCGCGCAGCGCGTGCAGCAAGAACAGCTTCAGCACTCGTTCAGACAGATCGACACGGTCGTGGCCGGCGGCATCAAGAGCCGCATTGTCACCCATGTTCACGCCGTCCGCCCATTCCAGCGTCATGACGCGGCGCGCTGAATACTCCCACCGCATTTTGGGCAGAGTGAAACCGGCGTCATCCTTGGTGTTGGCTGCGAATTCACCGGCGGCAGAGGACTCAAGACGCAAGTCCAGCTCGCCCTGAACCACACCGTCAAAATGCTCGATCACCTCCATCGGACGCAGTCTGCGCGCTCCGGGGGCAAACAGGTCTACGATGCGGGCTGCGAGATAGAATGCATCGACATCCCGGGTAAACGCCTTTTCGATACCGGGGCGGAGCACTTTGACCGCCACACTGTCTCCACCATCGGCCAATCGGGCTTGGTGCACCTGCGCGATGGACGCGGCGGCGACGGGCTCGCTGAATTCGGAAAAGATAGTGTCTATTGGCTGACCCAATTCCCTTTCCACCTCGGCCTTGGCCTGCGTGACGGGAAATGGCGGCAGCTTGTCCTGCAACACACGCAATTGAACGGCCAGTTCGTCGCCAACCACGTCGGGCCGAGTCGACAGCACCTGACCAAATTTGATGTAGGCAGGTCCAAGGGCGGTGAGTGCGCGGGTCGCGGGCGGCATGCTTGGATCACCCTGATAGCCCAGCCATTGAAACGGTTTGCCCAGCGCCTTTGCGACGAACCGCAAGGCAGGTGGGGCATCAAACGCATCCAGCACGACATTCATCGCGCCAGTGCGTTCGAGGGTCGCACCAGTGCGGATCAACCTTATTATGTTGTGGGGACCACGCACCTTAGATTTTCCACCCCGAATGCAGGCAGGCCACACCCATGGTCAGGTTACGGTACTTGGCCTGTTCGAACCCCGCGTTGCGAACCATGGACAGAAAGGTTTCCTGATCGGGAAATTTGCGGATGGATTCCACAAGATACTGATAGCTTTCCCGGTCATTTGCGATCATCTGCCCCATACGTGGGATGACATTGAAGCTGTAGAGATCGTAAAGCTTTTGCATGCCCTCATTGGGCAACTGGCTGAACTCAAGCACCATCAAACGCCCGCCGGGTTTGAGAACTCGGTATGCTTCGTTTAATGCCTCTTGAGGACGAGTAACGTTCCGGATGCCAAAGCTGATTGTGTAGACATCAAAACTGTTGTCTTCGAACGGTAGTGCCATCGCATCACCCACAACCCAGTCGAGGCTGTCGGCCATCTGGTCCGCTTCGGCGCGCTTGCGTCCTTCCACCAGCATCGGTTCGGTCAGGTCCAGAACTGTTGCATGGCCATGGCCCGCGCGTTTGAGGAACTTGAACGAGATATCCCCGGTCCCGCCAGCCACATCGAGCAGCTTTTGCCCAGCGCGTGGGGCCAGCCAATCCATCATCGCCTCTTTCCAGATGCGGTGAATACCGACGCTCATCACATCGTTCATGATGTCGTATTTAGATGCAACGGAGTTGAACACACCCTGCACCCGGCCCGCTTTTTCACCCTCTGGGACTTCGGAGAAACCAAAATGGGTTTTCTTTTCAGAGGCTTCAGTCATGCGAATGATCCGGGTCCGTCTCAGTTGTGTCGCATTTGTGCTTAAAGACTCGGGGGACAAGAGACAAACAGACAAATCAGCGCAAAGGTCGCAGGCATGAATCTCGTTACGTTGTTGGTAGTCGCCACATCTTTGGGAGTGTTCCTGTTGAGCAGGCGCCTGGCAAGAAAACTGACCGGACCACACGACATTCGCGAAGACCGAACGATGCTGATGCGGCTTTTGAACGCGCTCGTTGGTTTCTGGTCGCCCATTGGCAATCCCGAAGAGGCGATTGGCAATGTCTTTTCAGTTGGGCGCAAAACACCTCAGCAGGTGGACGACACTCTGGTGTTTCGTGCGACTGTTGGGTGGCGATACGGATATCTGGCGCTGATTCCGTTAGTCATCGGCTTCATAGTCTATCTGGAAACGGGAACGAATCTGGCCGGACAGACCCCGGCGATTTACTACCTGATCATGGTGGGGTTTTTGATCTGGGCCGGCGCGTATATGTGGATTTTCCGGCTTGAGATCGATGTTGACGACATGTCCTGCACATCCGCGCTGCTCACCCAACGACAGTTTGACCTTTGGGATCTAACGGCTGCCAAAACAACCCGAGACGGGTACACATTGTACTTCACAAACAACCGCAAGATTTCAGTACCTCGATTCATCGAAGGACATGACGCGTTCAAAGCGCTGATCATCGCACGACTGGATACCAACGGGCAGTGATTGCACCCCCAGTTCGGGCGCACTATCTGTGGGCGCCTGACAATGGATTAAATCTAGCATGCCTGAACTGCCCGAAGTCGAAACGGTCCGTCGTGGCCTCGCACCCGCCATGACCGGAGCTGTCATCTCCCAAGCCGACGTGAACCGGCCCGATCTGCGCTGGCCGTTCCCCACTGGTATGGCGGAGCGGCTAACAGGGCAGACCGTTCTGGGCCTGCGGCGGCGCTCGAAATACATCCTTGCGGACCTCAGTGGGGGTGAAACGCTGCTGATTCATTTGGGCATGTCTGGGCGGATGCTGGTATCGGGCGATCCATTGGGGCAATTCGCACACGAACATCCACGGGCCGAAAAACACGACCATGTGGTCTTGCACATGGACAATGGCGCACGCATCACCTTCAACGACCCGCGCCGGTTCGGGGCGATGGACCTCATGGATACGGCGACTGCGGATCAACACAAGTTGCTGAGAATTCTTGGGCCAGAACCACTGGGTAACGCATTCAACGAGGCCCACCTGATCGACGCCTTCGATGGCAAGAACTCACCCATCAAATCCGCACTTCTCGATCAGAGAATCGTCGCAGGATTAGGCAATATCTATGTCTGTGAGGCTTTGTTCCGTGGCGGCATCTCTCCGACACGCAAAGCGGGTCGGATCGCGAAAACGCGCGTCGCCGCGCTGGTTCCGATCATCCGCGATGTGCTGAGCGAAGCGATAGAGGCAGGTGGTTCTTCCCTGCGTGATTTCCGCCAAGCCGATGGAGAACTTGGATATTTTCAGCACAGCTTCGACGTTTACGGGCGCGAAGGCGAGGCTTGCCGCACCCCGGACTGCAGCAATGCGATCCTGCGGATCGTGCAATCAGGCCGGTCCTCGTTCTACTGCAGGTCCTGCCAAACTTAGCTTGAAACACGAGCCACCCATGGTAATGCTCCCCTCTCAACGGCAACAACTGGATAGACCCTTATGGCCTACGAGACGATTATCGTCGAAGTCGAAGACCACATCGCGAAAGTCACCCTGAACAGGCCTGACGCGCTGAATGCCATCAACGATCAATTGATGACGGAACTCGCGGACGCGATGGCAGCGGCCCAGAACGACAGCAAGGTACGCTGCATCGTGCTGACGGGGTCGGAAAAAGCATTCGCCGCCGGAGCTGACATCGCGATGATGAAGGACAAGACTTACGTCGAAGTCTTTACTGAAGATCTGTTTGGCCCCGAAATTGACGCCATCAATCGCGTACGCAAACCGATCATCGCCGCCGTATCAGGTTACGCGCTGGGCGGTGGATGCGAACTTGCGATGATGTGCGATTTTATAATCGCATCTGAGACTGCCAAGTTTGGACAGCCCGAAGTGAATCTGGGCGTTATGGCTGGGATCGGTGGTACGCAACGACTGACCCAAGCCGTCGGCAAGGCCAAGGCGATGGATATGAATCTGACGGGCCGTTTCATGGATGCAGCCGAAGCTGAGCGATCCGGGCTGGTCAGCCGTGTGGTGCCACCCAAAAAGCTTTTGGAAGAGGCAATGGCCGCGGCCCACAAGATCGCGGAAAAGTCGATGATCTCGACCATGGCGATCAAAGAAGCGGTCAACAAATCCTTCGAGGTGCCGCTGCACGAAGGCCTGGTGTTCGAACGGCGGGTGTTCCACTCGCTCTTTTCCACAGAAGACCAGAAAGAAGGCATGGAAGCGTTCCTCGAAAAGCGCACGCCACAGTTTCGCGACAAATAGGTTTCTTCTGACTGAAAATATCACGGGGAAGCGACAGCCGGGGCATAGTCACCTCTACCCTCTTGACTGGTCGCCGAGTCGCGCCTAAAGACGCCTCTTCTGAAACTACCGCACCTATATAGGGACGAGATAATATGGCAAATTCGCCTCAGGCCAAAAAGCGGGCCCGTCAAAACGAAAAATGCTTTGCAGTAAACAAGGCGCGCCGGTCGCGCATCCGCACCTACTTGCGCAATGTCGAAGAGGCGATTGCCTCGGGTGACAAAGACGCAGCAGGCGCCGCACTCAAGGCGGCACAGCCCGAGTTGATGCGCGGTGTGACCAAGGGTGTTTACCACAAGAATACAGTGTCGCGGAAAATGTCCCGACTGTCGGCTCGGGTGAAAGCACTGGGCTAACACAACCAAAACATGCAAACACAAGGCGTCGCAATTTGCGGCGCCTTTTTCGTTTTTCCTATGAAAACAAGGCACGGACAGATTCTTTTTCGAGAAAGCTCGAGTCAAGTCTCAAGTTCAGTAGACGGGCCGCAAACGAAATTGATACCACCAAAGGTGCGATCGGGAATCGCCTTGGGGGAACAGGCTGGAAACGGGTGCACGCTGCGGTGCATCTGTGACTGGATCGGGGATATACTTTTGTGAGGATACCTCGTGTTTTGGTGCACACTGTGGTGCTGCTGCTGAACCTGTCGAAAATGGATTGGTGTGCAGGCAGCACGTGAAAGGCACTCGAAAAATCGGGGCCAGTTGCGGGCGAAGACTGTAAATTCCAACCGGACCGATGTGCTGTAACAATACAGCGCAACACAATCGGTTTGCCTCGAGTGACAACATGGGATGGGCATTCCCGGCGAGCCGATGATCGCCGGACAGAGGTGGCGGAAAGGTAATAGTGCACATATGACACAACAAGAATGGAGACAGCTGAGAAAACGGCTGCTGAAGACTGTAGGTCAAAATAATTATACAACGTGGATCGAACCGCTTGAATTTCGGGGACTGAGCGACGGGATCGTCACCTTTGATGTGCCGACAAATTTCATGGGGAACTATGTCAGCCAGAACTTTTCGGATCTGATTTTGCACGAATTGAAATCCGAATATGATACCGTGCGACGCCTGAGCTTCTCTGTGGCTGCCAACTCTCAATCCCGCCCAACTGCACTGGATACACCTATGCCTGCGCCGACAGCACCTGCCGCACGATCCTCCACATCAGGATTGGCGGCCGCGGCGCTGGACAAGCGATTTACCTTTGACAGTTTTGTCGTCGGCAAGCCCAACGAACTGGCCCATGCCGCCGCTCGCCGTGTAGCTGAAGGTGGGCCCGTCACCTTCAACCCGCTGTTTCTGTACGGAGGCGTAGGTCTGGGTAAAACTCACTTGATGCATGCCATCGCATGGGAACTGCGCGCCCGGAAACCCGGCATGAACGTCCTTTATCTGTCTGCCGAACAGTTCATGTATCGCTTCGTGCAGGCCCTGCGCGACCGCAAGATGATGGACTTCAAAGAAATGTTCCGCTCTGTCGATGTGCTGATGGTGGACGACGTACAGTTCATCGCCGGCAAAGACAGCACCCAAGAAGAGTTCTTTCACACCTTCAATGCGCTCGTGGACCAAAACAAACAGATCATCATTTCCGCAGATCGTGCCCCGGGCGAGATCAAAGACCTCGAAGAGCGTGTGAAGTCGCGCCTGCAATGCGGCCTGATCGTTGACCTGCACCCCACCGATTATGAACTGCGTCTGGGGATCCTTCAGTCCAAAGTGGAACAGCAACAGCTGGTCTATCCCGATCTGAAGGTCGAAGACGGCGTACTTGAATTCCTCGCTCTGCGCATCTCCAACAACGTTCGTGTGCTCGAAGGAGCTTTGACACGTCTATTTGCTTTTGCCAGCCTTGTTGGTCGCAAGATCGATCTCGACCTTACACAAGATTGCCTTGCGGATGTGCTGCGCGCCTCCGAGCGCAAAATCACTGTGGAAGAAATCCAGCGTAAGGTTTCCGAGCACTACAACATTCGTCTCAGCGACATGATCGGCCCCAAACGGCTGCGTAGCTATGCGCGACCACGGCAAGTGGCGATGTATTTGTGCAAACATCTGACATCGCGCAGCCTGCCCGAGATTGGCCGCCGTTTTGGCGGGCGCGATCACACAACGGTCATGCACGGGGTCAAACGGATTGATGAGCTGCGCCAGCAGGATGGCCAGATCGCAGAGGACCTGGAACTGCTGCGCCGCGCGCTTGAAGCGTAAGACGAAGCAATATCTCTGAAAAAATGCGGCGCCCTAGGGCGCCGTTTGTTTGTTTGACCTGAGCTTACAACTCGTAGGAAATCGGCTTGTTCAACAACTCTTCAAGCTGTGCATTGAATGCTTCCAAATCCTGCGCCGGATCAAGGTCGTTCAAAGGGCGCAGGTCCATGGCCACATGCCGCCGCCCCTTCTTGATCCCAACAAAGCTCCAAAAGCCATCATACTGAGCTTCCTGAAACCGCCCCAAACCGTCAAGCCGCAGCAACATGACAGGCGTGTCGGGTTCCAAGCGCAGAATTTCGTGCACGCCGCTCAGATAGGCGGGCACACGTTCATGTTCTTCTCGCCGGACCCTTCCCGCTGGAAACAGAAGGACCGAATTTCCTTTGGCCAAAACCTTGTGCACAATCTCGAGGATTGTCGCCTTGCGTTCTTTGCGCTTTTCATCAGGCCATGATTTGGGCGAGCTCATCGGAATGGCAGAGGCGACGTACATCGGCAGAAACTGACCCCAATTGTAGTATTCGTCGTAGTGCACGGTGGGCCGAATTCGCTTGGTGGAGTACAACAGCGCCGCAATCATCGGCCCGTCATGGCGACTGACATGGGTGGCAAGGATCAGCGTGCCAGGCTGGTCCTGTAACAGATGCTTACCGGAACAACTGACATTGTAAAAAAGCGCATAATAGCTGCGCACAAGGACGAACAAAAAGTGGCGCAGCCAGCGCCCCAGGGTCGCATCCAGAAAACGGATCATGCTGAGATTCCGCCGGAAACCGTGACATCCATAAAATTGCTCCTGTTTATCGAAACTCTAAAACAATACCTGATGATGTATGAACCCTGCATGGATCGCACAATAAGACAGACAATGGGAATTCCTGCAGGTTTTCCCCCTGCTAAGTGCGAAATAGTTTTCACTTTCTCTGCTGTTGCGCAAAATTGCCACGCTCTGAGGCGGCGTTGACTTGACGCCCCCTTCGATCCGGCGGACAAACCAACAAAATGCTTGTGATGCCGCGTGTTTGGGCTAGGGTGCTCGTCCCTGCACTGCGGTCGGGGATATCTGGGAGACGGACCATGAAAATCAGTGTCGAACGCGGCGTCCTGCTCAAGGCAGTTGCCCAAGCTCAATCCGTGGTCGAACGGCGCAATACCATCCCGATCCTCGCCAATGTGCTGATCGAGGCCGAAGGCTCTGATGTGACCTTTCGCGCGACGGACCTTGATATCGAGGTGGTCGACAAGGCGCCTGCCCAAGTCGAACGCGCCGGGGCAACAACTGTTTCGGCCACGACGCTCCATGAAATCGTACGGAAATTGCCCGATGGCGCGTTGGTGTCTTTGACAGCCGATAGTGCAGCAGGCCGTCTGACAGTCGAGGCCGGGCGCTCGAATTTCTCGCTGGCGACACTGCCAAAAGAAGACTTTCCCGTCATGGCCTCGTCCGAATACGCCTCGAACTTTTCGGTTCCCGCACCCAAGCTGCGCCGCCTGTTCGACAAGTCCAAGTTTGCAATTTCGACCGAAGAGACGCGGTACTATCTGAACGGCGTCTACATGCACATTGCAGATGGGGATGAGGGCCGCGCGCTGCGTTGTGTGGCAACCGACGGCCACCGTCTGGCACGTATCGACAGCGAATTACCCGAAGGCGCAGCTGACATGGCGGGCGTGATTGTACCTCGCAAGACAGTTGGTGAATTGCGCAAGCTGCTGGATGACGACGAAATGCAGATCGCTGTGTCTGTGTCTGAAACCAAAGTACGCTTTGCCACGCCTGACATCACACTGACGTCCAAGGTGATCGACGGAACATTTCCCGACTACACACGGGTAATCCCAGCTGGCAACACCCGCAAAATGGAAGTCGACGCGTCAGACTTCGCCAAGGCCGTCGACCGTGTGGCCACCGTCAGCTCCGAACGCTCTCGTGCAGTCAAGCTACAGCTGGACGAAGACCGTCTGATCCTGTCTGTCAACGCACCAGACTCCGGCGCCGCCGAAGAAGAACTGGCCGTCGCTTATGCCGACGAAAAGCTCGAGATCGGTTTTAACGCCAAGTACCTGCTTGAGATCGCATCGCAAGTCGATCGCGAAAACGCGGTGTTCCTGTTCAACTCGTCGGGTGATCCCACGCTGATGCGCGAAGGCAATGACCTGTCCGCAGTCTATGTCGTCATGCCGATGCGGGTATAACGATTTCTACAGAAATCGCGCCTCCGATGGTGGTATTTTTGGTCAGAAGAAGCGTGGGGGCGTAAAACATGTTGTCCCTATCCTCTTTGACATTGTCGCATTTCCGTTCGCACAAGATAGCGCGCCTTTCACTAGATGCGCGACCTGTTGCGATTTACGGACCCAACGGTGCGGGCAAGACAAACATTCTGGAAGCCGTGTCTTTGTTTTCCCCCGGACGCGGGCTACGCCGATCCTCTGCCGAGGATATGACACGCCGTCCTGAAGCGTTGGGGTGGAAACTGTCTTGCGTGCTGCACTCTCTGCATCAGGTGCATGAGGTCGAGACGTGGTCCGAGAATGGTAACGCACGTCAGGTCCGCATTGATGACAAGTCCGCCGCACAGACGGCGTTGGGACGCATTGCTCGTGTGCTGTGGCTGATCCCATCCATGGACCGGCTGTGGATCGAAGGGGCAGAGGGGCGTCGCCGGTTTCTCGATCGCATGACGCTCAGTTTCATTCCCGATCATGCGCAACTGTCGCTTGAGTATGAAAAGGCCATGCGTGAGCGGAACCGGTTGCTCAAGGACATGGTGCGCGATGCACATTGGTACGCAGCGCTTGAGACGCGCATGGCGGAAACCGGGACTGCCATACATGCCAACCGCCTGAACGCTTTGGCTGCCTTGGCCGAGGCTCAAGGGGATGCGCAGACCGCATTTCCAGCCGCCACATTGACCCTACAACCCGGTGAGTTGGGCCTCCCAGACACAGCCGAGGACTTTCGTGAAGCCCTTGCCGATGGGCGCGCCCGTGATCTGGCGGCAGGGCGGACCTTGATTGGACCGCACCGCGCAGACTTGTACGGCGTGTATGCGGCCAAGGACGTACCCGCCAAAGACTGTTCGACGGGCGAACAGAAGGCGCTGCTGGTTTCACTCATCCTTGCCAATGCGCGCGCACTGGCCCAAGATTTCGGAGCGCCGCCGCTCTTGTTGCTGGACGAGGTTGCCGCACATTTGGATGCGGACCGGCGTGCGGCCCTTTATGATGAGATTTGTGCACTCGGTGCACAGGCCTGGATGACAGGAACCGAAACGCAATTGTTCGAACACCTGGGCGAGCGTGCACAATACTTTGAAGTGACAGAAGAGGACGGTGCCAGCACCGTATCGGGGCCATGACGCTGGATGCATGGGACGTCGCACTTTATGCAGGCGCGCTGGCGATCCTGTTCCTGACCCCCGGCTCTATCTGGGTCGGTTTGATCGCGCGCAGCCTGTCGGGCGGGTTTCATGCCGCGTGGCCGCTGGCCCTTGGCGTGGTTGTCGGCGACGTGATGTGGTCGCTGCTGGCGATCTTTGGCATCACTTGGGTTCTGTCCATCTACGGTGGGTTTCTGGAAGCGCTGAAATGGGTCGCAGCGATCATGTTCGTGGTGATGGGTGCGCTGGTGATCCGCACCGCGGACAAACAAATCGGCACGGACAACCGTCTGACCCGACCTGGCATGTGGGCAGGGTTTTTGGCCGGACTGGTGATA
Organism: Tateyamaria sp.; assembly: GCF_039945315.1. GTDB lineage: Bacteria > Pseudomonadota > Alphaproteobacteria > Rhodobacterales > Rhodobacteraceae > Tateyamaria. Next base: position 3,555 of record NZ_JBDUXB010000031.1, on the reverse strand, counting down.
ATCCTCAGCAATCCGAAAGCCATTCTGTTCTATGCCGGTATGCTGCCCGGCTTCTTTGATCTGACGCGTCTGACAGCTCTCGATATCGTCGTGATCGCCGCGCTTTCAATGGTTGTCCCTCTGATTGGAAACCTCGCTCTGGCCTTGTTCGTCGACCGTGCACGCCGCCTCATGCAGCGCCCCGAGGCGCTGCGACGCATGAACATAACAGCGGGTGTTTTGCTGATCTGCGTTGGCCTCGTCATCCCTCTGACCTGAAACGCAAAATCTTGTGTCAGTGGCGTGACATTCCCCCCAAAAAACGGTACATTTAGGGGAACAGAACAAGAGGCCCAGTAATGGCAGAGAACGGGCAAGTCCCAGAAGAATACGGCGCAGATTCCATCAAGGTTCTCAAGGGCTTGGAAGCCGTGCGTAAACGTCCGGGGATGTACATTGGCGACACGGACGATGGCAGCGGTCTGCATCACATGGTGTACGAGGTCGTCGACAACGGCATTGACGAGGCTTTGGCCGGTCATGCGGACGCCGTCACAGTCACAATTCACGCGGATTCCAGCGTATCGGTCAGCGACAACGGCCGTGGGATTCCAGTCGGAATTCACGAAGAAGAAGGCGTGTCTGCCGCCGAAGTCATCATGACCCAACTGCACGCAGGCGGTAAGTTTGACAGCAACTCCTACAAAGTGTCGGGCGGTCTGCACGGTGTGGGTGTGTCGGTTGTAAACGCCCTGTCGGATTGGCTCGAACTCCGCATCTGGCGCGATGGCAAGGAACATGTGGCACGGTTTGAAGGTGGATTTACCGCCAAGCATCTTGAGGTCGTCGGCGACACCGACCGGACTGGCACCGAGGTGCGGTTCATGGCGTCCACCGACACGTTCTCCAATCTCGAATACTCGTTCGAAACGCTGGAAAAGCGGCTGCGGGAACTGGCGTTCCTCAACTCGGGTGTGCGCATCATTCTGACGGACGAGCGGCCAGTGGAAACGCTGCGCTCAGAGCTGTACTACGAGGGAGGCGTCAAAGAGTTCGTCAAATACCTCGACCGCTCCAAAGCATCCGTGATGCCCGAACCGATCTTTATCACCGGAGAGAAAGACGACATCGGTGTCGAAGTCGCCATGTGGTGGAACGACAGCTATCACGAGAACGTCCTGCCCTTTACCAACAACATCCCGCAGCGCGACGGCGGCACCCACATGGCGGGCTTTCGTGGTGCGCTGACACGCACGATCAACAACTATGCCCAGACCAGCGGCATCGCCAAAAAGGAAAAAGTCAGCTTTACCGGCGACGACGCGCGCGAGGGGCTGACTTGTGTGCTGTCCGTCAAGGTCCCGGATCCCAAGTTCAGCAGCCAGACCAAGGACAAACTGGTCAGCTCCGAAGTCCGTCCTGCAGTCGAAGGATTGGTGAACGAAAAGCTATCCGAATGGTTCGAGGAAAACCCGAACGAGGCCCGGATCATTGTTGGGAAGATTGTCGAAGCAGCCCTCGCCCGCGAGGCGGCGCGCAAGGCCCGCGATCTGACCCGGCGCAAGAACCCGATGGACATGAACTTCCTGTCCTCGAAACTCAAAGACTGTTCCGACAAGAACCCCGCCAATACCGAAATCTTTCTGGTGGAGGGGGACAGCGCTGGCGGCTCTGCCCAGACAGGGCGCGACCGCAAGACGCAAGCCATCCTGCCGCTCAAAGGTAAAATCCTGAACGTAGAACGGGCACGCTTTGACCGTATGCTCGGCTCTCAGGAAATCGGCAACATGGTCATGGCGCTGGGCACCGGGATCGGGCGGGACGAGTTCAACATCGAAAAGCTGCGCTACCACAAGATCGTCATCATGACGGACGCGGACGTAGACGGCGCGCACATCCGCACGCTGTTGCTGACGTTCTTCTATCGCCAGATGCCCGAGTTGATAGAAGGCGGGTACCTCTACATCGCGCAACCGCCGCTCTACAAAGTCGCGCGGGGCAAGTCCGAGGTGTACCTCAAAGACGAGGCCGAAATGCAGGACTACCTGATCCAGCAGGGCATCGACGGAGCTATGCTGCGTCAGGGCAATGGCGAAGAGATCGCGGGGCAAGACCTTGTCCGTGTCGTCGATGAGGCGCGCCAATTGCGCCGTGTGTTAAATGCCTTCCCAACGCATTATCCGCGCCACATCCTTGAACAGGCGGCTATTGCGGGGGCCTTTGTGCCCGGCGCTGTTGACGGTGATCTGCAAGGCGTTGCCGACAAGGTGGCCGAACGGCTTAATCTCATCGCGCTCGAATGGGAACGCGGCTGGGCCGGGCGGATCACGCAAGACCAAGGTGTGCGGTTGGCCCGTATCCTACGCGGTGTCGAAGAGGTACGCACGCTTGACGGCCGCATGATGCGCTCGGGTGAGGCGCGCAAGACCGGCACATTCACGCAATCCTTGCAGGACGTTTACGGAACCCCAGCCACGTTGCACCGCAAGGACAAAAGCGTCGAGATCATGGGGCCAATGGACTTACTCGATGCCATCCTCTCCGAAGGGGAAAAGGGCCTGTCCCTGCAACGCTACAAAGGTTTGGGCGAAATGAATCCTGACCAGCTTTGGGAAACCACGCTGGACCCGGATGCGCGCACGCTGCTGCAAGTGCGAGTCGAAGACATGGCCGAAGCAGACGACCTATTCACGAAACTGATGGGCGACGTTGTGGAACCGCGCCGTGAATTCATCCAACAGAATGCGCTGAGCGTCGAAAACCTGGATTTCTGATCATGTGTAGGGACGCGCATATTGCTGCACGTACCCCATAAGTTTGCACAATTTGCGCAAAAGTCTGCACCCTTTCAACTCAAGGGTGCTTTAAGTTATTATAGTATCTCCCACAGGTAGATCTCTTGGGTTCTATACTTCAGGCAAGAACAGAGATGCCGTTCTATGTTGCCGATGAATTTTACGTTTCTCTGAGCTCGATAGGCCAGCGACTCTAGCTCGCAGGCCTGTGGTCTCCTGACTTCAGAACTTGCTCCATCATGCGCATGAGAGCCTCGTGCAGACCCGACTTGAAGTCGTCATCTGAAGCATACTTTTTATAAAGGTCGATTTCTCGCCGACGCTCGTTACGCATAGCTTTTTCAAACAGTGCTTCACTGGCAATCCGACGGTTTTGTTGATCTTGATTAGATACAACTTTTTCTTGGAATTCAGGGTCACTCATCGCGTGATTCAAGATGTTGATTAGCTTGATTTTCTGCTCTTCCGGCGTCGCATCCCAACCATTGAAATAACGGTCGTTGAACGCAGCGACGATCATATCCAGAAGGTCTTTTTCCGGATCAACGTGACACCTCTGGGGTTTGGGTTTGGTGGTTCAATTTCACTATCTGAGTCGTCTAGGCCGATTGTGTGACCTATCTTCACACGCTCTAGGCCATAGGTTGTCTGACGTCAGCGCTTATGGGTCCAAATAGGGTTATTTGCTAAGAGAGTGTTTGTTGCTCATCGTAGCCACCGAGGAGTGGACGATGAGAAAGACAACGAAGAGCCCAGGCGAGAAGATCGTCAAAGATATCAA
>NZ_JBDUXB010000030.1:0-19760 GCF_039945315.1 Tateyamaria sp. | reverse complement strand
CGGTAACCGAATGTACAACATCACCGCCAAGCGAATGATTTCCGGGCTGCTTTGAAAGCCCTTGAAAGGGTTAGGTTTGGTCATGTTCAGACGCTACGAGGCCGCCCTGCCCGTCTCAACTGGAATCTTTCTGACAAGACCGGTGAAAAACCTGATCGTCGCAGGCCGCGCTATCGGCGGGGACCGTATCGCCCACGCAGCCACCCGCAACATGGCTTGTTGCGCTGTTGCGGGACAGGGTGCAGGTGTTGCCGCAGCAGTGTCGATCAAGGACCGCTGCGGGTTCGACGAGGTGAGCATGACTTCGGTGCAGGCAATCTTAAAGGATCAAGGCGTCCGCATCGCTTAGGTATTCCCGCTCTACGCTTGGATATCTTTCGTTACTCTTGCCGCCTCATCCCTCTTCGATCACTCTGCGTGCAACGCGAAAACACTCCAGCGCCTGTGGCACACCGCAATAAATACCGATTACGTGGATGATCGCTCGAATTTCATCGGTGCTGACGCCATTGCTGATCGCACCTCGACAATGGATTTCCCATTCGGTCATTTTCCCCAAGGCGCCGATCATTGACAGGTTCATCATGGATCTCGTCTTTGCATCAATGACATCGTCACCCCAGCCAAAACCCCAGCACCACGCGGTCATCGCTTCTTGGAAGGGCCGGGTGAAATCATCCGCCGCCGCGAGGTTTTTCTCAACATATTCAGCGCCCAGCGTGGCTTTGCGTTGCTCAAGCCCTTTCAGGAACAGGTCTTCATCAAATGCGCTCATCTCTTCGCCACCTTATTTCGTTGTTAATATCGGCCCTGTGGGCGCATCATTGGTCGCACAGCTCTCGCAGGGTTTGGGCAACAAGGCCGATATAGGCATCGTCATAACCTGCTTCGTTTTCCAAGACACTGAGAAAGGCGCAGGAAGTCCCCGACAGCGTGTCGACCATCAGAAACTGCCCACCGTAGCCAGCATGCCCGACAAACCGCCCATCCGTCATTAGGTGGTTTGAGTATTGCAACCAGTCCTTTGGAGGGGTGAGTTTAGCGGCATCGCGCGACAAGCTATGGACGATGAATGCCGCATTCGCAAAGGGTTTGCCCGAAATGTCGCGCCCCGCCCGCGCAAACAACAGTCCAAATCGCGCAAGGTCACGCGCACTCAGGCAGCCCCCGCCGGAAAAGGCGGGAAATCCGTCAGGGCTGCGGCTGATGTGAAACGCGCCCTCATATCCGGCGGCATCGGCGATATCTTCGATATGCAGCGCCAAGGGCCGTGGCGAAACCGCGGCCGCAATGCGGGTCAGGACGTCGGTATTGGCAGATTTATATGCGGCGTATTCTTGCGGGACCGGCGGGGTAAAACCCGTGATCGCATTGGTGAAATCGACCAAAGTGGTCTCTGCCAGATCATCTGCGGGCAACCGCCAGCCCAAGGCGACTTCCTCAGTATAACAATCCGACTGCGGGTCACTGTAGTCCTCGGAAAAATCGTTGCTGACGGCCATATCCAACAGCGATTGTACCGTGGCTTGCGCATACCCTGTTCCGATGTCTGGCAGATAGTCTGCAACCTTGGCCTCGAGCGACATAAGACCCTGTTCCAGAAGTTGCCCGACAATCAGATGGATGTGCAGCTTGGAGACAGATTGAATGGAATGCGGTGTCGTTGTTGTGAAGTCATCCGCCGCCGCTTCCATCACGATACGGTTGCCCTGAATGCAGCAGAGCGCCGAGAATGCAGGATGGTTCAACAGGTCTTGCAAGCGCGCTGGCTGATCGGGCAGCCTACCCTTTGGCGGTTCCAACACCAAAACATTGCGCGACCGCACCATTAGCGTGCGGCGAAACAGATGATGCGCATTGTGAAACCCGTGACGGCGATGCGCGGGCTGGTTCCAGCGTTGCTTGTTGTCTGCCCCTACGGTCAGATCGGGGTTTCGGATAATCCGCGCACCGCTCATGATGCAACCACGCGGTGCAGCAATGCATCTACCGCGCAGACATGGTCTGGATAGACAAACAGCGGGTTGATCTCGATCTCGGCGATGGTGGCACGCTCTTGCAGGTAAGCCTGACAAAGAGTGTGAATTTGGGCCGCAATTTTGGACAGTTCTGCTTTGGAACGGCCCCTGAAGCCTGCAAGCAACTGTGCCACACGCAGGCTTTGCAAAGCGTCCTCAATCTCATCAGGGGATGCGGTTAAAAGCAGCGTCACCGCGTCGCCTACCAACTCAACCAGAACGCCGCCGCTGCCCAAAACCAATGCCGCGCCAAACTGCGGATCACTGCGCAGGGTGACGATGAGTTCCGCCAAAGGGGGCGGCGACATGGCTTCGACCAAAAACCGGTCTGTGACGGCTTTGGAGCTGTGACTCGCAACATCTGCGGACATTTGTGTAGCGGCGGCACGCACTGCTTCGACGGAACCGAGGCTTAGCGCGACCGCCCCTGCTTCGGTCTTATGCGCCAAAAGCGAGCTCATCATCTTGAGCGCCACAGGAAAGCCAATTTCGCACGCCGCCTCTGCGACCTTTTCGCCAGACACGGTTCTGCCCTTTGGCACCGCAACGCCTTTTCCAGACAGCCAGTCTTTGCCCCGGTCTTCGGTCAGCATTTCCACCGTCCCGCCTTGCCCCGCTGGCAGCAAGGGTGCTGGCCAATTTTCGGCGATGCGCGCACGGGCCTGTGCCCAAGTGGCCGCCTGAGCAATCGCATTCAACGCCTCATGTATCCCCTGCATTGGGACTAACCCCTCAGCAATCAGGAACTGACGGGTCTCAAGGTCCATATTCTCAGGTAAAGTCGCACAAATCGCGGCAGGTAGGCCCTGTTCTTTGGCTGCCCGCCCAAAGGCCGCAGCATCCTGTTGATAGTATCCTTTGGACGCATCTAACCCAGCAGCAGGATAGTCCTGAACCAGAACTGCAACATCCGCGTTCAGGGCAGCAATGGCTTTGGCAAAAACAGGATAGGTATACTCGCCCTGCCCCCAAATCGGTGTGGTGTAATCCAGCGGGTTCGACACAGTTGCGATGTCAGGCAACAGCGCGGTGAGTGCAGGTTCTTGCGCAGGATCAACAGGCGGAAGCGTCAGCCCAATCTTTTCTGCGTAATCCGCCAACATCGTCGCCCCACCACCCGAGCAGGTGAACCCTGCGACACGCGACCCCTTGGGGGCACCGACCACACAGAGAAACTTGAGCGTCTCGAGAAATTGCGAGGGGTTGGTCACGCTAATGACACCTGTGCGTGCGAATAGCGCTTCATAGAGTTCTGTGGAACCAGAGAGTGATCCGGTATGACTGACCGTCAAGGCTGACCCAATCTCGGAACTCCCCGTCTTGAGTGCAACAACGGGAATGCCCTTGGACAGCGCCCTAAGTGCAGCGCGTTCAAAGCGGGGGATGTCTTGCAACCCTTCGATGTGCAGGCCAATGGCCCGCACCGCAGGGTCGTCGGCAAAGACATCCAGAAAGTCCTCTTGGCCCAGCACCGCCTGATTGCCCGCAGACACCATATAGGCCAGCGGCAAGGAGCGTTGGCTCATGGTGATGTCCGATGAAAACATACCCGATTGCGTTATGATCGCCGCGCCATAGCCGGGCGACCAACCGCCGTGTTCAAACGACCAAAGTGCGGCATTGTCGATGTAGTTAATCACCCCGTAGCAATTCGGCCCGATCAGCGCCATATCACCTGTAGCGTCGATCAACGCTTGTTCGGCGAGCGCATCGCCGGTTTCCTTGAAGCCCGCCGAGAAGCACACCACGCCACCTGCTCCCATCTGCGCGAGGGTTTGCAACGCCGCAACCACCCCGCCCGCCGGAATGGCGAGGTAGACCGCATCGGGTGCCTCGGGAAGATCGTTGATCGAGGCAACACAGGGCAGCCCGGCAAGCTCTGTTCTCTTGGGGTTCACGGCCCACATTTGTCCGGCAAAGCCACGCCGGCGAGCCTCGTTGATCGCAATCGTCGCATCGCGCCCCCCGACAAACGCGATGTGGCGCGGCCTGAGTAGACGTTGGAAATTTGCGCGGTGCTCAGGGGTCATGCACCAAGCGGCCGCAGGATGGATCGTGTGATAATGTGGCGCTGGATTTCGCTCGTACCGTCCCAGATGCGCTCAAGCCTACTGTCGCGCCAGAAGCGTTGGATCGGCATTTCTTCCATCAGCCCCATGCCGCCAAAGATCTGCACTGCATCGTCTGCGATCTTGCCCAGCATTTCCGCGCAATACACTTTGACCATCGCCGCATCGGCGTCCGACATCACACCTTTTTCCGCGCGGGCCACGGCGTCATTGACCAGCAGGCTAGCAGCCCGCAGGTTCATCGCACCATCCGCCAGACGGAACCCCGTGGCCTGAAACGTCCCGATGGGTTTGCCGAATTGTTTGCGCGTTGCCGCCCAATCGGTCGCCATCTCCAAAATGCGCTCGGCTTTGCCACAGCAGGTGGCACCAACCCAGATGCGCCCCATCCCAAGCCACTTGCCCGACAATTCCAGCCCGCGCCCCTCTTCGCCCAAGATTTGTTCAGGACCAAGGCGCACATTGTCGAAATGCAACTCAAACGTCTTGTAGCCGCGATAGCTGACGCAGCGCGTGCCTTCGCGGCAGTCAAACCCAGCCATGCCGACGTCCACCAGAAACGCGGTCACCCGTTTGCGCGGCCCACGAGGCGTTTCTTCGACGCCCGTTGCGGCAAAAACAATTGCGAAATCAGGCATGCATGGGCCAGAGATAAAATGCTTGGAACCATTGAGGATCCAATCATCCCCCTCGCGGCGTGCATTGGTTTTCATACCCATCACATCCGATCCCGCGTCGGGTTCGGTCAGGGCAAACAATTCACGCTTTTCACCACGAACGGCGGGGAAAAGGTAGCGCTCGCGTTGCTCTGCATCGCAGGCCATGAGCAGTTCGGTGGGCCGCGCCGCCCAGCTTTGCAGGGCATGGCTGGTCTTGCCATATTCGCGCTCAATAAGTGCCATTTGCGCGATGCTCAAACCGCCGCCGCCAACCTCTTCGGGCAGGTTGCAGGCATACAGGCCCAGCTCTTTGGATTTGGCCTCAATCGCACGCCCGATCTCTTCGGGGACATGGCCTAGCCGGTCCACTTCCTCCTCGTGGGGAAACATTTCGGTTTCAACAAAGCGGCGGACCGTGTTGATTAACAGGTCGCTTTCAACAGATGTTTCCATGTTCATAAGAACCTCACTTAAACTTCAGTGTTCTTTGCAGTCCTGCGCGACATAATAGCGAAGACGACAAAGGCAATTAAGGTGATGGCGATCAACACCACGGCGGCGGCTGCCACGGTGGGATCGGTGTTTTCACGGATGCCGTTCCACATGCGGCGCGGCAGGGTGTAGACGCTGAATTTCGAGATGAAAAGTGTCACGACAATCTCGTCCCAGCTGAGGATGAAGGCAAAGAGCGCGCCCGCAAACACCCCCGGTTTGATGGAGGGCAGGATCACCCGACGCATGGTTGTCCAGTTCGAAGCGCCAAGGTTTTTTGACGCCTGTTCCAGTTTTGGATCAAAGGTGGCCAGTGACGCACTGACCGTGATCAGCACCATGGGTGCTGCAAGAATGGTATGGGCGAGGATTAGCCCCGCATAACTGTCGAGCAGACCCAGTGGTATCCAAAGGCGGTAGAACGCCATAGCCGAAATGATCTGTGGGATGATAAGTGGCAGGAGTAGAAAAGCGCGCACAAGCTCGCTGTATTTCGATGACACGCGCCACAACCCAATGGCGCAGAGTGTGCCAAGCGTTGTGGCCAGCACAGAGGTCGAGACCGCGATGACACCGCTTTGAAAGAAGCTCGACAACCATTCCTCGCTGGTGAACAACTTTTGAAAATGGCGTAGCGACAACTCGCCCGATGGCATCGACAGGAACCGCTTAGGTGTGAGTGACACGGGTATAGCGATCAGCGCAGGCGTCACCAGAAACAGCAACAAGACCCAAGCGCCGATGCGGTTGAAAAGGGAGAACAACCCTGCTCTCATCGCGCCGCCCCGCCAAAGACGGTGCTGAGTTTCATGAACCGCGACATGATCCAGAGCATCGCCAGCACGCCAAACAACATCAGTGCCGCCAGCATCGCAGCGGTGCCCCATTTCAGCGTAACAAGCAACTGCACCGAAATATATTCGGCCACCATCAGTACCTTGCCGCCGCCCAGAACCGCAGGCGTCACGTAAAAGCCAAGGCTCAGGATGAACACCAACAAGGTAGAGGCCACCAGCCCCGGTGTGGTCAGCGGAAGATAAATTCGCCAGAATGTTTGACTGCCCGTCGCGCCCAGATTGCGCGAGGCGTCCATCACCCGGTGATCAATCGCCTGCATCGACACCAAAAGCGGCAGCACCGCGTAGGGGATCATGTAGTGGATCATGCCAATCAGCACGCCCAATTCGTTACGCATGAAGGCAATCGGTTCGACAATCAGGCCAATGTCTTCGAGGGCGACATTCACCAAACCCTTGCGCCCCAACAGCATGAGCCATGAAAATGTACGGACAAGTATGGAAATCCAAAAGGACACAAGCAGCAGCGTCAGCATATAATTCTTCTGGCGCTGGTGGCAGTGCACCATGGCGTAGGCGATGGAATAGCCCAGCGTGACACTGAACATTGTGGTGATGATGCAGATGCGCACGGTGGTCCAGATGATGCGGACCAACGCATCACTTTCGCCCAGCTTCGCGTAGTTGCCAAATCCCGGTTCGGGGTCTGTGATACTCAGCCAGAGGATATTCAGTATCGGACCCAGATAGAGCGCCAGCACCAACACCAGTAAAGGCGCGATGATCAACCAGCCGGGATGTAGGTGCTTGCGCAAGGCGTGCATCAGGAGTCCGTTTCGAAAAAGGCCGCCCAACGGTCTAACGTCGGGCGGCAGGTCAGGAAGTTAGCTAATTGCCTCAAGGAATGCGTTCACCGCATCACCACCATTTTTACCCCACCACTCCGGATCGTTGTAGACGATCTTGTCGATGTTCATGGCCGAGGTGATGGCATAATCCTGCTGATCCTCGGGGATTTCACCAAAGGCCGCAGGATTGGACGGCGTCATGCCGAGGCAGTCCAGCAGCGCCAGTTGTGCAGGCACTTCTTGCGCGGTTGCGATAAACTGCATCACCGCAGCACCGGCCGGATTGCCCTTGGGAACGATATACGCACCCGGCATCGCCATCGCCTGATTGTTCACCAATTTGAAGCGGCCATCGGTGTCATTCTCGATGTTGCGACCCCGGTTTTGCCAGATCATACCCATGGTAACTTCACCATTCACGCACATCGAATGCGCCTCTGATCCAGAGCCCCAGTACAGGCTGTCATCCTTGATGGATTTGATCTTAGCCAAAGCACGGTCCATGTCGAGCGGGTAGAGCGCATCGCCCGCCACTCCATCCGCCATCAGCGCTGCTTCAAGCGAACCGTTGGCCCATTTGTACAGCGATCGCATGCCGGGGAACTTGGCAGTGTCAAAGAAATCAGCCCAGTTTTGTGGTGGATTATCGCCGTAAGCTTCGGTGTCGTAGACAAAGGCATAGCCATACAGGATCACCGAAACGCCATATTCAAGCGCATAACCGGGCAGGGTTTTGTCCTTGGAGACAACGGAATAGTCAATCGGCTCAAGGTGTCCTGTTGGCCCAAGCGATACCGCGTTGAACAGGTCCGCGTCCGCCACGTCTGCCGTGACATTACCGCTGTCGACCATCTCCTTGATCTTGCCTTCCAGCGGGCCGGAGGTGTCGAATTTCAACCCCTTGCCGGTGGACGCAGTGAACGCATCACCAATGGCCGAGCCGTGACATTCCTCGGATTGACCACCCCAATTCCACATCACAACATGGTCTGCTGCAGCTTCGGCGTCGCCCGCCATCACGGAGCTCAGCGCAACACCGGACGCACCACAAAGCGCGAGAAACGAGCGGCGATCCATGCGGCCCTCTTTGTAAGCATGCGCACCCTCGGTAAGCATCTCTTTCATGAACTGTTTGTCTTGCATTTAGTCCTCCTATTGGTTTGCCGAAGGTCGTCCGGCTTGTTGCTGGAGGCACCTTTGCGGTGCTCTTTTGTGAAATCTAGTTGTCTTTCAATTCGACGGCGGCAGCATCCTGCCAAAGCAGATCAACCGCTGCCCCTTCGCTCAGTGTTTCTTGATTACGCCAGACGTCGATATCGACTTCGATCTCGTCTCCGTGCTCCGTGTCGACGATGATCCGCTGCATCGAGCCGAAATACGTGATGGACCGAATGCTGCCGCTAGTGCGCGCATCCCCCCCGTGATCAGTGCGCAGGTCGATCTTTTCGGGGCGCAGCGCAAACGTCCTGCCACCTTGCCTGATGAAATTGGATTTACCCAGAAAGCTGGCGGCAAACTTGGTCGCGGGGCGTTCATACAATTCCTTGGGCGTGCCCACCTGTTCAATCGCCCCGTCACGCATGATCACGATCCGGTCCGACATGGACAGCGCTTCTTCTTGATCGTGGGTGACGTAGATGAATGTGGTGCCAACACGGCGGTGAATGTCTTTGAGTTGCTCTTGCACCTCGACCCTCAATTTCTTGTCAAGCGCGCCCAGCGGTTCATCCAGCAACAACACAGGCGGCGCAAAACACAAGGCACGGGCCAAGGCGACACGTTGTTGTTGGCCCCCCGACAATTGCGTGGGCTTGCGGTCTGCAAACTCCTGCAATTGCACCAGATCCAGCATCTCATCGACACGGGCTTTGATCTCGGAGGCGGGGCGTTTGCGCACGCTCAACGCATAGCCAATGTTGTCGCGCACTGACATGTGCGGGAACAACGCATAACCCTGAAACACCATGCCGAAGTTGCGTTTTTCGGCGGGCACCTGCGCGATGGAGGCACCATCCAGCGCGATGTCGCCATTGGTGATGTCCAAGAACCCCGCGATCATCATCAGCAACGTTGTCTTGCCCGACCCCGAAGGGCCAAGCAGCGTCAGGAACTCGCCCTTCTCGATATCGAGAGTGACTCCGTCCACGGCACGAAACGTCCCGAACATTTTCGACACGTCACGGATTTGCAGACTGCCGGTATTGGCAAGATCAGGCATCAGCGCCCCGCAGGCCCAGCTTGTTACGCGCCTCTTGCGGCGTGATGATCTGAGCGCCCATGCGTTCGATGATCTCGCGGGCGCGGGTGACAAGCTGCCCGTTCGTCGCCAGCACGCCACGATCCAGATAGATGTTATCCTCAAGACCAACCCGGACATTGCCACCCAAGGCTACAGCAGCCGCCATCATTGGCATCTGGCCACGGCTGATCCCGAAACTGGCCCAGCTTGCGCCCTGCGGCAGTTGCGCTTTCATCGCTGCCATCGTCTCTACCGTCTGGTCCGCGCCCCAGGGAATGCCAAGGCACAATTGGAACATGGGCGGCGCGTTGATCAGCCCTTCTTCCACCATCGCCTTGGCAAAGCGGATATGGCCCAAGTCGAATACTTCCAACTCGGGTTTCACGCCCCATTCCTGCACCAGTGCCGCCATTTTGCGCAAGCTGGGTGGGGTCGAGATATAGATCATATCGGTGTCGGAAAAATTCAGCGTGCCGCAGTCAAGCGAACAAATCTCGGGCATACATTCTTTGACATGCGCCAGCCGTTCTTCGGGACCGATCATGTCGGTACCGGGACCTGGCATTGCAGGATTATCAGCGTCAGAAATCCAATCACCGCCCATACCAGCGGTGATGTTGATCACAATATCAGTGTCGCTGTCGCGTATCCGGTCAACAATTTCCTTGAACAACTTTGGGTCACGTGATCCCTGTCCTGTTTCAGGATCACGCGCATGGATGTGCGCGATGGAGGCACCCGCTTTTGCCGCTTCAATCGCGGCATCCGCGACCTCTTTGGGAGTGACAGGAACGTGAGGGCTTTTGCTGGTGGTATCTCCTGCTCCCGTAACCGCGCAGGTCAAGACGACGTCGTAATTCATTCAGACAGGCTCCCCTTTTCTTTAGCTTGGCGCGCAGTGGGGCAAATATTTTGTCGATTATCCGCCATATCTTTGGCTATAGTGACGAAAAATCGCACCTAGATCAGAAGGCCATTCACCATGGAAATTGACATTTCGCCCAAAATGGCACCTGCGCAAATACATGCGGTCTTTATCGTTGTGCCAAGGTTCAACATCACCACGTTGATCACGATGGTCGAGACGATGCGAATCGCGAACTATCTCGCACCTGTGCCGATCTTCTCGTGGGAAATCGCCTCCTTTGATGGCGCTAAAATTACCGCCAGCAACGGAATGACCACGACGGTCGAAACTGCGGACGACACGTTGCAACCCGCCAAGTTTGCATTTGTTCTGGGCAGTTGGGGCACGGAACACTATGCGAACAAACTCCTCATAGCTTGGCTGCGCAAACGTGCCCGTGCCGGCACCCGCATCTGCGGGGTCGAGTTGGGTTGCTACATCGTTGCCCGCGCCGGTTTGCTGGACGGCAAGCCTGCGACGATCCACTGGTCATGGCTGAACGGGTTCCGCGAGACGTTCGACTGTATCGATGTGCGCGAGGGGTTGTTTACGCTTGATAGCAAAGTGATGACCTGCGCGGGAGGATTGGCGGGCGTGGATCTGATGCTGCGCTTGATTGAGGAGCTTCAGGGCAGCAGTTTTTCCGGCGAGATTGCTGACCAGATGTTACACCACCCGATCCGCAATGCCGCAACGCCGCAACGAAGTACAATGGGGCGCAGCACAGAAACGATGTTGCCCCTGGTGCGCGAAGCGATGACATTGATCGAGAACAACATCGAAGAACCGCTGACCGTACCTGAAATCGCCGGCCTGCTTGATGTGTCGCAGCGCCAGTTGGAGCGGCAGTTCAAAAAACATGTGGGGTGTACGGTAGTGCAATTCGGGTTGCTCAGGAGGCTGCAAAATGCGCGGCTTTTGCTGATCTCAACCCAGCTGAGCATCCGCCAGATCGCAACGGCTTCGGGTTTTAACACCCTGTCACATTTCGCCTATTCCTTCGGTAAATTCTTTGACCGTCGCCCGTCCGACTATCGTGAGGCTTGGCCGGAAAACGAACCAGCACCAAGTTGGCCTGGCTCGCTTTCGGATTTTCTCAATACGCTCAATGGCAAGCAAGACAAAACTCAGGTGGACCGCGCCTGACGCAGGGCATTCAGCACGCTGACTATTTCGCGGTCACGCTGTGCGGCCATGTCTTCAAAGTGGCGATCTCCTGCAACTGCGTTGCAGCCATCCACCATCCGGTCGCGCAGTTCTTTGGTCAGCTCGGGTGCTTCCAAACGCGCCCAAGGCAGTTTCAAAGCGGGCCCAAACTGATCCAGATTGGTCGCCATGCCGCCCGCCCCGCAGGCCACATGAAATGCCATGCATTGCCCTTGCGACACCATGCGCGGGGCGGGACCGTTCATCAACGCGATGTCTATGTCTTCCGGCGTGGCTTCGCCATTCGCCACCATATGCAGGGCCTCGCGCCAGAGCGCTTCTTGCAGGCGGGTGGCCACAAAACCGGGGATTTCTTTTTTCATCATCAACGGCGCTTTGCCCGCGATCTTGTAAAAATCGCCAGCCCAAGCCACCGCTTCTGGCGCGGTCTTTTTACCGCCCACAATCTCGACCAATGGCAAGAGATACGGCGGATTAAACGGGTGGCCGATCACCGTGCGTTCGGGCGTTGGGCAATCGGCCTGAATATCGCTCATCATCAAGCCCGATGTCGACGATCCGATCACAACCGACGGCGGCAGGATCGCTCCCATCTGCGCATAGAGCGCCTGTTTGATCTCCAACCGTTCTGGCCCGCTTTCCTGCACAAACTCGACACCCTTCAGCGCCTGTTCCAGATCAGTGACAATGCGCAACCGGTCCAGCGATGCGCCTTCTGCTAATCCCAATTCAGTCAGACTGATCCAAGCAGTTTTGAGGATCGACATGAAAGCGTCGGTCTCGGCTACATCATGCAGATATGCGGTTACGTCATAGCCACGTGCCAGAAAATGCGCGGTCCAACCGCCGCCAATGGGGCCCGCGCCCAGACTGGCCACACGCGTCACGGAGTGAGGATCAGGATACATCATTCACCTTTGAAATTCGGTTCGCGTTTTTCCATGAAGGCCGCAACGCCTTCTTTGGCATCCGCAGATTTCAACATCTTGCGGTAGACTGGCATTGGGTCCGTGCGCATTTTGTGAAATGCTTGTTCCAGCGGCACACATTCTATTTCGCGCTGCACTTCCTTGACGGTTTGCATCGCCAAAGGGGCGGACCATGCGATCGACGCCGCCCATTCACGCGCGGCATCCATCAGCTGTTCTTTGGGCACAACCTTGTTGACCAGCCCGTAATGCGCAGCCTCAGTAGCCGACATACGACGCCCCAACAAAAACATCTCCATCGCGATGTTATGTGGGATGCGGCGTGGCAGGCGCTGCAAGGCGCCTGCATCCGGCACAATCCCCAAGGGCATTTCAGGAAGGCCAAATTCCACATGATCCGCCGCGATCAGCAAATCGCAGCCCATCGCCATTTCGAACCCTCCGCCAAACGCCAACCCGTTAATGGCGGCAATCACCGGTTTGTTCAGCGCCCAGTTTTCTGTCAATCCGGTGAAGCCGCCAAAGCCGTATTCATCGGCCTCCCACCAGTTATCAAGGCTCATCTCGCCATCATTCAGCGCCTTGAGGTCCCATCCGGCCGAGAAAATCTTGTCTCCGCCGCCCGTCAGAATAGCGCAGCGCAGGTCTTTGTCTTCATGCAATTCCTGAAAAGCAGCGGCCAAGGCCTGTGAGGTTGGCACGTCAATTGCGTTCACCTTGCCGCGTTCCAGCGTCACTTCAAGCACATGGCCGTCGCGATGTGTCGTTACACCTGTCGACATAAGGGTGTCTCCTTCTTCAAATTCAGGACTTAAATTCTGGCATGACTTCTTTACAGAACATCCGCAGCGAGCGTTTTTGCGCATCATGGCTTAGCCCCATCGAGGCGTAGTAGATGAACTCGTTCACCCCCAAGGCCTGATACTTTTTCAACTTTTGGATGACCGTGTCGGGGGAGCCGAACATCAGGTTTTCCTCCAGCATCGCGGGGTCATATTGCTCGCGGCCTTCCAATTCGTCCAACGGCAGCGCAGCAGGAAAACCGTTGATCACATTGCCCGCGTTGCGAAACAGGTTTTCGAATTGGCTGAGCAACCTGCGGATAGCTTTCAGCCCCTCTTGGCGGTCAGCCTCGTTGTCGTAAAGGCACGCATGGCGCATCAATGCAAAGCGCGGGATCCAGCCATTGTCGGCTTTCACAATCGCCTCGTTCAGCTGCTGCATGTAAAGCTCGGCTTCGGCAAAAGGACGGGTTAGCGGCCAGCAATTGACATGACATTTCTCGCGCATGGCATAGTCGTATGTTATGGGCGAGCGGGCCGAGACCCAAACAGGCACATCCGGCTGCACCGGTTTGGGCACCGATGTTGATGTCGGAAACTGCCAGAACTCACCGTCATGGGCATAATCCCCGGCCCAAAGCGCGCGCACCGCTGGCAGCATTTCTTGCATATAGCGCCAAGCATCTGACTGTTTCAGCCCCGGTTTCATCCGGTCAAATTCCCGCTGGTACGCGCCCGATCCAATACCAAACTCCAGCCGTCCACCGCTGATCAGATCAACAAACGCCGCCTCGCCTGCCAGATTGATCGGATGCCAATAGGCCGCTGTCGCCACCGCAGTGCCCAACCGGATGCTGCTGGTTTCGGTGGACCACCACGTCAGCAATTGAAAGGGATTGGGCGCAATCGTCATCTCAAGCGCGTGATGTTCGGCGGACCAAACGATGTCAAACCCGCCCTCTTCGGCAATCTGCACCATCTCAAGCGTATGGCGGGCGACGTCTTGCATATCAAGACTGTCGTCGATCCGCTCCATGTTCACAGCCAGTTGGAATTTCATCTTAATTCTCCTTCATCAGGTCTTGGAGGGCGTCAGCGCATCACAAACGGGTTCGAGATTGGTTCATCCGAGGTGTTCACCCAGATCGTCTTGGGGCGGGTGTAATCATAGATCGCCTGAAACCCGCTTTCGCGGCCATAGCCCGACCCCTTGACGCCGCCAAATTCCGCAATCGGTGACACAACGCGGTAGGTATTGACCCAGACGATCCCAGCCTGCACGGCACCTGCCATCCGCATCGAGCGCGCAGAGTCTTTTGTGAAAATACCCGCCGCCAGCCCGTGTTCGGAATCGTTGGCCAGCTCCAGCACCTCTTGTTCCGTCTTGAAACGCTGCACAGACAGAACAGGCCCAAACAATTCGGTATCGACAATCCGCAAATCCTGACGAGGGCAATCAATGATCGTGGGTTCGTAAAACAAGCCACCCATGCCATCCGGTTGCTTGCCCCCCGCAAGGATTGTTGCGCCCTGCTCTTGTGCATGGGCCACCTCGCGTTGGATGTTTTCCAACTGACCCTTTGTGCATAGCGGCCCCATCTGGGTCTCTTCCGCCAGAGGGTCGCCGATCACGATCTGGCGAGTGAGGGACGTCATTTTCTCCAGAAACTCATCCGCTATGTCTTCGTGCAGGTACAGGCGCGAGCCCGCGACACAGCTTTGCCCCGTTGCCCCGAATATCCCCGCAATCGAGGCATTCACGGCGCTTTCGATATTCGCATCGTCAAATACAATGAACGGAGATTTCCCGCCCAACTCCAGCGAGACCTCGGCAAAGTTGCGCTTCACGTTTTCCAACACATGCCGCGCCGCATTTGGCCCGCCGGTAAAGGACACACGCGCCACCAAAGGATGCCCCGTCAGCGCCCGCCCGCAAGGTTCGCCGTGACCCGTGACGATGTTTACAACACCGGGTGGAATGCCTGCCTGTTCGATCAGCTTGCCAAATTCCAGCATCGCGGCACTGGCGTGTTCCGACGCCTTGAGCACCACAGTATTGCCCGCCGCCAAAGCAGGCCCCAGTTTGACAGCGACCAAAAATAGTTGCGAGTTCCACGGCACCACAGCGGCCACAACGCCCAAAGGTTCACGCTTGGTAAAAACAAACATGTCGGCCTTGTCGATGGGCAGGGTTTCGCCGCTGACCTTGTCGGCGCAACCGGCGAAAAAGTGGAAAAACTCGGCGATGTACTTGGCCTGCCAACGGGTTTCCTTGAGCATCTTGCCGGTATCAAGAGATTCCGTACGCCCCAGACCCTCAGATTGATCTGCCAACAAATCGCCCAGCTTGCGCAGGCATTTGCCGCGCTCCGTCGGCGTCATTTTCGCCCACGGCCCTTTGGTAAACGCATGATGCGCTGTTTCAACGGCGCTGTTCACATCTGCCTCTGTCGCCTCTGGCACACGGCTCCAGATCTCGCCGGTGGTGGGGTTCACGCTGTCAAACGTGCCACCATCAGATGCATCCACCCAATCGCCGTTGATCAGCATCTGATAATTCTTGATGTCACCCATTGCACAAACCTTCTCTCATTTGATTCCTATTCAAGGCTGCTTTCTCGATTAGGGTTCGGGAAAAAACGACACCAGTTGTCGAAAAATCCAAAGCCCTCCTTTTTGGATCAGGGCACGGTGTGACGAAAGGAGGGCCGCAAGATGGTCGACAAAAAGCAAGTCATTGGAGGCCCACTTGAAATTGGCGGGCGGATTTTGTCGCTGTCACGTGCCATTCGGGCGGGCGATTTTGTCTTTCTGACCGGGCAAATTCCGATGCGCGATGGGGTGCCTATGACAGACGGCAGTGTACAGGATCAAACCCGTGCTGTGCTGGATGACATCACCGCAACACTGGCTGAGGCCGGGTGCACCCGCGATGACGTGGTCAAGGCGATGGTCTGGCTGCGCGAGCGCGCCGATTTTCCGGGTTTCAACGAAGTATACGGTGAGTACTTTCCGGTTGAACCGCCAACACGCTCCGCCGTTGTAAGCGACCTGCTAGTGGATGCACGGGTCGAAGTTGAGGTCATGGCCTACAAGCCATTGGGACGTGACACGTGATGAAGGTCGCACCAGACGGCACGCACTACGAACTATCGGGTCCGGTAGACGCGCCAGTTGTCCTATTGATCCACGGTCTGGGACTGAACCAAGAATGCTGGCAATGGACAACACCTGCCCTCACGGACAGCCACCGCGTATTGACCTATGATCTTTATGGCCACGGCGGCTCCGCTGCGCCGCCTGAAACGCCAAGCCTGTCGTTGTTTTCAAATCAATTGGCCGGTTTGCTGGATCACTGCAACATCGATCGCGCTGTAATCGGCGGCTTTTCTTTGGGCGGCATGATCGCGCGCCGCTTTGCACAGGATACACCCGACAGGGCACAGGGTTTGATCATTCTTCATTCGCCGCACAAACGCAGTGGTGCCGCGCAGGATGCCATCCTGAAACGGGTGGATCAGGCCCGCGAAATGGGGCCAAGCTCCACGGTTGAAGCTGCGCTTAAGAGGTGGTTTACCGAACCCTACCGCGCCGCCAATCCTGCGATGATGGAGACCGTGCGCGGCTGGGTAACTGCTAATTCAAAGCCGATCTACCATACAATTTACCGCGTTCTGGCGAGCGGCATTGACGAGATTGTGGCCCCTGACCCTGCGATTTCTTGCCCCGCTCTGGTCATCACAGGCGACGAAGACTATGGAAATGGCCCTGAAATGACCCACGCTATCGCCGCTGAAATTCAGGGGGCCAAAGCGGTCATTTTGAAAGGTCTGCGCCACATGGCCTTGGCCGAAAACCCTGATGCGATGAACAGGCCGATACGCGCGTTCCTTGACACGTTGAACGGTGCGCCGTGAGCACGCAAATCCTCAAAGGTCTGCGCGTGTTGGACCTCAGCCGCATGTTGTCTGGCCCTTATTGTACAATGCATCTGGCCGACCACGGCGCAGAAGTGATCAAGATCGAGGGCGGCAGCGGGGATACCAGCCGCGGCAATGGCCCCTTCCGAGATGACGACCTAAACCGCGACTGGGCGGGATACTTTGTCAGCCTGAACCGCGGTAAAAAGAGCGTCCGACTTGACCTGAAATCCGAGGACGGTAAAGCCAGCTTTCGAAATCTCGCGGCAACCGCTGATGTAATTGTTGAAAACTTCCGACCCGATGTGATGGACCGTCTGGGCCTGTCATACGAGACACTCTCGGCGGATAATCCCAAACTGGTTTATGCCGCGATCCGTGGCTTTGGCGATCCACGCTCAGGGGCCAGCCCTTACAGCGATTGGCCGTCTTATGATGTCGTGGCCCAAGCCATGGGTGGGTTGATGGCAATGACTGGCCCTGATGACACCACACCAACCAAAACCGGCCCCGGCGTGGGCGATATTTTCGCAGGCATGATGATGGCGTTTGGCATCATGGCCGCCCTGCGCGAGGCCGAGGCAACAGGCAAAGGGCAATTCGTCGATGTCGCCATGTATGACGCGATGATCTCGCTGTGCGAACGCATGGTTTACTTGCATGATATGACAGGCGCGGTGCCGGGACCAGAAGGCAACGGCCATCCGTTCCTTGCACCTTTCGGGTTGTTTCCCGCCACGGACGGACACATCGCACTTGGCATTGTGGATGACGCATTTTGGCAGCGCTTGGCCGCCCTGATGGGCCAGCTCGATTTGGGAAATGATCCGCGCTTTGCCACCCGCGCGTCGCGTTCTGCGCATGCCGTTGAATTAAACGCTTTGGTGGCCCATTGGACTGGCGCACATAGCAAAGCGGAACTGACCACCCTATTGGGCGGCGAAGTGCCTTTTGGGCCGATGAACACGATAGCTGACATTGCACGTGATCCACATGTCGCGGCACGTGGTATGCTGGCCACGGTCGCCGCAGCGGGCCAAGACCCGTGGACCATCGCCGCCAATCCTTTGCGTTTCGGGGCGCATGGTCACGGCCCGCTGTCCGCCCCTCCGGCACTTGGCGCGGATGACAGCTTATTGGACACCCTTGCGGCACCCAAAGACATGGATCCAGACGCCAAACGCGCATTGCGAAACGCCTTTGGCAGCTTTGCCACAGGAGTTACCGTTGTCACGACGCGCCAGCCGGACGGCACACCGCGCGGGTTCACGGCCAATTCGTTCACCTCGGTCTCGCTTGATCCGCCGCTTTTGTTGGTGTGTATCGCCAAGGCTACACTTTCTTGCGATACTTTTGCGCAGGCTGATCACTTTGCGGTCAACATTCTGGCGGATGACCAAAAGGAGGTTTCGGGCCTGTTTGCATCACAGTCAGTCGATAAATTTGATCTCGCAGAGTGGCATACCGACGCGCAAGATGTCCCCTTGATTGATGGAACATTGGCAAGCTTCAGCTGCGTGCGACACCGATTGGTGGATGCCGGCGACCATCTGATCCTTATCGGCCAAGTGCTGGAATTCGAGACCTCCGAAGGCACACCGCTTGGATATTACAAGGGTGGCTATTTCGAGATCGGGCTGGACGATGCATTGGCCGATGCCGCCGCATCAGCGGGCAGTGTTTCATTGGGCGCTGTTTTGGTGCGCAATGACCAGTTGCTGCTGTGCCAAGATACCTCTGGTCAAACATTCCTGCCCGCTGCACCGCCACAGACAAAGTCTGTTGAGGGGCTGTCCCAACATTTGAGTGACCTTGGGCTAACGTCCGAGCTTGATCATCTCTACGCCGTTTACCAGAATTCAAAGGACGCGACCCAACGCATCATTTATCACGGGGTCGTTGCAGGGGATGCGCCTGCGGGCATGCGGTATTTTGATCTAACCGCTCTGCCTCTTGAACAGGTAAATGACGAGGCGGAGCGCTCTTTGCTGCGTCGATACGTTCAAGAAAATCAATACGGTGCCTTTGGCATCTATCACGGAACCGAGGTGGAGGGGGTGGTCCATACCGTCGCCGAACGCCGCAACTATCATATCTGACAGGAGAAAACCTATGCTGCCCGAATTGCGAAAGATAGTCACCTTTGACGAAGACATTCACACCGAAGGTGGCCGCCCCGCTGATCCTGTCCTGCGTATGATCGGGGTGGCGGCTGTGGTGACAAACCCTTGGGCAGGCCGCGGATTCGTCGAAGACCTGTCCCCCGAAATCACCCGTATGGCCCCAGTTTTGGGCACGATTTTGACGGACCGGCTCATTGCATTGGCGGGATCGGGTGACGCAATCGAAGCATATGGCAAGGCCTGCATCGCAGGCACTAATTGCGAGGTTGAGCACGCCTCAGCCCTCATCCACACGTTGCAGTTCGGCAATTTTTATCGCGAGGCTGTGGGCGCAAAAAGCTATCTTGGGTTTACCAACACCCGCGGCCCGGCGAACACACAGATCCAGATCCCCTTGATGGACAAGCACGATACCGGTCGGCGGTCTCACTATCTGACAGTCCAGTTTTCAATCTACGATGCACCTGCCGTCGACGAATTGGTCGTCGCACTGGGTGCGGCCACTCGCGGTCGCCCGCATCACCGGATTGGGGATCGATATTCTGATCTGGCTGCGATGGGCCGAGATGTGGAAAACCCAGCAGGTGTTTAGGCACTGGGCTTAGCGCCATATGCGCTGGCGGACAGGTTTATGCTGGCCGTCAGACGGGCAGCATAAGCGCTAATATCGGTGCTGTCAGACGGATTCGAACTAGTCTCAGTTTGCCGCCAAGGGCTTGAACTTATCCGGAACAAAGTTGCCGCCACTCGATGAGAGCGGCGCTTCGGTTCAGCTTGAAGTTTTGTCGTGAGTAGAGGTGGCGTTCCTGA
>NZ_JBDUXB010000029.1:0-18206 GCF_039945315.1 Tateyamaria sp. | reverse complement strand
AAGACGTCATCGTTAAACATTTCGTTGCTCCACGCAAACACTCCCATCGACAGAACTTTTCTAACTTCAATAATCAGGTAGTTTTTGCCTGCTCCTATCCACCAGTAAATTGACTTGTGAGTTTTAAACCGCGGTGAGTTTGGTTCGAGACGTTGAACGGTCAACCCTTGTAGAGTTCAAAAAACTGCGCCGATAACTCAGCGCAATTTTCAAGTTTTGAGGTCGATTCTGCTAATCAGACAGCAGCACGACGACGGCGACGGCCCGCGAAACCAAGACCAGCAATAGCAGCAATTAACAAAGGCAACGCTGCTGGAAGCGGTACAGGAGTTGCTTGGATCAAAGCTTCAGCACGAAAAGCAGCCGGATTTGGGCCGCTGTAAGAACCTGTGTTTTCAACGACAAAGGAGAGAGTATTTAAGCCATCGACAAATCCGGACGTGGAGCCGTAAGCAGTCAGAGTTTCGAAAGCTGCAACGCCAAAAGTAATTGAGCTGATTTCAGCGCCGTTCAGGTAGGCCTTACCTATGTTGTCTACCCCCCAGACACCGCTCAGTGAGGCCGTGCTAATGTCAAACCCCGTCAAATCGAACTTGTGAGAGAACGTAACAGGGCTAAGCGCCAAATTTACATCCCAAACCCACTCAGATGTTGAACTGTTTGGATCATAGCTGGGATGGAGAGAACTTACCAAAGCTAGGCTGCCACTACTGACGAAGTCTGTACCTCCGGCGAACGTGCCTACTTCAGAGACTGTCGCTGCGTGTAAAGATGTCGAAGCCAGAGCAATAGCACCTGCAACTAATAACGATTTCAAACTCACTTTTACCCTCTTGAGATACAAAGTGCATGCGCGCTCAAGGAAATCGAAACACTGACAACACACACCCAGTCACAATCAAGGCTTAGCTTCTCACAATAGGTTTTGGGGGAGGTAAATGGGTATCCTGCTTACTCTTTCGTATCGGTGAGCCACTGATTGCTACAGTTAGCTGCTTCGAGCCCTAAGCGGTCAAGGGAAAACGGCCATTTTTGGTCGATGCTATCGACGATAGAGTACCTAGCGCTAAATCACTTATTTGGAACTGGCGCTGCATTCAGCACGCTCCAAGAGTTCATGCGGCACCCGAAAAGGTGCGCTTTATTGTTCACGGGACAGCTGCTCTGGGCATGCAAGGTAAGGGAGTTCAAATGAGTTATTTGAAAAAATATTGCGGCATAGCTGTTGCTGGATTTGTCAGTTTCGGCGCCAATATGGCAAGCTCTTGCACGTTTATTACACTCACAGGAGCTGATGGTACGGTAGTTGCCTCCCGGACAATGGAATGGGGTACGTTTGATCTGTCCCCAGTCATGACATTTGTTCCGGCAGGCACTGAGGCCTCAGCAATGAAAATGCCAGATGGCAAAGATGGCGCAAAATGGGTCACCAAATACGACATCGCCGGCGTGACCATGCTGGGCCAGATGCTCTTTGGCGACGGCATAAACTCCGAAGGTTTGAACGTTTCGCTGCTCTATCTGCCTGGGTTTGCGGAGTATCAAGAATATGATCCCGTTAAAGCTGAAATCTCGCTGGCCCCCGTCGATTTTGTTGGCTTTATGCTGAGCCAATTCGCTTCGGTGGCCGAAGTTAAGCAGGCGGCAGAAAAAATTCGAGTGGTGCCTGTTGTAACGCCAGAGCTTGGCGGCCCGGCGCCAGTGCACTTCTCAGTAACCGATAAAAGCGGCGATCAGATCATTGTTGAGTTTGTCGGCGGCGAAATGAAAATCTACGATAAGACATTAGGCGTGCTGACCAACTCACCACCGTATGACTGGCACATCAACAATGCGCGGAATTACATCAACATGCGATCCGTCGCTTGGCCTTCGGTTAAAGTCGACGGGATTGATCTTGCGCCAATCGGGTATGGAACCGGGATGTTGGGCTTGCCCGGAGACTTCACGCCACCATCACGTTTTATCCGCGCACTGGCCTGGACTCAGACGTCTCGTCCAACCGATGGAGGAGAAGACACGGTACACGAGGCTATCCGCATCCTTGCCAACTTCCAGCTCCCGATGGAGGCGACCGACCAAAAGTTGAATCCTGCTGAATTGGAGGTTCTGAAGTACGGAGGGACGCAGTACACCGTGTCTTATGATCTCCAAAATTTGAAAGCTTATTACTATACAAGCATGAACCCCAACTTACGCAGTGTTGACTTCAAAAAGTTTGATTTCGATGCGCTGTCGTCGCCTCTGAAGATTCCAATGCGTGATCAATCGGCCCCGTTTGCAATTGATGTAACACCAACCCCTTGAGTGCTATCTTAGGCTCCAGACTCATTGATTTATAACCAGAACAAGATGGTTGCTGCGAGGGCGATTGCGGAAAGGAATACCTTTGGGCAACGGTCGTATCTGGTTGCGATCCGTCGCCAGTCTTTCAGGCAGCCGAACATTATCTCGATGCGGTTGCGTCGTTTGTAGCGACGCTTGTCATATTTGACGAGCTTGTCACGCGACTTTCGTCCCGGGATGCAGGGCGTTATTCCCTTATCTACAAGGGCCTCTCGGAACCAATCCGCGTCATATCCTCGGTCTCCCAATAACCAGTCGGCAGCAGGAAGGCTTGCGACTAGGGCTCTGGCTCCAGTGTAATCACTGACTTGGCCAGCGGTCATGAAGAACCGGATCGGCCGTCCAATCGTGTCAGTGACGGCGTGCAACTTCGTGTTCATACCACCTTTTGTCCGCCCGATCAGCCTGTCACGCCCCCCTTTTTTAACCGCAGGCTTGAGGCCGTGCGGTGCGCTTTGAGATAGGTTGCGTCGATAGAGATTGTTTGATTATCAGGTGCCTCCGCGGCCAGTCCGGTCATGATCCTCGCGAACACACCCATGTCGCTCCACCGTTTCCAGCGGTTATAAAGCGTCTTAGGAGGCCCATACTCCTTAGGTGCATCACACCACCGCAACCCATTGCGATTGATGACGATAATACCACTGAGCACGCGTCGATCATCAACGCGTGGCACACCATGGCTCTTCGGAAAATACGGCCGGAGCCGCGCCATCTGAGCTTCACTCAGCCAGTAAAGATTGCTCATTATGCCCCCAAAGCTTTGGGGGCTTGAATCACGCAGGCCTGATGGCCTCAAGCGGATTAATGGGTCCAGAGCCTAGCATCCTAATAAACTGGACCTAAGCCGTTTTGACATATGAGATACGCTTTCCAGACCAATCCCCTATGATGCAATCGGGAGGGGCTTATAATACAGGTGGCGATTAAAGGTCGATAGCGGCTGGCTCGGTGTTTCTAATTGGGTTGGCTTTGGAAACCTATTCGTTGGGCAAGCGATAGATAAAAACGGTAACAGTCCGAATAGTGGCCCCTGCAATCAGACAGATGGAGGGTTTATCCCGCTCTGTACCAGTTCATCCATTGCGCAACGAATGGCGGAAATCTCTGACTGGGCATTCGTGCACTAGGCAGAGAACGGCTGAACTGAGCCTAAAGCGTCTAAGGCTGCTGATTGCAGGGATGTCCGCTTATCCCGAAACTACCTATTGGCTTATGCAATGACGCTTGTAAGTAGACGTTTGGTCATCAATGCTGCATTGACCCAAGGGTAATCAGGGATAGTGTTCATACAAAGAGCGATGCCGATCATTCCCGATATGAGCGTGTCGGCCCTCACTTGAACATCAGGTTCGTTCGGAAGAACCTCTCGGATCAAATCTGAAAACATTGAGAAGTGTGCCAGGGTCTTTTCGTCGCTAACGAACGTACTGACATCCGCCCGGTTCACTTCGTTGGACATAAAGACAAGTCGATAATGATCGGGATGATCGGTCCAATAGGCGACAAAGGTTTGTGCCGCTATCTGTAGCCGTTCACTTGGAGCAGCAGAAAACTTTAGCCGTTTTTGGATTTCATCTGACATGTCCGATAGCACGTCCGCCCAAAGGTACCGCAGAATATCCGTCTTACCCTCAAAATGTGCATATATCGTCATCGGCGAGCATCCAACCTCCTTGGCCAGGCGGCGCATTGAAACCGCTCCGAAGCCTTCTACTCGGTAGATCTCGAGCGCGCGCTTCCCAATTTTTGCTTGGTACTCAAGAATATCGGTCTCGCTGCGGCGGGGTCTGCCTGCGCGTCTAGTCATGGTTAGACACTCCAATTTAATCTGGAACGCGTCCCAAATAAGTCTTGTGCTGTCAAGCTTTTATAAATATGGAACGCGTGCCAAGTAATTATCGCCCGCACGGCCTGCCTTTAGGAGAAATGAAATGAAGAAGATCAAATTACTGAACGCGGTTGTCGTTATCATTGGTGCTGTCATCATCTTCCTAGGTTTGAACGTCGGCCTCGGCGGGATTAAGACACTGGGATGGCAATCAACCCGTGATTTTGTGTCGATCACCGATGCGGCAACATTCCATACTCAAGATAGCCACATACGATTTATTGGTGGTGTCTGGTTCGGCGTCGGTGCTGCGTTCATAATTGGAGGTTTTGCAATGCGCCAGTTTCGCTCAACCTTGATCATTCTATCGGCCATGATCGCAATCGCGGGTCTGTTTCGACTAAGTAGCATGGACACCGGGGGGGTGTTTAGCGCTGCCATTGCCCCGTCCTTCGCATTCGAGCTTGTTGGTTTTCCGCTACTTGCATCGTGGCTGATAGTTTCTGACAAACGAGAAGTTTAGCTTGTCAAGGATGAGAAGATTCTTGATGGCCGATACTTAGCCGATTGACCTGCAAGGCGGCTTTGTCCCGCAACTGAGACACTAGGCATTGGCGCAGTGAACGTCCGATGCTGGAAAAGCGACCGTTGAAACTAACGCCTGTTTATAGTGTGTGACTCCATTCTCATTGGCAGAAAAGAAGCGTGCAAAATTATGAGGCGCGTGCAGTTTTATGCGCGCCTCTACACCCAAAGTTCAAAGGTCTCCATGGCGCCCCTCAAAACTGCTGAAATCGCCGAACAGGAAGATGCGTGCTACTTGCGCGGCTGACATCTCCGACGTCGTGGTCTGCACGCAAGTCTCTCACTTTTGTTCAACAAAGCCGTTACTACGGCCAGAGAACGAGCGCTAAATCGGGGCGAAGATTATTCCAAGCCCCGCTGCGCATAGTCCAAGTGTTGTAAGGGCTGCGCGCATCGCAATCAGGCCATATGAGATCAGCCCGAGGCCTAGAGCCACTCGCAAAAAGGCGATCAGAGACATGGCGGGCGCTTCGGCAAGACGGATCAGATCCGGGTTCGCGATCATGCCAAGCGGGATAACATATAAACCCACGCCAAGCGCCATTGCAGTGACGGCAACGCGCAACCAGTTCTCCCGCACCATGCCAGAGGCAATAAAAACGGCGCCGCAAACAGGAGGAGTGATTGTCGACAAAAGCGCGTACCAGAAAACGAACAAATGAGCTTGCAGCGGTTCCAAACCCAATTGGATCAGCGCTGGGCCAGCAACGGAAACGCATATCACATATGCCGCGGTTGTCGGTACTTCCATGCCAAGAACCAGACAAGCCAGTGCCGTAAGCAAAAGAGCGGGCCAGAGCATGCCCCCGGCACCAGACAAGATGAGCGATGTGATCTTCACCCCAAGCCCGGTGATGGACAGCACACCGATGATAATCGAAGCGCATAAAATGATGGAGGCGATCAAAGCAACCTGACGGGCCGCCGTCAGGAGCGCGTTTTCTAACCTTACCCATGTCGCGCGCGGATCAATGCGCAACGTACGATCAAACGCCAACAGGGCCGTACCCGCTCCTATGGCAAGACAAGCCGCATATTGCGGTGTCACCCTCAGTCCGAACATTCCCCAAAGCAGCACCGCAAATGGAACGAGGAAGAAGGCCGACGTAATGGCAACATCCTTGATTCCTGGTTGGTCTTTTTTGTCGATGCTTTTCAGCTCGGTGTGACTGGCATAGGCATTGATGCCGACCCAGACTGCAAGAAAGTACAATAAAGCGGGCAAAGCCGCAGCGGCCATGATGCCAGTGTAAGGAACGCCAGTGAGTTCCACCATCACAAAGGCTCCGGCGCCCATCAACGGCGGCATGATCTGTCCACCAGACGAGGCGACGGCCTCGACAGCACCCGCCAATCGTTTTGGGTAGCCGAGCTTGGTCATAGCGGGAAGCGTAACGGCGCCGGTCGAGGCGACATTGGCCGAGGCCGAACCGGAGATTGATCCAAACAAGGCTGAGGAAATAACCGAAACTTTTGCAGCGCCACCCTTGAGCCGCCCGGCAGCAGCAGATGCCACATTCATGAACCCTTGACCGGCCTCGCCTGCATTCAGGACCGCGCCGAAAATAACGAAGATGGCGACAACACCCACTGACACTGCTGTAAGCGTTCCCCAGATTCCGCCTTCGGCAATTGTCATTGTGCCCAAGAAGCTTTTCAGCGGTGTACCGGAATGGCCGAATTCGCCTGAGATATGTCGGCCCAATAAAGCGTAGGAAAGCGAAACTGCTGCAACCAGGGGCAATGGCCAGCCAATTGCGCGCCTTGCGGCTTCTAAGACACAGACCAGAAGGGTTAGGGCCACGCCGATTTGGAAGTTACCCTCCAGAAACCCGTATTGATCTCCCAGAGCTTGATGGTTCCACGCAATCCAGATTGATGCGGCCATACCCAATGCGGCGAACACAGCCCCGGAAACAAGCTGCGTTCTGTCGCGAGCGGCAAACACGAAGATCCAAGGCAGGACGAGCGCCATGTGCAAAGGACGCGACACGAGGTTTGGCACCAATCCCCAAAAGATCAGGCCGACATGATACGCAACCAACACGGCAGCCAAGGCCAGCCAAACCGGCTTCCAGCTAACGGGAGTGTCCTCTTCCAGCATTGAATGCCCTTAAAAAAGGCCAGGCGCCGCGGCCCTACCTTCACCCATCGTTCAGGCTGTTACATCTGGGCGTCAGTCAAGCTCATCCCCGCCTCTTTGTAGAAACGGATCGCTCCGGGATGGATCTTGCCTTCGATGTTGCTCATCAAGCTCTCATCGACACCGTTCCACCAAGGCGCGGCGTCTCCCATCGCGGCTTTGCCTTCCCAGTACGTCTTTGTGAGCTGATATGCGGTCTCGTCGTCCATCTTTGTCGTGGCATAGGCAACCACTGGGAGCGACGTTGTGACGATGTCGCTGTCCTGCCCTGCGTATGTTCCCGCTGGAATAACCAGGCGCGCGCGCTTGGTTTTGGCAATCTGCTCTTCGCTCAGAGACAGAACTACGACGCCAGTTGATGCGGCAGCCTCGATAACATTGGGCGCCGGGTACGATCCCGCTGTTACGAAAGCATCGATCTGGCCGTTCTTCAACGCGGGCACCGCATTGGAAAGCTCGACTTCTGCCAGGGTCACCTTGCCTTCCAGCCCAAACAGTTTGAGGTATTTCTCACCCTCACGTGCTCCAAACGATCCCTTACCTAGAAGAACGGTCTTTTCCTCAAGATCGGCAAAGCTGGAGACTCCAGCATCCGCGCGGGCAACGAAATGCATGGTGAGCGACGGGATCGGGAACAACGCGCGAATTTCGTCAAAAGAAGGATCGCCCTTCCCTTCGAACATCGCCTTGCCGCCTTTTGCCAGCCGAACCAAGGCAGGTGGCGTGGTGAAAACGTAATCACCACCCCGTGCCTTCACTTCCATCACATTCTGAACAGAGCCCTGGCTTTCTTCAACGGTCACAATGATATCAGAGCCAGCCTTCATCGCTTCAGCGATCTGAACCGCCATTTGATAATAGGACGACGTTGATTTGGCGGATTTGTAGGTTACGCGTGTCTCTGCAAACGCCGATGTGGCGGTAATTGCAAAAGCCACAGCGGCCCCAGTCAGGTATTTTACGGATTGCATAGGATACTCCCTGTTATTTGGGCGCTTGTTGCCATAGGTCGGAGTATGCATAGGAAAGATATGCGTGAAAACCCGGTTACGTAGGTCTTGGGATCGCCAAATCACTTTGGGTGCAGTGCTGCAAAGCGAGGGCGGTCATACGGACGAGCCTCGTATCTTTCATTTCATTCCGTAGTTATCGGGACACGGTTTGCGAAACGATGTTCGATCATTACAATGCCTGTGCACCGTTTGATGATCTGAGCTGCTTGCAGAAATACTGTTGTAAGATGTGGTAATGTTCGGGCGTCGCACAGCAAGTTTAGGAGCAGCACCAGTGGAGACCAACACCTCGGGCCAATGGGTTGTCGTGGCGCAAAGCCACCAACTGGACCGGTCCCGACCGCTGATCCCGGTCACCCTAAATGAAAAACCTTTCGTCTTGTTCCGCGATGAGGAGGGTAAGCTTGGCTTGATCGGGCGACATTGCCCGCATCGGGGTGCGGATCTATGCTATGGAAGGCTGGAGGATAATGGGCTGCGCTGCCCCTTCCACGGTTGGCATTTCGACCGAAACGGCCAGTGTGTTGAGCAACCCGCCGAGCCAGAAGGCTCGCGGATGTATACACAGATCAAGGTGCCCATGGTGCCGGTCAAAGAAGAGAGCGGGGCCATATCGGCGTGGATGGCCCTGGAGGGAGACACCAGATGATCAGCCAAGAGCTCAACGATATGATCACCCGCATCGGCCCTGGCACGCAGGCAGGCGCAGTGCTGCGGCACTACTGGCAACCTGCGGCGCTGAGTGACGAAATGGAAGACGGCCTACCGGTGGCTGTGAACCTGATGGGAGAGCGGCTGGCCCTGATCCGTGAAGGTGAATGGCTTGTTCTTGCCACGCGCCATTGTCCCGACGAGGCTCCAGCCGCGCATTACCCCCCGAGTCATGAGATCGAGATCGACACCAGTGGTCCCAGCTATCCGGCGCACGAAATCAAAGGCATCGTGTTCGCCTACATGGGTCCCGGTGCGCCGCCGCCTTTCCCCCAGTTTGATTGTTTCCGCGCGCCAGACAGCCATGTCTTCGCCTTCAAGGGACTCTGGCACTGCAACTGGTTACAGGCCCTCGAAATCGGCATCGATCCTGCACATGCATCCTTCCTGCATCGGTTCCTTCAGGATGAAGACCAGGAAGATAGCTACGGTAAACAGTTCCGGGACAAGGCCGCGCATACCAATATGCCGATAACGCAGCTACTGCGCGAATACCCGCGCCCAGATATCGAAGTCGAAGAGACCGGCTATGGCCTCAAGATCACCGCCTTGCGGCACATGGAAAATGATCTGACCCACGTGCGCGTGACTAATCAGATCTTTCCCGAAGCCATCTGCATTCCCATGTCGCGCGAGATGACGATCACCCAGTGGCATGTGCCCGTCGATGACGAGACCTGTTACTGGTACACGATTTTCACCAGTTTCCAGAAGCCGGTGAACAAGGACCTGATGCGCGAGCAACGCCTTAAGGAACACTGTTTGCCGGACTATGCACCATTGAAAAACCGGGAGAACAACTATCATTATGATCTCGCCGAACAGGCAAAGCTGACCTATACCGGGATGGGAATGGACATCAACGTTCATGATCAATGGGCTGTCGAAGGGATGGGGGCGATCCAGGACCGCACACAGGAACACTTAGGCCGAAGCGATGTGGCTATCATCCACTATCGCCGGATGTTGCGCCGGGCAATTGCGGATCTATCGGATGGCCGGTCCGACGCGTTGCCAATGCAAGGGGACATCGCGGGGTTGCGGGGACCTTTGTCAAATGACGCCATCGCGGACTCAAAAGACTGGAAGGCTGCCAGCCATGCAGTTGATTTAGAGCGCCGGGCCGCGTGTCCATGGGACGCTTCAGTCTGAATGACGCGGATGGACACAGCAACTATTCTGGCCAGCGTACGTGAACTCAAGCTGGAAACCGTCCGCCTGTGCTTCGTTGACCAACATGGCATCCTGCGCGGCAAAACCCTTGTCGCGAGCGCCTTGGAAGACGCTTTTGAAAGCGGTATTGGCGTTCCCTCGACATTGCTTTTGAAAGACACGTCGCATCGCACTGTCTTTCCAATCTGGACTGAAGGCGCTCACATCGGCGATATGCCTCTGTCGGGCGCAAGCGATGTTGTGCTAAGGCCCGATCCAAACGGATTCTTCCCGCTGCCTTGGTCGCCCCATTCGGCAATCCTACTTTGCGAGGTCGAGGACCGGTCAGGCCGCAAAATCCCTTTCAGCTCTTCTGGTGTTCTGAGGCGTGCGGTGGAAGCCTTGGCCGAAGCGGGCTATGAAGCTGTGTTTGGTCTGGAAGTCGAGTTCCAGGTGTATCGTTGCATCGACCCCGCGCGGGATCATACCCAGACGCCCTTGCCTCCTGAGACCGAGAACCTGACCCAAGGTCATCAATTCCTGACGGAAACGCGCTATGGCGAGGCCGAGACCATTCTTGACACCCTCAGGCGCACCGCCGAAGCGATGGGCCTTGCCCCACGCACGGTCGAAATAGAGATGGGGCCAAGCCAGTTTGAGTTCACCTTCGCGCCAGGCGATCCGCAAACTCAGGCCGCACGCTATGTGATGTTCCGAACCATGGTAAAGGAAGTGTGCCAGACACAGGGGTTGCATGCCAGCTTCATGGCGAAACCACGACTGCCCAATGCAGCGGCAAATGGCTGGCATATGCACCAGTCGCTTATGTCACGCAGCAGCGGACGGGGCGTTTTCATCCCTGACAGGCAGGATACCCTAACGCCCGAGGCAAGCGGTTGGATTGCGGGTCTTCTGGAGCACGCCACTGCACTGTGCCTCCTGACAAACCCGACCGTGAACAGTTACAAGCGCTTTGCTCCGTTTCAGCTCGCACCCAACCGCATCTTGTGGGGGCGTGATAACAGGGGAGCAATGATCCGGGCATTAATGATGCCGGACGATCCGACCTCCCGGATAGAGAACCGCGTCGCGGATTCAACTGCGAACCCGTATTTCGCAATTGCCGGACAACTTCACGCTGGGATCGCGGGGCTGAGTGCCGAATGTAGCGCACCGAAACCCAGTGAGACGCCCTATAGCGACCGAGCTCAGGCTCTGCCTACCACCCTCACAGCCGCTGTGGATGAATTCGAAAGCTCTTCCTTTATTCGTAAAGCATTTGGGCCAGAGTTTCAACGCTATCTCGCCACTTTGAAGCGGGCGGAATGGGACCGTTACGTGATGACCATCTCTGAATGGGAACATCAGGAATACTTTGGCTTGCTCTGATGGCGTCCACCACTGCTTTCGAGGATATTTTGGATGGTTATTTCCCGCTTAGCCTGTCCGTCGCGGATTTGTTGCATCGCAACGGATTGCTCTGTGCCGAGTTGAAACTGAGCTTTGCGCCGATCATAGCTATCGATGGGCTTCCCCATGACGCGCCGGTCCCTCTCAATGTCCGCAGCGGGCGAGCGGGCATCATAGATGACGCGACTTTATCGGTTACGTTGTCTGGAGCTGGAACGCGACTCAGCGGGTCAGTGCGATGGCGCTGGCTTAACGGGACTGAAGTTCCCGTGACCTTAGATCCAATGATCCGACTGGCCGAACCTGCGCTGGTCTCAGTGCGCTCTGGCGGTGGCTTGTGTTTCGACCACCCCAAGGCGTTCGAGGGCATATTGTCCAGTACGTGACACTGCGCCGTATCATGCGCGTCTGTGCGTGTTTAGTCCCAGCGCACAGTAAGTCTCCAACACTCCAACCCGGCGAAATCAGTGCAGGAACTGACAATCCGGATGAGTTTTCCCTAGGCAGTGGCCTGAGGCAGAAAATGACAGACGACGTCTCCGGTTTGGATGCCTCAGCGCCAGCTTCAATTACTCAAGATCGCCTTTGGCCGTATCCCTGAAGCTGAGGACTTCGAAGACCCTATAGGTTCGGATGGCGATACTCGAAATTGCTCGTTCTAAGGGCTAAACGTCGCAGGCCATATGGCTCGACGGATAGGACCGGACCGCTAGCTCTGCGAGTATGAGTGGATCTGACATACAACCTTTAAAGCGTTTTTTTGACCTTTCACTTGGCGTTCTGCTTAGACCGGCGGGGCTGCGACGTCTATCGTTGGCATTGGTCTATGGCGTGATCTGCCATGTGGCGTTTGCAGCCGCTGTGCTTGCTATGATTGTTGCGATGTTCTTCGGCATGTCCGAAAGCTATGGGCGTGTTCCTGCGCCTTGGTCTTTTGTGGTAAACGTCTTTCTTGTCGTGCAGTTTCCCTTGGTCCATTCGCTTCTGTTGTCCAAACGGGGGGGGGCGGTTCCTTACGTGCCTCGCCCCACGTGCATTTGGGCCGACACTGGCGACAACGACGTTTGCGATCATTGCCTCGGTACAACTGCTTGCTCTTTTTGCCTTGTGGACGCCAAGCGGGATTGTCTGGTGGCAAGCCGAAGGTATCGGGTTTGCCATATTAAGCAGCCTGTTTGCCCTGTCTTGGGGCCTTCTGATTTGGGCCAGCTATGATGCAGGGGCAGAGGTGCAATCCGGCGCATTGGGTTGGATGTCTTTGGCGCAAAATATCAAACCTACCTTTCCTGATATGCCGACGCGGGGGTTGTTCAGTATTATCCGTCAACCGATCTATGTCTCCTTTGCTTTGACGACATGGACTGTTCCGATCTGGACCCCGGATCAGCTTTTCCTTGCAGTTATCTTGACGGCCTACTGCCTTCTGGCCCCACGCATGAAAGAGCGCCGTTTTGCCAAACGCTATGGCGCACGATTTGAAACATATCAGCACGAGGTGCCCTATGTGGTCCCGCGGTTCAAAGGATAGGAAAATCCATGACAAGCATTGCGCTGTTACTGTCGGCTATTTTGTTTGGGGGCATGACGTTTTTCAGCTTCGGGTTTGCACCGGTCTTATTCAAACAACTGCCAATGGCGCAAGTGCGGCCTTTGCTGCGCGGCACATTCCCATACTACTATCTGGCAGTCATTGTTCTTTCTGCCATGTGCGCAATTGCAGTTATTGTGGTGTCAGCCTTGGCAGGGGGCGTTCTTGGCCTGATCTGTCTGAGCACGGTATATGCACGTCAAATACTGATGCCTCAAGTCAACGCCGCAACGGATCGGGGGGATGAAAGCATGTTCAAGCGTCTGCATGGTCTGTCTGTTATCATTCAACTGGTGCAGATTGGCTTGGCAGGATGGGTTGTGGTTCTGGTGGCCTAGCAATGCTTGCCCCGCCACATGAGCGATTGCTGGTTCAGCCGTTTTAAGTCCACATCATCGCTGATGATCCTGCGACATAGACCTATTGCCTGCTGCAACTGATCTTGCGTCATATTTTTATAGGCTGGCTTGGCCAGATGGTCATACCAGACCCCGCTACATAGGTGATCAAGCACGATGCGTTGAAAGCAATGGTCTTCTTGCACGGGCCAATCTGGACGCCCGCCTCTTGCAAGACACGGCATTTCTTCGCGCGTTAAGCGTAGATATTCTGTCACAAGTGGGTCGGGGAAAAGATCCAGCTGTTTAGCCATTTTACTCACACGTGAATGCTTTGTCCGATACCTAGCGGACTAAATTTGAACACCAAACGTTTCCTCGACTTGCCGGGTTTTCTGACTACCTCCCTGAGGAAGTCAGAAAAGAGCACAAAATGAGATTAGACGTCCCAAATATGATCGATTTTGTACCCGCCCGCCAAGCTGGAGAGGAGCAAATGAGCCGTTTTGTTCCCAAAATGGGGCGGGCTTACACCAACGGGCGCAACTATGATCGCGGCGCAGGCCAACACCGGGATGTTTCGATGCTATCCCCTTACATCAGACATCGGCTGGTTCTGGAGCAAGACGCGATTAGGCTAGCTTTGCAATCGCACGGCTCTGAAGGCGGTGAAAAGTTCATTCAAGAGGTCATTTGGCGTGGTTATTTCAAAGGCTGGTTAGAACGTAGACCACAGGTTTGGGCTTCGTATCGGAAAGGATTGGACGCAGACCTGCAAGCGTTTGCACGTGATCGGGGTTTGCGCTGTCGTGTCGAGGCTGCGGAAGCGGGGCAAACGGGCCTCGACTATTTCGATGCTTGGGCGGAGGAGCTGGTCGAGACGGGATACCTACACAACCATTCCCGCATGTGGTTTGCGTCAATATGGATTTTCACACTTGGCTTGCCTTGGCGTTTGGGAGCGGATTTCTTCCTGCGACATTTGCTGGACGGCGATCCGGCATCCAACACCCTAGGCTGGCGGTGGGTGGCGGGGCTGCATACGCGTGGCAAGCCGTACCATGCCCAAGATTGGAACATCACCAAGTTCACGAACCAGCGGTTCGAACCGCGTAAAGGGGATCTGGCCGACGTTATCAAAGGGCTGGAGGCGCAAGAGCCAGATGGCTTGCCCAGCGTCCAGCCACTGCGTACTCCAACCGCGCCAAAGCCTGATGTCCCGTCGCTATTGTTGATCACGGCAGAGGATTGTCGGCCCGAAGATCTCAACTTGGATCGGTTCAATATCATAACGGCCACCACTTTGGGGTGCGGTCACCTTCGCTCGCCAAACCCGGTATCAAGCGCCGTTCTGGATTTTGAACGCGGGGCACTGGAAGACACGGCAATGCGACAAAGCTTGCCGCATCACGTCATGCGCGCGGGCGTCCCATCGGATTTGGCCTGGATGGCAGAGCGTGCAGGCACAAAACAGATCATCACGTCTTATCTACCCGAAGGGTATGCGCGGGATTGGATCAATGAGGCCATGCCTGCACTTGATGCTGCTTGTATTAGTTTTACAGAACTGCGCCGTTCATGGGACGACCTAATCTGGCCATATGCAACAGCTGGGTTCTTTAAGGTGAAGAAGAACATTCCAAAAATCTTGCTTGATGCTGAGCTCTTTTAAGCACAGAGGACCTGTCATGATACTAATGAATGACCTGAACGATGCGCACCGCAATGAAATTGTGGCGATGGCGCTCTGCGACCATGTGAGCTTCGCCAATATACACAGCGAATACGGACTGCGTGAGAAAGAGGTGAAAGCTCTCATGCGGGATACACTAAAGCCCGGAAGTTATCGCGCTTGGCGCAAACGTGTCAGGTCATTCGGTGATCGTCGCGAACACTACAAATAGTCCAGCGCGAGCTCTAGTTCGGACATGTCAAAGAAGACCTTAAACAAATCAAATCTTGCGGATCTGGGTGCTGATCGCCTTGCTGATCTTTTGATCGAGGTTAGCCAAGGAAGCGCAGACATTAAACGCCGTCTACGTTTGGAACTGAGCCACAACCTGGGTATGGCAGAACTGGCCCATGAGGTACGCAAGCGGCTGGCGTCACTGCGTAAGTCAAAGAGTTTCATCAGCTGGCGTAAACGGAAGGGGCTTGTCAAAGATCTTGAGACACAGATTGCGATGATCGTTGAGAAGATTGCGCTAGAAGATCCGAACACTGCATTTGATTTGCTTTGGCAATTTATTGAGGTTGCTCCGTTCCTGTATGAACGCGTTGATGATCGGCGCGGGGATGTCGGCGATGTGTTTCGCGCGGCAATCTTGCATTTCGCCGATATTGCACCGCGCACAGAGGCAGACCCAGAAGCGCTCGCTGATCGGGTTTGGACTGCGATGTCAGACAATGGATATGGTGAATGGGATGGGATCATTAGCCTGATGGCGCCGACGCTTGGTGACGCCGGGCTGTCATACCTCAAGGACCATGTAGAACGCTTTAGCGATGCACCCGTCGCTGATCCTGAGAATGAACATGACGCCATAATTTTCCTGCGCGAATTACGGGGCGAGACGGATTATCGCGCCGATCAGAAGCAACGTTTTGTCAGGCAATGCCTGCAAGACATCGCCACCGCTTCAGGTGATGCCAATGCCTATATTGCGCAGTATACGGCTGACGATCTGCGCAACAAAGCAATCGCTGCTGAGGTTGCGGGCCTCTTACTGGAAGATGGTAAAGCCAATGACGCGCTTGTCGTTCTGGGCAATGTCGATGACGATGGTCGCAGTTTGGGACAAGACCAATGGGATGAAGCATATATCGCTACCTTATTGGCGCTCGGTCGTGATGACGACGCACAAGCGCATCGTTGGGCCTGTTTTGCAGCAAGACTGAGCGTCGAACACCTGCAAGCGTTTCTAAAAGAGTTACCAGATTTTGAGGATGTGGAAGCAGAAGACAAGGCGCGCGCGTATGTACTGGAGTACCCAAATGTGATGCCCGCGTTGCACTTTTGCCTTCAGTGGCCAGACTTGCCAACCGCCGCACAATTGGTACGGGCGCGCGCCAGCGAACTTGATGGCGACCACTACGAATTGCTTGTGCCTGCGGCGGATATGCTCCGCGACCGTCATCCACTTGCTGCAACAGTGGTCTGGCGTGCGATGATAGCCTTCGCCTTGGATGAAAGTCGGGTTTCTCGCTACGGGCATGTGGCCAGCCATCTCAAAGAGTGTGGCGCCGTTGCCGAAGACATCGAAGCGTTTGATTCTTTCCCAAACCATGATCGCTACGTTGATGAACTGAGAATGCGGCATGAACGAAAATCGTCCTTTTGGGCACAGTTTGATACGCACTGATCCTGTTTGGATTCTCTTTACGCATCTCGGAAAGTTGCGTTTTAGATAAAACTCCAAATCTGTCTGTATCCTGTCTGCGTGAAAAAGGATTGGCAAAAGGGGATTTTCCTCGAACGCCAGTAAACTCCCAACGCTGCTGCTATCAATCAGCCTGCAAAGTCCCAACGTTGCAAAACATCTCGCCAAGTTGCGGAGCCAATCGCAGCCGCAACATCCGACTGGAGTCTCTCAGGAAGGTTTAAGTCTTCTGCGAAGTTGCAGGTAGCACATCGGATTTCTTCGCGGGTTATATTTATGTCGGACGAATTGCATTTTGGGCACTTGGCCAAGACGTCGTCATTAAACATTTCGTTGCTCCACGCAAAAACTTCCATCGACAAAAATTCGCTAGTCCCAATGGGCAGGTAGTATTTTGCCTGCTCCCATCCACCAGCATATTACTTGCGAGTTTGGACGTTTTTCTCTCAGGCTTGAGTGTTTCAAGAAATTTGTCGCTGAGTGTGAATTATGTTTGGCTCATTCGTCATATCCTTCGGCGATGATCAAGTTGGTGTCGGCAATTGGTTGGCGGATCGTCAAAGCTTCTTGATATGCAACACTTTCATAGCATGCGACTGCGTCGGCATAGCTTGGAAATTCAATGACGACACTGCGCGGAAACATTACGCCTTCTGGAGAAACTTGTCTGCCTGCACGTACCAAAAACTTGCCACCGTATTCTTTCAGAGGGCCAGCATTAGCTTTCTGGTATGCTTTGTAAGCCTCGTTGTCATGGACAAGGTTGTTTGCGATCCAATACCCTTTGGTCATCTTAGATTGTATTATTCACCGTTATTTTTTCCGGATGGTGGCTTGTTTGATTTGCCTTTACCACCGCCAGCGGCGGCACCAGCGGCGGCACCAGCGGCGCCACCAGCACCACCGCCACCATCACCGCCTGTCATATCGTCACCAAGCTTTGTCTTGCTACGACCGCCTGCGGCAGCAACACCAGCCAGAGAGTGACCGCGACCTTCAGCGTCTCGGTTCATCGACGCAATAATAGTCGTGCTATCACCTTCTTCTTGCAGACCTTCTGGGCCGGCACCAAACCAACGCAAGATGCGATCTGGAATGGACGTTCACCCAAACACCAAAATACTTGGGAAATATCGGGTGAAAGGCTCTGATGTCTCGCACGTGCTTGCGGTGACCACCGTGACGTGTAATTTACGCGAGGCGTTAGGCTGGTTACGGAGCGAGAGAGAATGTGGCGGGCAAGATGAATAACAATATTGCCTTCAAGGCTGTAGGTTACGGGATTCTACATCTTATTTTATGTGCCATGTATTTTTTTGGTGAACAAATTTTCGGAGAAACACGACTGTTTCCTCTTTTGTTACCCGCCATTATATTCGGTCCATTATTGTTTGCTTTGGAGATATGCTTTCGGTCTTTGAAGGTAAAAAAATAATATGAATGATTTCAACTTCGATGATGCACTTGATTGGGTAGAAAATGAAGCGCTCGGGACAAACGAAGAAGGAGAGCAAAATGCTCTTTCAGTAGGGGGCGTTCTCGCAAATTCTCCGTACGAACTTATTCCAAACCGATATTTCCCAAGTATTTTGGTGTTTAGGTGAAGCTGACGGATTTTACCGTTGTTTTCAAGCCCGGCGTTAGCCGCGTCAGCTGGAGTGGCGGCTTCGCGGTGCTTGCAGGCGTTCTCGCGAAGATTTCCGGCGGTT
>NZ_JBDUXB010000028.1:0-56546 GCF_039945315.1 Tateyamaria sp. | reverse complement strand
TTTCAACGCTTTCAGAGGCGTGGATCAATGAGCGGACATTGGGCTGTTCGGAGCGGTCGTTGAACCACGGAATGGGTATTTTGTCATTCCATGGTAAAGTCTGACGGCATTGAAGGGAGTTCAGTTATGAGAAAAGGCATTTTTGGCATCGCATTTGTGGTGATGTTTGCAGCCGGTCCAGTGTTGGCTGATGGCGGTTGCGCAGAACTGTGCAGTGCCGAGTTCTATGTTTCAGCGACGGTAGAAAGCATCCAGCAACTGGTAGACCAAGGCGTCGATGTGAATGCGACGGATGATGTCGGCAAGTCAGGTCTGCACTGGGTGGCTGGGGCGCAACCTGATGTAATCGCCACTTTGCTTGCTGCAGGAGCGGATGTGAATGCCAAAGACCAACTAGATCGGACGCCACTACATTTCGTGGCTGCTACCGGGTCGCAGGAAAATATCAGATTGCTGCTGGATGCTGGTGCTGAGGTGAATGCTCAATCAGCCAATGATTGGGCCCCGATACATGGTGCCGCCAAGTTTGGGTCGGAAGAGCAGATCATGGTGCTACTTGAAGCCGGTGCTGATCCGACTGCCAGGACCGAGATGGGGGAAACTGCTTTCGACTTCGGTTCGGGCAATGCCAAACTGGAAGGCACTGATGCGATCAAGTTGTTGGAAGAACGTCGCTAATACTTAAGCCTGATTGTTAGAAGTCGTTCATTGTGAGCACTACTTTCCCACTTCTAGCTGAATGGCAGAAAGATCCTTAACTGAGACATCCGACAACGGCGCAGCGAACGACCGGTTTCGAGCTGAGGCAATTTAGTAGCGATCAATGTCCGCTATGGGGAAATTGCGCTGCACTACCGCGAGCTATGACGCTTTTTCGTGAAAACGAGGCGACGGATTTTCGCTGCACGAGCATCAGGCCGGTTCGTCCGCAACTCGGTCATTCATGCACCCCGCAGTATAGGTCTGCTTCGTCCGCAACTCAGCCGTTGGGGCGTCGTGCAGCGAAGGTCCGCTTGGTGGTATTTGATGCTTTGGAATTTAATGGGTCCAGAGCCTAGAAAGTAACGGCACCCCCTAAGTTTCCTGCAATTTAGCCTGTGCATCTGCCAACTGCTTTTCCAGATCAGCAACCTTTTGCTGCAGCCTGACTGCCTTTGGGGGTCTGCGTCGTACCATTGGATCACCTATGCTTTGCCGTGTCTGCGGGCACATTAACGGCTTGGCACACCGGATGGCACAACAAATCCAAAAATCTCTGTAAGTCATTGATTTTATTTAGGTGGTGGCGGACCGAGGAGGATTCGAACCCCCGACCCCCTGATTCGTAGTCAGGTACTCTATCCAGCTGAGCTATCGGTCCACTGGCGGGCGGTTTAGTCTTGTGGCCGCGGCTTTGCAAGAGGCTTATTGAGCCAAAGAGGCCAAGCCGCTCAAATACCGTCGCCCTTGGGCAAACGGATCGAAAAGACGGTGCCTGTCGGCCCGGTCCGGTCCAGTTCCAATGCACCACCATGGGCGCGGATCAATTCGGATGCGATGGCGAGGCCAAGGCCAGTGCCGCCTTTGCTTACCCCGCCCTGAAACGGCGTGAACAGGTGGTCTTGTGCGCGTTTGGGCAAACCGGGTCCGGTATCTGCCACTTCAATCCACCAGTTGTCGTCGTCTTCATAGGCAGAGACATTGATCTCAGCAGGCTTGCCGCTCGCAACAATCGCCTGACGGGCATTACGTACAAGGTTTGAGATCACTCGAAACAGTTGTTCAGGGTCTGCACGCAGCGTGAACATGGGCGGGATATTTTCGCTCAATGACAGATCGTTGTCACCAACCGCCAGTCGTTCGCTATCGAGCACATCTGCGACGATATCATCCAGTGTCAACATTGTGAGCGTCGGGCTGGGCTCTTCGGCCTTGCCAAAGGCCAGCGTGCTTTCACACAGATGGACCGCACGCGTGATCGAGCCCACCAGCTTTGGTGCCATGCGGCGCACCAGAGGGTCTTCAGAGCTTTCTATCCGGTCAGTGAATAATTGTGCCGAGGTCAGTATGTTGCGCAAGTCGTGGCTGATCTTGGACACCGCCGATCCCAGTTGCGCCAACCGGTCCTTTTGGCGCAAAGCTGCGATCAGCTCGGTCTGCATGGCTCGCAAGGCCTCTTCAGCTTCTCGCAGTTCGGTCACACCTGCATTCGGCGTGATGATCCGCCGTGCATCCTCAGGGGCGGCAGCATAGCGCTGCATGTGCCCGACGACGCCGCGAATGGGTTTCACGATGATCGCGCGGACTGCGATGAACAACAGGAACGCTGTCACGATAGAGATCACCGCCGACAGGATTAAAATCCGAATGCCATAGTCGATCATAGCCATGCGCAGCGGTGCCGTTTCGACGGTGATCTCAATCAGCAGTCCAGCCTCGCGCACGGGCGCTCCAATTACGCGGATCACCTCGTTTTCCGGTTCGGCCAGCCGCTTCATAGCGTCCCGGATCAGAACCATCGCAGTGCCATCCCTCAAATCAAAGGTCGCATCGATGGGGCGCGGCATCGGCGTGGCCAGCATCAATTGGCGTACTTCGTCCCGACGCAG
This sequence comes from Tateyamaria sp., assembly GCF_039945315.1. Lineage (GTDB taxonomy): Bacteria > Pseudomonadota > Alphaproteobacteria > Rhodobacterales > Rhodobacteraceae > Tateyamaria. The sequence goes on along the minus strand of NZ_JBDUXB010000028.1, from coordinate 53,958 downwards.
CACAACGTTGAAAACACCTGCATTTTCCAGCAATTCGGCCTCAAGTTCGCTGTCGATCATGTCGTCGGCCAGCAGGGCAAGTGATGCGATCTGCGCCCGTTCCAGCCGGTTTTGCAGATAGTCTTCACGGAAACGTGCGATGGACGGCACAAAAATCAAAATTTCTGCCAGCATCACGAAAATCGTCGTGAGGATCAAAAATCGGCCAGAGAGGGAATTTAACATGCTGTAATCTGTTCAGGGAATGAAGCGCTGCACAAGCCCCACAACCCGTTTGACCAAATCACTGTCAAACAAGCGCGGGCTAAAATAGGCCCCAGCGGCGCGTTTATTGACCTCGCCGATGGTGGGATAAGGCGCGACCATGGCGGCGACTTGGCTCATCTTCATCTTGTTGGCCAAAACCAGTGCCCAGAGATTTATCAATTCGCCTGCTTGATGGCCAGCGATAGACACGCCGACAGGGCGGCCTTTGACGACCATAACCTTGATCAAACCTGACGTTTTGCGTTCGGCAATTGCGCGATCGTTGTGTTCGTAGTGAAAGCGGACGACCTCCAGCTTGTTGGCGTGTTCGTCCTTGGCTTGCGCCTCGGTCAGCCCCACTTGAGCCAGCTCGGGATCGGTATATGTCGCCCAAGGTATGTGGCTGGTTTTGGACTTGGACGGCAATCCAAACAGCATCGAACGGATGATGACACCGGCATGGTATCCGGCCACATGGGTGAATTGCAGCCCGCCCGCTGCGTCTCCGATGGCATAGACCCGTTTGTTCGTCGTACGAAGCGAGGCGTCAACTTTGACGCCACTGCGTGTGGTTTCCACCCCCGCAGATTCGAGCTTAAGCTTGTCAGTGTTGGACTTGCGTCCAACCGCCACCAGCAGATGGGTGCCGATAATGCGTCTCCCATCCTCGGTGTGGACTGCTATTTCGCCATCAGAACCTTCGATCCGCGACGCCTTGGCATCTTCAACTATCTCGACCCCCTCGGCGCGCAAGTTATCCAGTACGATCGCAGCCATCTCCGGGTCATCTTTGCCCAGTGCTTTGGCCCCTTCGATTACGGTTACTTTTGATCCAAGGCGCACATGGGCCTGCGCCATTTCCATCCCGATCGGACCACCGCCGATAATCAACAGGTGCTCGGGTTGGTCACGCAAATCCCAGAGAGTTTCATTGGTCAAATATGGCACCGTATCGATACCATCGATCGGCGGAACAAACGGACTAGACCCGGTTGCGATCACGATACGGCGCGCGCTGATGACGGCATCGCCAGCCTGCACTTCGGTGTCCGAGATGAAATGCCCAAACTCCCGGATCACGGTGACCCCGAACCCTTCGAACCGCTCTTGGCTGTCCACAGGTTCGATCTGAGCAATGACATTTCTTACGTGGTCCTTGGCTGCCGCATAGTCGACCTGCGGGACCACATTGGCCACGCCATAGACATCGCTATGGCTTTGCCCATACGCCGCCTTGCCGCTCGCAATAAGCGCTTTGGAGGGCACACAGCCGTAGTTGAGGCAATCGCCACCCGTCTTGTGCCCTTCGAGCAGGACAACATCCGCGCCCATCTGGCTGGCACCAGCGGCAACCGACAGGCCGCCCGATCCGGCGCCGATCACGAGAACATCTGTCTTGATCTGTTTCATGGGCTTCAGATCCCTTGTTTGCCGCGTGTGGCCTTGAGCAGGATGGGTAGAGCAGCAAGAGCGCATAGCCCAAGTATGGGCAGCAAGATCGCCGGTTCAAAGATAATGCCCAGATCCGGCGTCTCACCGCGATCGAATACTTCGCCCAACCCCGCACCAACAGACGTGTAAACAACCGCACCCGGAATAATCCCCAGGAATGTTGAAATCACGTAGCGGCCGAGCGCCACCCCGACAAGCGCAGGCACCAGATTGGCAACAAAGAACGGGACCGCAGGCACCAGACGGATCAGGAACAGCATGGACCACTGATTGTCATCGATCCCAGCCTTGATCTTTTTTATTAACCCATCGCTGGTGTCCATCTTCTCGGCCAGCCGTTCTCCCAGCCCCCAACGGGCGGCAAGGAAAATCGCTATGGCCCCAAGCGTGGCCCCCGTCATGTTAAAGAGCGCACCGGGAAACGTTGCGAACAAAAAACCACCCGTCAGTGTCATGACCGCAGCACCGGGCAGCGAAAACCCGACGATCAGAGCGTAGGCCCCCATAAACACCAGCGCCGTCAGCACATAGTGCTTGTCACGCACGGCCAACAGCGCCTCGCGGTTGTCCGCCAGCGTTTGAAAGTTGAGGTAGTCTTTCAGCGTGAAGGCACCGATCGCAGCCACAAAAAGGATGATGATCAAGGGCAGTTTACGCATCAAACCACTGCTTCTGGGCTGGCTGGTGTCGGACACTGTATCTTCCTTTTTGTCGTCGCGCATCATTTAGCCCCGGCTGTTGGGGCTGTTGTGACTTGAAACTGGGCGTGCCACACCCCAGAAAACAGGTCCTTCACGCGGCGTTGAACGGAAGTGCAGGTTTCAGGCCCAAAGTGAAACAATTAGAGCGCCTTGCCGCCAGATTTGTTGCAAGAGCATGACATTTTTGGTCTGCAAGGGTTTGACTTGCCTGCGGGCGCCCTTTAGAGGACGGGCTTCGAATACTGCCTGACCCCGAATCCGCGGGACATAGGCCAATAGATCCGGAGCCAAAGCGATGAAACGCACCTTTCAACCTTCCAACCTCGTGCGCAAGCGGCGTCACGGTTTCCGTGCGCGCATGGCAACCAAAGCCGGCCGCAAAATCCTGAACGCCCGCCGCGCCCGCGGCCGGAAGTCGCTCAGCGCATAAACGCGCGCCACCACAGGTTTCCAAATGAACCCGCCCGAGGCCCCTTTGTCCAACGACGTCGTTGGACAGGGAACGCCCCCGGCGGTTCATTTGCGTTTTGAGATCCTCAAGGCGCGCGCTGACTTTTTGCGGGCCGCGCGGGCCAAGCGGGTGGTGACCCCCGGTTTCGTCTTGCAGTACCGGCCCCGCGATGAAGGTGACGTGATCCGCGTCGGTTTCACGTGTTCGAAAAAAGTGGGCAACGCAGTGGCCCGCAACCGGGCCAAACGGCGCCTGCGCGAAATCGCGCGCCTCGTTTTACCAGAACACGGCAGCGCCGACATGGATTACGTGTTGATTGGACGGGCCGAGGTGACAGCAAACCGCCCTTTCGATGTGATGCTGGATGATCTGCGTCAAGCGCTAAGCCGCGCAACGTGACCCCGCTGGCCTTCTTCCTCTCGCTGCCGGTGCGCGCCTATCGTCTGATGTTTTCGCCGTGGGTCGGATTCAATTGCCGCTACCAGCCCACCTGCAGCGCATACGCGATGGACGCTTTGAAAAAGCACGGCGGAATCAAAGGAACGTGGATGACCCTGCGCCGGATCGGCCGATGCCATCCATGGGGAGGGACAGGGTATGACCCAGTGCCTGACCGGGACGATCCGTAATTATTGTTTTTCGAATGTGATGATCACGTCACCGATGTCGATGCCCGCGCGCTTCATATAAGCGCGGTTCAGCAGACGATCTTCGCTTAGCAGCCACATCCAGTCATCAAAGGTCACGCGCAGGGTGCCGTCAGGCACGGGCAGGTCAATCTGGTATTGCCAGTTGAACGTGTCCCCACGCTCTTCACCGGTCGCCTCGCCAATCACACCGGGGGCAGTGCCGCTCCAGGTGTCTTCGCCCGTTTTAACCAAGGTCCAGACACGCTGTTCGGTGCTGGCATCTTCGTAGATAAAATCTTCAACCAGTGTCAGTGTCTGCCCATCCCACGTGCCGTTGATCTCTACGTCAAATCGGCGGCGCACGGTGCCAAACACATCCTGAAACTGACCGTAGGCAAGCACTTGTCCGTCAAAAAACTCTTCCAGGTTCAGCTTGCGCTCAGACAGTTGCGCATCCTCAAGCTGTGGTTTGCCAGTACACGCAGCCACAAGGCCGATGGCCAGCAAAAGAAAGATACGCAACATCATGAAATCCCTTCAACGTTGTGAAGGATACGCGCCTCTGCCCCTTTTGGTTCACCCGTCCCGTGATATAGAGCGGACATGCCCAGCAACAGGTGCCCCCATGTTAGATGACAGCGACGATATCCATCCTCTTTTCGCAGGCGCGCCCAGCACGACCGAATTCAAAAAGCTGCGCAAACGCATTGTGCGCAACACGCGTGAGGCGATTGAGCAATATGGGATGGTCGATGCAAACGCACCGCGCCAGAAATGGCTGGTCTGTTTGTCCGGGGGCAAAGACAGCTACACGTTGCTGGCCGTGCTTTATGAACTGCAATGGCGCGGGCTTTTGCCCGTCGATATTCTGGCCTGCAATCTGGATCAGGGGCAGCCGGGGTTTCCGGCAACTGTCCTACCCGAGTTTCTTGAGCGCATGGGCGTTCCGCATCGGATCGAGTATCAGGACACCTATTCCATCGTAATCGACAAAGTGCCCGAGGGGCGTACGTTTTGCGCACTCTGCTCGCGGCTGCGGCGCGGCAACCTTTACCGGGTTGCGCGCGAAGAAGGGTGTTCGGCCGTCGTACTGGGCCATCACCGCGATGACATTCTTGAGACGTTTTTTATGAACCTCTTTCACGGCGGACGTCTGGCCACGATGCCACCCAAACTGGTGAACGAAGAGGGTAATTTGTTCCTTTATCGCCCGCTCGCCCACGTGGCAGAGGCCGATTGCGACAAGTTTGCCCGTGCTATGAACTACCCGATTATTCCGTGTGATCTGTGCGGCAGTCAGGACGGTTTGCAGCGTCAACAGGTCAAACAGATCCTTGATGGATGGGAGGCCAACAGCCCGGGGCGCCGTCAGGTAATGTTCCGCGCATTGATGAATGCGCGCCCCTCGCATCTGCTTGATCCGAAGCTCTTTGATTTTCAGGGGCTTGCCCTGCAATCAGGACCAATTGATGAAAATTCGAAGGACATTCCGGACTTGGGTTAAACACCGGCTTACGAAGGCGGCGTAGCAAAGGTTGGCGTCAAAAGCTGACGCGTTGCACGCAAGAGGACTGAAAATGCGCCTTCGCCCACCCACTACCTTGGCTGAAATTCGCGATAGAGTCGTGTCGTCGTTGTCGGGCACGCAAATGCTGGCATTCCTCCCCGCACTTTGTCTGGCTGCCTATTGGATTGGTGGAGAGGTGATCCTTGTCGCGGTTGCGTTGCTCATCCCGACGGGCTGGATGATGTTGGGCGGTTTGGACAATTTGGTCAAAAATCGTGTCGCACGCATGCCTGTTTCCGGATTGGTGGAACCCAACACTTTTTGTGAACGGGTGCAGGCGGTGCGAGAAGATGTCACTGGCACCGAACGCCATAGTGCCCTTCTTGCAATTGAACTGGATGATTTTTCGACGTTGAAAGGGCGCTTTGAACCCGGCGCCGTTGATCGTGTGCTCAAGGCGGTCGGGCAACGCCTCAACACCGTTTCCCGTGATAACGATGTGATCAGCAAGATCGGAGACAGCCGGTTTGCGATCTGCCTTGCCCCGGTCACGCATCTGGATCTGGATCTGGATCTGGATCTGGAAAGCTGTATACAGATGAGCGGCCGCATTCAACAAGCCGTCGAAGAACCAATCGCCTTGGACGGGGCAACCGTTTATATCACCGCGAGTGTAGGATTTTGCCTGCAGGCCCGCGCGCCAGATACCAACAGCCAAGACTGGATCAACGCGGCCCTCGCCGCTCTGAACGAGGCTCAAAGGCGCGGCCCCACATCTGTGCGCGCCTATTCGGTGGAACTCCATTCGCGCCTGAAAAGCCGCTCAGACCTTCGCGGCGAAGTGGCTGCGGCACTGGAACAAGGCCAAATTCAACCCTGGTTCCAACCACAGATTTCTACAGATACAGGCCGGGTCACCGGATTCGAAGCGCTTGCGCGCTGGATACATCCAGTACGCGGTGCAATTTCTCCGGTCGAATTCCTGCCCGCGATTGAAGAAGCGGCTCTGCTCGAACGCTTGGCCGAGGTGATGATGTATCACACCTTCACCGCGCTCAAAGCATGGGATGCTGCTGGCGTGAATGTGCCCCAGGTCGGTGTGAATTTCAGCGGTTCGGAGCTTAACAATCCCCGTCTGGTCGAAAAAATCAGTTGGGAACTGGATCGCTTTGACCTCGCCCCTGAAAGGCTGGCAGTTGAAATCCTCGAAACCGTTGTGACGGATACACTGGATGACACAATCACATTGAACATCAACGCATTGCATGACCTCGGGTGTCAGATTGACCTAGATGACTTTGGCACCGGACATGCCTCACTCTCTGCAATCCGGCGCTTTGGCGTAGGTCGGATCAAGATTGACCAGTCCTTTGTGATGAAAGCGGATCGTGATCCCGAACAACAACGTATGATCAGCGCCGTTCTGACCATGGCCGAACTGCTGGGCATCGAAACCCTCGCAGAGGGGGTCGAAACTGTTGGCGAACATGCGCTGCTTGCACAATTGGGATGCGATTATGTGCAGGGCTTTGGCATCGCGCGGCCCATGCCGTTTGAAAAGACCCTGGACTGGATTCGATCCCATGTCGCAAAGGTGCAAGAACTGCCCGTCATACCACTACGTCGCTCAAATTGATTACCGTTGATTGGCCAGACCACGGTACAAAAGCGTCTCGGCGCCGCATTCTGCATCCTATTACCTTACAGCGCGCCCCATACAACGTTCGAATAGCACGGACGAACGCCTTTGTGTCTCGCCTCCGGAGGGAAAAACAGGCCGAATCCGCTTGACCTTTGTCCCTGCACTCTGTTGAACCCGACCAACGTTTCAGACAGCAGGTGGCAGTCCCCTATGGACGATCAGAACAAGAACCTCATTCTTGCAACAGCACTCAGTTTCCTTGTGATCTTGGTCTGGTTTGTCCTGTTCCCACCGCCGGAACCGGACATTCCTCTGGATGCCACAGCACCCGCCGCTTCAACCGCCGACAACGGCGACAACGCTGTACCAGCCGCGCCGCCGGTCTCGGGTGAGGCCACGACAGCACCGGCCACGCAAACCGCCGCCGCAGACTCAACCGCAGACGCACCAAGGGTTGCGATCGACACCGCCCGCCTCAGCGGTTCGATCTCACTTGCTGGCGGCCGGCTGGATGATTTGCGTCTCAAAGACTACCGCGAAACGCTAGAGCCAGACGCCGATATCGTCACCATGCTGTCCCCGGTTGGAACAGCAGGAGCATATTATGCGCTGCACGGTTGGGCACCGGGCAGTGGTCTGGAAGCGAACGCGGTCCCGGACCCGAACACCCTCTGGACCGTTGTTGAAGGCGACATACTGACCCCATCAACCCCTGTCGCACTGGAGTGGGACAACGGGATCGGCCAAGTGTTCCGCCGCGACATCAGTGTCGACGAAGACTACATGTTTAGCGTCACCCAATCTGTCACCAACTCGGCAGACACAGCTGTGCGTGCCGCGCCCTATGGCATGATCACACGGCACGGTATCCCAACGGACATCCGCAACTTCTTCATTCTGCACGAAGGCGCGGTGGCCATGGCCAACGGAGAATTGTCGGAAACCAACTGGGATGACATTCCGGACGCCGACGTTGATCCGAATTGGGGCCGCCCAGCCATCGTGACACCAGACGTTGCCGAAGGTTGGATCGGGTTCACCGACCACTTCTGGCAATCTATCCTGATCCCAACGGGTGTTCCAAGTTTTGAACAGGCACTGACATATGCGCCCCGTACCGATGTGTTCCGCGCAGTCACCCGCCTGCCCACGCAGGACATTGCACCGGGGGCCACCGTCAGCGTCACCACGCAACTGTTTGCCGGAGCCAAAGAATGGGATGCCATCCGCGATTACCAGCAGGCCGGGGTCGAAGGGTTCGTCGACAGCATCGACTGGGGCTGGTTCTTTTTCCTGACCAAACCCATCTTCTGGCTGTTGCATGAAATGAACCTGATCATTGGGAACATGGGTTGGTCCATCATCGGCCTGACCCTCGTGATCAAGGCAATCCTGTTCCCGCTGGCCTACAAATCCTACGTTTCCATGGCGAAGATGAAGGAATTACAGCCTCAGATGGAGGCGCTCAAAGAAAGCGCCGGCGACGACAAGCAAAAGCTGCAACAGGGCATGATGGAGCTTTATAAAAAGGAAAAGGTGAACCCGGCCGCGGGCTGCTTACCGATCCTGCTTCAAATCCCTATCTTCTTTTCGCTCTACAAGGTGATCTTTGTCACAATCGAATTGCGGCACGCGCCGTTCTTTGGCCCATTCCAAGACCTCAGCGCGCCTGATCCGACTTCGATCATCAATCTGTTTGGGCTGTTGCCCAACGCCTCGCCCGAACCAACGTCAATAATGGCGCTGATCTTCATCGGCATCTTGCCCATCCTTCTGGGCATCTCGATGTGGCTGCAACAGAAACTGAACCCGGCGCCCACAGACCCGACGCAACAGATGATCTTTGCGTGGATGCCATGGGTGTTCATGTTCATGCTCGGCGGCTTTGCCAGTGGCCTCGTGGTCTACTGGATCGCCAACAACACGATAACATTCACTCAGCAGTACCTGATCATGCGCAGCCAGGGATACAAACCTGACCTCATGGGCAATATCAAAGGCAGCTTCAAGAAGACCGCCAAGGCCGATGCTGCCAACTCGACCAAAGCACCGAGCAAAAAGGGCGGGAAGTAGCGATGCGCGTCGCCTCGCTCCACCGCTACCCGATCAAGAGCCATGGGCGTGAGCAGATAGATGCGGTGACCCTGACCGAAGGGCAGACCATGCCCTGGGATCGGGTATGGGCAGTGACCCATGAAGCGACGAAATTCGACGTGCAATCCCCAGCTTGGGTGTCTTGCCGCAATTTTATGATTGGCTCTCGCACACCCGGTCTGGCCGGTATCTGGGCCAGTTTGAACGAGAAAACACGCCAAATCTCTTTGCGCCACGCGGACCTTGACGACATCACATTTTGCCCGGATGACGCCAATGATGTCGCGCGGTTCTTGTCTTGGGTTGCCCCACTTTGCCCCCCCGAACGTGACGCGCCTTCCGGGGTCGTCAGTGCACCGGACCGGGGCATGACGGACAGCCCTTTGGCCGCTGTGTCGATCATGAATACGGCGAGCCATGCCGATGTAGCTTCCAAGTTGGACACCCCAGTCGAGTTGGAACGCTGGCGTGGAAACATCTTTCTGAATGACACGCCAGCCTGGGCGGAAATGGAATGGTTGGGTCGGGACATACGCGTCGGCGATGCAGTCTTGCGCGTGCGTGAACGGATCAAACGCTGCTCCGTGACCAACACCAACCCGGTTACGGGTTTACGTGACACCGATACGCTGGATGCTCTCAACACCCATTTCGGACATCAGGATTTCGGCGTTTATGCCGAAGTCGTCACGTCTGGCGACATCAGCATTGGCGCAAAGGCGGAACTCCTCTGATGCAACTCCCCTTCCCCATCGCCGAGACGCCTGATCCGCAAACCGAAGAACGCGGTCGCTTGCTGTTTGCAGGCGAGACCGAGTTTGTGAAGGGCGTGGTTGCCATGTCCGGCCTGCCCCCCGCTGATCGGCTTGAGGTCTGCTTTGCCGGCCGCTCGAACGTGGGCAAGTCTTCTTTGATCAACGCGCTGACCGGTCGCAAGGGACTGGCGCGGGCCTCAAACACACCCGGCCGGACACAAGAGATCAACTATTTCACCGCTCAGGACAGCCATTATCTGGTCGACCTGCCCGGCTATGGCTACGCCAATGCACCGCTGCCCATCGTCGAAAAATGGCAAAATCTGCTGAAACAGTACCTGTCGGGCCGCCAAACCCTGCGCCGCGCCTTTGTGTTAATCGACGCGCGCCACGGCGTGAAAAAAGTGGATGAGGAAATCCTGTCCCTACTCGACAGTGCCGCCGTCACATTCCAATGCGTGCTGACCAAGGCGGACAAGGTCAAGGCGGCCGACCGAGAACGCGTGCTGGACCAAACCCGAACCGCCCTGTCCAAACACCCCGCTGCGTTCCCAGAGATTGTGCTGACCTCGAGCGAAAAAGGTGACGGTATCCCCACTTTGCGCGCCATTATCGCCACGCTTGTGTGATGCGAACCGCAGCCAGGTGCGAAAAATCTTGGCCCACCCGCGACGCTCGGGCAAGACAGGGCGCAACCCGAAATCAGTGATCAACAGATGAAACCCCAAGACATGAACCGAGACTGGATCGCCACCGCCCGCACGCTCAGCCAAGCCTTGCCCTATTTGCAGCGCTATGCCGGCGCGACCGTCGTGATCAAGCTGGGCGGTCACGCCATGGGCAGCGACGAGGCCATGGAGAGCTTTGCCAGCGACGTTGTGCTTATGCGTCAGGTGGGTGTGAACCCTGTTGTCGTGCATGGTGGCGGGCCGATGATCAATGACATGCTCACCCGCCTCGACATCCAGTCCGAGTTTGTGAACGGGAAACGTGTCACCGACGACGCCACAATGAACGTGGTGGAAATGGTGCTGTCAGGCGTTGTGAACAAGCGCATCGTTCAAGCCATCAACCGCGCCGGTGGACGCGCCGTGGGTCTGTCGGGCAAGGACGCCAATCTGATGATCTGTGATCAGACGGACCCGCAACTGGGTTTGGTCGGCACCCCGGCACAAATGGATCCCTCGATCCTGAACAACCTGTTTGAAAAGGCGATGATCCCTGTCATCGCCCCGCTTGGCGCGGGTCGCAATGGCGAGACGTTCAATATCAATGGCGACACAGCGGCAGGCGCAATTGCCGGTGCGCTCAAGGCGGATCGGCTGTTGCTGCTCACAGACGTCTCAGGCGTCAAGAACGCAGACGGAGAAGTCGTCACCGACCTTACGGCCGATCAGATCCGTACGTTGACCCAAGAGGGCGTGATCGCGGGCGGCATGATCCCCAAGACCGAAACTGCTCTGGATGCAATCGCAAGCGGTGTACGCGCCGTCGTCATTCTGGACGGGCGTGCGCCAAACGCCTGTTTGCTCGAACTTTTCACCAATCACGGGGCCGGGTCCATCATCCGCCCGCGGTGACGCAAACGTGTCTATTGGCCACATTGCGCTGGTCAGCGCGCTCTATACATTCGCTACATGGAAAACGAAGCAACCATTCGTCTGGTGATCTTCCTCGGCCTGTTTGCCGCTCTGGCTGCTGCTGAAACGCTGGCGCCACGCCGCGAGCGCAGTCAGAAGCGAAGCAAGCGCTGGGTGACGAACTGGGGCATCACAATTGCCAACACAGTGCTGTTGCGGCTGATGGCCGTGGCGCTGCCGTTGCTGGCCGTGGGTGCTGCTGTCGACGCGCAGGTACAGGGCTGGGGTCTCTTTAACGCGCTCACCCTGCCCGGCTGGTTCGAAGTGATTGCCGCTATCCTGATCCTTGATTTCGTGATCTGGGGACAACACCTGATCACGCACAAGGTTCCGTTGCTTTGGCGCTTACACCGGGTCCATCACGCCGATGTAGACATGGATGTGACAACCGCAATCCGCTTCCACCCGATTGAAATTGCCTTGTCCATGATCCTCAAGATCGGCGTTGTATACCTGCTTGGGCCCGCCGCGTTGGCCGTGATCCTGTTTGAAATCATGCTGAACGGCACGGCCATGTTCAACCACGCTAATATCCGGTTGCCGCTTCGGCTTGATGCGATAGTGCGCCGCGTGCTGGTCACGCCAGATATGCACCGGGTCCACCATTCGATGCACCGGGATGAACATGACAGCAACTACGGCTTTGCCCTGTCGATCTGGGACCAGATGTTTGGCACCTACATCGCGCAACCCCGTGGCGGACATGACGACATGACGGTCGGGCTGGAATGGCAAGATGACCGCCCCGCCCGTCTGGGCTGGTCCCTCAGTTTGCCGTTTGCACGGAAATGACCCTCGATCAGATTGAACAGGCGGTCTCGCCACATGGCCTTATGGTGATGGGAAGCGATGGAACACGTGTTCTGATCGGAACTGATGCTGGGTGGTGGGACGTGTTTCGGGCCAGCCCTGAATATCATGACAACGCTAGGGATCCTGTAGATCGCTGGTCCAAACGCATCTTAGGCGCTCTGGCGATACAGATCGGGGCTGAGGCGCAGTTCCCCTCCGATGGCCCGCCCTATGCCCCTTTCATCGCATGGGCTTTGGCGACCGGGCGGTTCTGGCAAAGCCCGACAGGCATGATGGTCCACGACACCGCCGGGCTTATGATCTCCATCCGTGGCGCGTTAGAACTGCCCGGCCCAATATCTGCCGCACCGGCAGGGCAAAGCCCATGCGACACCTGCTCTGATCGCCCATGCGTCACAGCATGCCCGGTGGATGCGCTGAGTGCGACAGCGGCCTATGACGTGCCCGCCTGCAAGGCTTACCTTGAAACGCCCAACGGGAAGGACTGTATGACCAAGGGCTGCCATGTGCGGCGCATCTGCCCAGTCAGCCAACGCTTTGCCCGCCCGGACGAACAAAGCGCATTTCATATGAAAGCATTTCGCGGATGACCTTGACGCTGATCCTTATGCGCCACGCCAAATCGGCGTGGGATGACCCAATTCTCGCGGACCATGACCGCCCATTGAACGACCGAGGCAAGGCTTCGGCCCAAGCGATGGGAGACTGGTTACGCGCGCAAGGCCACCTGCCTGACACGGCTATCAGCTCCAGCAGCACCCGGACTGGTCAGACTTTTGCAGAATTGCGATTGGACATCCCTGTCAGTTTCACACGCACGCTTTATCACGCCGGGCCAGAGGTCATGATGGAAGTCCTGCGCGACGAGACAGCTCCAACTGTATTGATGCTCGGCCACAATCCCGGGATCGCAGACTTTGCCGACAGGCTGGTCGAACAGCCACCGCGCCACCCACGTTTTTCCGACTACCCGACATGTGCAACAGCGGTGATCACGTTCGATGCCAAAGGCTGGAACGACATCGGCTGGCGCGAAGGCCAGCCGATTAGTTTCGCGATCCCGCGAGAGGTTATGGAGTAAGGCGGATCAACGCCCGCCTTACGTGTCTCAGTGCCCGAGGATCTGGCTCAGGAACAATTGCGTTCGGGGGCTTTTGGGATTGTTAAAGAACTCTTCGGGTTCGTTCTGCTCAACAATCTGACCTTCATCCATAAAGATCACACGGTTGGCGACCTGACGGGCAAAACCCATCTCGTGAGTCACACACAGCATGGTCATGCCTTCTTCGGCCAGTTCGACCATTGTATCCAGCACTTCCTTGATCATCTCAGGGTCAAGAGCCGAGGTCGGTTCGTCAAAGAGCATGATCCGCGGACGCATGCAAAGCGAGCGGGCAATCGCCACACGCTGTTGCTGACCACCCGAAAGCTGACCGGGGTACTTGTCAGCCTGATCGGGGATTTTCACCTTCTCGAGAAAGTGCATCGCGATCTCTTCGGCTTCCTTCTTGGGTGTTTTGCGCACCCAGATCGGGGCCAGCGTGCAGTTTTCAAGAATTGACAGGTGCGGGAACAGGTTGAAGTGCTGAAAGCACATGCCAACCTCCGATCGGATCTTGTCAATATTCTTGAGGTCCGAAGACAACACAGTCCCGTCCACGGTGATCTTGCCTTGCTGGTGTTCCTCCAGCGCGTTGATGCAGCGGATCAGTGTGGATTTGCCGGACCCAGAGGGCCCCGCAATTACGATCCGTTCGCCACGATAGACCGTCAGGTCAATGTCGCGCAGCACATGGAAGGTGCCGTACCATTTGTTCATGGACTCGATGGAAACGGCGACTTCGTCGGACACGTTCATTTCAACAGCTTGTTCAGTCATGTCATCCACTCCTTAGCGGTGATCGGTCGCAAGTTGACGTTCCAGCCACTGCGAATATTGAGAAATGCCGTAACACACGACGAAGAAGAGAAGCGCTGCAAAGCCCAGAAGCTCCCAGTAGACCCCGTTCCACTCGGTAGAGGCAAGGATCGGACCCCGGATCATACCCAGCAGGTCAAACATCGAGATAACCGAGACCAGCGTTGTGTCCTTGAACAGACCCACAGCCACGTTGACGATACCCGGGATCGAGATCTTCAACGCTTGCGGCAGAATGATCAGCCGCATCGCTTGGGCATAGTCGAGCCCAAGGCTGTCCGCCGCCTCATATTGGCCGCGTGGAAGGGCCGCAAGGCCACCCCGGATCACCTCGGCGATGTAGGCCGCCGAGAACATCGTGATCATGATCACAACCCGCAAGAACAGGTCAGTCGTCGTACCGGGTGGGAAGAAGTAGGCAAGCATAACGCTTGCCACGAACAGCAAGGTGATCAGTGGCACACCACGGATGAATTCAATGAAGATCACGCAGATCCACTTGATCAACGGCATGTCTGACTGCCGACCCAGTGCCAGTGCGATACCCAAAGGCACCGACAGCGACACACAGGTCACGCCCAGCATCATGTTCAACATGAAGCCGCCCAAGTCACGGCTCGGCACGGCGGACAGCCATGCGCCTTCATTCGCATTATCCGGAATGATCCAACCGCCAATCGTCCAAACCACAAACGCCGCAGCAATCCCGCCAAAGAAACCAGCAGCAAAGCTCCCGGCTACAAGACGGCTATAAACCACATATCCTGCAACGACCCCGGCCAGCGCAAGGATCGGCGTCAAGATCGTGCCGCCCCAGATCAGGTAGTAGGCAACAAATGGGAACAGCGCTGTGATGATCAGCAATTTGCGCGGCAGTTTGTAAAACAGAACAGGGGCAACGGCCGCGAAAAAGACGAGGAACGCCAATGATGGACGCCAATACTGGTCAGCCGGGTACTTGAACCCAAAGATCAGCTGGTTCCACCGCTCTGTCAGAACCGAGAAACAGGCAGCGGAAACGCCGTCCAGCACTTCGCGGCATTCAGCAAGGCTGGACGTGGTCCAGACACCTGACAGGATCCAAGGCAATGTGCTCGAAAGGATCAGATAGATAAAATAGGCCGCAATGATGGTCAGCACCGAATAAAACGGGGTCGAGAACAAGTTGTCCTTGGCCCATTTTACTGGCCCCGTCGCCGAAGACGGCGGTGGCGATTGTGGTACTGTTTCGGTGCGCACGAAGGCGACGGAGTTGGCAGATGTGTCTGACATGGCTCAGCGCTCCTTCAGTTTAACAGAGTTGTTGTAGACGTTCATGATCGCCGAAATGCACAGCGAAATCGTCAGATAGAACAGCATCAGCAGAAGAACGCACTCGATGGCCCGACCCGTCTGGTTCAGCGTGATACCCCCGAGCGTCGCGGTGATGTCAGCATAACCGACAGCGATGGCCAGCGACGAGTTCTTGGTGATGTTAAGGTACTGCGAGATGAGCGGTGGGATGATGACGCGCAAGGCCTGCGGCAGCACCACAAGGTTCATGATCCGACCCGAACGCAGACCTAGCGCACCAGCGGCTTCGGTCTGACCTTTGGAAATCGCCTGAATACCAGCTCGTACGTTTTCGGCGATGAAAGCACCGGTATAGATCGAAAGGGCAAACCAGAGCGCGATCAATGGGCCGCCGATCTTGATACCACCGGAAAAGTTAAAGCCCTTGAGTTCTGGATATTCTAGTCCGATGGGGCGCCCCATGATGAAAAACATCAGCAGCGTGGGCACAAACAGGATGGCAAGGCTTGGCCAGCCCATAGGCAGCAGACGGCCCGTATCATAGAGCAGCTTAGTCGCATATCGACGGTAGGCAAACACACCGATGATCGACAGGATAAAGACGGCCACAACGATCAAAGATCCCGGTCCCCAGACCGGCGCCGGGATGTAGACACCGCGGTTAGTGAAAGCAAAGGCGTTCATCACCATGGACGCTGTTGCATCGTCACCCCTGAATGCACGTGGGGCAGGCATCACCGCAGTCATGATCGTGAAGATAATGATGATCCAGATCAGAACCGGAATGTTGCGGAAGATTTCCACGTAAAAGGACATCAACTTGGAAACGAGCCAGTTGTTTGACAAGCGCAGCACACCGGCGATCACGCCAAAAATGGTGGCTGTGATACAAGCCAGAAAGGCCACAAGCAGCGTGTTCAGGATGCCGACAAGGGCGGCGCGCGCATTGGTGGACTGGCTGGTGTATTCCACCAGCGCCTGGTTGATGTCGTATCCGGCGGGCGAGCCGAGGAATTGGTAAGAGATGTTCAGACCGGCAGCCGCCAGGTTGCTGAACAGGTTTGATCCAAGGAACGCAAATGATGCGATCAGCACAATCAGCGCGATGAACTGGAACGTGTAGGATCGGTATCGGGTATCGTTCAGCAACATCGACGGGCGGAATGCGCCCTGTGGTGGGTCGGTGATCGTGGACATACAGTTGTTCCCCGTAGATCCGGCCTTGATTAAGGTGCGTCTGAAGCGCGGGGCCGGGTTTTCAGATTTGGCTGTTGGCTTTGGACATCTCGCCGCTGTTTTCAGCGATCCCGTGCCCGGATGTGCAAGGGGCGCAGGAATTACCCTGCGCCCCTTGGCTATTCAATTTAGCGGAATGGAGGCGAATACAGCAGGCCGCCTTCTGTCCACTGAGCGTTCAGGCCGCGGGCCAGACCGATTGGTGTGCTTTCGCCGATTGTGGCTTCAAAGATCTCACCGTAGTTCCCGGAGACGGAAAGTGCTTTCATTGCCCAATCAGCGTCCAGACCCAGCATCTCGCCCAAGGTACCTTCGGTACCCAGCAGACGGTTGATTTCTGGGTTGTTGGTGCCGCTGGCCATCTCGCCGATGTTGGCGGATGTGACACCCAGCTCTTCCGCTGTGATCAGCGCGTTCAGAGTCCAGCGAACAACATCGCCCCACTCGTTGTCACCGTGACGGACCAGCGGGCCCAGCGGCTCTTTCGAGATGATTTCTGGCAGCAGAACGTGATCACCAGGTGCTTCGAATGTCGCGCGTGTCGCGGCCAGACCAGATGCGTCTGTAGTGAAGACGTCACATGCACCGGCAAGGTACTGCTGCTGTGCTTCGGCATTGGTTTCGATTGGCACTGGCTCGTAGCTGATGTTGTTGGCACGGAAGTAGTCCGCTAGGTTCAGCTCGGTTGTTGTACCCGTCTGGATGCACACAGTCGCGCCGTCCAGTTCAGTCGCCGAGGACACGCCCAGCTCTTTTGGAACCATGAAGCCTTGGCCGTCATAGTAGTTCACCCCGACGAATGTGAACTTGAGGTCCACGTCACGGCTGAACGTCCACGTTGTGTTACGCGCCAGCATGTCGATTTCGCCGGATGCGAGTGCGGTGAAGCGCGTCTTGCCCGTTGTTGGGACGAATTCAACGGCTGTTGGATCACCCAGAACCGCCGCTGCGACAGCGCGGCAGACCGCGACGTCAAAACCGTTCCATTCGCCGTTTGCGTCTGGTGCCGCAAAGCCAACCAGACCGGTCGTCACGCCACAGTTAAGTGTGCCGCGTGCTTTTACGTCGTCAAGCGTGCCAGCAGCCGCAACGCCGGCAGCAACGCCAGCGACGGAGAGCGCGCCAAGAAATACAGATTTTTTCATTCTTACCTCTTCCTGATACACCGCCATATTTTGGCGGTTTGACCGACGCACATTGAGTGTTCCTGCACGCCGGACGGACTCCCAGAGGGGTTCATCCCCACCTAGTGGGCAAGACCTTGGTCGGATTCCGGCTTAAACGTCAAGGGGAGTGACGCCAAAAGCGGCGCAATCTGATGAATTCTTGGGCGGCTATTTCGGCACATATCCACAGGGCCGCTAAATACCTTCAGGCAGCGTCAAAGAAGGATTTTGCATGAAAAAAAGAGGTTTTCTTGATTTCAGCAACGGTTTCCGCCTCTTCATCGGCGCCCCATTGTTCCTGTTGCCAGATTTCGTCGACCCGACTAGCTGCCCAAACGTTAAGCAAGGGGTTCAGGTCTTGGGCGGCTGCAAAACCAAGGATCAGCGACCCCGAAAGGCTTACAAGGTCATGAAACGCCGCTAATTGGAATTCGCTGAGTGCGTGTACTCGGTCTGACAGCCGTTTTAGGCTATCGGCATCTTGTGATTCGTGAATGACGCCTGTGCGCGGATGCAGACGTGCCCCGAGGTGCTGCGCCGCCCAAGCCAAGTATGGATCCCAAGATGCGCTTTGACGCTCAACAAGTTCTGCGGGCGCTTCTGCGCGATAGCACAGCAAATCAGCATCCCCATAAGCCGCCAACATGTCGGCCACCTCGGCCTTTTGAATGGCCACTTTGTCGATCGCGGCATTGGCCGAGCGGGTGAATGGCATCGATGTCGGGTCAACCACGCCTTCCTGAGCGTCCCATTCGGCCGCAATGGCATCGGCCATAGTCTGCGTGGGTAGGATCAAACCGGCTTTCGCTGGTGTCTTCACCGATCGCCCGTCCAGATGGATGGCCCAGCCATCGCTCCCTTCAACGGCAGCCACTTCTTTCCAGAACCGTTTCTGCTTCCACTCACTCATGCGGACGCCTCCAAAACTTCGTCAATCGCCGCGGGCAATTCAGCAAAACCATCGATAACTTGGCGTGCTGCGCCCAATTCGGTGCGCGGATGATACCCCCATGCAACGCCAATAGCGGCGACACCTGCGTTGGTCGCCATCTCCATGTCGAAGCGTGTGTCACCCACCATCACTGCATCACCGGCCTCGATCCCTGTCTCATTCAGTGCGGCGTGGATCATCGACGGGTGCGGTTTTGAGGGGTGAAAATCAGCGACCTGCCGGGTAACGAACATCCCCTCCAGCCCGTGGGCCGCTATCAAACTGTCGAGGCCGCGCTTGGATTTCCCGGTTGCGACCCCCAACAACACGTCATCGCGCCCGGCAAAGTGATCAAGGGCTGCGCGCGCGCCGGGATACAGAGGGGACGATGCCGCACCCTTGGTGGCCCGCAAGTGCGCGTAAGTGTCCTTATACGTTCGCACCATGCGTTCCGTATTCGCCTCCGGAGCCAATCGCGCCATGGCCACATCGAGCGAAAGCCCAACGATCCCAAGGATGTCTGCGCGTGCAGGCGTGACCAGCCCAACCTCAGCGAAAGCGGCTGTCATGCTGGCAACGATATCACCCTGACTGTCCACCAAAGTGCCATCGACATCAAATATCACCAGACGCATCAGATATCCTCGAACGGGTCTTCTGCAGCGAGGTCTTCAGTCCAACCAAACGTCTCCCATGTCGCGGCCATGTGGTCGGGCAGATGGGCCGTGATCGTGACAGGTTTGCGGGTATGGGGATGCTCGAACCGCATCATGCGGGCATGCAGATGGAGCTTTTTGCTGATCACGCCGCCGATTTGTGCCCCCCAGCCATCACCCATGTTGTCCTGACCCGAGCCACCGTATTTGCCGTCGCCCGCAATCGGATGACCAATCTCAGCCATATGCGCACGCAACTGATGGGTGCGGCCTGTGATGGGCTCCATCGCCACCCATGCGGCACGCGATGCAACACGGTAAAGGGTCGCGTAAAGGGTGCTTGCCCGTTTTGCACTGGGCGTGTTCTCGACCTCGCGCGGGTGTACGGCGATCATCTTTTCCCCTTCGCCGCCCTTGCCGCGCCCGGGCGCCTTGACCAACCCATACTTGATCTCGCCCAGATAGGGTGTCGGTACACCGGCCACCAAGGCCCAGTAAATCTTGCGCGTCTCGCGGTGGCGCATGGCTGCCGTCAACGCCTTGGCCGCCAACCGGGTGCGGGCCAGCAGCAATACGCCAGAGGTGTCTTTGTCCAGACGATGCACAAGGCGCGGCTTGTCCTCAAACCCAAAGCGCAGTGCTTCTGCCATCCCGTCCACATGGCGGGTCTGGCCCGAACCGCCTTGGGTCGGCAGACCGGCAGGTTTGTTGATCGCGATCACATGATCGTCGCGATAGAGCACGCAAGACTGGATCAACTTGGTGTCAGCCTCGGTTACGCCAGAGCGCACCACGGGCGGCGCTTTGCTGTCGGGAATAGGCGGGATGCGCACGGCCTGCCCTTCTTCGACACGGGTGTTGGATTTCACCCGGCCACCATCGACACGGCATTCACCCTTGCGGCACATCTTTTCGACCATGCCTTGGCTCAACTGCGGAAAGCGGCGCTTGAGGAAGCGATCAAGGCGTTGGTCGCCCTCGTCTTCTCCAACAGTAATTGTTTGTACACCGGTCATGACAACACCCCGCGCGCCGAGACAAGACCAAGGGCAAGCGCACCAACCGAAAGGCCTACAGAAAACAATATGTACAAGCTCGCCGAGGCAATCTGGCCTCGCTCGATCAGGTTCACCGTCTCAAGTGAAAATGCCGAAAACGTGGTGAAACCCCCAAGGATACCCGTCATCACGAAAGGCGACAGATGAGTCAGCCCTCGCTGCGCGGCGACCACGACAAAAACGCCCATCAGGAACGATCCGATCACGTTGACCATGATGATGGCGAGCGGGAACTCAGTGCGACCAAACGCGCGCAGCACCGCCACGCCAGTCAGCCAGCGTAAAGACGCACCAATCGCCCCACCAAGGGCCACAGAAGATAGGGTTGTAAACATGCGCGGTCTCTTTACCAGCAGCGCGCAAGAGTCAACTCTGCCGCTTGGTCCTGAGACGCGCAAAGTAATCCAGCCGCTTTTTCAGATCCCGTTCAAACCCACGCTCTACGGGTTGATAGAGGTCGGGGCGCTCCATCCCGTCAGGAAAGTAGTTCGCGCCGGAAAATCCGTCTTCGGCATCATGATCATAGGCATAGTTGTCGCCATATCTCTGATCCTTCATCAACGCCGTCGGCGCATTAAGGATGTGTTTTGGCGGCGGGTGCGATCCGGTTTGTTTGGCCGCCTTACGCGCGCCCTTGTAGGCCACATAGGCGGCATTGGATTTCGGGGCCAACGCCAGATAGACCAACGCCTGCGCCAACGCCAATTCTCCCTCGGGAGAACCAAGCCGCTCGTACGTTTCCCAAGACTGCAAACACACCGCCTGCGCCTGCGGATCAGCAAGGCCGATATCCTCGACCGCCATCCGGGTGATGCGGCGGGCCAGATAACGCGGGTCCTCGCCCCCTTCCAGCATCCGCGCAAACCAATATAGCGACGCATCAGGGTCTGATCCACGCACCGATTTATGCAGTGCTGAAATCAGGTTGTAGTGGGCGTCACCTGACTTGTCGTATTGCGCCGCACGGCGCATCAGACAGGTCGCCAGGGCATCTCTGTCTAGCGTCTCGTCGATTTTCCACGCGGCGACCTGTTCGATCAGGTTCAGCAGCGCACGCCCATCGCCATCCGCCATTTCAAGCAGTGCTGCACGCGCCTCGGCTTCGAGCGGGAGGGCCATACCCAACTCATGCTCCGCCCGTTGCGCCATCAATTCAAGGTCAGCAAGGTCAAGCCTTTCCAGCACCAAAACCTGTGCACGGGACAGAACAGCCGCGTTCAATTCAAAACTTGGGTTCTCTGTCGTGGCCCCAACCAGCAGGATTGTTCCATCCTCCATATGCGGCAGGAATCCATCCTGTTGCGCCTTGTTGAAGCGGTGGATTTCGTCAACGAACAACAAAGTGCCTTGCCCGTTCTGACGACGAATACGGGCAGCTTCGAACACTTTTTTGAGGTCCGGGACACCTGTGAATATAGCCGAGATTTGGACGAAATGCAGGTCTGTGTCATCGGCAAACAGCCGGGCGATGGTCGTTTTGCCCACGCCGGGCGGACCCCAAAAGATGAGCGACCCCAGCGCGCCCGCTTCCAGCATCACCGTCAGGGGTGCTTCGGGACCCAGCACCTGACGCTGCCCGATAACTTCGCTTAGCGTTTTTGGGCGCAACCGGTCAGCAAGGGGGCGGTGTCCGCTTTCCGCCACTTCACCGGTGTCAAACAGGTCCGCCATCTAAAAGCGCAACATGACGCGGCCGCCGCGTCGCAAAGCCTGTACACGTGTCCCGCGGCGCGCATTCTCTAAGGCCTCAGCTGCATCCTTGGGATACTTGATATCTCGTCGATCAATGGCTTGAAGGATATCGCCCACGCGCAGCCCAACACGCGCGCCAAGTGTCCCAAGACCAGTGACCACAACCCCTGACGCCTCCAGCGGCAGGCGCATTTCCGCGATCACAGCGGGGTTGATCTGCGCCACCGACAGTCCCGGCAAGGCAGCATCTTCAGGCAATGTGATCTCGCCGCGTGGCGGATCCTCCGGCGGGGGGATCATCTTGACCTTCACATCCGACAATTCTCGATCGCGAAGACGGGTCATGACAACCGTGTTTGCTCCGCTGGACAGCCCCATGTAAAAAAGCATCTCGCCGGGGCTGTGCACTTCCTGGCCGTCCACGGCGATTACAACATCGCCCACGTCAAATCCGGCCTCTGCCAGTGGGCTGGCCGGGTGGAGGCCCGCAAGTATGATCCCGCCAGGTCGATCCAATTCCAGCATCTGCGCCAGATCCGAATCCACAACTTGCCCGGTCACCCCAGCCCAGGGGCGTTGAAACCGGTCGTTGCCTTCTTCCGCCTGCCGGACAAAGGCCGCGATCAGGTCCGATGGAATGGCAAAGCCGATTCCGTTTGATCCTCCTGAACGGCTGAGAATACGGGTGTTCACGCCAATCAGCTGCCCGTCCATCCCGACAAGCGCACCACCTGAATTTCCGGGGTTGATCGGAGCATCTGTCTGTATGAAGTAGCCGAGACCGCTGCCGCCTGCCCCACCAGAACGGGCAAGGCCGGAGACGATCCCCGAGGACACTGTCTGGCCGACGCCAAACGGATTGCCGATGGCCAGCACCAATTCGCCAACTTCTACCGTTCGGCTGTCGCGCAGCGGCAGAAACGGCAGATCTTCGACTTCATCAATCTGCAGAATAGCGAGGTCACTGTCAGCATCCCCAAGCAACACACGAGCATTATATTCGCGCCGGTCATTGAGCACGATGCGGATGTCCGTAGCCTGCCCGACCACGTGATAGTTGGACACAACAATGCCATCCGAGGACAGTATCACGCCAGAACCAAGAGAGTTCTGCACGCGCGGACGCGGCGCTCCGAAGCCTTCGAAGAAACGTTCAAAGAAAGGGTCGTTCATGAAGGGCGTACGCTGGCGGGTCTGGGTAACGACTTTGGCATAGATGTTGACCACCGCCGGCGCGGTTTCACGCACAAGGGGCGCGAAACTCAGGGATATCTCGGCCTGGCTATTGGGCAACCGCGTCTGCGCATTGGCCACAAGGGGCAGGACACAGAACAGAAGGGTGATGAGGTGCTTCATGGTCTTTAGGATATGCAAATGACCAACTGGGAATGCAAGCCGGCATCCCGTGTGAAGCCGAAGGTCACAAAAGAAAAACCCCCGCCGAAGCAGGGGTTTGATCAGATTTCATCGAGGGCAGAAGATTACTCTTCTGCGGCGTCTTCGGCAGCAACGCGGGCCTTGTCGGACGCGCCTTTGGCGTCACGGTCGCGGTCAACAAATTCGATGATGGCCATGGGCGCCATGTCGCCATAGCGGAAACCCGCCTTGAGGACGCGCACATAGCCCCCCTGACGTTCGGCGTAGCGTGGGCCAAGAACGTCAAAGAGTTTGGCAACGTACTGCTCTTCTTTCAGCTTTGCACCGGCCTGACGGCGGGCGTGCAAGTCGCCACGTTTGGCAAGCGTGATCAGCTTTTCAACGATCGGGCGCAGTTCTTTGGCCTTGGGCAATGTTGTCTTGATTTGCTCATGTTCGATGAGCGAGCCTGCCATGTTCGAGAACAACGCTTTGCGGTGTTCATGGGTCCGGTTCAGGCGGCGGTAACCACGTGCGTGACGCATTTTCTAGTCTCCAATTTGGTGCCCTCTACGGGCTGTTTTACTTTGTCCGGCCTTCGATGCGTGTCTCAGGCTCTCCTTGGGGTCACCGTTTTCCGTAGGAAAGCGGGTAACCCGAAAATTGTCCGCCCAGAGGCGGGCAATGAAAGGGCATGTGCCCAGTTGTCAGGTGGGCGTAACCGCCCACCCATGTGGCTTTAGAAGTTGTCTTCGAACTTCTTGGCCAGATCTTCGATGTTGTCCGGTGGCCAGTCTTCGACGTCCATGCCGAGGTGCAGCCCCATGCCAGACAGCACTTCCTTGATCTCGTTCAAGGACTTGCGGCCAAAGTTTGGCGTGCGCAGCATCTCTGCTTCGGTCTTCTGGATCAGATCGCCAATATACACGATATTGTCGTTCTTCAGGCAGTTTGCCGAACGCACAGACAGCTCCAGTTCGTCCACTTTCTTCAGCAGAAGCGGGTTAAACTCGAGACCATCATCATCATCCGCACGAGAAGCCGACTCAGGCTCGTCAAAGTTGACGAAGATGCCCAGCTGGTCCTGAAGAATACGCGCGGCGAAAGCCACGGCATCGTCAGGCGTGATAGAGCCATCGGTTTCGACCTTCATGGTCAGCTTGTCATAGTCCAGCACCTGCCCCTCACGGGTGGGCTGCACATCATAGCTGACCTTTCTGACGGGCGAATAGATCGCATCGATCGGGATCAGGCCGATGGGTGCGTCTTCTGGCTTGTTCTTTTCAGCCGAGACATAGCCCTTGCCTGTGTTCACAGTCAGTTCCATGAACACATCGGCACCGTCGTCGAGGTGGCAGATGACCAGATCGCGGTTCAGCACTTCAATGCCTGCGCTTTCCGAGATGTCACCTGCAGTGACAACACCCGGACCTTTTGCCGAAATCGACAGGCGCTTGGGGCCTTCGACTTCCATGCGCAAGGAAACCTGCTTGAGGTTCAGGATAACGTCGGTGACGTCCTCGCGCACACCAGCGATAGACGAGAACTCGTGCAGCACGTTGTCGATCTGCACGGATGTGATCGCCGCACCTTGCAACGACGACATCAGCACGCGGCGAACCGCATTGCCAAGTGTCAGACCAAAGCCGCGCTCCAGCGGTTCGGCGACAACTGTCGCTTGACGCGCGGGTTCATTGCCCGGCTTCACTTCCAGTTGTTGTGGCTTGATTAGCTCAGCCCAGTTCTTGTGGATCATGCGTCCCTCCATTCTTGCCTGCTCTCCATGTCCTAAAAGATCAGGCGCCCGAGGTTTCAAAAAGCGGATTGGGGCCGCACGTTTTCACGCAGCCCCGATAGTAATACCTATGTCGCTTAGACGCGGCGGCGCTTGGGTGGGCGACAGCCATTGTGGGCCATCGGCGTCACGTCCTTGATCGACGTCACGTTGAACCCGGCAGCAGCCAAAGCGCGCAATGCAGATTCACGACCCGAACCGGGGCCCTGCACTTCGACTTCGATTGTCTTTACGCCATGTTCCTGCGCTTTGCGTGCCGCATCCTCTGCAGCCATCTGGGCAGCATAAGGTGTGGATTTCCGCGAGCCTTTGAAGCCCATGGTGCCGGCGCTCGACCATGCAATGGCGTTGCCTTGCACGTCCGAGATCAGGATTTTGGTGTTGTTGAACGAAGAGTTCACATGCGCCACACCTGCGGCGATGTTCTTGGAGACCTTGCGTTTGGTCTTGCGTGTATCGCGTGCCATCTATACGTCCCCTTATTTCTTCTTGCCGGCAATGGCCTTTGCGGGGCCTTTGCGGGTACGAGCGTTGGTGTGCGTGCGCTGACCGCGAACGGGCAGAT
Source organism: Tateyamaria sp. (assembly GCF_039945315.1). Taxonomy (GTDB): domain Bacteria; phylum Pseudomonadota; class Alphaproteobacteria; order Rhodobacterales; family Rhodobacteraceae; genus Tateyamaria. The sequence goes on along the minus strand of NZ_JBDUXB010000028.1, from coordinate 28,362 downwards.
TACGACGGTGACGAAGACCGCGGTAGCAGCCAAGGTCCATCAGACGCTTGATGTTCATTTGCGTATCACGACGCAGGTCACCTTCGACGGTGTAGTTCTCGTCGATGTACTCGCGCACTTTCAGGACTTCGGAGTCGCTCAGCTCGTTTACACGGCGGCTGGCGTCGATCCCGACGGCTTCGCAGATTTCTTTGGCGGAGGTGTTGCCGATGCCTGTGATGTAGGTCAGTGCAATCGGAACGCGCTTGGCTGTGGGGATGTTTACCCCTGCAATACGTGCCATGAAGGCTTTCCTTTTCGTTGCGAGCCCGTAGTTCCGGGCCCTTTTTTCACAACATAAGGCCCAAGGATTTTGCCCCCGGGCCTGCCGCTGATCAGGTGATCCGACGGGACGCTTTCCCGTCTTTGGTTCTCGTTAGAGATGGCGTGAGATAGGCGTTGTTTTGTGGGGCGTCAACCCCTGTGCCTATGCGTCGAGAACTTTGGCAATCGCTGCTTTCACATCTGCCATTTCGCCAAGGCCGTCGACACCGTTCAACTGACCCTTCGCATAGTAATAGCCGATCAGCGGAGATGTCTTTTTATAGTACTCCATCAGGCGAACTTTTAGGCTTTCGGCGTTGTCATCCGCGCGCACCGGCTGACCGGCGTCTGCGGCTTCGGCCGCGCGTCCGACGATGCGGTCAACCAAAACATCGTCATTCACTTCCAATTCGATCACGGCATCCAGCGTCTGACCTTGTTCTTCCAGCAGCGCGGACAAAGCGTCGGCTTGGGCCAATGTGCGGGGAAAGCCGTCAAAGACAAAGCCGTTGGCTTTGACTGTTTCTAGCTGTTCGCGGATCAGCCCGATGACGATTTCGTCTGTGACAAGGTCACCGCGCGCCATCACGTCAGCAACGATCTTGCCCATCTCAGAGCCAGAGTCCTTGGCCGCACGCAGCATATCGCCGGTGGAGAGTTGTACCATACCACGCTCTTCGGTGAGAAAGCGCGCTTGTGTTCCTTTGCCCGCACCTGGCGGGCCCAGCAGGATAATGTTCATCTTTGTCCCCCTCCCGTGCGGGCCTTAGCGGCGCACAGGGCTCCGTTTGCGGCGGCCCTTTGAGCCTTTTCCGCGCAGCTGTGATTTTTCGATCAGACCTTCGTACTGATGCGCAAGCAGATGGCTTTGCACCTGCTGGATGGTGTCCATCGTTACCGAAACAACAATCAGCACAGACGTGCCGCCAAAGTAAAACGGAATGGCGAACTGACCGCGCAGGATTTCTGGCAGCAGACAGACCAGTGCCAGATACCCCGAACCAAGAACCAAAACGCGATTAACCACATATTCAAGGTATTCGGCTGTCTTCTTGCCCGGACGGATACCGGGCACGAAACCGTTCTGGTTCTTGAGGTTGTCAGCCACGTCGTCTGGCTTGAAGCTCACATTGAAGGTGTAGAAGTAGGCAAAGAACACGATCATAAGGACGAAGAAAGCCAGATAGAGCGGCTGACCGGGGCCAAAGTTGGCCAGCAGCCAGGACATGATCGGGTTGGTCGAGTTGCCGGAGAATGTGCTGATAGTGATCGGCAGCAACAGCAGGGACGAGGCAAAGATCGCGGGGATCACACCTGCGGGGTTCACCTTGACCGGCAGGTTGGAAGACCCGCCATCGTAAACTTTCATCCCCACCTGACGGCGCGGGTACTGGATATGGATCTTGCGCAAGGCGCGTTCCATGAACACCACAAACATGATGGTGGCGACCACCATCACAAGTACGCCGATAATCACCGCAGGGCTGATCGCACCGGAGCGGCCGGATGCAAAGAACTGCGCAATGGCAGCAGGCACTTCGGCAATGATGCCGACGAAGATGATCAGAGAGATACCGTTACCGATGCCGCGTGCGGTGATCTGTTCACCCAACCACATCAGGAACATTGTGCCACCGACAAGGGTGATCAGGCACGAAATGCGGAAATAGAAGCCCGGATCGGTGACGAGGTCACCGGATTCCAGTGACACGGCAAGGCCATAGGCCTGCAAGGTGGCCAGCGCCACTGTGCCGTAACGGGTGTATTGGTTGATCTTCTTGCGGCCCTGCTCGCCCTCTTTCTTGAGTTGCTCAAGCTGAGGCACCATCGAAGTCAAAAGCTGCACGATGATCGAAGCAGAGATGTAGGGCATGATGCCGAGGGCAAAGATACCCATGCGACCCAACGCGCCACCGGTGAACATCGACACCATACCGCCGATGCCTTGTCCCGCCTGCTCCATAAACTCGCGTAGAGCAGCTCCATCGATGCCCGGAACCGGGATAAATGTACCAAGGCGGTAAACGATTAGCAGGCCAAGAGTGAACAGGATGCGGTTGCGCAGGTCAGTGGCCTTGCCCAGAGCGCTCCAGCTCGTGTTCGCGGCCATGTTCTCGACGGCAGATACCATGCGGGCGTTGTCCTTTGAACAAAACACCGCCCGTGCCGTTTTCCGGCGGGCGGCGCTATAGAAAACTTGAGGCCTATGTAAGCCGCTGCGACGCGGCTCACAAGGCGTGTTTCAGGCTTACTCGGCCGCCGCTGCAGCAACAGCGAGCTTGCCGCCCGCTTTTTCCACTGCGTCTACAGCGGATTTGGAGGCACCAGTCACCTGCAGATCAACCTTGCTTGTGATCTCGCCCTTGGCCAGAACGCGGATACCGTCCAGTTTGCGACGCACAGCGCCCGACGCGATCAATGCATCTTCTGTGATGGCGGATTTCGCATCCAGCTTGCCAGCATCTATGAATTTCTGGATCAGACCCAGATTGATGACAGCGAATGCCTTGCGGTTTGGCTTGTTAAAGCCGCGCTTGGGCAGGCGTTGGTACAAAGGCATTTGGCCGCCTTCGTAACCATTGATGGCCACACCCGAACGGGATTTTTGACCTTTGATACCACGGCCACCCATTTTACCGGTGCCGGAGCCAGGGCCACGGCCAACGCGTTTGCGTGGTTTGGTTGCGCCGGGATTGTCGCGCAGTTCATTCAGTTTCATATCGCTTCTCCTAAGCCGGAAGCACCCTCGAAGCGGAATGGGTGAACACGGCGTTTCTTGGTTTTGATTCTCAGCAGCGCATCGCGCCACCGGGGGCGTATAGACCGGCAAAGGAAGCAGCGCAACAGTTTGGGACGATGGGCATCACCCAGCCTTCCGCGCGCACCAAAAACGCTTGAACGCACCTGCACGATAGAAGTTTTAACCTTTGGACTTACAAATGAACTGGAAGCAGACGTGCGTCGCGGAGTGCTTCAATGACCTTTATGCGGACGAAGCCGCCGTTCGCCTTGGCTTGCGCCTGCGAGCGCTATGCGGGACCAAGCCGACAATCGAAATCGGTGCAATATGTCCCCATGGCATACCGATTCTGCTTCTGCTGTTAATCCGACCTTTTCGGTGCTCACCCTCCCGAGTTTGCGCAGGCAGCCTTTTATTCTTTGAAAATTTTGAAGTTTGCGTGCAACCTTCTCGCATTGGGGCGGGGTGATCGATGACTGTGATGAAGCGGCAGCTGACCACAATACTGGCGGCAGACATTGTCAACTTTTCCCGGTTGATTGGGGCGGATGAAGAGGGTGTTCTTAGTCGGAGGCGCCAGCATCAAGCGGAAGTCATTTTACCTCTTCTCAACGACCATGGTGGTCGGGTTGCAAATACGGCGGGAGATAGCTGGCTCATTGAATTCCCCAGCGCCGTAGAAGCGCTTCGGTTCGCCATCCAAGGCCAAACAAAAGTTGAAGCACTGAATGCGGAGCTGGAGGAGCAGGCCAGAATACGGTACCGTATCGGCATCAATGTGGGCGACGTCGTTGCAGAAGGCGACGACCTTCTCGGTGATGGCGTCAACATTGCCGCTAGGCTCGAGGCTCTCGCGCCTGCAGGTGGCGTTGTGATCAGCCGATCCGTACGGGATCAGGTCCGCGACAGGTTGGATTTGGACCTGCACGACCTCGGTGAGCTGGAGGTAAAAAACATCGCGCGTCCCGTTCGAGCGTTTCAGGTTATCCGGGACGGCGAAGAAAGGATGGCACCACCCGGTGCAAGACCACGTCTTCGCACTCCCGTGATGCTTGCGGCCGTATTGGCCGTCATACTTACCATCGGTTCATTGTATTGGATGCGGCAGCCAGATTTCGATCCTGTAGCCCCTGAAACAATGGCATTGACGCTGCCGGATCGCCCCTCAATCGCGGTCCTTCCCTTTACGACACTGGGCGATGATGCGTCTGCCGACTGGATCAGTGATGGGATTACCGAGAACATTATTTCTACGCTTTCGCTTGCTCCGGACATGCTCGTCATTGGGCGCGCGACGGCCTTTACGTATAAAGGCCGGCTGGTTGAACCAGCCGAAGTCGCGACAGACCTTGGCGTTCGCTATGTTCTGAGCGGCAGTGTTTTGAAATCAGGCGAAAAGGTGCGAGTTACAGCGGAATTGTCCGACGCAATCAAAGGCGAGCAGCTTTGGTCAATCAAGGAAGACAGCGACAACAAAAACATCCTTTACGTGCAGGACCGGATCGCGGAAAGCCTATTTCTCGAAATGCAGGTTTCCCTAACTGTCGGAGAATCGAACCGGACGATCACCGCATTGGCGGGTGATTTCCAGACCAGTGTTCGGGTAATTCAGGGGAGAGATGCTTTTCAACGGTTCGATCCGGCGGGCCACCGCGAGGCTGAGAGGATATGGACCGAGCTTCACGAAACAAACCCCCATAGTCCGATTGGGCCATACTTACTCGGGTGGCTTCCCTGGCAACGAGTCATCATTGGTCTAGCAGACGACCCTGCAGTGGAGTTCGATGAATCTCGCCGTTTGGTGGCAAAGGCTCTTTCAATGCAGGAATGGGGTGATCCTTACACACTGATCGCTTTAATTGAATCCGCGACCGGAAATTACGACGAGGCAAACACTGCTGCCACCCGAGCCATCAAACTGTCGCCGGGCGGGGCAGATGCAAACGCCATCGGAGGGGTGGCTTTGTTTCAGAGTGGGGATACCAAGCGGGGCATTGAACACATGCTGAAGGGTATGAGGCTAGAACCGGATTATCCCGAGTGGCTTCCCGGCGCGCTGTATCCGGCATTGTTGGAAGACGGGAAATACGATGACGTGATTTCCTTGACCAAGTCAGTACTGGGCAGAGATATGCGTGACGCTCGAGCCCATCCTCAGGCCTACGCGGGACTCGTTGCCGCTTACGCGCTGAAAGGCGATCTGGAGAATGCGCGGCAGATTGTCAGCAACCTGAAAACGGAAAATCCAAATCTGAATGTGGCGGACGTGACAAGGTTATTTTCACTGCAATCGCAGTCCCCACGCCCATTCCACGAGGTCTTGATTAATTCCTTGGAAACGGTAGGCGTTCCGCGCGCAGTCGATTGACACAACAATCTGCGTTAAGCAGAGCCCAGTCAGTTGGTCTTTATCTGTTTCAGCTTCAGGTTCTGAGCTTCCGTTCGCGACGTTCTGCCCAACCGCCGCTCAAAGCGGTCATTTCGCTGCACTCTGCCTGAACGACCGCTCTGCGGACGAAGCGGACCTTGGGCGCGCATAGTTTACAAAAGTATCTATCCGCCGTTAAAAAAAACCCCGGTCGCATTTGAGCGACCGGGGTAGAACTTATAAAATACTTTAGAGTCCACCACTCACGGAAACTCAGGAAGTACAAATAAGCTCTTTCAAGCCGCCAATATTGTCAATATGATAATTTTGGTGGCTTACCCCGACGTATCTTTTTCATATTGGTAGCTTAAAATTTGACCGACAAACCACACGGAAAGCTTTCCGCACTTTTTGAACTGCGTAGCATGCTGCGTGAAATGGAACACGAGGTCGGACTTCATACCCTCACACAAGTCGAAAAGGATGTGTTTCTTGCTGCTCACGCCTTATCTGGAGCGAGCAGGAAAGTTGTGTCGTCTGACGAAATTCGAAACCATGACCTTACCTCTGGGATCGCCCAGGCGTCTTACCATCGGGCGCTGCGTTCCCTGGTATCCATGGGACTGCTGAAAAAAGCGGACGGCTATAAGTCCAAGCGTTACCTGGTGCGCGATGATCTTGCCGGTGGTTAGTCTGCATTTCCGAAAATTGCGATGAGTACGCAAGTATCCTGACAGAGCGCAAACATCTCTTGCTTCAACACATCTGCACACCCGACGAGTGAACGCTTTTAATGAGTTTTTTAGTCATAATCGCCTGCTACGCCTTGTGCCACGGATTAACAGCCTGGGTTGTAACGCCTGTACAAAGCCATTTTTTGCCGCAAATCACAGTTTTTGCGAGTTTGGTTTATCTGCCCCACGGCGTTAGGGTACTTGCAACCTGGGCATTTGGCTGGAAAGCGATACCTGCGCTGTTGGTGGGCGAAAGCCTATCTGCTTGGATGTTCACCCCGACCAAAGATTTAGATTTCCTTGGGCCAGGTCTGATAGGAAGCCTCGTTGTGGGGGCGGCCTCCGCGTTTATTGCGTTTGAGATCGCGCGGCTTGTTGGGATCAATGTCTATTTGGGAGGCTTGAGAAGGCTAAAGTGGAAAGGACTGATTGCGGTGGGCGCTCTGTCATCCATTGTTAACTCTGTTGGACAGACGCTGGTCTTCTCTGGAATCATCGATCTGGAGAAGGTCATCGGGGTTTGGACGGTTTATGCAATTGGGGACCTGATCGGTCTGATAGTATGCATGGTCGTTTTGATGTTCGTTTTTCGATGGAGCCGGGTTTTCAGCGTCCCTAAATCTGACAGCGATCCAATATAAATTTCAGCTTGCTTCGTACCAGAGCACTTCCGCTCTGGGCTCGCAGCAGACTTGCGCTGCGCGATAGTTGAGCGTCCGCACTGGGCTCAAAGCGGCCATTCGCTGCAGGGTGCTCCAACGTCCGCTTTGCAACTCATCATCAGCTTTTGGTTTATGAGTCCACTCCCTTGAGTGTCTCCTGGAAATAGGTGAATTTAGAAATCGCCTAAAATTTACTCTAACCAGCCACTGAAGCGCCCAATTTTTAATCTTTTTACGTTTGCTGAAAATTGTAGCTCCAATATTCAACTTTGCCTCTTTTTATCGCAACCCAAGACCGGTTTGTGTCCGCCAGACTAAATTTTGGGAGGGATCTACGATGGTCGGAGCCGATACAGCTTGGATTATTGTCGCAACAGCACTGGTGTTGTTGATGACGTTGCCGGGGCTTGCGCTCTTTTACGGTGGGCTTGTGCGATCGCGCAATGTGTTGAGCGTTTTCATGCACTGCTATGCAATCGCATGCCTTATGAGCGTGCTGTGGCTGGTCGCGGGATATTCCATCGCCTTTGGCCCTGGCACTTCGGGGATTTGGGGCGGTCTGGACAAGATGTTCCTGAACGGCGTGGATGCAGAGTCGCTGTCCGGCACTTTGCCTGAAATCCTGTTCTTTGCCTTCCAAATGACGTTTGCGATCATCACTCCGGCACTGATCGTCGGGGCATATGTCGAGCGTGTTAGCTTTGGTTTTGTACTTCTGTTCTCCGGCCTCTGGATGCTGTTGTGTTATGCGCCGGTGGTTCACTGGGTTTGGGGCGGCGGCTTTCTGGCGGATGGGGGCATATTTGGCGAAACAGGCCTCAAGGATTTTGCGGGCGGTGTCGTCGTGCACGAAACAGCGGGCATTGCAGCGCTCATACTGGCCGTCATGCTGGGGCCACGCCGGGACGCAACAAAACCACCTCACAACCCCGGATATGTGATGATCGGCGCGGCCCTTTTGTGGGTTGGCTGGTTTGGGTTTAACGGTGGCTCGCAGCTGGCAGCAGATGGCGGTGCCGCCATGGCGTTGACCGTCACACATATCTCGGCGGCAACAGCCTCTCTGACATGGGCGCTCTGGGAGCGGATCCGTTATGGCAAAGCATCGCTGGTCGGCATCGTCACCGGCACAATCGCCGGGCTTGCGTCGATCACCCCTGCTTCGGGATTTGTCGGGCCAGTCGAAGCGCTGATGATAGGTGCCATCGCGGGCATCTTGTGCCAGGAAGCTGTCCGTTTGGTGCGCAATGTCCTGTCGATTGACGACACGCTTGATGTGTTTGCAGTCCACGGTGTTGGCGGCATCTTTGGCACACTGATGATCGCCATCTTTGGCGCGGGCAGTTTTGTCGCTCAGGCGGGCAGCCTTGTAATTGTCGGTGTATTCTCGGTCGTGGCAACCATCGTCATCGCTCTGATCTGCAAGGCGCTTGTGGGTCTGCGTGTCAGCGAAGATGTTGAGCGCGAAGGTCTTGATCTGGCCGTTCACGGCGAAACCGCTTACGACCACAACGGTTAAAGCTCTTGCGCTCCGATCTATGGATCGGGGCGCACTCTTAGCGTCATCGCATGGTGGATTGCCTCACTGTGTTGGTGCAAACGGCCGGAACACCGCAGGTTCCTGCTGAAAAACTCCTCAACCCACCACATTGGTGGAAGTACGTGGCTCAGGCTCTTTCAAGCCGGACTCACCACCGACAGCATGGCCCTTAATCAACTCAGACGCTCTCGCCTGAGCCATCAGAGATTAAGGATGCTACCCAAGAGTTGAGCTAAGGCCCTCAGTGTGGCTTCATCCAACAAACTCGCATCATCTCGTGAACAGACCTTCATGCATCAATGAGTAAGTTGTCCTGCGCCTTTGCCGCAGGGAATGAATGTAGGTGGTTGTACAGCAATAGGGTAGCTCATTTCGGCCGCCACGCATTGGCATAAAACACTGTTATGCTAAGAAAATAGGCAGTTTTAAAACTCACAAAGGTAAGGAATTCCAGACTCTCTGCCGCGTCCGAATTCTGCGTAAAAATGCAGTGTACAGTATCGGTATTTGGCGCAAATTTCGCCTCGCTCGTCATATTTTTCTATTTTTTGATACCCCGCATTTGCGAACTCTTGGAGAGACAAGTTGCTCGAAGCCATTTTTCAGGAAGATACATTCTGGCGAATCCTGAGCACTGAGACGGTGCTGCAATATACAACCTCTGGCAACATATTGCGAACACTTGGCCTCGCCTCTGCCATGCTCAGCATTTACGCTTTTGCCCCCTACATTCGCGACACAATCGCCTGACGCACGCAACCCCAGCGCGCATCCTGGCTGATCTGGTCGGTGCTGGGTTGCATCGCTTTGGTTTCGCAGATCGTCAAAGTCGCCACGTCCTCACTTTGGTTTTCGCTTTTCCAAGTCGGTGGCACGATTACTGTGTTTCTGATCACCTTCCAACGCGGCAGCGGTCCGCTTTTTCGCGAAGGCGACATGAAGGTGCTAGGCGCAGCGGCGGTTGGGCTGATCCTTTGGTCGCTGACCGACAATTCGGTTTACGCATTGGGCACGACGATTGGTATTTCGATGATCGGCGGCTGGGTCACAGTCAAAAAGGCCTATCTCTTCCCCGAAACCGAAACCATGTCCACATGGGGCTGGTCGCTCTTTGCCTCTGTTCTCGCTATGCTGTCCGTCGGAGCTTTGAACTGGGTACTTCTCGCCTATCCGCTGTACCTCTTTGTTCTCTACAGCGCCATCGCGACGGCCATCCTATTGGGGCGGGCTCGCAATGCCCGCGCCCGGGCCTTTCAGTTTAGTCTGGTGAAGGTGCATCAACCGGTAGATTGACCCACGCACTGCTGCCAAACGGGCGATTGATCGCCCGTTCGAGTATCTCAAGCCGGTCCTGCCCATAGAACACTTCTCCATCCAGCACATAAGTCGGCGAACCGAGTACAGATGCCTTCAAGGCGGACTCGGCATTGATCGCGTAGCGCGCAGTCACTTCAGGCGTTCGCGCCAGCGCCATCAGGGCTCGGGCATCATGGCCCAAGGCGTCGGCCAAGGCCGTCAGTGTCGCCTCATCCGATAAATCCGCATCATCCCGCCAGTGGGCTTGCAGCACCGCATGGGCCATCGCATCCACATCGGCCCCGCGATCCCCCAAAGCCATGATCATGCCGCTGGCCAGGGAATAGTCCGCATCGTGATAGGTGGGCCGGAACGGAACAACAGGGACACTGCGCCACTCTGCCCAACGCTCGATCTCCCGACCAAAGAAGTAGTCGACATGTGCCTGCGTCCGCGCACGGAAAGGCAGACTGCCTTGTGCCTCAACGACCGGGGACAGCGGGATAGGCCGATGGACCAGAGTCAGATCGTGGGTGGCACACATCTCCATCACGCGGGCCGAGCCGAGATAAGCAAAAGCGGAATGGGCGGAATAATAATATATGAGTTCGCGCATGGCGCTGAGCCTAGTACGTCCTCGCCACAATGAAAATCATCGCCGCCATTGAACAACAGGCAGAGTCGGTGTCACCATGGCGTTATGCATTCTTTCCGCAACCCTTTACCTATTGCCACCACCCTCTGTGCGCTTGCGCTACCTCTTACGCCTGCTGCGCTACACGGAGCGTCCGGTTGCGCAGAGGATGCGATGCTGGTCTTTGACGGGTCGGCGTCCATGGCCGAACTGGGGTTTGACACACAGCGCAAGACAAGGATCGCTGAGGCGCGCGAGGCACTGCGCGACGCAATGCCAGATATCACGTCAGTGCGCCGCGTCGGCCTTCTTACCTATGGTCCGGGTGCCAGTGTAGACAGTTGCAGCAATATCGATCTGCGTTTTGGCCCGCGCGACAACGCGGCAGAGGCCATCATTGCCGAAATCGACGCACTCGCGCCCAAAGGACTGACGGCTTTGGCGGCGTCAGTCCGTGCAGCAAGCGATACGCTGCGCGCCACGTCCGGTCCCGGCATCGTCGTGCTGGTCACTGACGGAAATGAAACCTGTGGCGGACGCCCCTGTGCGCTCGGATCCGCTCTGGCCGCCGAAAGGCAGGACCTGACGGTGCATGTGATCGGGTTCAAGGTCGTGGTCGACTTTTTCAGCTGGGACAATCCGGAGCAGCAGGACGTCGGAGCGGGCAATACAGTAGCCAAATGTCTCGCAGACCGAACCGGAGGCCTGTACGTTTCAACCGAGACCGTGGGCGAACTGGCGGATGCACTGCGGGTGACGCTGGGCTGTGCATTGATCGGGCAAACAAACCCGGAAATAGAAAACGCCCCGCGATTTCTCGCGAGGCGTCAATTGTAACCTGGTCAGGTGGGCAATCTGCCCTTCGCAGACTTAGCCTTTTTCTTCGATGATCTCGACCATGTGCGAGATTGAATTCACCATGCCGCGTACGGAAGGTGTATCTTCCAACTCGCGGGTTTTGTGCATCTTGTTCAGGCCCAGACCGATCAGTGTCGCACGCTGTTTTGCGGGGCGACGGATGGGGGAGCCAATCTGTTTTACGACGATTGTCTTAGTCATGGGTCTCAAGCCTCCTCAGTTGCCGCTTCGGCAGCGGGCGCTTCGTCACGCTTGGGCAGAATGTCGGAGACTTTCTTGCCACGACGTTGAGCCACACCACGGGGCGACTGCTCTTTCTTGAGGCCGTCCATGGTTGCGCGGATCATGTTGTAAGGGTTCTGCGAGCCGATGGACTTGGAAACAACGTCCTTGACACCCAGCATTTCGAACACGGCACGCATTGGACCACCGGCGATGATCCCGGTACCTTCTGGTGCTGTGCGCATCACGACTTTACCGGCGCCGTGGCGACCTTCCATATCGTGGTGCAGTGTGCGGCCTTCGCGCAGTTGAACGCGGATCATCTGGCGCTTGGCTTGCTCGGTGGCTTTGCGAATGGCCTCAGGGACCTCTTTCGCTTTACCTTTGCCGAAGCCTACGCGGCCTTTTTGATCGCCAACAACGACGAGGGCGGCGAAACCAAAGCGCTTACCACCTTTGACGGTTTTGGACACACGGTTGATCGCGACCAAGCGGTCGGAGAATTCTGGAGTTTCATCACGGTCGCGGCGTGGGCCGCGGCGGTTTTCACGTTCTGCCATGTGGCATTCCTTGTTTCAGGTGGCTTTCGCCAGTTGTTTCAATCCAGGTGGGCCCCAAGATAAGCGGAGTGCCCCCGGATCATCGGAGGGGCGATGCCGCCCCTCGCAGAGTTTAGATCTTCAGGCCGCCTTCGCGGGCGGCGTCGGCAACTGCCTTGACCTTCCCATGAAAGAGGAAACCGCCGCGGTCGAAGTATGCCTCGACCACGCCTGCTTTTTTCGCACGCTCGGCGATCGCCGCACCAACTTTGGTGGCGGCTTCGACGTTGTTCTTACCCACTACGCCCAGATCCTTTTCGAGGGTCGAGGCAGCGGCCAATGTCACGCCATTCACATCGTCGATCAACTGAACGCTGATGTTCTTGGACGAGCGGTGAACGCTCAGGCGCGGACGCCCTGCGTTGACGCGGCGAAGTTTGTTCCGGACGCGCATACGGCGCTTGAGGAACAGCTGTCGTTTTGTGTTTGCCATGTTCCTGGTCCTTTACTTCTTCTTGCCTTCCTTACGGAAGATGAATTCGCCTTTATAGCGGATGCCTTTGCCCTTGTAAGGCTCGGGCTTACGCCACTCGCGGATGTTAGCAGCCACTTGGCCGACCAACTGCTCGTCGATACCTTCGACGACAATTTCAGTCTGCTTGGGGGCTGTAACAGTCACACCCGCTGGTGGGGTGTAGTCGACGTCGTGCGACAGGCCGAGGTTCAGTTTCAGAGTGTTACCCTGCATGTTGGCACGATAACCAACACCCTGGATTTCCAGCTCTTTCTTGAAACCGTCTGTCACGCCGGTCACCAGGTTTGCGACCATAGTGCGGGACATGCCCCACTGTTGGCGCGCGCGCTTGGATTTACCACGGGGTGTGATTGTGACGGCGTTGTCTTCAACCGCGAGGGTCACATCGTCGGTCGCTTTGAACGAACGTGTGCCTTTGGGGCCTTTGACTTCGATCTGCTGACCAGAGATTGACGCTGTAACGCCACTGGGCAGATCGACCGGTTTTTTTCCAATACGAGACATCTGCTTCTCCTTAGAAGATCGTGCAGAGCACTTCGCCACCAACATTTTGGCTGCGAGCGTTTGCATCCGACATCACACCCTTGGAGGTGGAGACAATCGACACACCCAGGCCCTGACGGACGGATGGGATGTCATTGACGCCCATGTAAACGCGACGACCGGGTTTGGACACCCGCTTCAGTTCGCGAATAACAGGTTCGCCTTCGTAGTACTTGAGGCTGATCTCGATAGCCGGGTGGCCATCTTCACCTGTAGTTTCTTCGAAACCACGGATGTAACCTTCGTCCGCAAGCACTTCGAGAACGCGGACACGCAGTTTCGACGCTGGGGTCGAGACCACGGATTTGCCGCGCATCTGGCTGTTGCGGATGCGGGTGAGCATATCTGCGATAGGATCGGTCATACTATTCTCTCCCTTACCAGCTTGACTTGACCATGCCGGGGATCTGGCCGGCAGAGCCGAGTTCCCGCAGCGCGATCCGGCTGATTTTCAGCTTGCGGTAATACGCATGCGGACGGCCGGTCATTTGGCAACGATTGTGAAGACGTGTGGCGGAGCTGTTGCGTGGCAGTTTGGCCAGCTTCAGAGATGCGCGGAAACGATCTTCCATCGGTTTGGTTTCGTCGCTGATGATTGCTTTGAGCTCTGCACGCTTGGCGGCGTACTTCTTCACCAGCTTTTCGCGCTTCACTTCGCGCGCGATCATGGATTTTTTAGCCATATCTAGTCTCTCCTGCGCTTACGAGTTGAAGGGCATGTTGAAGTGCTTCAGCAAGGCTTTTGCTTCGGCATCGGTTTGGGCTGTGGTTGCGATCACAATGTCCATACCCCAGGTCTCATCGACTTTATCGAAATCGATCTCGGGGAAAACGATGTGCTCTTTAAGGCCCATGGCGTAGTTGCCACGACCATCAAAGGACTTGCCCGGCACGCCGCGGAAGTCACGAACACGAGGCATCGCAATTGTGATCAGACGATCGAGGAATTCGTACATCCGGTCGCCGCGCAGCGTCACTTTGGCACCCAACGGCATGTCTTCGCGAACGCGGAAACCAGCGATGGATTTCTTGGCCGTCGTGGTCAGGGCCTTCTGACCAGCGATTGCTGTCAGATCTTCCTGAGCCGATTTGGCTTTCTTGCTGTCACGGACGGCTTCGGCACCGCAGCCAATGTTCAGGACGATTTTGTCCAGACGCGGGATCTGCATGTCGTTCTTGTAGGCGAACTCTTCTTTCATCGCAGCCTTGATTGTGTCCTTGAACACGGCCTTGAGGCGGGGGGTGTAGTTTGCAGTGTCGAGCATCAGATCACGTCCCCTGTTGTTTTGGCAAAGCGCACTTTTTTGTCGCCGTCCATTTTGAAGCCGACGCGTGTTGCTTTGCCATTGGCATCCAGCAGCGCGACGTTAGACAGATCAACCGGCATCGCCTTTGGGATGCGGCCGCCTTGGCTTTCTTGCGTCTGGCGTGTGGCGCGGATGGCGATGTTGATGCCATCAACCACGGCTTTGTTGGATTTCGGGTCGATCGAGGAAATTGTGCCCTCTTTGCCCTTGTCCTTGCCGGCCAGCATGACGACCTTGTCGCCCTTTTTCAGTTTCGCAGCCATCAGAGCACCTCCGGAGCAAGCGAGATAATCTTCATGAAGTTCTTGGCGCGCAGTTCACGAACAACTGGGCCAAAGATACGTGTACCTACGGGCTCGTTTGCGTTATTCAGGATGACGGCGGCGTTACGGTCAAAACGGATGGCTGTGCCATCGTCACGACGAACTTCCTTGGCGGTGCGTACGACGACGGCCTTACGGACGTCCCCCTTCTTTACGCGGCCGCGTGGAATGGCTTCCTTGACCGACACGACAATGACGTCGCCGACGGATGCGTACTTACGCTTGGAACCACCCAGTACCTTGATGCACTGAACACGGCGCGCGCCGCTATTGTCAGCAACATCCAGGTTGGTTTGCATCTGGATCATTTGGTTTCTCCCGACCTTTGGGGGGCGATGCGTGCCTGATCCCCAGGGTTTCGATTAATGTGGCAAATGCCGGAAACTTACGCTTCCAGCACCTCCCAGCGTTTTGTCTTCGATTTTGGCGCGCATTCGATGATGCGTACGGAATCGCCAACCTTGAAGGCATTCTTTTCATCGTGCGCCCGGTACTTCTTGGACTTACGAATGGTTTTCTTCAGAACCGGGTGCGTGAAACGACGTTCCACGGAAACGGTGACTGTCTGGGCGTTGGCATCGGATGTCACGGTGCCGGTCAAAATACGCTTGGGCATCTAAGGGCTCCTTATTCCGCTGCTGCTTGGGCTTTTTCGTTCAAGATCGTCTTGACGCGCGCGGCATCACGACGGACCGTGCGCAGACGCGCCGGATTCTCGATCGCACCTGTGGCCTGCTGGAAACGCAGGTTGAAGGCTTCTTTTTTCAGGTTTGCGAGGTCATCGCGAAGCTGGTCGGGGGTCTTATCCCGAAGTTCTTGGGCGTTCATGCGCCGTATCCTTTCAACATCACCGGCAGGCCGCAAAAAAGCGTAACCCGATTCCCGGTGGAGTGGGTGAAGTGCGCCGTATAGGGGGGGCGCTCGCTTATAGCAAGCCAAAACCTTGCATATTCAGCAAACAACCGCATAGCGCTTGCGCGCTAGCCCACCAGCACCTTAACACTTGGAGATTGAACTGCACAAACACAGGGCCGTGGCATGGAATTTACAGTCGAAAACCTGACAGCCCCGCCTGACAAGGCAGAGTTGACTCCGATGCTTACCGAGTTCTTCGAGTTTATGGTATCTAACCTTGTTAGCCTGGGAGGTCCGACCCCTGATATTTCCCTCGTGATCGACGCCTTCTGGAAAGAGGCACATCACTACCTCCCGCCGACCGGGCAAAGCCTGCTGGCCCGCGACAGTGAGGGTCATCTCATCGGAATGGGGAGTTTGCGCGACATCGGTGAGGGTAAGGGTGAGCTAAAGCGACTCTATGTTCGCCCACAGGCCCGCGGAACCGGGCTTGGCAGAATTCTCGTACAGCGCCGAATAGACACCGCAAGGGACATGGGTCTAACAACCCTGCTGGCCGATACATTCAAGGCAAACGTGGAAATGCTGGGCCTCTACGAAAGCTTGGGTTTCGAGCGCATCGAAGGGTTCAAGGAAAGCGCGACCCTCGAAATGTACCCAGAATTTGCACCATTCATGGCCTTTGTGCGCCTGAGGCTGTGACGGACGGCAACGTGCACTTCTGTCACTGCCAGCGGCCTTGTAGGCTCAGGAACACTTCTATCCGCTATTTGTCCTATCTACGCTTCGCGATCGGCCCATAGCCTGAAGTCAACCTATTTGAGTGGGAACAAAACTGCTGCTTGCAAGTGCAGATAGCATCGCGGCGCGACCCGCTTGTTTCGATCATACTTGATCGATGAAACCGCTGATGACTAACATGAAGTGTGATGCATCGACGCTGCGGAGATTGCCAATGCACTACACTGCCATTTTACTTGGCCTTGCGACCATTGCTGGTTCAGCCGCAGCAGATGTCTGGACGTTCGAAACACCGTCGGAAAACATCCAGTGCTCGGTCGGCGAAGGCCCCACCTCCTCTGACATCCGATGTACGATCATTGAACGCAGCGGCACACCCGCAGCGCCGCGCCCGGAGTGGTGTGTGGCAGACTGGGGTCACACGTTTCTGATGAATGACCGTGGCTTTGTCTCAATGGAATGCGCGCCTCTGAACCGCAACAAGGACGGATTTGACCGCGCCGAGTATGGAGTCACGGGCGAGCTTGGGGGCTTCGTTTGCACTTCGGCGACAACTGGGCTGACTTGCCGTAACCTCGACGGTCATGGGTTTTTTCTTTCCCGCGCGGTCCAGCAAGTGTTCTGAGCCTATCGCCACGCGCGGACAGGTGCGCTACATACCCGCGCATGTCTCGTATCACATCTCTTTTCACAACCCGCCTGTATCACGCCCCCCTCTCCGCGTTCGATCCCAAAGTCGAGCCGGGTGAACTGGAGCAAAACTGCTATGCCATCGCCGAAGATGATGAGGCGGGTCATGATTGGTGCGAGGAACAGGGTTATCCTGGCTACACGTCCTATGCCTCGCTCAACGATCTGCCCTGGCGGTTCCCGATCTTCAAAGATGTGGTCGCCGCACTGGACCAACACGTTGCTGCCTTTGCCAAGGACCTCGCCTTTGATCTTGGGGACAAGACACTAGTGCTGGACAGCATCTGGATCAACATCCTGCCCGAAGGTGGCATTCACACGGGGCACATCCACCCGCACTCGGTGATTTCCGGAACAACATATGTGGCGATGCCCGAAGGCACGTCCGCCCTCAAATTGGAAGACCCACGTCTGCCTATGATGATGGCGTCACCAGGACGGACCGAAGACGCGCCTGAAGATCTGAAGACGTTTCACTATGTCAAACCCAATGCGGGCGATGTGTTGTTGTGGGAAAGCTGGCTGCGTCACGAAGTGCCAATGAACATGGCCGAAGATGAACGGGTTTCAGTATCGTTCAACTATCGTTGGGAATAGGGATGCGCGCAGCCAATGGCGCACCCGGCCCGTAAGGTCAGGCGATCGACAGGAACAGCTGCCAGCAGAACGCGATCTTTGCGTCGAGGCCAAGATAGCGCGTCAGCAACAAGACAGCGAACACAACGGCCGCGGTCATAGATGCAACGGTTATTGCCAGGTTGAGATCGAGCAAGCTGGGCTTGCGAAATGCCAGCCGCAATTTCCGTTCTTGCTCATATCGATCAAATGTACACAACATCGTCTGGTCCCTATGTCTTCGTTACATCGGTGTGTCAGCCTAGAATGTCCGCATTAAGCAAGAATTGGGGCAATTTTGAGCAACCCTTGGCAGTATCCCGGCCCTTGGCCTATGGGCTGCACGAAATTTGGGGCGGTGAACACGGGCCATATCACAGGGCCCGTTCAAACAACGGGTGGGAGAAACTGGATGAACGATCTGTCGACTACACCGCTGGATGAGCTTGATGTCGAGACAGGCACGCGCCCCAGCGCCCCTGCGCTTGCACATGTCAGTGCGGCCCAACGGGAAAAGGGGCGCCACCTTGCTGCGATCCACGCGCATTACCTACAGGACATGGCCCGACTCAGCGCCGTGATTGACCGGATCGAGGCTGGCGACAGCCCGCCCGCGCACCTCGAACAGATCGTGCTGGCATCGGACATGGCCCAGAACTTTGCCGCGTTTGGTAACTTGTGTGGACAGGGTTGTCAGATGCTGACGATGCACCACAACATTGAAGAGCATCACATGTTCCCCGAAATTGAGGGCAGAGCCGCCCCCTTCGCCGCCCTAATCGCGCGGCTGCGGGAAGAGCATAAAGTCGTGCATGAATTACTGAACCGGCTGGCCGGTTGTGCTGAGCGGCTCACACGATCCCCGGATGCAGAGGGCTTTGCCGAAACCCGCGATGTGTTTCGCGCCCTGCTGCGCGCGATTCAAAGCCATTTCCACTACGAAGAAACCGAACTGGAATCCGCGATCGGGGTGTACGTCGATAGGATTTAAGCGATCAGGACTTGTCCGTTCGCGCGGCCTTGTTGGCCTCTTCCGCTTCTTTACGGGCTGCCTTTTCTTCGCGGGTCAGCGTGTTGCCCCACTGGTTGTTGGACAAGCCAAGGCCCTCTGGCATCGGCTTGGTCTTGCCCTTCTTCACCTCGCCTCCCTTGTCGAGAAACGCTTTGATCAGGTCTTCATCCGTGGTGGGCTTGGGGACTTGTTTCATAGGCTGGCCTCGCTGGCAGTGGTGACTATGATGTCCAGCTTAGCGATCTTGATGCCAATAGCCACCGCCAAGCCGCGACGTCGAAAGGCCGCGGTATGTCGATCCATCCGATCCGCAACAGTACTTTATGGCGGCCAAGAGCATCTTCAATCCGAGTTGAGCGCTGGTGGTTCAAGTATCGACATCCCGGTGATGGCCTATCGAGAACGCGACGGCCTTGAGGCCTTTCTTGGCTCCGGTTCTGCCCCACCTCTTCATGAGAGTGGGGCTTATTCGCCGACTCGATCCGTTGGGAACCAAAGTCGCATCAGGAATTCATATGAAAGTTCACCACTGGCAACAGATAGCCCCTCAAAAGTAAAACCCCCGAAGCTTTCGCGCCGAGGGCTTTAATTCTCAGTTTCGAGCGAGGTGACCCTCGCCCTAAATCACCAGTCCTCGCGAACCACGACCCGTGTTTTGATCGGCAGTTTCATCGCCGCCAGACGCAGCGCTTCACGCGCGATGTCGTCGTTCACGCCGTCGATCTCAAACATCACTCGGCCGGGTTTGACTTTGGCCGCCCAACGGTCGACCGAGCCTTTACCTTTACCCATCCGCACTTCGATCGGTTTGGCCGAAATCGGCACATCCGGGAAGATACGGATCCAGACGCGGCCCTGACGTTTCATGTGACGCGTCATGGCACGACGTGCGGCTTCGATCTGACGGGCGGTGATCCGCTCGGGTTCGATCGCTTTGAGGCCGTAAGTCCCAAAGTTCAGGTCAGACCCGCCCTTTGCCAGACCCTTGATCGAGCCCTTAAACTGCTTACGGAATTTCGTACGCTTTGGTTGAAGCATGCTTATGCCCTCCTATCAGCGACGACCGCCGGCACCGCGAGGTGCTGGGCCGTCTTGGAGTTCTTGTGCTTTACGGTCACGCGCCTGCGGATCGTGCTCCATGATTTCACCTTTAAAGATCCAGGTCTTGATCCCGATGATACCATAGGCCGTTGTCGCTTCGACGTGGGCGTAATCGATGTCGGCACGCAAAGTATGAAGAGGCACACGGCCCTCACGATACCATTCGGTGCGCGCGATCTCGGCGCCACCAAGGCGGCCCGCGACGTTGACGCGGATGCCGAGGGCACCCATACGCATTGCGTTTTGCACGGCACGTTTCATGGCGCGACGGAAAGACACCCGGCGTTCCAGCTGTTGGGCGATGCTTTCACCAACCAGTGCAGCGTCCAGCTCTGGCTTGCGCACTTCAACGATGTTGAGGTGCAACTCAGAGTCGGTCAGGTTCGCCAGCTTCTTGCGCAGACCTTCGATGTCCGCACCTTTCTTGCCGATGATGACACCGGGGCGGGCTGTGTGGATCGTGACGCGGCACTTTTTGTGCGGACGTTCGATGATCACACGGGCAACACCGGCCTGCTTGCACTCATCCTTGATGAAATCGCGGATTTTCAGGTCTTCCAGCAGAAGGTTCCCGTAGTCCTTTGTGTCGGCATACCAGCGGCTGTCCCATGTACGGTTCACCTGCAGGCGCATGCCAATCGGATTGACTTTGTTACCCATTAGGCTTGCTCCTCAACTTGACGTACCTTGATCGTGATTTCCGCGAACGGCTTCATGATCTTGCCGAAACGACCGCGCGCACGAGGGCGCCCACGTTTCATGGTCAGGTTTTTACCAACCCAAGCTTCGGCAACGATCAGCTCGTCAACGTCCAGGTTGTGGTTGTTTTCAGCGTTGGCAATGGCCGACTGCAGGCACTTCTTGACGTCCTGAGCGATACGCTTTTTCGAGAAGGTCAGGTCCGTCAGGGCCTTGTCCACCTTCTTGCCACGGATCATCTGGGCAACGAGGTTCAGCTTTTGCGGAGAGGTGCGCAACATGCGCGTCTTCGCCATCGCCTCATTGTCCGCCACGCGGCGCGGGTTCTTATCCTTGCTCATTTGCGTTTCGCCTTCTTATCAGCGGCGTGACCGTAATAGGTACGCGTGGGCGAATATTCACCGAACTTCTGGCCGATCATCTCTTCGGACACGTTCACGGGAATATGCTTGTGGCCGTTGTAAACGCCAAACGTCAGACCCACGAATTGGGGCAGGATCGTCGAGCGGCGCGACCAGATTTTGATAACTTCATTGCGACCCGACTCACGGGCAGCTTCGGCCTTTTTCAACACATAAGAGTCGACAAAGGGGCCTTTCCAAACAGAACGAGACATCTATCAGCGTCCTTTCTTCTTGGCGTGACGCGAGCGGACGATCAGCTTTTGCGACGCTTTGTTCTTGTTGCGGGTACGGGCACCCTTGGTCGGTTTGCCCCATGGGGACACAGGGTGACGACCACCCGATGTGCGCCCTTCACCACCACCGTGAGGGTGGTCGATTGGGTTCATGACGACACCACGTACAGAAGGACGGATGCCCTTGTGACGCATGCGGCCCGCTTTACCGTAGTTCTGGTTGGAGTTGTCGGGGTTGGACACGGCACCGACGGTGGCCATGCATTCCTGACGTACCAGACGCAGTTCACCCGAGCTGAGACGGATCTGAGCGTAGCCACCATCGCGGCCCACGAACTGGGCGTATGTGCCAGCGGCACGCGCGATCTGACCACCCTTGCCGGGCTTCAGTTCGATGTTGTGGATGATTGTCCCGATGGGCATGCCGCTGAAGGGCATCGCGTTACCGGGCTTGATGTCGGCCTTGGCGGCAGAGATCACTTTGTCCCCGATGGCCAGACGCTGAGGCGCGAGGATATAGGCCTGTTCGCCGTCCTCGTAGCGCACCAGAGCGATAAACGCTGTCCGGTTAGGGTCATATTCGATGCGTTCGACGGTTGCCGCCACATCCATTTTTGTCCGCTTGAAATCGACGATCCGATAAAGACGCTTTGCGCCCCCGCCTGTGCGGCGCATCGTGATCCGTCCGGTGTTGTTCCGTCCGCCAGACTTGGTCAAACCCTGTGTAAGGGATTTGACCGGGCGGCCTTTCCAAAGCTCCGAACGGTCGATCAGTACCAGCCCACGCTGGCCCGGCGTCGTCGGCTTATACGACTTGAGTGCCATGATTGCTGTCTTCCGTTTTGCTATATCGCGAGGGTTGCCCCTCGCCTGTGGTTATAGGCCCCCGTAGGTGCCCGAGATGGAGTGCTCAAACGAGCAAAGACAAAGCCCCGGACGAATCCGGGGCGCTGCCGATGGGTGCGTGTATAAAGGCAATGGGTTGGGGTCAAGCGTTTAGAGCGCAAAAACCCTCGTCTGGGCTGTGGGCCTATGAACCAAAAGCTGATGCATATCGGTAAAGCAGGCCCTGGAGCGTTCCCTAGCAAATGACTGCTGCTCCGTGGAATTGGACCGGTTCTAGCGTCGCATGTCCTTCCAACGCCGCAGAAGCCAGTACCACTGGTCAGGTTTTTCTAGGATACGGGCGGATAGATTATCGTTAAAGGCATGCGTCATGGTGCTCGGGTCACTGGGCTCGACAGGGTTTTCGAACTCCACATCTATGTCACTGCTGTTTTCGCGCCTTGTGCCAAAGACAGGCATAAAAGGAACGTCATATTTCAAAGCAAGGCGCGCAGCCGCGAGTGAGGTAAGGGCGTCGAAGCCCAGAAATGGCAGCATCTCGCCGTCTACGGTTTTTTCATCCAAGAGTATCGCAACAAAACCGCCTGACCGTAGGTGACGGATCATTGCTTTGGTGCCATTTGGTCCGGTGCTCAGGGCTGGCTTGCCCCCCTGCTCAATCCCACGTGCCAGTAGGCGCTGGTAATGCCGATTGCTCTGAGGTCGATAAACGCCTGCGGTTTCCATTCCCCGGTATTTGAGAACCGCTCGCACCGCTTCCCATTGACCAAAATGTCCCGAGACAAGGATCGCTCCTTTTCCCTCGGCACGCGCCTTTTGCAGCACCGCAAGGCCCGGGCCAGATATGTGGAACCTGTCCTGTCGTTCCTGAAACTCGGTGTTATGGAAAACCTCAAACAGGGTACGCCCCATATTCTGCCCCATCTTGCGACTGAGGCTTAAGCGTTCGGCAAGGACCATATCCGGGTAGATGCGCCGGATCTCACGGTCAAACCGTCGGCGCGCAATTGGTATCCAGCTCATGGCCCAGCCAAAAACATTGCCTAGGCTGCGCGCCCTGTCGTCAAAGCCGCGCCATTTTGAATAGGTCAAAACGGTCCACAAAGGGATATAACGAAGGTGTTGCCAGATATACTTGGCGGGACGTGCAAGCATCTGTCCTGTATGGGGGTGTTTGCGAGTAAGTCCACTTGTATTTAAGTCAATTCAAACAATCTGAGTTGATGGTTTTTCCTTATGTACTCAGCATGACTTTTTTGCGGGGCATTCGCCCGTCTTTGCGTCAGGTATCTGCTCAATGATCTCGGGTTGTTAATCGGAATGTAAACTCACAAAGCTGCTGGTTGCCAAAGGTCTGTGAGTGGCAAATTTGTCCGCAGAGCGGTCATTTGCTTACAATATGGAGAATGTTCGCTTCTGGTCGTTTCATAGGTCCCGAGCTTGAGAGCGGTGGACAGCCCATCCCCAAACTGGCTTTGGCGTAAGAGCGAGATTCAAACACCGGATCAGTTCAGCTTTTTGTCTTTCCAATACTTCGTTCCGTTCGCATTGGCATTCACCCGCCAACCCTTCTTGCTCAGAACGAAAAATGAGCGGCCTTCGGTAAACTGTACTTCAGCTTTATCACGCTCCTCACCCTGCATGGCACCAGCGCCAGCAGAGGCGTCATATCCAAGCTCGACAAATCTCTCAAAATCGGCGGGTGTTTCGAACATGACAACAAACTGGGATTCAAAGCCGCCAATGCCGAATGCAGCTCCCACGCCGCCTGTTCCCATCTGCATGTACGTCCGCGCCCCATCAGGGGCCACCGCAACGCCGCGACCAAACCCGCCAGACAATGGAAAAATTGTAACCTGACGCGTGTCAAATGCAGCATAGCCAGCGACGACTTCAAACGCGCGCGCGGCTTCTGCATTCTCAGCAAGGAGGCGTGCCATGACGTCTGCTTCCATCCTGTCGAGCTTGGCGCGGGTGGCTTCCGGCGTCTCTTCATTGCGGACGAGGTCACCCGTGGATTCAACAGCGTCGCCCACGGCCTCGACACCTTTTTTGGCGACGTTGCCCACCTTGTTGGCGCCAGACTTGATGCTATCTACGAGGCTCTCAGCATACACTGGCGCGGCCAGTAAAGACATTAGCGCCAACACGACTGCCGTTTTCATTTTCTTTGCCCCTTCAAAAGCAAGTGTCCAAATGCACACGTCAAATGGAACCGCGAATATCTCTCAAAGGATACAAGCATTCTGAAGTGTAAGTCGCAAGGCGAAGCGCTTTGGCGAAAAGATATGCTGAAGCTGATTTGGCAACGGATCACACGTTTATCCGCTGGAACAAGGTCGCCAGGTTCGCACGAAGGCATGTGTCAAAAGGCTGCGGCTGACGCGACAAAAGTCGGGCCAGCCACTTTGTGTGACGACAGATACACTCCCAGCGAACGCCAGATAGTACGCTGAAGCCAAGGTCCCCGACCATCACGATGTTTAGGCGATTAGCCAGCGCGCGCCGGTTGTGCTGGACCCTTTGCTTGCCAGCCCACCCAACTGCTTCTTTGGCTCGACACGATTGAGCGAGCCTGTGCGTCTCTTAAGATGTCTTACGCCGACGCGCTACGAAAAGACCGCCGAAAGCTGTCAGCAACATCAAACCGGCGGCAGGCACCGGCACAGCTGAAACGGTTACAAGGTTCTGGCTCCGGGTCGGCGTCCTTGTGCTTTCCAGAAAAGTCAGCTTGTATTTCTGCCCGCCGGTATATGCGAAGGCGTCGCTCAGAAAACCGTTGGCAGCATCCTGAACACCATCATCGGATGCTGTTTGGTAGAAGTCTCCCGCATTGATTGCGACACTCCAGTCATCATCATAAACCGCATTCCAAAGAGCGACCTGAAAACCGGCAGAATTCGTCTTGGTGGACAAGGCAGCATCATACCCAGAGTCGAATAGTCGTTGAATCCGGTCGATACCAGTGAGCCCACCCGCACCTACAACAGAGAGATTTTCGCTGTTGCTGAACGGTGTATTGGTCGCGGTGTAGCCGTAGTCCACGTTGTTTTGGACCGAGGCTAGCAGATCGAGGCAAAACACAATGAAGCTTTCCAAGCTCGTTGTGTCTTTCATCCGATACGCACCTGCGTTTACGCTGTTCGCGACTTCAGTCACATTGGCTTTTTTGAACCCTGCAACCGAACCGTCATAGGTCAATGTCATTGCCGAAGCGCTGCCTGAAGCAACCATAGCGACGAATGCACCCGTGGCGGCAATACGCGCTGTTTTGCTGAAAAATAGTTTGATCATTTTTACCTTTCCTGCACGCAGGTCAAACGCTGCGCACGAACCGTTTACTCATGCTTCACAACTTCAAAGCATTCCTCGAGTTAGCGGCTATACCGATATGCAGACAAGCCCCATTTCAGCCGCAATTGCCATAATTCGCCTTATTTTCAGCGCGATAAAGTTGAATTTCCCCATTTGCGGGAAATTGGGGTAACCCGTTCTGGCTTGACGCACGAAAAACCCCGACTTCCCGATCAGGGACCAGCGGCCAAGTCCTTCGCGCCAACTTCTTCTAAAATCAGATACGCCTTGATGATGCACTCGTACTGGCCAAAGAAGCCCAAGAACTTCTCTTCCAAAAAACGATCCAGATCAATTCGTCGTCTCCCCTCTCATGCTAGACTACGTCCAAGCCCCTCCACCGGGCACACTCGACAGGAGTAATCGACATGCCAAAGAACCCTAAAGCCAAGACACCCACCGAAACACCGGCCCTCGCCGCTATGTTGATGACCTTCAACCCTCCCGCAGCGACTATTTGGACTGAGGTGATGAATTCAAATGCGCGCTTCTTCATGGATCGGATGAAGCAGGATCTGGACGCCCAGGCGACCTTACTGACCTGCCGCGAGCCAAGTCAGCTGTTGCAAATCCAGTCCGATTTTTGTCGTGACGCCATGACGCAATACGCGGAACAGACCTCACGGATGCTCAAGTTGATGACAGAAGCGACGGAGCAAACCATGCAAACCGCGAAAACCGGGTTTTCTCGCGCCTATGATGATGTCCCGCTCTAGACCTGCATAAAGGAAAAACCCCGGCCGCTTTCGCAGCCGGGATTCAAAACCTTAAACGCTAAACTGGAGCCTTACAGCCCAGTTGTCACGTCGATCGTGTTGCCTTCTTCAAGCGTCACGTACGCCTTCTTGACGTCCTTGCGCTTGCCCAACTGACCACGGAAGCGCTTGACTTTGCCCTTCGTGATAGTCGTGTTCACAGCCTTCACCTTCACACCAAACAGCGCCTCAACGGCCTCTTTGATGGCGGGTTTGTTGCTATCGATGGCCACTTCAAAAACGATGGCACCATTCTCGGATGCCATGGTCGCTTTTTCGGTGATGATCGGCTTGCGGATCACGTCGTAATGTTCTGCCTTGGCACTCATTTCAGTCGAGCCTCCAGTGCTTCGATACCCGCCTTCGTGATCACCAGAGTGTCACGCTTCAGGATATCGTATACGTTTGCGCCCATCGTCGGCAGGATGTCCAAGCCTTCGATGTTACGGGACGCGGCGAGGAAGTCCTGATCGACAGACGCCCCATCGATGACCAACGCGCGTTTCCAGCCAAGGTTTTTCACCTGTTTGGCCAGAGCAGCAGTTTTGCCAGACGTTGTCGCGTCCTCGATCACCACCAACTCACCAGCTGCCATTTTGGCAGACAGCGCGTGGCGCAGGCCGAGCTTGCGGAACTTCTTGGGCAGGTCGTGGCCGTGCGAACGAACAACCGGGCCTTTGTAGATACCACCACCGCGGAAGATCGGAGCCGAACGTGCGCCGTGGCGTGCGCCGCCGGTGCCTTTCTGACGATAGATCTTCTTGGTCGAGTATTTCACTTCGGACCGTGTCTTGACCTTGTGTGTACCGGCTTGGGCGTTGTTACGCTGCCAGCGCACGACGCGGTGCAGGATGTCGGTGCGTGGCTCGAGGCCGAACAGAGCCTCGTCCAAGTCTACCGAACCGGCTTTGCCGCCGTCGAGTTTGATGACATCGAGTTTCATGCGTCACCTTCTTTCTTTTCAGCGGCTTCAGCTTCAGCAACTGCATCAGGTTTAGATGCATCAGCTTCGGCAGCGTCCAGTGCGGCTTGCTCTTCAGCGGCTGCTGCGGCTGCGGCTGCCTCTGCTTCGGCGGCAGCGGCTGCTGCGGCTTCTTCAGCGGCTTTGGCGGCTTCGTCAGCTGCAGATTTCAGAGCGGCGGGCAGGATCGCGTTTTCAGGGAACGGCTTTTTGACCGCGTCCTTGACGGTGACCCAGCCACCTTTGGATCCGGGCACAGCACCCTTGATCATGATCAGACCACGGTCGCTGTCTGTGCGCACAACTTGCAGGTTTTGCGTTGTGACACGGGCAGCACCCATGTGACCGGCCATTTTCTTGCCTTTGAAGACTTTGCCGGGGTCCTGACACTGACCTGTCGAACCGTGCGAACGGTGCGAAATCGAAACACCGTGCGACGCGCGCAGACCACCAAAGTTGTGGCGTTTCATGGCACCGGCAAAGCCTTTACCAATCGACGTGCCTGTGACGTCCACGAACTGACCTTCGAAGTAGTGATCAGCAATGATCTCTTCGCCGACGTTGATCATGTTCGATTCAGACACGCGGAACTCGACCAGCTTGCGCTTGGGCTCAACCTTTTGAGCAGCGAAGTGGCCACGCATGGCTTTGCTCACGCGCTTCACCTTGGGGCTACCTGCGCCCAAAGTGACCGCTGTGTAGCCGTCTTTGTCCGATGTACGTTGGCCGACAACCTGTAGACCGTCCAGTTGAAGAACAGTAACAGGAACCTGCTTGCCGTCTTCCATGAACAGCCGGGTCATGCCGACTTTCTTTGCGAGAATTCCAGAGCGCATAATCAATACCCTCCTTTACGATTGCAGCTTGATCTCGACGTCCACACCAGCGGCGAGGTCGAGCTTCATCAGCGCGTCTACGGTCTGGGGGGTCGGATCAACGATGTCGAGCAGACGCTTGTGCGTACGGATCTCGAACTGGTCACGGGATTTTTTGTCAACGTGGGGGCCACGCAGAACGGTGAATTTTTCGATCTTGTTCGGTAGCGGAATAGGACCGCGCACGGACGCACCGGTGCGTTTGGCGGTGTTGACGATTTCCTGTGTGGACGCGTCCAGCACACGATAGTCAAACGCCTTCAGCCGAATGCGAATGTTTTGGCTTTGGATTGCCATGTCTCAAGTTCCCTTATTCGGGTCTTTAGAGCGGAGAGGAGGAGCATCGCGCATCGATACCCCTCATCGCGTCTGATTTTTTTGGCGGGTGCCCTGATCGGGCACCCAGAACATCAAAAGCGTTGGCTCAAAATCACTCAGTGATTTTGGACACCACGCCGGCGCCGACTGTGCGGCCACCTTCTCGGATCGCAAAGCGCAGGCCCTGCTCCATGGCGATCGGTGCGATCAGCTCAACGCCGAAGGACACGTTGTCGCCGGGCATAACCATCTCGGTGCCTTCAGCCAGCTGAACCGTGCCGGTCACGTCCGTTGTACGG
>NZ_JBDUXB010000027.1:0-179348 GCF_039945315.1 Tateyamaria sp. | reverse complement strand
GTTCATGATGTGGCTTGGTGGCAGCCATGACGAAATCACCATCTCATCAGCATGCGCCGCGGTCAGACCACACAACGTGGTCAGTAGGGCCGTTCCAGCCAGTGTTGTAAGTTTCATATTTTCCTCCCTAACTTCGGCTTTCGCCGATCTCCAACTTTGACCCTTTCATAAGCCGACCGTTCGGTCAATATTATAGTTGAGACGCTGTTAACGTCAAAATGTGGCGAGAACAGCACCTTTACGCGCCTATGTTCGACCGCCTCATGTGGCTGGCGAAAATTGCGTTTTCTCTGTTAAGGGCGCACCTCATTTATTTAGATTTATGCGCTGAGTAGGTTGCAAGTGCCCGCTCTCGGCCTTCTTTTAGCCCAGCGATGGGGTTTGGATAGGCACAACATCATTCATATAGGTCAGAACATTGAAGACCCTATAGGACAAGAAGAGAGGGCCAAGGTGTTTCGCCGGTTGATCTCTTACACTGCGATTCCGATCGATGCGGATCTTCTCTTCAGATGAATAATGCTTACGTGTGGCGCGCTTGATATCTTTGACGATCTTCTCGCCTGGGCTCTTCGTTGTCTTTCTCATCGTCCACTCCTCGGTGGCTACGATGCGCAACAAATCCTCTCTTAGCAAATAACCCTAGTTGGACCCATAAGCGCTGACGTCAGACAGGCGCAAGAAGTGCCAAAAATGGAGATAACGACCGTTTTCCCGGAAGGGATAACGACGCCTGACAATATCCAGACGAGGGTCGGCGAACTCAACTTTTTTGACGGTGTGCCAGACGTGGAATCCGCTCAGAAAGTTTATAACCTTCTGGACTTTACACACGCCTATCAGGCGTTTCTTGACGGCACCAAAATCGCGTCGATGGATGCGATCCGGAAAGGAATTCTTGAATTCGGGCCCGCGAACACAACAGCCGTTTTGTTTGAAGGGCTGATGGATTCAAAAGCACTGTTCCTGACAGCCAATACAACCAGCGTTTACATGTTCTCCTGGTTGGAACTCGGTGACGAACCGATGGTGATCGAGACACCACCGAATGTGCTTGGGTTTATCAATGATCACTGGTTCAGATACGTGATCGACTTTGGCAACCTGGGCCCAGACGAAGGGCAAGGTGGAAAGTTTCTTGTGCTACCGCCGGGCTATGAAGGTGAAGTGCCAGATGGGTATCATGTCGCGCGAACGAACACCTTTGGGAATTGGGTGATATGGCGCGGTTATCAAAAAGACGGAACAACCGATTTGGCAGTCAGCCAGACCAAAGAAATGTTCCGCATGTATCCGCTGTCTCAAAAGGACAATCCGCCTGAAATGACTTTCGTGAACGCGTCAGGGCAGGAGATGAATACAATCCACCGGATGGACGCAGAAATTTTTAACGAAATCAATGACGTGGTTCAGGCCGAACCTCTGATGGGCGAAAATCCTGAATTGCTTGGTCACCTCGCTGCTATCGGTATCGTGAAGGGTCAGCCATTTGAGCCCGATGAGAGAATGCAAGCCATCCTGGAAGCAGCCGCCAAAGCGGGTTCGGTTACGGTCAAGACGATAATCTCCAAACCAAAAGATGAGCGTTTCTATTGGTATCCAGGTGAAAGCTACTGGCAAACAGCATTTCCCGGTGGCGCTTACACTTGGGAACTGGACGGCGTGTCAATTCAGGACATCCGTGCGGCGTTCCACTTCTACGCGACAGGCATCACACCTGCGATGGCTTTGAAGAAAGTAGGAAAAGGCTCGCAATATGCCTTCACCTACGTAGATTGCCAATGGCAATCCTCTGGATGGCAGTAAGACCTATAAGGTTAACGTACCTGCAGACGTACCAGCGAAAGACTTCTGGTCGTTTACATTGTACGACAACCAGACGCGCTCGATGCTTCAAACAGATGCTCAGTTTCCGGCCATTGGCAGCAACGACACAGGCGTCGTTCAGAACGAGGACGGATCGTACGACATCTACTTTGCGCCCGAGGCTCCTGAAGGCAAAGAGAGCAATTGGGTTCAAACGGTGCCGGGTAAAGGCTGGAACACAATCTGCCGTCTTTATGGTCCACTTGAATCATGGTTCGACCAGACATGGCGTCCGGGAGACATTGAACTGGTTGAATACGCGTCCTCAGAAGCATCAGCAAATGCCGAAACCGCTGAAGATATCACACTGCGCATAACTGTCGACGGGCGCGTGGCGGTGTATGGTGTTCAATTTGATACCGGCTCCACTTCAATCCTGCCGGGCTCGGAAGAAACTCTGGCTGCAATTGCCGACATGATGGCCCAATTGCCAGATCTCAAAATTGCTGTGGTTGGTCATACAGACAACGTCGGTGGCTACGACAGTAATCTTGATCTGTCCAAACAACGCGCCGACGCGGTTGTCGCCGATCTGGTCAACACTTACGGGATCGACAACGCACGTTTGTTTGCCGCTGGCGCTAGCTTCCTTGCTCCTATTGCGAGCAACAAAACCGAAGAGGGGCGCGCGCTTAACAGACGCGTAGAACTCGTCAGAGCTCCTTGAAGAATGAACGGGGCGCGCTTGCGCGTCCCGTTCGTACCATGCGTTGATGCATCCAAATAGTTTAGAAGTCTTGAAACATGGCACGTCTTTGTTTGTCAGGCGGACCTGTCGGTCAGGTCGACTATCAACAAGAGGATCAGTGTCTGGTTGGAACGCTTCAGGTCTAAAGCGGTCGTTTGCTACAGAGCGCGCCAAAGTCCACTTCGCTGACAACCACCAGTTTCAGGCAAATGGCCCAGAGCTTAGATCTTCTTTGGAATTGCGAGAGGCCACAAAAGCCACAAATACCTACGTAAAACCGCCAAATCGCCTGTGGGCCAATGTAACAAGGACTAGCCCGCAAGCAATTTTGCAGCTATGCTTCAGCATATGCACTTCGGATCAACCGGGGGCATTGAGGCAGATATAGGCAACAAGGCGGCAGATCATGACAGAGATGGTCTTTGGCGCGGTCCCTGTTCGGGACGGCGAACCAGTACTTCCAAAATGGTGGCGCACCATCGACAAATGGTCGCTGAGCTGTGTTCTGATCCTTTTCTCAATCGGGTTGTTGTTGGCGCTGGCCGCCTCGGTCCCCTTGGCTGAAAAGAACGGGTTTCCACCTTTCTACTACGTCACCAAGCAGGCGATTTTTGGCGCTGCTGCCCTGATTGCAATGATAATAACATCGATGATGTCCCCGCTTTTGGTGCGTCGCTTGGCCGTGCTTGGGTTCTTGGTGGCCTTTGTGGCGTTAGCGTTTCTGCCGTTTTTCGGCACAGACTTTGGCAAGGGCGCAATGCGGTGGTATTCGCTTGGCTTTGCTTCTGTGCAGCCGTCAGAGTTCCTTAAACCCGGCTTTGTCGTTGCTGCGGCGTGGATGATGGCCGCAAGTCAGGACATCAACGGACCGCCCGGCAAGCTGTGGTCTTTTGCTTTATGCGTTTCCATCGTGTTGATGCTGGCCTTGCAGCCCGACTTTGGACAGGCCTGTCTGGTCTTGTTTGGCTGGGGGGTGATGTATTTTGTCGCTGGGGCGCCGATGCTGCTTTTGGTGTGTATGGCGGGTGCCGTGGTCTTTTTCGGGACGATCGCCTATTCCAACTCAGAACACTTTGCCCGCCGCATTGATGGATTTCTGTTGCCGGACGTCGATCCGCGCACGCAGTTGGGTTATGCTACTAACGCCATCCAAGAGGGTGGGTTGTTTGGTGTCGGCGTGGGCGAGGGGCAGGTGAAGTGGTCCTTGCCTGATGCGCATACGGATTTCATCATTGCGGTGGCCGCCGAAGAGTATGGCCTGATCCTCGTGCTGTGTATCATCGCGCTCTATACTGGCATCGTGGTGCGGTCGCTGATGCGCCTGCTGCGCGAGCGTGATCCGTTTATCCGTCTTGCCGGAACCGGTCTTGCTTGCATGTTCGGCGTGCAGGCGATGATCAATATGGGTGTAGCTGTGCGGTTGTTGCCCGCCAAGGGTATGACTTTGCCCTTTGTGAGCTATGGCGGGTCGTCGGTCATTGCCTCTGGCATTGCTGTCGGCATGTTGCTGGCCTTCACCCGGACGCGTCCCCAGGGCGAGATTGCAGACCTGCTGGGGAGGGGGTGGCGATGATGCGCGCGCGATATGACTGCGGCGTAAAGCCCGTCTTTCCCACGACGGCATTTACTCATGGGGGCGGAGCGAAACCCGCCCTTTGGATGAGTAGGTTGGCCCGGGTGTTGAAGCATGCGTGGCAAACGGATTTGTTGGCAAAAGGAGCGCGGGGATGAGCCAACCTTTGCTCCTCATCGCGGCGGGCGGCACGGGCGGACATATGTTCCCTGCGCAAGCTTTGGCTGAGGCGATGTTGCAGCGTGGCTGGCGTGTTAAACTGAGCACGGATGCGCGCGGTGCGCGCTACACCGGCGGATTTCCACACACCACACAGATTGAGCAGATCTCGTCTGCGACCTTTGCCCGTGGCGGTCTGATCGCCAAGCTGGCAGTGCCCTTTCGCATTGCGTCGGGTGTGTTCAGCGCAATTGTGAAGATGCTGCGGGATAAACCTGCTGTTGTGGTCGGATTTGGCGGCTATCCGACCATTCCGGCGATGGCGGCGGCCACACTGCTGCGGTTGCCACGCATGATCCATGAACAAAACGGGGTTTTGGGACGGGTCAATCGCATGCTCACCAAACGGGTAGATGCAGTGGCGTGCGGAACTTGGCCCACAGACCTGCCCGACGGGGTGGAGGGCGTGCATGTGGGTAATCCGGTCCGTGCCGCAGTGCTTGAGCGCGAGGCCGCTTCTTATATCCCACCGGGTGACTATCCGATGGAAATTCTGGTTATTGGCGGATCCCAAGGGGCCCGAATCCTTTCGGATGTGATCCCGCCCGCGATTGCCAGTTTATCGATGGAGCGGTTGAAGAACCTGCGTGTCAGCCATCAGGCCCGCGGCGAGGACGAAGACCGTGTTCGTGCCTTTTACGAAGAGAATGGGATCACTGCAGATGTGCAGCCCTTTTTCACCGATGTGCCGCGGCGGATGAGCGAAGCGCAGCTGATCATTTCGCGCGCTGGTGCGTCCTCTGTCGCCGATATCTCGGTCATTGGGCGCCCGTCGATCCTAATTCCTTATGCGGCGGCCACCGGCGATCACCAGACCGCCAATGCGCGCGGACTGGTTGCGGTGGGTGCGGCAATCCTGATCCCCGAAAGCCAGCTGACTGTTGAGGCGATGGCCGAACAGATTGCGGCCGTTCTTGATACACCTGACGCCGCTTCCCAGATGTCACGGGCTGCCACAGAATTCGGCAAGCCTGAGGCGACAGAAAACCTTGTTCACCTCGTAGAAACCCTCGCACAGAAAGGGAAACCATGAACGCCGCGACAAAACTGCCCGGAGACGTGGGCGCCATTCATTTCGTCGGTATTGGTGGGATTGGTATGTCGGGGATTGCCGAGGTTCTGCTAAACCACGGTTATGTCGTTCAGGGCTCTGATCTGAAGGCGTCCAAGATTACTGATCGCCTCGCCGAACTGGGCGCCCACATCTTTGTGGGCCAAAAGGCCAGCAACATTGATGAGGCCGAGGTTGTCGTGATCTCGTCTGCGATCAAGCCGGGCAATGCGGAACTGGACGCAGCCCGTGCCCGTGGTTTGCCGATTGTGCGCCGTGCCGAGATGCTGGGAGAGTTGATGCGCCTGAAATCCAACATTGCGATTGCAGGTACCCATGGCAAAACCACCACCACAACGATGGTAGCCGCATTGCTGGATGAGGGCGATTTCGACCCCACTGTCGTGAACGGGGGCATTATCCACGCCTATGGCTCCAATGCCCGCAAGGGCGAGGGCGAGTGGATGGTCGTTGAGGCAGATGAGAGTGACGGGACCTTCAATCGGTTGCCGGCTACCATCGCCATCGTCACCAACATCGATCCTGAACATATGGAACATTGGGGGACCGAAGAGGCGCTACATCAGGGCTTCTATGACTTTGTGTCCAACATCCCGTTCTACGGGTTGGCTGTGTGCTGCACGGATGATCCAGACGTTCAGGCGCTGGTGGGAAAGATTACCGATCGCCGGGTAATCACCTATGGCTTTAACGCGCAAGCCGACGTGCGGGCCGTAAACCTGACCTACAAAAATGGCGTGGCGCATTTCGATGTGGCGCTGCAATCAGAAGATAAGCTGATCGAGGGCTGTTCGTTGCCGATGCCAGGCGATCACAACGTGTCCAACGCCCTGAGCGCCATTGCCGTGGCGCGCCATTTGGGCATGAAGGGCGACCAGATACGGACCGCTCTGGCCAATTTCGGAGGCGTTAACCGCCGCTTTACCCGTGTGGGTGAAATTGAGGGTGTGACCATTATCGATGACTATGGTCACCACCCGACTGAAATTGCCGCCGTGCTGAAGGCGGCCCGCCAAGCTACGGAGGGACGCGTGATCGCCGTGCACCAGCCGCACCGCTATACCCGCCTTCATCACCATTTTGAGGATTTCTGTTCCTGCTTCAACGATGCGGATGTGGTGGGGATCACCGATATCTTTGCCGCGGGAGAGGATCCAATCGAAGGGGCCAGTCGAGACGATCTGGTCGCTGGCCTCATCCGGCACGGCCACCGCCATGCACGCTCCGTGATGAGCGAGGATGATCTGGAACGCCTCGTGCGTGAACAGGCGCGCCCCGGTGACATGGTGGTCTGCCTTGGGGCAGGGACGATTTCCGCTTGGGCCAACGGGTTGCCGGGGCGATTGCAAAAAGGAGCGGCGTAAGAGCGCATGGAGGCCAACTTTTACAGTTTGACTGTGATCGGTGTGCCGCTTCTGGCGGCTCCGGCGGCGTTGATCTGGGGATTGCGTAAGACTTTGATCGTCGTGGTTGGCATCTGCGCGCTGATGCTGGTGGCTCCTTATGTCTACTTTGGCATCTGGGCTTTGATGGAGGGCGAGAACCTCTGGAAAGCACTGCAGGCGGTCGCGGTATCGTTCCCCGCCGCTGCGATCATTGTCGGCTGGATGCTAATGTGGACGGCGGCTTATGGCGCTGTTGCTGCCGGAATACGACTGGGGTGGCTCTACTTGAGGAGGGAAAGAGCATGATAGTTGTCTGTCTGGGCATACTTGCCTTGTCACTGGCCTTTGGCGTGGCGTGGATCAACACGCGTATCGCTGGGCTGTTCTGGGTCTCGGCCAATTTTCTTGGGTATCAGTGGATGGTCGAGGCGACACGACTGGACCCGAACATGATGAAAATGGCCGCGAACTTTTCGCTGGTACTAGTCACAGTCTATCTGTCCGTTATGGCACTTTCGGGTATCGGGGCGGCTCACCTGGCCAAATCCAAACGCCGCGCCCAACTGGATTGCGCATGACTGTGCTGATCGGGTACTATATGGATGGCCTGAGTTCGAAGCGCCTGTTTGGGGATATGTTTCGATGACACTCGCGCTGGCCTGCATCGCCTGGGTGTTTGCCGCCACTGGCGTGGCAATGTTGCCTATGCGACACCAGTACATTCCAGGCGTTACCCTTTTGATTGCGGCCCCTTTGCTGATCTTGTGGATTGGTGTTGCCGTGACCTGGTGGGCCGGTGTTTTGGCGCTGGCCGCGTTCGTATCTATGTTCCGTAACCCATTGCGCTATTTCTGGGCCAAGGCGCGCGGTCAAAACCCACAACTTCCGCCGGAGTTGCGCTCATGAGCCTTTCGATCATCCTTGCCTGTCTTTGGGCGCTGGCCGCCAACGTTATTGCGATGTTGCCCAGCCGCGATCACCACTGGACCAACGCTTATGGTCTGATCGCGATTGGCATCCCGATCCTCGGCTTTGTCACATGGCAACATGGTCCGTGGGTAGGTCTTCCGGTGTTGGCGGCGGGCATGAGCGTGCTGCGCTGGCCCATCATTTACCTCAGCCGTTGGATAAAAGGGCGGATTGCGCGATGATGCCGGTTGCCCTTGCAACGCTGCTAGTTGGGATTGTGTCAGGATTTACGCTGGCCCGCCGGTTCAGGCTGCGCACGCTGGTGGCGCTGGTTCTTGGGCCGATCGCGCTTATTGTATTTGTGTCCTGGACACCGGCAGACATGTTGCCCGGGGACGGGTATGCGATGGTGGTTGCTGCCTACCTGATTGCGCCACCCCTGGCAGCTGGCCTGTTCGGCGGCGCTGTGTTTGCATGGCTTTTCCGAAACAGAACCAAGACGGCCTGAGTTTCGGGCAAGTCTGTGTGCCGCCACCCACGAAAGCCCGTTTCAATGTCTTCATACATCGCATACGTACTGATAGCGGCCATCGGATACTTCAGTTATGCCTGCGGGCGCTCTTACGGCTGGACCGGAGCCTTTGTGTTTCTGGGGGCTTTGCTGGTGTTGGCTATCGCAATTGTGGTCAACTTGGATGAGCAGGCCGAACTTGGTCCAACTCTTATTTTGATCAGTGTTGCTTTTGTCTTGGCGACCATAGTTGGCGCAGCAGGTGTTGCCAAAAGGCGTGCAGCCCAGCAAAGCGCAGGCTCAAAGCCTCCAAAGAGCGGATGATCGTGATGAACGGCACAGGTATTCCAGACGTGCGCGGCAGTCTGACTGCACACAAAGACCTTTCGACCCTCACGTGGCTGCGCGTTGGTGGCCCTGCGGATTGGCTGTTGCAACCGGCTGACGTCGAAGACCTGTCGGACTTTCTGAAGCAGTTGGATTCGGAAGTGCCGGTGTTCCCGATGGGGGTGGGCAGCAACCTGATCGTGCGCGACGGAGGTTTGCGCGCTGTGGTGGTCCGGCTGGGGCGGGGGTTTAACGAGATCAAAGTGGACGGGGACATGATCACCGCGGGGGCTGCTGCATTGGATGCCCATGTGGCGCGCCGTGCAGCGGACGCGGGCGTCGACCTTACGTTTTTGCGTACAATTCCCGGCACACTGGGCGGCGCGGTGCGCATGAACGCCGGGTGCTACGGCAGTTACACGGCTGATGTTTTCTATTCGGCGCAGGTCGTGTTGCGCGACGGGACCATCACGACCCTGGCTCCGGCGGATATGAATTTTCGCTATCGGCAAAGCGATTTGCCGACAGGCGCGGTGTTGACCTCTGTGACCTTGCGCGCGCCCTTGGGTGATCCGGAAGAACTGAATGCCCGAATGGAGGATCAACTGGCCAAACGGGATGCAACCCAGCCCACTAAGGACCGCAGTGCGGGATCGACCTTTCGCAATCCGGCGGGGTTTTCCTCAACAGGGCGTGCCGACGACGTTCATGATCTGAAAGCTTGGAAGGTCATTGATGATGCTGGCATGCGCGGCGCAACACGCGGTGGCGCGCAAATGAGCGAAAAACACTCCAACTTCCTCATTAACACCGGCGGCGCCAGTGCCGCAGACCTCGAGGGATTGGGCGAAGAGGTGCGAAAAAAGGTTTACGATTCAAGCGGTATCACGCTAGAATGGGAAATCATGCGGATCGGCGAACCGGGTTAGGTTTCAAGAGCGCAGATGAGCCGGAAAAACGATTAAAACAACGGCATTATATACGAGGGTTCGCTAAAGGGCCCCGAAAAGAGAGCACATGGCGGGTCAGTCGAGCAGGACGGCTCCGAAAGTGGCGGTATTGATGGGTGGACCCTCGGCTGAGCGCGAGGTGTCGCTGTCCAGTGGGACGTCTTGCGCTGCCGCGCTACGGAGTTTGAACACATACGAGGTGGTTGAGGTCGATGCTGGCCCTGACCTGGCCTCAGGTTTGTTGTCGGAAAAACCAGACGCGGTTCTGAACTGCCTGCATGGGCGGTGGGGCGAAGATGGGTGCGTGCAGGGTCTCCTTGAGTGGTTGGGTATCCCTTATTCTCATTCGGGCGTTCTGTCTTCGGCTCTCGCAATGGACAAGCAGCGTACAAAGGATGTCTATCGCGCCGCCGGTTTGCCGGTCGTGGACAGCATCATCGCACCCGCAGATGAGGTGCGCCGCACCCATGTGATGTCCACGCCTTACGTGGTCAAACCAAACAATGAAGGGTCCAGCGTCGGCGTTTACCTTATCACTGACGGCGCCAACGGACCGCCAAAGTTGAGCGCGGACATGCCCAACGAGGTGATGGTCGAAGCCTTTGCCCCCGGACGTGAGTTGACCACCACGGTGATGGGCACGCGCCCCTTGGGCGTCACAGACATCCTGACGGACGGTTGGTATGACTATGATGCCAAATACAAGCCCGGTGGATCGCGTCACGTGATCCCGGCGGATGTGCCGACAGAGATCACCGAGATGTGCCTCGATTTTGCGGTGCGCGCCCACAACGCTCTCGGGTGCCGGGGCGTAAGTCGAACTGATTATCGCTGGGATGAAAGCAAGGGCGCGGCTGGTCTTATCCTATTGGAGACCAACACACAGCCCGGAATGACCCCGACGTCGCTGACGCCTGAACAGGCGCAAGCGGCGGGTATCTCGTTTCCAGAGCTGTGTGCTTGGATGGTGGAGGATGCGTCGTGTCACAGGTGAACCGCCGATCTGATCCAGCCCCGTCCCGCTGGTCATGGCGCATGCAGCGCCTGATGCTTACGCCAGTGTTCCGGTTCGGACTGCGCGCTGGTCTGCCCTTTGCGATCACATTGGGTACGGCAACGTGGTTCCTGTCGGATCCGGTCAATCAGGCCGCCATCCGTGATACGGTGGCCGAGGCTCGCACAAGCATTGAACAGCGCCCCGAATTCATGGTGAACCTCATGGCCATTGATGGGGCCGACAATGCACTGGATGCTGCGATCCGTCAGGCTGTGCCGCTGGATTTCCCTGTCTCCTCATTCGACCTTGACCCCAATGCCATGCGGGCCCGTATCCTTGAGATGCCTCCGGTTAAAGAAGCGACCGTGCGTATCCGCCCCGGCGGAGTGCTGCAAGTGGACATCACCCCGCGGGTGCCCGTCGCGATATGGCGCACGGCCGAAGGGTTAACCCTTGTTGACGGAACGGGTGCCAAGGTCGGATTGATCGACCGCCGCGGGTTGCGCCCGGAACTGCCCGTAATTGCAGGTGAGGGGGCTCCGAAACATGTGGGCGAAGCACTGGCCCTGATGGAAGCAGGCGCGCCTCTTGGGGCGCGGTTGCGCGGACTAGTCCGGCTTGGGGATCGCCGTTGGGACGTGGTGCTTGACCGCGATCAACGCATTCTTTTACCCGCAGAAGATGCCGTTCGGGCGTTTGAACGCGCCCTTGCGCTGGATGCGGTCGATGAAATCCTGGCCCGTGATGTGGCGCGCGTTGACTTGCGCCTGTCGGACCGACCCACCGTCCGTATGAATGCCACTGCCACTGAAGAATGGTGGCGTATCCGGCAAATGAATTCCAACCAATGAGTAGCCTCAATGACTGACCTTTATGAAAACCAACGCAGCATGCGGAACATGCGTAAAATTGCGATGCAGCGGGGCGTTGTGGCCATTCTGGATGTCGGCAGCTCGAAAATCGCCTGCCTTGTTCTGCGGTTTGACGGCACGACCAAGCTGGGCGAAGAGGGCGAGATTGGCTCACTTGCCGGACAATCCGGTTTCCGCGTTATAGGGGCGGCCACCACGCGGTCGCGCGGTGTCCGCTTTGGCGAGATTTGCGCGATGCAGGAAACCGAACGCGCCATTCGAACAGCTTTGCAGGCGGCTCAGAAGATGGCCGGGATCCGCGTGGATCATGTGATCGCATGCTTTGGCGGGGCGGAACCGCGCAGCTACGGTCTGGACGCACAGGTGCAGTTGGACGGGCAGATGGTGTCCGAACAGGATGTTGCCCAAGTGCTGGCGCGCTGCGATGTGCCCGATTATGGCGAAGGACGCGAGGTACTCCACGCGCAACCTGTGAACTTTGCCCTTGATCACCGGTCTGGCCTATCTGACCCTCGCGGGCAGTTGGGTAATGAGCTGGCAGTGGACATGCACATGCTGACCGTGGATGCGGCAGCCGTGCAGCATCTGGCGCACTGTATCAAGCGTTGCGATCTGGAATTGGCTGGTATTGCCTCATCCGCATATGTGTCGGGCATTGCGTCGCTTGTTGAGGATGAGCAAGAGCTTGGTGCGGCCTGTATTGATATGGGGGGCGGGTCCACAGGCGTTTCCATCTTTATCAAGAAACACATGATTTTTGCGGATGCTGTGAGGATGGGGGGGGATCACGTGACCTCTGACATCTCCATGGGATTGCAGGTGCCGACGGCCAATGCGGAACGGATCAAGACCTTCTATGGCGGTGTACATGCGACGGGCATGGATGACCGGGAGATGATCGAGATCGGTGGCGAGTCCGGTGATTACGAACATGACCGGCGCACTGCGTCCCGAGCCGAGTTGATCGGCATCATGCGCCCGCGCGTCGAAGAGATTCTGGAAGAAGTGCGCCAACGTCTGGATGCGGCCGGATTTGACCACCTGCCGAGTCAACAGATCGTGCTGACAGGTGGGGCCAGCCAGATCCCCGGCCTCGACGGGCTTGCCAGCAAGATTCTGGGCCAGCAGGTGCGTCTGGGACGCCCCTTGCGGGTGCACGGGTTACCTCAAGCAGCGACCGGGCCTTCGTTTGCTTCGGCTGTCGGGTTAGCGTTGTTTGCCGCACATCCACAGGACGAATGGTGGGATTTTGACATCCCTCATGACCGACATTCGGCGCGCTCCTTGCGCCGCGCGGTCAAGTGGTTCCGCGAGAACTGGTGAGCCAAAGGCAGATCACTGGATCAATTTGTTTCCATTGAGCCGAAGAGACAGGAAATCCCTCTTTGTCGCGACTGAAACGGCCACTGCAGCGCGTCTTGAGAAATGGATTTTCAGGCATCGAATCGCTTGGGTTTTTGTGTGGCTTCGCATACACTTATCCACAAGGCCCGCGAGAGGCCCGGCGGCACTGTCGAGCAGTAGCCCCAGATTCTGAAACTACCATTGCGTGTATTGCGCAGTGTCCTCGTCATGGGTGATTTGCCTGTGCGCGTGGTAGCTTTGTCTTCTAAGCCCCCCACATCTGGCCATTTTTGCCAAATCACGTGTGCACTGGCAAAGCACCGCCTGTATTTTGTAGGGAAATTGCGTTTTTTAAGTGACCTTCGCGCGCTTCGGCGATAGGATTGGCGAAATTTAGGCACAAAAACACCCGCGAACGCGGCTAACATACAGGTGGAATTGACCCATGACGCTGAATCTCACGATGCCCGGCAATGAAGAGCTGAAACCCCGGATCACGGTCTTTGGCGTTGGGGGTGCGGGCGGCAATGCGGTCAACAACATGATCGAAAAGTCGCTGGACGGCGTTGAATTCGTTGTGGCCAACACAGACGCTCAGGCGCTGCAGCAGTCTTCCGCCGCCAATCGGGTGCAATTGGGCATCAAGGTCACCGAAGGTTTGGGGGCAGGGGCCCGGGCAACAGTAGGTGCCGCCGCCGCTGAAGAGAGCATCGAGCAGATCGTTGACCACCTTGCCGGCGCGCACATGTGTTTCATCACTGCAGGCATGGGCGGGGGCACTGGGACGGGTGCAGCGCCGATCATTGCGCAGGCCGCACGCGAGCTTGGTGTGTTGACCGTTGGTGTTGTCACCAAGCCCTTCCAGTTCGAAGGCGCCAAGCGGATGAAGCAAGCCGAAGACGGTGTCGAGGCCCTGCAAAAGATGGTCGATACGCTGATCATCATTCCCAACCAGAACCTTTTCCGCCTTGCCAACGAAAAGACAACCTTCACTGAAGCGTTTTCGTTGGCGGATGACGTCCTGTACCAAGGTGTGAAGGGTGTGACCGACCTGATGGTACGTCCAGGCCTGATTAACCTCGACTTTGCTGATGTTCGCGCCGTGATGGACGAAATGGGCAAGGCCATGATGGGCACGGGTGAAGCTGAGGGCGAAGATCGCGCCATTCAGGCTGCCGAAAAGGCGATCGCCAACCCGCTGCTGGACGAGATTTCCTTGCGTGGTGCAAAAGGCGTGCTGATCAATATCACCGGCGCCCACGACCTGACCTTGTTCGAACTGGACGAGGCGGCCAACCGCATCCGCGAAGAAGTCGATCCAGATGCCAACATCATCGTCGGTTCAACACTGGATACTGCTATGGAGGGCATGATGCGGGTGAGCGTTGTGGCCACAGGCATCGACGCAACCGACGTGCAGACTGATTTGCCGGTTCCGCGCCGTTCTATGGCAGCCCCGCTGCCTGCGTCCTTCTCGGCGGACGAAGCCGAAGAAGCGTCTGCGCCGATCCCGATGCCTGAACCAGCGCCCGCCCCGGTGGCCGCTGCCGCTGAAGAACCTTCGCTGTTCGAAGAGCTGGATGTGAATCAGGCTGCTGCTGCCGATATGGCCGAAGACATCTTTGCCGAAGAGGCACCTTCTACAGCAGATGACGATCTGCCACCGCCAGCCTATCAGCCAGAAGTAGCGGCGTTTGAGCCAACGCCAGAGCCCGAAAATTTTGTCGCTCCACAGGCGCCGGCTCCGGGGACACCTTCACCAGAGGCGCTTGCCCGTCTACGTGCAGCCACCCAAAAAGCTGCACCACACCGCGCTCCATT
This sequence comes from Tateyamaria sp., assembly GCF_039945315.1. GTDB lineage: Bacteria > Pseudomonadota > Alphaproteobacteria > Rhodobacterales > Rhodobacteraceae > Tateyamaria. The sequence continues at coordinate 164,814 of NZ_JBDUXB010000027.1, read as the reverse complement.
GGCCCCTGAAGAAGCGCCCGCAGCGGCACCAGCCGCAGCAGGTGAAAAGCCGCGTTTTGGCATCAATTCCCTGATCAACCGCATGACTGGTAGCCACGAATCTTCCGGTGGTGAGGCGCGCCCGGCGCGCCAGCAACCTCCAGTTCAGTCAGGTGCAGCCGCCGCGCCAGCGCCTGCACCAAAGCCTGCTGAGGCAGTGGACCCGGATCAGGAACGGATTGAAATCCCGGCCTTTCTGCGCCGTCAAGCGAACTGATTTATCTTACCTTAAGACAGAAAGGGCTGCTATTTGGCAGCCCTTTTTTTGTTTGAGAACAGCGTGTTGCACGACCTGATTCTTGACGTGACATCCATTGTGTCACGATGTTTCAGACCGTTGCAAAGATTGAGTTGTGAGTCTGGACCCCAGCCCATAGGTCTATTGCGTAACAAAGGTGTAACGGGGTGGGCCCAGTGCAGGCGACAGTCAAAGGACCAATCACATTTACAGGACGTGGGCTTCATTCCGGCAAGCCTGCACGCCTGACGATTCGTCCCGCGATGGCTGAGCACGGAATCTGGTTTTGCCGTACGGACATCGAAAATGGCGATACGATGATTCCTGCGCGATATGATGTTGTGCACCAGTCCCCGTTGTGTACCACGCTTGTGAATGAGGCAGGCGTGAGCGTGGGAACTGTGGAACATGTCATGGCGGCGCTTGCCGGGTGCGGTGTGCACAATGCACTGGTTGAGATCGACGGCCCCGAAGTGCCAATCCTCGATGGGTCCGCTGTGCCGTTTGTGCGTGGCATCATGCATCGCGGCCTGCGCCGTCTTCCCGCCCGCGTGCGCGCTTTCCAGGTGTTAAAGCCAGTGACTGTCACGCAAGGCGAAGCGACCGCGACCATTGCGACTTCGGATGTTCTGAAGATCGAATTCCACATTGATTTTGCGGATGCAGCAATTGGCCGACAATCCAAGACGCTGAATATGTCCAATGGCAGTTTTGCGCGCGAGTTGAGCGACAGCCGCACATTCTGCCGCAAAGGCGATGTTGAGAAGATGCAGGCGAGCGGTCTGGCCCTTGGCGGAACGCCGGGTGTGAACGCGGTTGTGTTCGACGGGGATCACGTGGCGAGCCCCGGTGGGTTGCGTCATCGGGATGAACCCGTACGTCACAAAATGCTTGATGCGTTGGGTGACATCGCATTGGCAGGTGCACCTCTGATCGGGCATTATACCGGCGTGCGCGCGGGACATACTCTGACCAACCAACTCTTGCGCAAACTGTTCGCAACGCCCGGTGCGGTGCGTATGGTGACATGCGATGCAGATATGGCAGCGCTTTTGCCCGGTGCGGGCCTTGTCTGGGACGAAATCCCGCAAGTCGCCTGACGCCCTTCGCGACGTGCTTGTGAAATCTTGCACTTAAAACTCCCAGTGACCTCAGAAGATCGGCAAGCAGAATTGCCTGCGCTTTTCTCAAAACGCTGTGCAGTAAGGCAAATCGGCATTTTATCCTTCCCTGACTTTGTGTTAAAGAAACCCAAACAGCCTGAAACAGGGCGGTGTTGAGCGTCGTTGGGGAAAAGCATGAACCGCGGGACATCCATATTGCGACTGGCGAGTGTACTGGTGCTGACCGGGTTTGTGGCGGCCTGCGGTTCCGACCGGCCCACGACCGGTAGTTTTCTGAATCAGCAGGAAGTCCCGCTCGAAAGCTTTACACCTCAGCAAATTTTCGAGCGCGGCGAGTTTGAACTTGAACAGGACGACCTAAGCGAAGCGGCGTTTTACTTTTCCGAGATTGAGCGGCTTTACCCTTATTCCGACTGGGCGCGGCGCGCATTGATCATGCAGGCCTTTGCATATCACCGGGATCGTGATTATCCCAACTCACGCTCTTCTGCGCAGCGGTTTATCGACTTCTACCCCGATGATGATGATGCAGCCTATGCGCAGTACCTGCTGGCGCTCAGCTATTATGATCAGATCGATGAAGTGGGGCGCGATCAAGGGTTGACGTTCCAAGCCTTGCAGTCCTTGCGGGAAGTCATTGAGCGCTATCCTGACAGCGAGTACGCCAAGGCGTCGATCCTGAAATTTGATCTGGCGTTTGATCACCTTGCGGGCAAGGAAATGGAAATTGGTCGCTATTATTTGCGCCGCGACAACTTTGCTGCCGCAATCAACCGTTTCCGCGTGGTGGTAGAAGACTTTCAGACCACGACCCACACGCCCGAGGCGTTGCACAGACTGGTCGAGGCCTATCTGTCACTTGGGTTGACGGATGAAGCGCAATCGGCGGGTGCCATCCTTGGCTACAACTATCAATCGACTGACTGGTATCAGGACAGTTTCAAGTTGCTGACCGGGCAGGGGCTGGAACCTCGTGTGCGTGGCGATAACTGGCTGTCACAAACTTACCGTCAGATGATTAAGGGCCGGTGGCTCTGAGGTGATGGCAGAGTGAACGCCGCCTTTAGGATGGGCCCTGATGCTGCGTACCCTTGATATCTCGGATATGCTGATCATTGACCGGCTGGAACTTGAGTTTCAGCCTGGCTTGAACGTGTTGACCGGCGAGACAGGGGCGGGCAAGTCGATATTGCTGGACGCGCTTGGCTTTGTCCTTGGTTGGCGCGGGCGGGCCGAACTGGTCCGGCAGGGGGCCGAGCAAGGCGAGGTGGTCGCGTCCTTTGATCTGAGCCCGGGTCATCCCGCCATCGCTGTGTTGGAAGAGGCGGGGTTGCCTGTCGATGATGAGTTGATCCTGCGCCGGGTGAACATGTCTGATGGTCGCAAGACTGCGTGGGTCAATGATCGCCGTTGTTCGGGCGAAGTGCTGCGCGCGTTGAGTGAGACGCTGATTGAATTGCACGGCCAGCATGATGACCGGGGCCTTTTGAACCCTCGTGGTCACCGCGCCATTTTGGATGCTTTTGCCGGGTGTGATGACGCGCGCGCTGACACTCGCGCACGCTGGCGAGAGATGGGGCAAGCCCGCAAGGCATTATCGGACGCAGAAGCTGTTATGGATGCGATTCGGGCGGAAGAGGAATTCTTGCGTCATGCTGTTGCTGAATGCGACGCCCTTGATCCCAAGGGCGGGGAAGAGGCCGAGCTAGACACACGCCGCCGCCAGATGCAGGGGGCTGAACGCATTCGTGAGGATGTCCAGCGCGCTTATCAGGGCTTGGGGCATGATGGGGCCGAAGGCGCGTTGAGCGACGCGATCCGCTGGCTCGACGGGGTGGCCGAGCAGGCCGAGGGAACGCTTGATGCGCCATTGGCCGCGTTGTCCCGCGCGCTTGGGGAGCTGGATGAGGCCAGCGACGGGATTGTCCGTGCCCTTGAGGCGATGCAGTTTAACCCGACAGACCTTGAAGAGACCGAAGAGCGTTTGTTTGCGATCCGTGCACTGGCGCGCAAACATGGGATCAGTGTGGATGTTTTGCCCGGCTTTGCCGGCGATTTGCGGACCAAACTTGCCGCGCTTGATGCTGGGGAAGCAGATTTGGGGCGCTTGCGTGCAGAATTGGCCGCTGCCGAGACCGCTTATGAGACCGCTGCGCAGACCTTGCGCGCGGCGCGTATCGCCGCGGCCAAAAATTTGGACACAGCCGTGATGCAAGAGCTTGCCCCGCTCAAAATGGAGCGGGCGGTGTTTACTACGCAAGTGGGGGATGAGGCGCCTGGCCCAGAGGGGTTCGACGCCGTTGCCTTTTCCGTGGCGACCAACCCGGGCGCCCCTGCGGGTGCGCTGAACAAGATTGCATCGGGTGGCGAACTTAGTCGGTTTTTGCTGGCGCTCAAAGTTTGCCTCACGCGCGAGCAGTCGGGTCTGACCATGATCTTTGACGAGATCGACCGGGGCGTCGGCGGTGCAACAGCCGATGCCGTCGGGCGCCGGTTGTCGACGCTGGCGGCGGGAGGGCAAGTGCTGGTCGTGACCCATTCCCCGCAAGTTGCGGCATTGGGCGCACATCACTGGCGGGTCGAAAAACGGGTGAAGGGCGAAATGACCACGTCAACTGTGGTCCCGCTGGCCAACGAAGCCCGGGTCGATGAAATCGCGCGCATGCTGGCCGGGGATACGATCACCAAGCAGGCGCGCGGAGCCGCGATTGCATTGCTGGCAGGGTGATATTTGCAAAGGACTCGCGTTTAGATTGAAATTCCGGGATTGCGGGGCTTTGCATAGGTTCCGGGGTTTCGCAGGTGCAGCATTTCGCCTAACCTTAGTTACGTCTTCACGCATTGTGACCCGCACCTGACCCATGGCAGAGCCCACACGCCCCTTTATTGCCAAGCAATATGGCCTTGCATTGAACGCATGTCGGGACGGGTGGTTGGTGCTACGCCAGCAGGGACCATCTCAAGTACAGTTCTGGTTTATCGCGTTGGCTGTCGGTATCGCAGCCGGGTCTGCGGCACTGTTTTTCCGCAAGGGAATCGAGGCTCTGCAAGCCTGGCTTTATGGCACCGAGGACGTTCAATACCTGCATAGCGCCGCGACCTATCTACCGTGGTACTGGATATTGGTTATTCCCATTGTCGGGGGGGTGCTGACCGGGCTGATACTGCACCATTTCACCCGTGACGGAGTTGCACGCAGTGTCGCGGACGTCATCGAAGGGGCAGCCTTGCGCAACGGACAAGTGGGCACGAAGGCTGGGATTGCGTCGGCTTTTGCCAGCTTCATCACTCTTTCGACAGGTGGATCAACCGGGCGGGAGGGCCCGGTGGTGCATATTGCAGCCGTCATTTCCACCAAAGTGTCGCGCTGGATCAGCGCAGATGGGATCACGGGGCGTGATCTGCTGGGGTGCGCGGTGGCCGCCGCTGTTTCTGCCAGTTTCAATGCCCCAATTGCAGGGGCCTTGTTCGCGCTTGAGGTGGTGTTGCGCCATTTTGCGGTCCATGCCTTTGCTCCCATCGTGATCGCTTCGGTGGCAGGTACAGTGATCAGTCGATTGGAATTTGGCGACGTGCGGGAGTTCACATCGCCAGAGACGAACGAACTGGTTTTTTACCAGGAACTACCGGCTTTCCTGTTGCTTGGCCTTGTCTGCGGATTGGTCGCGGTCGTTCTGATGCGGTCGATTTTCTGGACAGATGATGTTGGGACGGCATTTCAAAAACGCACCGGTATCCCGCGTTGGCTGCGCCCACCGATTGCAGGCGCTTTGCTGGGCGGCATGGCCATTTTCTATCCACACATCATTGGGGTGGGGTACGAAACCACCTTGCTGGCACTGAATGGGCAACTGGCCTTGAACGAAGTCACGGTGTTTGTGGTTCTTAAAACAGCCGCCGTGGCGATCACCATGGCGGGTCGTATGGGGGGCGGGGTGTTTTCGCCGTCTCTAATGATCGGGGCATTGTCCGGGCTGGCCTTTGGGCTGATTGCGACAAGTGTATTTCCGGATGTGTCGGGGTCTGTGTCGCTCTATGCACTGGCGGGCATGGGCGCTGTTGCGGCTGCGGTTCTGGGCGCACCGATTTCAACGACATTGATCGTGTTCGAACTGACAGGGGACTGGCAGACGGGGCTTGCTGTGATGGTTGCTGTGTCGATGTCGACCGCTTTGGCTTCGCGGCTGGTCGATCGGAGTTTCTTCCTTACCCAACTTGAGCGGCGTGGCGTGCATCTGGCCGCGGGGCCACAGGCCTATTTGCTGGCGATGTTTACTGTCAGCTCTGTCATGCGCAAACCGGACGACCCGCGCGCCGCGGATGAGGCGCGAAGTTGGGAGCTGATAGGAGATGGCATCTATGTGGATGCCGCGGCCACGCTCGAGGTCGCGTTGCCCATCTTTGATCGGACATTGGTGCCGTTCATTCCAGTGGTGACGTTGACTGGCAAGGATGCTGCCCCGGAGTTGAAAGGTTCGCTGTTCCACGTGGACGCGCTGAAGGCTTATAACCGGGCCTTGGCGGCGACGGCGGCGGAAGAGCACAGTTGAGGCCGGTGCCCGCTCTGTTTGCTGCGCTAAGGCGCCCACCCGCCGACCCATTAGGTGTTTTGGGGATCATTGGGTTCCATACTCATTGGATAGACGGTGTGGCCGACTGATTTTCTTTGAAAAGCAGTATTTTCCACCGGTTGCGATCACATAGGTGATCGCTCCTCAGATCTTTTCGACCGCGACGCCTTCGCTGGTATAAAATGCCAGATGGTCTTTGATCCGTGCAACGTTCTCGTTGGGCGCTTCATAACTCCAGACTGTGTTCTCAAGAGTTTGCGACTTTGTTACGACGGAAAAGTAGCTCGCGTCACCCTTGTGCGGGCAGTGCGTCACTTTGTCGGTTTTGTCCAGAAATGCCATCGCGATGTCGGAACGAGGGAAGTAGATGACCGGTGGATAGTCGCCCTCGCTCAGCTCCAGCGCGTTTGTGCTTTCGCCCAAAACAGCCCCGCCGGCGCGCACAGTCCAGGTGCCGTCTGCCTTACGAATCGTGATGTGGTCGGCCATGAAACGCCTCCTCTAAGTGGGCTGTGTGCGGTGATGGACGCAACGTGTAACAGATGCGTGACGGTGCTGCCAGAGCTAGAGCGGGCGGCATGCTTCGGCAAGCCAGGCGCGTGTTGGATCTGATACGCGCGGGCCAATTTTGGCCAGGGTTTCAGCATGATAGGCGTCAAGCCAAGCACGAGATGGAGCGTCCAGCATGTCCGGTACAATCAGGGTCCGGTCAATCGGTGCGTAGGTCAGAGTGCGCCAACTCAGCATCTCGCGATGTATGTCTCCACCCGCGGGCGGTGTGGCCTGTTCGACGACCAGCAGGTTTTCGATGCGAATGCCAAAGGCGCCTTCGCGATAGTACCCCGGCTCATTGGACAGGATCATTCCGGGCTGAAAGGGCACCGAGCTGGTGCGGGCTAGTCGCTGTGGACCTTCATGTACCGACAGGTAGGCCCCGACACCATGGCCCAGCCCGTGGTCAAAATCCTGATGTGCATACCAGAGTGGCGCGCGTCCGATCACTTCGATATCGCGGCCCGCCAGACCCTTGGGCCAGATCAGGCGCGACATTGCGATCATGCCCATCAGCACGCGCGTAAAGGCAGCACGGGCCTCTTGGGGCGGTGTGCCGATGGCAATGGTGCGGGTAATGTCTGTGGTCCCGTCCAGATACTGCCCACCACTGTCCAGCACGATCAACTGGCCGTCCTGTAGGGCGCTGTCCGTCTCTTCGGTTACGCGGTAGTGCATGATCGCGCCGTTCGGCCCGGTGCCCGCAATCGTTTCAAAGCTGATGTCTTGCAGGGCGTTGTCGCGCCGCCGGTACCCTTCCAATTCGGTGACCACTTGCGTCTCGCGCAAGCTGCCAGGCTCTTGTACATCGAGCCAGGCGAGCAGTTCCACCACCGCAGCTCCATCGCGCAAGTGCGCCTCCGCACTGCCCTCGATTTCAGCGGCATTCTTGCAGGCTTTGGGCAGAGCGCAGGGATCGCCCCCCCATTTGATGGCATCCCCGAGAGTGTCGGCCACAATCACAGGAGCCGACGACTTATCAACAAGGACTGGACCTTTTAGCGCGGCGAGTTCAGCCAAAAACGCATCCGGTCCATGGCTTGTGACGCTGTCTCCCAGATGGTCGCGCACGTCGTCGAGTTTGACCGGCGACATGAACAAATCCACCGCGCCAGTGCTGTGCAGAATGGCAAAACCCTGCACAATCGGATTGCGCGGGATATCTGCCCCGCGAATGTTGAGTAACCAACACAAGGAGTCTGGCAAGGTGATCACAGCCGCTTCAGCGCCCGCATCGATCAGGTCGGTCGCCAGTCGAGCGCGTTTATCCTCGTGGGGTTCTCCTGCAAATTCAAGAGGATGAACTTTAGCCAATTTAGCCGCCGGGGCAGGCTGGTCCGGCCAAATCCGGTCCACGAGGTTTTCTGATTGCACCAGTTCAATGCCGGTGCCTGCCAATGCGTCAAGCGCCTGTTCTATCTGGGCAGGGGTGTGCAACCAAGGATCAAAGCCGACGCGACCGCCGTCGGGCAATTGCTCTTTCAGCCATGCGCCAAGGCTCACATCTGGCCACGGCACTAGAGTATAGACGTCGGCTACTTGTGCCTTAACCTGTGTGCGATATCGGCCATCAATGAACACGCCGGCAACGTCAGTCAAAACCACGCAAAACCCTGCAGAACCAGTAAACCCAGTCAGCCACGCAAGACGCTCATCTCGCGCCGATACATACTCGCCCTGATGCGCGTCCGCGCGTGGCACGAGGAACCCGTCCAGTGCCTCGCCTTGTATGACGGCGCGCAAAGCCTCCAACCGGGGCGGGCCCTGTTCGGGTCGAGCCGTGACTTCAAACGACTGAAACATGCCGCATCCCCTTTATCTGGCCAGAAAGAATATTCCCTTGAAAGGGTGGCATCAACTGGCGCGCTTCATGCCCATCACACGCGCGCGTGCCCGTGGGTCACTGTCAAACAGAGCCGCCAGTTGTTCGGTCATCGCACCCGCCAGCTGCTCTACATCCGTGATGGTCACCGCGCGGTCGTAATAGCGGGTCACGTCATGCCCGATCCCGATCGCCAGCAATTCGACAGCGCGTTTGCGTTCGACCATGGCAATCACGTCGCGCAAGTGTTTTTCAAGGTAGTTGGCCGGGTTCACCGACAAGGTGCTGTCATCAACAGGCGCGCCATCCGATATGACCATCAGAATCTTACGTGCCTCGGGACGCCCGACCATGCGGCGGTGGGCCCATTCCAGCGCCTCGCCGTCGATGTTTTCCTTGAGCAGCCCTTCTTTCATCATCAGCCCCAGATTTGGGCGTGTACGCCGCCAAGGAGCGTCTGCGGATTTGTAGACGATGTGGCGCAGATCATTGAGCCGTCCCGGTTGCGCGGGGCGGCCATCGTTCAGCCACGCCTCGCGGGCAAGCCCGCCTTTCCACGCGCGGGTGGTAAAGCCGAGGATTTCGACCTTAACGTTGCACCGTTCCAATGTGCGCGCCAGAACGTCCGCGCAAATGGCCGCGATGGAGATCGGACGACCCCGCATGGACCCTGAGTTGTCCAAAAGTAGGGTGACGCAGGTGTCGCGGAATTCGGTGTCTTTTTCGACCTTGAAGGACAGGGGCGTTGTCGGGTTTGCCACAACCCGTGCCAGACGGCCCGCATCCAGAGTGCCTTCCTCCAGATCAAACTCCCATGACCGGTTTTGTTGGGCCTGAAGGCGGCGCTGCAATTTGTTGGCCAGACGGCTGACCGCCCCTTTGAGCGGTTCCAGCTGTTGATCCAGATAGGCGCGCAGGCGTTCGAGCTCGACAGGCTCGGCGAGGTCCTCTGCGGCGATCTCTTCGTCATGATCGCTTAGGTACACCTGATAGTTCGGGTCTGCCTCTGACATGGGTTGGGGTGGGGGCGGTTCCAGAGGGGCCTCGCCATCAGGCATCTCTGCCTCTTCCCCAAGCTCCTGATCGGCCATGTCGTCTATGGAGACCTGCGCCTGACTCGCGTCTTGTTGTTCTTCCTGACTGGACTCGGGGGAGGCGTCTTCATCCTCCTGATCCTGATCGTCCTGTCCGGTGCTGTCAGGATCCTGATCCTCGTCGCTGCCTTCTTCGGCCTCGTCTTCCTGATCTTCGTCGATCTGGTCGGGGTCATCGCCCAATTGGTCGCCATAGCCCAGATCAGTGATCACCTGCCGGGCGAAGCGGGCAAAGGCGGTCTGGTCGTCCAGAATGTCATCAATGCGATCCAGCGTTCCGCCGGCCTGATCCTCGATAAACCCGCGCCACAACTCCATCGCGTTCTGCGCACCACCGGGTAGGTCACGGCCTGTCGCTAGATGGCGCACAAGATAGCCCGCTGCGGCGGACAAGGGCACGTCGCTGGCCTGTTTGACCTGATCATAGCCACGGCGCATGGCGTCGTTCTTGATTTTGGCGTCGATGTTGCCCGCGGTTCCCGGCATATCGCGCGCGCCCATCGCTTCGCAGCGTGCGGTTTCCATCGCCTCATAGAGGTCCCGCGCCATGTCGCCTTGGGGCGAATAGCGGGCGTGGGTCTGGCCGTTATGATAGCGGCGGTGCAGCGCCAGCGCATCGGCTGTGCCCCGCGCCAGCATCACCTCATCGCGGGTCATGCGGCGGCTGACTTGTGGCAGGCGCATCGCATCGCCTGACACGCCCGATGGGTCCACTGAATAACTGACGTTCAACTCGGGGTCATTGGCCATGACTTTGGTGGCCTCGGCCAAGGCCTTTTTGAACGGATCTGCGGGGTTGTCATTGTTCTGCGCCATGCCCCTGAAATTGCCCTTATGGGCGGGAATGGCAAGGGGGAATTGGCCAGATTGCCAACGACAAGCGTTTCTCGCATCTGGATATGATGCTTTGCCTTTTCACGTGCACGATGGGCAAGAAAGCTTGCGGTCACAGAAACTGGCGCTGAGTAGACCGTTCCAATCGACGCTCAGCGCAGCGAGCTAATGATCACTTTATACCTATCTGGGTTTTTGATGCAGCTTGGACGGACGGCTAATCAACGCCCCATGCCATAGCAGAACCGGAATTGGCGACGTGCCTGCTTCACGAGAGGAAAAACAAAAGTCGTCACCGCAGCGCGCTGGTTTCGGGATGCATTTTGGCCAGCGTTTCGCAGGTTTCAGTTAGGTCTTCGAAGACGCGTTGGCTGGATCGGTCTCGGCGATAAACCACGGCATCCATCAACGAGATCGTATGGCTGCGTTGCTTTGCAATGAAAGTGTCAATTTCGGTCGGGGAGGCTGAGCCAATTCGAATTGCCACGGCGCGAAAGGCGTTGGCGCGTTCTATGTCCGCAGGGTTCACTTCCAGATATGCAGATAGCTGACCATAGTCATGATAGCCTAGCCAGAATCCGGCACACTGAGCAGCGGTTTGTGACTGCGCGTGCTGTTCCGCACAAAGCTGAAGGGGCCAGACCAAAAGTGCGAGACACTTAAGCGCGGGCATCACCCCAAGCTGACACTCGCCGCTGATTCAGGCAGTTCTTCGTCAAACAGGCGCTGATAGAACTCGGCAACGGTTTGCCGTTCCAGTTCATCGCACTTGTTGAGGAAGGACAGGCGGAAGGCATAGCCAACATTGCGGAAAATTTCGGCGTTTTGCGCCCATGCGATGACGGTGCGTGGGGACATAACAGTCGACAGATCACCGTTCATGAAGGCGGTGCGCGTAAGGTCGGCCACGGTCACCATCTGTTTGACCGTTTTGCGCCCCTCGGCCGTGTTGTAGTGTGGGTTCTTGGACAGAACGATCGCGGTCTCAGCATCAATGCTCAGGTAGTTGAGCGTGGCGACAAGGCTCCACCGGTCCATCTGGCCTTGGTTGATCTGCTGCGTGCCGTGATAAAGGCCCGTGGTGTCACCCAGACCAACCGTGTTGGACGTCGCAAAGATGCGGAAATAGGGGTGGGGTTCGATCACGGTATTTTGGTCAAGCAATGTCAGTTTGCCGTCCACTTCCAGCACACGCTGGATCACGAACATTACGTCAGCGCGGCCCGCATCGTATTCGTCAAAGACGATAGCGCAAGGATTGCGCAAGGCCCAAGGCAGGATACCTTCTTGGAAATCAGTAACTTGCTTGCCGTCGCGCAGTTTGATCGCGTCTTTGCCGATCAAGTCAATCCGGCTGATATGGCTGTCTAGGTTGACCCGCACGGCGGGCCAATTCAGGCGCGCGGCGACCTGTTCGATGTGGGTCGATTTCCCTGTGCCATGATACCCTTGGATCATCACGCGCCGATTGTGCGAAAAGCCTGCGAGGATGGCGAGGGTGGTGTCAGGATCGAACTTATAGGTGGTGTCGATGGCGGGTACGCGGTCGCTCGCATCGGCAAAGCCCTTTACGACCATGTCCGTATCAATGCCAAAGACTTCACGGACGGAAATCTCTTCGCTTGGTTTTGCATTGATATCCATCGCGCCGTCCGCCATTTCGCCGTTCCTTACAGTCAAGAGGTGCGCGCCTGTTCGGGCGCGACAAAGCTGGTCATGCGCCGCGTTTGGGCGCGTGGGACGTGGTGCAACATAACGCGGGGAAGGGCAAGGGGAAGGGGTACGCGAAGCCGTACAAACTGCGCGAACTCTGCAAAAGCTGCGCGGCTGGAATGCACAAATGGCTGTCATCCTGTGGCCAATCACAACAATAGGGCGAACAGAATGTCATTTTTTTCAATATATCAAAGAGTGCGCTGCACCGCTCTGATGGCCATTGCAGGTGGGGCGGTGGCTCAGGCCATGTCGCTATGGGGCGGCGATTTGGCACGGTTCATGCCGCCTTTTCCAGTCATGATCTGCGCAGGAGTTGCCGGGGCAGGACTTGCCGGGCTGATGCTGGTCGACGCATTCGGGCACAAAGGATGGCACGGAGCGCTTTGGTCCAGCCTTGGCTGGTCAATCGCCACTCTGTTCGGCGCAGTGGTTGGAGCAACCTTGGTCGCGGTGGAGGGGCCACAGTCCTCACTCCCGGATGTTATGCGAGCGCTCGGCTTTAGCGCATCACTCGGCGTAATTGCGATCACGAACAGCATCGTTACCAGCTCCGCCGTGGCCGGAGACTGGCTGTTGTCAGGGTTGGCGATGCACTATGGAGCGCGGATTGAAAGCCACTTAACTATTTGAAGTTACGGCTGTCCTTAATCTGATCCCAAGCCCAGACGACCTCTTGCAGCTGTTCTTCCTGGCTTCGGTCGCCGCCGTTCATGTCAGGGTGCAGGACCTTGATCAGCGCCTTGTATGACTTGCGTACGTCGGCCTTGGTTGCATCTGCAGTTGTTTCAAGGATCTCGATGGCGCGCTTTTCGGTGGGGGGCAGTTTCCGCGCGGCTGCATTGCCGCCACGGCCCGGGTTCTGGGTCGCGTTCTTGCCCAGCACCTGATGCGGGTCCTCGATGCCAAGGCGGGCCCAGGCTCGCGCCTCAGGGTCAGTCATCGGCTTTGTTGCGCGTTCCCATACTTTGTCCTTGGACTGCTGGGCGTTGATCTCGGCCTCGGTCGTTCCGTCAAAGAAACTCCACTTGCTGTTGTATTCACGTACGTGCTGTTGGCAGAACCAGAAAAAGTCATCCAGCACGTCAGGTGCCTTGGGCGCGCGGAACTTGCCAGCCTCATCGCATCCCTCGTGATCGCAAATCCGCGTCGAGGTTTCGGACGCACCAGACATGCCGCGACGACCGCGCGGGTTCTTCTTTTTGGCCGAAGAAACGGACATATCAAAACCAAAGGGATCAGACTTGCTCATGGGATGGTCCTTTTCGACTCAGGCGCTAGAGTTTAGGCTATGACAGCGAGGATTGAAGGGGGTCAGAGAAAAAAATGTCCGTACGGCAAGAAATAGAAGATGCATTGCGTGCTGCCTTTGACCCACGAGAGATAGATGTCGTGGATGACAGTGCAAGCCATTCCGGGCATGCAGGTGCTCCCGCCGCAGGCGAAAGCCACTTTAATGTCCGGTTGCGCAGCCTTGAATTTGAAGGAAAAAATCGAGTTTCTCGTCACCGCGCGGTGCATTCCGCCTTGGGGTCGGATCTCATCGGGCGCATACACGCGTTGGCGCTTGATCTGGACGTTTAAGGAGACCACTCAAGTCTCAGACTTGAACGTTTAATATTTGCCTGAGTGCATTCTCGCAGAGGCGGTTACGCTCAGAGTGCTCCTTGACCGTCCTATTTTTGCGCGTCGGTTTCGTTGGCCGTCGTTTCTGCGCTTGCCTCTTCGGTTTCGGCGGCGGGTTGCGTGATTGCCGTCATGGGCGGATCCGCTGGCTTTGACGACACAGCCGTATCCCGTGCAGGGGCTGGCAACAATTCGGGTTCGAAATCGTCCATCGCGGCGGCGACAGCCCGGCGAAAAACCAGAATATTTCGCCATTCTGTGGTGCTTCCGGTGAGGCCGGAGCGCTCAATTGATGGCAGGGTTTCGGCGCGCTGATATTCCCAACCTTCGCGGCCCATGTCGTTCATCAAGCTCTCAAGCGCATTTGCAAACCGCCCGTCGGGCCCTTTGACGCCGTGCGCCTTCGTGCCCTTGGTCGGGGCCGGGACAACTTTGTATTCCCAATTAGACATGACCGTACCTTTTTTCGCTTCTCTGGCGCGTATATCCGCGGTCGCACGGCATGAAAAGACCGTGACTGTTTTGGGTAAGTGCGCTCTATTTGCGCCGGATGCCAATGCTGGCGCCCACGCGGGAGGGCCGAGGCAGGCTGGCGTGCTCATCCGCCAGAGTGCGCACTTTGTTCAGCACATCATCGGGCATCGGAGCAACGCGTGGCCCGGATTGGTCCACATGCAGTGTCAGCGCTTCTCCTGTGGCGGCCAACCATCCATCCTGATGCCAGATTTCCTGATAGGAATGAAACCGTTTGGCATCAAAATCAATCAGTTGGAATGTCACTGTCACCGGGTCATTCACATGCAATTCGCGGACATAGGCCAGATGAAACTCGGCCACATAAGTGGTGTTGCCGGTGATCCTGTGATAGTCGGGGCCAAATCCAATCCGCTCGTAAACCTCATCCGCGCACTTATCGAACAGCACGTTGTAATAGGCCATATTCAGATGGCCGTTGTAGTCGATCCATTCGGGCCGCACGGTCATGATTGAAGAACGGAAAGGTGCGGTCACAGCAGTCTCCTGTTTGCGGTTCGCCCCAAGTTAGGGCAGAGCGGTGGAAGAGAAAAGTACGAGGCGCGGAGACAACATCATGAACGACGATGCGGTAAAGGCGCAGTACGAGGCCTATCCTTACCCTGAACGCAAACCGACAGACGAGCGCAAGCGGCTGATCACTGGGTCTCCGTCACTGCCGGTCGAAATGGATCATTGGCTATGGGGTGGCGCGCGCGACTGGACTCAGCCCTTGCGGGTCCTGGTGGCGGGCGGTGGCACAGGTGACGCGCTAATCCAACTGGCGCAGCTGTTGATGGACGCCAAGCGCCCTTACGACATCACCTATCTGGATATGTCCGTAGCTGCGCGCGCCTTGGCAGAAAAACGAGCGAATGTGCGCAAACTTGACGGCATTACATTTGTCACCGGCTCGCTGTTAGACGCCCAGAACTATGGCCCCTTTGATTACATCGATTGCTGTGGGGTGTTGCACCATCTCGAAGATCCACAGGCGGGTTTTGACGCACTGGCAGGCGCGCTGGCGCCGGATGGAGGAATGGGACTGATGGTTTACGCCCCGCACGGGCGTTCGGGCGTTTATCCATTACAGGCTGCGTTTGGACGGATGTTCGAAGGGCTGCCGCCTGAAAAACGCCTCAAGCAAGCCAAAGCGGTGTTCCGCGCGCTGCCCGATGCGCATCCGTTCAAGCGGAACAGACGGGTGGTGGATCATGAGCAGGGGGATGCCGGGTTCTACGACCTTTTGTTGCATGGGCGTGACCGACCATTCACGATCACCGAGGTTCATGAAGCGCTGGGGCAGGCGGGACTGGAATATGCTGGCTGCCCTGAGCCAATGCTTTACGATCCAATACCGATTGTGGGCGAACCACCTGAAGGACTGAGCGAAGTACAAGTGCAGCAACTGGCCGAGGATTTGCGGGGCACCTTCAAGACGCATGTGGTCTATGTGCGGGCCAAAGGCGCCGTCGTTCCGCCCTCGTTTGGGCATGCTGAGGCGGTGCCGCATCTGCGAGTTGTGGAGGCCGCTGATTTAGCGGCCCATGTTGCCAAAACGGGCGGAATAACGATCGATACAGCAGGTGAGACGTTTCACTTTGATGTGGCGCGCGAGGCTGGCCCGTTGATCGCGTTGGTCGATGGCAGACGGTGTCTGGGCGAAATCGGCATGGGGGTTGGAGAGTTTGACGGGCTTTGGTCTTCGGTCGAGGAGGCGCTGTGCGGGTCTGGTATGATGCACTATTCGCGGCTGCTGATCTGAACGAACGAGGCTCAATTGGCGATGTGCCGTCGTGTTGGCAAGCATTGCCACGCAACCACTATGTTTCGCTCGAGGGCACGTTCTGCCGGATTTCTCTAGTTGTTCTTGCATCCGAACTGAACGCCGAGGTCGCAATGTGCTTTCAGCCGTTCCGTATCCGCATCTGTCCAACCTACCGGTGCCGTCGTTTGGACCCATGGCGGAATGTAGTCCTGCGCATAATATGCATGCCCATGACCAGGCGGTGCGCCAAAGGCTAACGCCATATCAAGGGCAAGCTGAAACTGGGTCACGATAGGAATGAACTGGATGTGCTCCGAGGCGTCTGGCGCCGGTGGATCATTCATCCAGGGGGGTGCCCGCCACAGCGAGAACGGATCATAAAAGACAATGGGATCGCTGGAGTATTGCAGGAACACGATACGCATCTGGCCCCAATCGGCCTCAGCCTTGGATGCATCGGAATAGTGAGACGCATAGCGCACGAGCGATCCGTCATCGATGGTTGGTAAAACCCACGGACTGTCTGGCACTCGTGCATTCTGGACATAATTCCAGAAGTTGGAAGGAAAGGGAGGGCCAGCCCAGAACGCTCCGTTGATCGGATCGTCGACAAGGCGGAAAAGGTTGGTTGCGTACATGGATGACCATGCACCTAGGCTCAGGCCGTGTGCATAGAGCCGGGGTCGGTTATCCTTTGGTAAGGTCTTCCAGTAGTTGTGCACGATCTCGAGCAATGATGTGGCCTGATCCAACCCGGTTCGGGTTTCAAGGATCAATGCGAGGGGGGATTGCAGATAAGAATACTGCGCACCGACGGTCGCTATATCGCCATCATGCATATATTCGACGGGATCGTGCGACCCCGGATCCATCCACCCGGTGCCGGTCGGACTGGTGACAATCAAAACCTCACGGTCAAAAGCGCCAAGGCGTTTCAGTTCAGCCAGTGCCAGTTCAGAGCGTTCGCGTGGTGTCTCGCTCTGAGCGCGACCGACATAAACGCGGATTGGGGTTAGCGCAGGCCGTCCGGTAAAGGCTGAAATCGCGGCAGCGTCCGGACCAGTAGTCACAAAATCCCGCCCGGGCTGGCCCATGGAGGCCCAGTCAATCAGGGAATTGGCACCCCCAACAACGTTCGGATCGTCCGGAGGTGGGGGTGCTGCGTCGAACAACTCTTGCGCTGTCTCATAACTGGTGTCGAGAGCCCTAACGGTTTGATCAAAAAGACCATCGCGCGTGACCACGAACAAGAGTAGGCCAACGACGACTGCAGCCAGCACATTAGCGCGGCGTGGCGGCATGATCCTGTACAGCCGCTTTTGGACAATCCAAAATAGCCACTCAACAAGGCCCATAACAATAAAGACGACGGCAAATGTCAGGAACGCGGCGGTCAGGATGGAAATCAGATCGAGTGCATCTGCAGGTTCGAGGCCCATTTTGGTACGCAGGGCGTTTTGCCATTTCAGGCTGGACGCTACGGTCCAGCCCAGAAATGAGACAACCACGATTGTGAGGCCCCACATCGTCAGCCGAGCGGTTTGTCCCGACAGCTGTGGGAGGTCTCCGGCACGCCATAGTAGCCCTACGATTCTGGCGACAAGATACCCGAGCGCCATCACTACCCCGCCCAGAACACCCTGAACCATTGGCCCGCGCGGGATCAAAGACGGCGTGAGAGATGCTGCAAAAAATAGGAAGCCAAAGAGTAGGCAAGGGACTGAAAACGAAGCCAGAATTTTCTTGATAATATGCACTTTTGGTTCCCAACGGTGTGAATCGTAGCGCGAAGAATGAGACCCTTGGCGCAACTGTAAACTCGCCGAAACCGGGGCGCCACGCAAAACTATTATCCGTGTCTTGCGGCGCTTTCGGGTTGGGATGTCATGAACCCATGACAACGCAGTCCAGTATTACCTGATGCGCATCGTTGGAACGTCTATGCGGCGGAGAACCTTTTGGCCTGTTTGTTGGGGCTAAAGCCCGAGTTTGCCCGCAACTATCTCGTTCACTGCCTTGGGGTTGGCCTTGCCACCCGTCGCCTTCATCACCTGACCTACGAACCAGCCAGCAAGTTTTGGGTTCTCACGCGCCTTTTCGACCTGAGCGGGGTTGGCAGCGATGATTTCGTCAACCGCTGCTTCGATAGCGCCAGTGTCGGTCACCTGTTTCATGCCTCGCACTTCGACCACTTCGGCAGGGTCGCCACCGTCCGTGTAGATGATTTCAAACACATCCTTGGCGATCTTGCCCGAAATATCTCCCTTGGCGATCAAGTCTACGATGCCACCAAGTTGCGCGGGGCTGACCGGACTTTCGGTGATGTCGCGGTCGTCCTTTTTCAGTCGTCCAAAGAGCTCATTGATCACCCAGTTCGCCGTTGCCTTGCCGTCGCGGCCTGCGGCTACGGCCTCAAAATAGGCGGCTGTGTCGACCTCAGCCGTCAGAACGGATGCATCATAGTCCGTGAGCCCGAAATCGGCCATGAACCGTGCCTTTTTTTCGTCCGGCAATTCGGGCAGGGAGGCTTTGATGTCATCAACCCAGCTTTGTTCGATTTCCAACGGCAGTAAGTCGGGGTCAGGGAAATAGCGGTAATCATGTGCTTCTTCCTTGGAGCGCATCGACCGTGTTTCGCCCTTGTCCGGATCATAGAGACGCGTTTCCTGATCGACCTCTCCGCCACCTTCGACAATGGCGATCTGACGGCGTGCCTCTACGTCGATGGCTTGCTGGATAAAGCGCATGGAGTTCATGTTCTTGATTTCGCAGCGGGTGCCGAGATGGGAAAAGTCCTGCGTTTCCTGATACTTCTCGTACTGACCCGGTAAACAGATCGATACGTTCACATCTGCGCGCAGGTTACCGTTTTGCATGTTACCGTCGCACGTCCCGAGATAGCGCAGGATCTGCCGCAGTTTGGTGATGTAGGCGGCGGCCTCTTCTGGGCCACGGATGTCAGGGCGCGACACGATTTCCATCAGCGCGACGCCTGTGCGGTTGAGGTCGACAAAGGACATGTTGGGATCCATGTCATGGATCGATTTGCCTGCGTCTTGTTCCATGTGGATGCGTTCGATCCGTACCAAACGTTTTTTGCCTAGATCAGGGCCCGGACCCATTTCAACCAGCACTTCGCCTTCGCCGACGATTGGGTGGTAGAGTTGGGAAATCTGGTAGCCTTGCGGCAGGTCTGGGTAAAAGTAGTTTTTGCGGTCAAAGGCGGACGTCAGGTTGATGGCCGCCTTGAGGCCAAGGCCTGTACGCACTGCTTGTTCGACGCAGAATTCGTTGATCACCGGCAGCATACCAGGCATTGCTGCGTCCACAAAGGCCACGTTCGAATTGGGTTCTGCGCCAAAGGTGGTCGAGGCCCCGGAAAAAAGCTTGGCGTTTGAGGAAATCTGCGCGTGCACTTCCATCCCGATCACCAACTCCCAATCGTGCTTCGCACCGGCAATTGTTTTGATTTTTGGGGTCTCGTAGGTCAGGTCCAGCATCGGTTCTATCCGTGGGTAATGGCGCTGATGCGGGAATAGATCAGGCCATGATGCGCTGCAAGGGGGCGCGACGATTGCGCCTGTTGGCAGTCCGCGTGCATGTGGCATGATTTCAGACATGAAGGTCACCGAAACCGCTCTGCCCTCAGACAGTCTGATCGCACCCTTTGCTGAGCGGGAGGCGCATTAAACCGGTTGCTTTGAGGTGGCGTGCGCCGAGACCGTTGCCTTGCCCGATTTCATCACCGCGTTCTACACACAGCCTTTGTTTCGTGCTGAGCGTTTCGTGTTACGATGGGCGGCAGGCGCGCGCTCAACAGACGATAATGTGGCGACCCTGTCGCAAGGCTCGGCGACACACTTCGCGGTCTGGGAAGTCAGTGAGCGGCGAAACGACCAAGTTTTGCTGGCTCAAGTGGGCGGACGTACCTATTCGTGGCTACAGGCCGGTGATGGCAAGTTACGTTTTGGCTCTGTCGTGGTGCCGGTGCGAGGACGCGCTGGTATGCTGACCCTTGGGCCAGTGTTTCACAGCCTTTTGAGCGCGCATAAGTATTACTCCCGGGCATTGCTAGCGGGGGCTGCGCGCCGGTTGGCGTCTGTTTGATGTTCGCGGGCCGTTCTGTCATCCAACAGCCTCGAGGCCGCCTTGCGAAAACACGACGTGTTTGCCAGACGACAATTCGCGCCGGAATACGCTGCGCAGGAAATGCATCGCGTCGGAATGGCCAGAAGCTGCAAACCGCTCAGCACTGCGCACGCGCAGGGCATTGTCGAACCCGCGCGCAGCGTGGGCCCACAGCATCGGGTGCAGTTCGGTCAGGTGTTCACGCACGATCCAGTTTGCGGCTTGCGCAATTTGAGCGCGCACATAGTCGGCCTCGTCATTGCCAGTCTGGGTCGCGCTCATTGTATTGGCGCAGTAGGCCAGCAACAGATTGACGGTATGCTGGTCACTGGTGTGGCGAAGGATATCGCGCAACCCGTCCAGAAAGAACTCCAGATCAACGCGCGCGCACGCTTCGGTGTCGTTTGAGATCGCGTCGAACATGGTCCAGGTGTAGGCACCCGCACCCCAAACGTCGTGCATGCGGCCAGCCGTGCGGCGCGCCTCTAGTTCGAGTTGTTCGTAGGTGCCGTTCCAGCGGGGCAGCATCTGTGCGCCAAAAGCGCGGTAGGCCCGGCCATTGCGTGGGTCCAGATCGATCCAAGTTTCAAACTGGCGGGCGACCTGACGGGCAGGCAGTGTGCGCGCGGCACTGAGCGCGCATTTTGCCGCCGCAACAAGCGGGGAGTCTAGGCTGGTCGCGTCAAAATCGGACAGGATGCTGTCGGCACGATCGAAATGCGCACTGAACGCCTCAAGATTGCGCGCGGGCACTTCGATTTTCCACGCGGTGCCGCGCCAGGCCCAACCCAGATCCACGTGCGTCAGCGCTACAATACACGCAAGATAAGGGTTTTCGGGATGTTCGGACAATACATGTTCCAGTGCCTCGATCCCTGCCAACAGTGGAGCATCATGGGCTGGACGCCCATTCATCAGGGCATGCTCTACAGCGCTAACCACATCATTGCGCGCGCCATATGCGAGGATTTCGGCGACGGGCATTCCGCCGGGGGTTTTGAGCCGCGCCGCGTCGGCCGCCGCGATCTCTGCCGTCAGCTTTTCCCAGTCCTCAAGACGGGCCAGCTTCTGACCTCGCATCTGGTGGACGTCTCGGGCACGCTCTTCGGCCGTGGGATCAGGGCAGGGGATGGTCAACGCAGCTTTGAGCGGCTTAAGTGCGGCGCAAGGCTGAGGAACGTGATGCGCGGTATTCACCGGCTGCATCACGCCATCATGCGCCATTTCCATCCGTGGGGATTTGAGTTTGGTGCGCATTAGCGCGATTGGTGCCATGAGGCGTGATGCCAGTGCCATAGTAAATTCCGAACTTGTTACACCGGAATAGATGGCAGCCGATTGGGTCACAAACAGGGCGGGGGCGGTACATGTTCGCGCTTCTTCAGTGGAGATTTGGCGGTGGATTTTCGCATAAACGTGACAATTTGATCGATATCGGTGGATTGTTGCCCAAGACAGGTCAAATGGCGCTCAAAAGTGCCCTGTACTGGACACGAGGCAAACGGCTCGTTCATAGTTGAGCGCATGTTTTTGAACCGTGCCCTTTTTGTAATGTGTACTGCTGTCGGAGCGGCGATTATTTCGGCGCCTTCCATTGTGCAGGCGGAGGCGAGCATTCAGGCCGCTGATGTATTGCAATCTGAAGTGGAAACAACGACTTCTGAGGCGCAACTTAGTCTCGCCGATGTTCGGCCCCGGCTGCGAGAGCACGATATCCCAGCCACCCGCTGGGCCGGCAAACCGGACCATATGTTATGGAACCATGCCGCGCTGAGTGCGCTAAAAACTCACGCAGTGGCACTGGTTGAGGAAGTTCCCAAGGATATAGGGGCGTGGTGTCCTCTTTATCCGGACGCAACGGACGAGCAGCGCCGCAGCTTCTGGCTTGGGTTCATGTCTGCACTGGCCAAATTTGAAAGCACTTACAATCAGCGCGCCGTTGGCGGCGGTGGAAAATGGTTCGGTTTGTTGCAGATTTCGCCTGCCACCGCGCGCGGGTATGGATGCAATATCGGTTCTGGCTCGGCCCTCAAAAATGGGGCGGCCAACCTTAGTTGTGCTGCCCGCATTATGTCGGTGACTGTACCGCGTGATGGTGTGATCTATGCCCCCGGCGGGCGTGGTGTTGCGGCCGATTGGGGACCGATGCGCAGCCGGTCTAAACGTGCAGACATGGCAGGTTGGTTGCGTCGCCAAAGCTATTGCACGCCGCTTGCCACCACGCGCCCAGTGTTGCGGCCAGTACGTTTGGCCTCTGACTGAACGGCGCGCCCGACAGTAAATATGATGTTTCGACGGATCATCAACCTGACGCTCAGACAAGTCTTCAGCATCAAAACACGCCCGCCTTTATCCCAAGAGGGAAAAATGGTGACGTTCGACTTTGATGTTGCGGGCTTTCAATTCTTCTTCGAACGCGTCGGCATGGGGCGTGGCCTCCAGCGGAAGGCGTACTTTTCGCCCTGACACCAGCACTGCACTGGCGCGCACCGAAAAGTCGAGCCGGGTATCAAGCCGCATATGGCTGATTTTGTCCCACGTGATCTCACCGGTGCGTTTGCCTGCGAACCAGCGCAGCCTGTCTGGGCCGATATCTACCCCAGAACGGCGCCCAACAATCAGGTCGTATAAAGCGGGCAAAGTACACAGGCCGATGAGCCCAGCCAGCCAGAGCGAGGCATCGATTGTCATTACAGCTATGATGATCAGGGCCCAGACGACAACAAGTGCCACCAGCGTCTTGCGATTTCGCCCGCTTGTCTCATAGCTGTAAGGTGTCATGGGCGCTCTCAGCGCCCACCCGTGACGTCAAGCGTTGAACCGGTCACGTAGCTGGCATCTGGGGAGGCAAGCCACAGAATCGCGCGTGCAACCTCTTCGGCTGAGCCTTCCCGTTTCATTGGCACCATGTGGGCGAGCCGCTGCGCACGGCCGGGTTCGCCGCCCTTAGCATGGATTTCGGTGTCGATCAGACCAGGGCGGATAGACATGACGCGAATGTTGTCGCCCGCGACTTCATCTGACAGCCCCTTGGTAAAGATGTCGATGGCGGCCTTTGAGGCTGCGTAGTCTACATATTGGTTGGCTGATCCCAGCCGTGCGGCGGCAGACGAGATATTTATGATCGCTCCGCCGTCGCCCTGTGCCTGCATACGCATCACCGCTTCTTTGGCGACCAACATTGCACCGATGACGTTGACGTTCATCATCCGGGTCAGGCGGGCATGGGTGATTTCAGTGACTTTGGCGGTCTGGTCAACGATCCCTGCGTTGTTGATCAGCACGTCGATGCGGCCAAACTCATCATCGACCATCTTATATATGGCTGCGATGTCCTCTGGGTCAGCGACATCCCCTTGAGCCAGTATAGCGCGTGCGCCCAATGCTTCTGCTTCGGCCTTAACAGCCTCAGCTGCGCTTTGGTTGCTGCGGTAATTCAGAACGAGGTCATAGTCCGGGGCCGCCAGTCGCGCGCAGGCGGCGCCTATTCCGGCGGAGGCACCTGTGATCAGGCAGATTGGGCGCTGTGTCATGAAATATCACCTTAAGTCTTAGTGGCGCGTTGGTGAGGACGTATAGAGGTGGAAGCCATCCAGATCGCCTTTGCCCACATTCGCACCTGCGTGGCGCAAAGTGGCATAGCCAAGCGTCAGGTGGAACTGCGCATTTGGCAGTGCAAAGAGGAGTGCATAGTCTTTTCCGTTTTGGGTCAATGTTGCTTCGCCGGCATTATGGGTGATCTCGCGGTGTTCTGCATCGTGGAAATCATGGCGTGAGACGGTCTCAAGAAGGAACGTCATATCTTCGGACAGTGCCACGATCAGTCCGGGATCATTGTCAAAGGGCAGATCAGGGATGTCGCGCCCCACAAGCGGCAGGATCGTCCGCGCCACAAACCCAAGTGCGCAACAGAAGTGTTCTCCGGCGGTAAAGCTGTCAGGTGTCAGGCGCGCGGAAATCGGATCTTCGGTTTCCAAGCACGCAATCAGGCGAGGCACGGTTTTAGCAAGCCGTTTCAGCGGTGGGACGGTGGCGTCAAAGAAGTCCATGGGGGGCATTCCAAAGGTGTGGGAGCGAGGAGGGCAGCCCCTCGCGCTGCCAGAAGTGTACGTTGCAAGATAAAGCAGGAAAAGGTGTGAGAGGCGCTTACGCCTCTCTGATCCGCGTGATCATTTCGGTTGTGTCGCGGCTGAGGTCAGGTGTGCTGGCGATCCGGTCAAGTTCCTTGCTGATCATGGATTGGCGGATTGCATCATAGCGCCGCCACGTCTGAAAGGCTGAACACATGCGCGCTGTGGTTTGTGGGTTCACCGGATCGAGTGTGATCAGCCAGTCCGCCAGCAGCGCATAGCCCGACCCGTCTTTGGCGTGAAAGCCTGCGTGATGCGCGGCAAGTGCACCAAGTGTGGCGCGGAACCGGTTGGGGTTTTTCCAGTTGAAGCCTGCATGTTTGGTCAGTGCCTTGGCGGTGTCGGCGGCGTCATCGGGTTTGGCCTCCATCACTTGCAGGCCGAACCATTTGTCCATGACCAGCCGGTCATCCTTCCACTGCGCCTCGAACTGGGACAGGGCTGCATCGCCGCGTCCGGCCCGGATCAGGTTGGCCAGAGCGCTTAGCTGCTGGGTCATATTGTCGGCGGCGTCGTATTGCGCCTGCGCCTGATCGCCACCGTCCTGACGCGTGGTCAGCGAGAGTATGGCGTTGCCAAAGGCGCGCATGCCGGATTGAGCGGCGTCCGGGGCAAAGGGTGCTGTGACCTTATGGGCGGCGTACATCGCTGGCAGTTCTTCGCTGATTTTATCAGACAATGCCTGTTTCAGGGTGTTCACTGCGACCCAGATCGCGTCGGGATCGGGGATGTGTCCTGCGCGTTGAATTTCAGCGGCAAGTTCGGATTGGCCCGGCAGCCCCAACATCAGCGCGCGATAGGCCGGGTCAAGCGTGTCGTCACGCATCACGCTGGCGATCCCGTTGATCCAAGCCGCATCTGGTGCCGTCCCTTTCAGGATCGTGTTCATCAAAGATGTACGCGCTAGACTGCGTGCTGCTTCCCATCGATTGAACGGGTCGGTGTCGTGGGCCAGCAAGAAGGCGTAATCGGCGTCGTGGTCCAGCACGACTGGGGCGGAGAACCCGCGCAGGATCGATGGCACCGGTTTTGCGTTCAGACCGGGAAAGGTGAAGGTCTGCAAGGCTTGCGTCAGTTCGAGGATTTGGGTCGGCATCGCTTCGGACCCATCGGGTGCGATCAGGCCAACGGCGATCGGGATGACAAGCGGGGCAGGGTCGGGTGTGGTCGCGGAGGGCGGCGTGCTTTGGGTGAACTCTAGTGTATAGGTCCCATCGGCAAACGCCTCGGACACCGCCACATGCGGCGTGCCTGCCTGCGCGTACCAGCGCTGGAACTGACTCAGGTCGCGCCCGGTGGCGTCTTCGAATACCTTTAGCCAGTCCTCAATCGTGCAAGCCTGCCCGTCGTGGCGGTCAAAGTAGAGGTCGAGGGCCTTGGCATATGCGTCGTCGCCCACCAGGGTTTTGAGCATCGCAATGACCTCAGCCCCTTTTTCGTAGATAGTGGCGGTGTAGAAGTTGTTGATCTCCTGAAAGCTCTCGGGACGGACCGGATGTGCCAAAGGCCCCTGATCTTCGGGGAACTGGCGCGCGCGCAGGTCGATGACGTCCGAAATCCGTTTCACGGGAGCCGAGCGCATATCGGCGGTAAACTGGCTGTCGCGAAAGACAGTCAGTCCTTCTTTCAGGCACAGTTGAAACCAGTCACGGCACGTGATCCGGTTGCCGGTCCAGTTGTGGAAGTATTCATGGGCGATGATGGCTTCGATCCGCTCAAAATTTCCGTCTGTCGATGTTTCGGGGCTGGCCAGCACGGCAGAGGCGTTGAAGATGTTGAGCCCCTTGTTCTCCATCGCGCCCATATTGAAGTCGTCCACGGCCACGATGTTGAACACATCAAGATCGTAAGGACGGCCATAGACCTTTTCATCCCAGACCATCGAATCTTTCAGCGCTTGCATCCCAAAGGCGCATTTGCCCTCGTCACCGGGGCGCACGTAAAGGGCGAGGTCGACCTTGCGTCCTTCCATCGTGGTGAAGGTGTCGCGATGGGCAATCAACTCGCCCGCCACCAGCGCAAAGAGGTAGGCCGGTTTTGGCCACGGATCGTGCCATTCCGCCCAGCCATCGCCAGAGGCCACCGGGTTGCCATTGCTCAGGAGCGTGCCGTGGGGGCCGTTGATGCGAACCGTGAATGTACTCATCACGTCTGGGCGGTCGGGGTAGTAGGTGATTTTGCGAAACCCTTCGGCCTCGCATTGAGTGCAGTACATACCGTTGGACAGATAAAGCCCTTCGAGCGCTGTGTTGCCCGCTGGATCAATCTGCACCTCGGCCTCCCACGTAAAGGGCATGTCCGGCACGTCGCAGGTCAGCCCCTCATCTGTGAGTGTGGGTTTGACAGCTTCACCGTCGATCTTGGCAGAGATCAGCGATAGGTTTTCACCGTTTAGAAAGAAGGTGCGATCCGCGGCGGCGCGGTCGGGCACAAATCGGATACGCGCCGTCACGCGCGTGGCGGATGGCGCCAGATCAAAGGTAAGGTGCACGTCCTGCACGGCAAAGCCGAAGGGGGCGTAGTCCTTGAGGTAGATCGTTTGGGGGGACGCATCGCGCATATGGGGGCCGCCTTTGGTGGGAAGGAGTTTCGACGTGAGGGTAGTGCTGCGGCGTCAGTGCTTCAAGCGGTGTTGGAGCCCAGACGGGATTAAGCCAGAAGCGCGCAGCCTTTGACTGTTGAGCAAGTCCGATTAACTGGTGACCCATGACAACAGTACTGTGGTTCAAACGGGATTTAAGGGTGCACGATCACCCGGCGCTGGCGCGGGCCACGGCGTGTGGTGATGTGATCCCTCTGTATGTGTTTGAGCCTGAATATTGGGCCGAACCTGATGTGTCTGGCCGGCAATTTGCCTTTGTGCGTGAAAGTGTGGCCGAGCTGGGCTCGGCGCTGTCTGCTTTGGGTGTGCCGCTGGTGGTGCGTGTGGGGCGGGTGAGCGACGTCTTGGGCAGTCTACCCGCCTTTGATCGGCTAATCAGCCACCAAGAGACGGGCAACGCCTGGACCTATGCGCGCGACCGCGATGTGGCTGCGTGGTGCGGGGCGCAGAGCGTTGTATGGGAAGAGCTGGCGCAGTCGGGCGTCGTGCGCCGTCTCAATGGACGTGATGGCTGGGCCAATCAGCGCAACGCATATTTGCGCCAGCCTGTAGCAGCTGACCCAAAGTCGCTGAGTGGGTCGTCCTTGTTGTCCGATTCTGTTCCCGATCTCGTCCCGCACGATCACTGCCCCGAAAGACAAATTGGCGGAAGGAGTGCGGGTGAGGCCCTGCTGACCTCGTTCCTCGAAACGCGGGGGCAGACCTATCGCCGCGATATGTCCTCGCCTGTTACGGGCGAATGGTCTTGTTCGCGTCTGTCCCCCTATCTGGCTTTTGGGTGCCTTTCGGGACGCGAAGCATCGCAAGCCACGGCCGCTCGCCAACGCGCCGTCAAGGGAACACGCACAGGATGGGGCGGGTCGCTCAAGTCGTTTCAGGCCCGGCTCGCTTGGCGTGATCATTTCACGCAAAAGCTTGAGGATGAGCCGGGACTGGAGTCCCACTGTTTGCACCGCGCCTACGAAGGGCTGCGCCCGCGCACGCCGGATGCCGAGCGGTTGGCTGCATGGGAAAAGGGCGAAACCGGCATTCCCTTTGTTGATGCGTGCATGCGCTATCTGGCCGCGACGGGATGGATGAATTTTCGAATGCGCTCGATGTTGATGGCGGTGGCCTCATACCATCTTTGGCTGGACTGGCGTGTGACCGGACTGCATCTGGCACGTCAGTTCACAGATTTTGAACCAGGTATTCACTGGCCGCAGGTGCAGATGCAGTCCGGGACGACGGGCATGAACACGGTCCGCATTTACAACCCGGTTAAACAAGGCAGGGATCAGGACCCGTCAGGCGCATTCACGCGCCGTTGGTGCCCCGAACTGGTGGATGTGCCGGATGCGCATCTGCAAAGCCCGTGGACGTGGGAGGGGGCCGGGTCGCTTTTGGGACGTTACTATCCAATGCCGATTGTGGATGTGGCTGAGGCCGCGCGGGAGGCCCGCCAAAAAGTGTGGGCTGTGCGCAAGGGCAGCGTCTTTCGCACCGAAGCGGCGCGCGTGGTGCAAAAACACGCCAGCCGTAAAGATCCTCAAGGTCATTTCGTGAATGATCGGGCGCCGGGGCCGCGTAAGGTGCGCGCCATACCCGCCAAAGACACGCGCCAAATGGGTTTTGATTTCTGACATGGGACGGATGCGCAAAAAGTCTGACTTACCGGAAAAGGTGTGCCCGATCTGTGCCCGCCCATTCACATGGCGCAAGAAGTGGGCGCGCGTCTGGGATGAGGTGAAGTATTGCTCAGATCGGTGTCGCAGTGCGGCGCGCGGGTGATCTGAACGTCGATTTAGAGGTTTTTTGGGCAGTTCGGTAAATTTGGTAAAATTATTTGACCAATGCTGTTTACGATAGGAAACTTTTTCTCTAACCGTCCCATCGAAGATCACACCAAAGTCAGGAGAGCATGCAATGGCGACTTATGTTGAACGGGCAGAGCTACGTGTGGCGGACACGCTGGCACAGTTTATCGAAACCGAAGCCCTACCGGGCACTGGCGTGGCCTCGGCTGATTTTTGGGCGGGTCTTTCGGCAATCGTGCACGATCTGGGTCCAAAGAACCGCGCCTTGCTGGCAGAGCGGGAAGAAATGCAGGCCAAAGTTGATGCGTGGCACATTGCGCACCGTGCGAGCCTGCATGACGCGGCAGCGTACACCGATTTTCTGAAGGAAATTGGCTATCTCGTGCCAGAAGGCGATGACTTCGAAATCGAGACAGAGAACGTGGATCCGGAAATCGCATCGATCCCCGGCGCACAGTTGGTGGTGCCGATCACTAATGCCCGCTTTGCACTGAATGCTGCAAATGCACGGTGGGGCAGTCTTTATGACGCGCTTTATGGCACGGACGCGCTGGGCGACCTGCCAACAGGCAAGGGATATGACGAGGCCCGCGGAACGCGCGTCATCGCGTGGGCCAAGGCGTTTTTGGATGAAGCGGTGCCGCTGGCTGGGGCCAAGTGGGCCGACGTTGACTATCTTGGTCGCGAAGGCAACGCGCTTGTGCTGCGTGCGGATGGGGCGTCTGTTGCTCTTGCAGACCCAACCCAATTTGTGGGCTCGGCGACGGTTGAGGATTGGGGCAAGTACCTTTTCAAAAACAACGGTCTCGGGGTCGAAGTTCTGGTCAATCGTGACAACCAGATCGGCAGTACTGATGCCGCAGGGATCGCCACAGTGAACCTTGAATCAGCTATGTCGACCATCATGGACTGCGAAGATTCTGTTGCTGCGGTCGATGCCGAAGACAAGGTGCTGGCCTATGGCAACTGGCTGGGCCTGATGAAAGGCGATTTGCAAGAAACGTTCGAAAAGGGTGGCAAATCCATCACTCGCAAAATGCACGACGATTTCACCTATACCGGTCCGGATGGTGCGCCTGTTTCGGTGAAGTGCCGCAGCCTGATGCTGGTGCGCAACGTCGGGCACCTGATGAGCAACCCTGCCATTCTGGACCGCGATGGAAAAGAGATCGGCGAGGGGCTGATGGATGCAATGGTGACGACACTGATCGCCATGCATGACCTGCAAAAGACGGACGGTCTGCGCAACTCGGTCAAAGGCTCGGTCTATGTGGTGAAGCCTAAAATGCATGGTCCAACCGAAGTTGCCTTTGCCGACGAGATTTTCACACGCGTCGAAAAGGTGCTGGGTCTGCCCGCCAACACGGTCAAGCTGGGCATCATGGATGAGGAACGCCGCACCTCTGTTAATCTCAAAGAGTGCATCCGCGCTGCCAAATCCCGCGTGGCCTTTATCAACACCGGCTTCCTTGATCGTACCGGCGATGAAATCCACACTTCGATGGAAGCGGGGCCGATGGTGCCAAAGGGCGAGATGAAAGGGGCGGCATGGATCTCCTCGTATGAGGATCGCAATGTCGATATCGGTCTGGAATGTGGTCTGAAAGGGCGCGCGCAGATCGGTAAAGGTATGTGGGCGATGCCGGACCTGATGGCCGACATGCTGGAGGCCAAGATTGGCCACCCCCAAGCGGGCGCCACCTGTGCATGGGTGCCTTCGCCAACGGCGGCCACTTTGCACGCCACGCATTACCACAAGGTTGACGTGCTGGCCCGTCAGGACGCCATCAAGGCAGGTGGTCCGCGTGGCAAACTCGAGGACTTGCTGTCGATCCCTGTTGCTGTGGGTCGCAATTTTTCCGACGCCGAAATCACGCGCGAGTTGGAGAACAACGCTCAAGGTATCCTTGGCTACGTTGTCCGCTGGGTCGATCAGGGCGTGGGCTGTTCCAAAGTGCCGGACATCAATGACGTTGGTCTCATGGAAGACCGTGCGACCTGCCGTATCAGTGCTCAGGCTATGGCGAACTGGCTGCACCATGGTGTTGCCAACGAAGAGCAGATCATGGCCGCAATGAAGAAAATGGCTGCCGTGGTGGATCGCCAGAATGCGTCTGACCCGTCCTATCTGCCGATGTCCCCGGGTTTTGACGGGATTGCGTTTCAGGCGGCTTGCGATCTGGTCATCAAAGGCCGGGTGCAGCCGTCGGGTTACACCGAACCTGTGCTGCATGCCCGCCGTTTGGAATTCAAGGCGGCGTAAGCACGAGATGAGACGGTGGGACCGAGGGGCCAGCCCTTCGGGCTCCCCGTGGTATTTTTAGTAAAGAGAAAGGAATGGGCGCGGATTGACCCGTTCCACGTAAGGAGACGACATGGGAATTACATTGGATCAGGCGCGCACGATGATTGCCGCCACTCTTGAAACCGGCCACGAGATGGGGCTGAAGCCGCTTTCTGTGGTGGTGTTGGATGCTGGCGGCAACGTGCAGGCGTTTGAGCGCGAGGATGGTGCAGCACCGGGGCGCTTTGCGATTGCGCATGGCAAGGCCTATGGGTCCGTTATGTTGGGCATGGCGGGCACGGCCCAAATGGCGCGCGCCGAGGCGCAGGCTTATTTCATGGGCGCTGTGAATGGTTTGTTCGGCGGCCAGCTGGTTCCTGTGCCCGGCGGCGTTTTGGTGCGCGATGCAAGTGGGGCGGTTGTTGGAGCGGTTGGCGTCACAGGTGATACGTCCGACAATGACGCAGCTGCAGCACAAGCCGGGATCGCTGCTGCTGGCCTTGTGGCGGAAATTTAAGCGTTTGACGGTTTGCGGCTGAGCGCACAGTGATCTGCGCGCTCAGCCGCACTAGGCGATCCCTTCCATGCTGTTTATACGTTAGCTCACAGCGCGACTTATGAGGACAGCATGGTACGGCCCGTTATTGGCATCATTTCGAACCAGCACATCATCAACGACGAATATGAGGTGCAAGCCGCCGGCGTGATCAACGTCTCGGCGGTTGCCGAAGTGGCAGAGGGCTTGCCGCTGATGGTGCCCGCAGATCCAGAAAAAGTACCATTGGCAGATTTGTTGGAGGCGTGCTCGGGTTTTGTCTTTACCGGTGGGCGCGCCAACGTGCATCCCGAAGAATATGGCGAAGAAGAAACGCCAGCCCACGGCGCCTTTGATCGCAACCGCGACCGCGTGGTCTTGCCACTGATCCGTGCGCTGGTCGAGCGGGGCCAACCACTGCTTGGCATCTGCCGTGGGTTTCAGGAAATGAATGTTGCGATGGGTGGCACGCTCTACCCTGAGATCCGGGATTTGCCGGGCCGCGACAATCACCGCATGCCCCCGGATGGAACACTCGAAGAGAAATTTGCCCTGCGCCACAATGTGGAGTTTTCGCAAGACGGCGTTTTCCATCAACTGATGGGGTCACAGTCGGTTTTGACCAATACGTTGCACGGGCAGGGGATCAAGTCGCCTGGGCCTCGTGTTGTAGTGGATGGTCATGCGCCTGACGGGACAGCTGAGGCGATTTACATCGACGGCGCACCTGGGTTCACGCTTTCGGTGCAATGGCATCCTGAGTGGAACGCCAAGGCGGATCCGGTTTCCCGACCGCTGTTTGAAGCTTTTGGTTCGGCTTGCCGGGACTGGGCTGACGGGCGTCGTGCCCGTCCGATGCTGCGCAGCGCCTGAGCCCTTTAACGCTGCTTTAACCATGTTGGCATAGCCTTTTGGCATGGCCAGATGTGTTCAATCCACCGCACAATCTGATTCCTATTTCTTTACGGCCCGTGCCGCACGGAATGGGGATGACCTGTTCACCCGACACATTGATGTTTTGCGCCAAGCCTTTCGAAAGACACGCGAAACACGCCCTTTCATCATAGATGAAATCGTAGTGCTTCCCGACGTGATCCACACTCTTTGGACCCTGCCCGAGGGGGACGCTGATTTTTCGCAGCGCTGGCGGATGCTCAAGAGCCTCTTTTCGCGCGCCGTGGATGGCCCGAAAGATACATGCACATTGCGGCTGCGCCCCGGAGAAAAGGGGCTTTGGCAGCGGCGGTTTTGGGAACATAAAATCAGGGACGCAGACGATTTGGCCGCGCACCGCCATTTGATATTCAGCGCCCCTGTGCAGGCAGGTCTGATCAAGCGACCCGAGGCTTGGCCATATTCATCCATCCACCGCGCCATTGCGCGCGGCACACATGTGCCGCAGCCATCGGTTGGGGCCGCCACTCATCGACGGGTGCCTCCGGAGCGGATTGCACCCCAGCCCAACGGGGTTGCGTAAGATGAGCGCATCCTGCGTCCTGTTCAGGCGCATTTGACCCAAGCGCTGTTTCCTTTCACAATTGCGGCACGCTATGCTCTGTTGCAACGCACAGCAGGCGGAGCAATGCCATTGAAAGACCTCATTGACATTCCCCCGGTCTGGCTGGTCCTTGCCATCATCGTTGCATGGTTGCAGGCGCACTTGCTGCCTTTGGGGCTGACGTTGGAAGGCGCTGTGACGGATGCTTTGGCGGGTCTCATGATCGGCGCGGGCGCCTTCCTGATTCTGGCGGCAGCACTGGCGTTTCGCCGGGCGCGGACCACCATCCTTCCACATCAGACCCCGGCGGCGCTGATCACGACGGGCGTTTTTGCACGGACCCGTAATCCCATCTACCTTGCCGACGTATTGATCCTCACCGGGTTTATCTTGCGCTTTGATGCCGTGGCCTCCTTGGTGCTGGTGCCGATCTTTGTTTGGTGGATCGAACGGCACTTCATAGTCCCCGAAGAAAACCGCATGCGCCGCACCTTTCGCGCAGATTTTGCCGCATACGAACGCAAAGTGCGCCGCTGGGTCTAACCCTTTGTGATTATTGCGCACCTATGTGCGCCGCATGCTTGTAACTCTGCACCGGTCCCGGTAACTGAACACGCGGGCGGTAAATGCCGTTCTGCCAGTGCGGCACGACGCCGCCAGTTGTCTGCCATGACTGCCAAGGGGGGAGCGCTTCGCATGAAGATCGGGACACCAAAGGAAACTTTTGTCGGAGAGCAACGCGTCGCGATGACGCCTGAAAGTGCTTTGGCGCTTCAAAAGCTCGGGCACACCTGCGTAATCGAGGCCGGTGCCGGCGGTGCGGCGGGTTTTGCCGACAAAGCCTACAAAGAGGCAGGCGTTGAAGTGGTCAAGACCGCCGCCGCCTTGTGGAAAGCCGCTGATGTGGTCGCCAAGGTGCGCGTGCCCGATGACGGCGAGATGAAGCGCCTTCGCGCAGACCAAACCCTCATTTCATTCTTCAGCCCCGTCGCTGATGAGGACAAGATGCAGGCCGCCGCCAAGAAAGGCGCCACTGTCGTTGCGATGGAAATGATCCCGCGTATCAGCCGCGCGCAGAAGATGGATGCGCTGTCTTCGATGGCCAATATCGCGGGCTACCGCGCAGTTATCGAGGCAGGCAACAACTTTGGCCGCTTCTTCACCGGTCAGATCACGGCTGCGGGCA
Source organism: Tateyamaria sp. (assembly GCF_039945315.1). Classification (GTDB taxonomy): domain Bacteria; phylum Pseudomonadota; class Alphaproteobacteria; order Rhodobacterales; family Rhodobacteraceae; genus Tateyamaria. The sequence goes on along the minus strand of NZ_JBDUXB010000027.1, from coordinate 130,761 downwards.
AAGTGCCCCCAGCGAAAGTTCTGGTTGTTGGGGCAGGAGTTGCAGGATTGGCCGCGATCGGCACATCCACTAGCCTTGGCGCGATCACTTATGCCTTTGACGTGCGCCCAGAAGTGGCCGAGCAGGTCGAGAGCATGGGCGCCGAGTTTGTCTATCTCGACTTTGAGGAAGAGCAGACAGATGGAGCCGCTACCGGTGGTTATGCCTCTGTGTCGTCCCCTGAGTTCCGCGAGGCACAGCTCGCCAAGTTCCGCGAACTTGCGCCCGAAGTCGACATTGTCATCACCACCGCTCTGATCCCCAACCGCGATGCACCTGAGCTTTGGACCGAGGACATGGTCAAGGCGATGAAGCCGGGATCAGTCATCGTGGACCTTGCCGCAGAAAAAGGCGGCAACTGCAAACTGACGGTGATGGACGAAAAGATTGTTACGGCCAATGGCGTCACCATCATTGGTTACACGGACTTCCCAAGCCGTATGGCGACGCAGGCCTCCAGCCTTTATGCGACGAACATCCGCCACCTGATGACGGACCTGACGCCGGAAAAAGACGGCGAAATCAACCATAATATGGAAGACGACGTGATCCGGGGCGCCACCATCGCGCACGGGAAAGAAGTCACCTTCCCACCGCCGCCACCCAAAGTGGCGGCCATTGCGGCGGCTCCCAAGAAAGAGCCTGCCAAGGAACTGACGGCGGAAGAAAAGCGCGCAGCCGAAGACGCTGCCTTCAAGCAGCAGACCCGCAATCAGGTCACTTTGCTGGGTGTTGGTGCAGCCCTCGTGTTGGGCGTGGGTTTGATCCCCGGGATGCCGGCCAGCTTCATGCAACACTTGATCGTTTTTGTGTTGAGCGTGTTTATTGGCTTCCAGGTCATCTGGAACGTGGCGCATTCGTTGCACACACCACTGATGGCGGTCACCAACGCGATTTCGTCCATTATTATTTTGGGGGCGTTGATCCAGGTTGGATCTTCAAGTCTACTCATAACGTTGCTTGGGGCCTTGGGGATATTCATGGCGTCCGTCAACATCTTTGGCGGCTTCCTCGTGACACGGCGTATGCTCGCCATGTTCCAGAAATCTTAAGGCGGGGCAGGGACTTATGGAAAACGCATTCACCATCGCGGCCTATGTTGTCGCAGCCATCCTCTTTATCCTCAGCCTTGGCGGTCTGTCCGGGCAGGAAAGCGCCAAGCGGGCCGTTTGGTACGGCATTGTGGGCATGGCCATCGCTGTTCTGGCCACGTTGATTGGCCCCGGTTCGGGCCTGTGGTTTGCCTCGCTTGTTCTGATCGCTGGCGGCGCGGCTGTTGGGTATCAACTCGCCACCAAGGTCGAGATGACCCAGATGCCCGAACTGGTGGCCATCATGCACTCGCTGGTTGGTCTGGCAGCGGTCTTTGTTGGCTTCAACGCGGACCTGATGATCAACTACATTGGCGGAGTGTATGAAGCTGAGGGCCTTGTGATGGGCGCCGTGGACGCAGGTGGCGTCAAGGCAATTGGACTGACCAAAGAGGTCTATGAAGGCTTGTCAGCCTTTGGGCAGTTGATCGCGAAGAAATCCAGCGTTGAAATTGGTATTCTGCGCGTTGAACTGGTGCTTGGCATCTGGATCGGGGCCGTGACCTTTACAGGGTCCGTGATCGCGTATGCCAAGCTTGCTGGGTCCTCCTCGAAGCTGCCTTTCGACATCGACACAAGCGCCAAGAAACTGCCTGGCGGCCACCTGCTGAACGCTGGGGCTGCGGCCCTGTCTGTACTGCTTTTAATCGTTTACCTCGGCGGGAGCGGGTCATGGGCGCTGGTTCTGCTTACTCTCGCGGGGCTCTTCATCGGCTATCACCTGATCATGGGGATTGGCGGAGCTGATATGCCTGTGGTTGTCTCCATGCTGAACAGCTATTCCGGCTGGGCGGCGGCGGCGATCGGCTTCTCGCTTGGCAATGACCTGTTGATTGTTGTGGGCGCGCTTGTGGGCTCCTCCGGTGCGATCCTGTCCTACATCATGTGTAAGGCTATGAACCGCTCTTTCGTGTCCGTGATCCTGGGCGGCTTTGGTGGCCCGGCAGGCGAGCAAATGGCCGTTGAGGGCGAACAGATCGCCATCGAAGCGGATGGAGTTGCCGCGGCCTTGAATGAGGCCGACAGCGTTGTCATCATCCCCGGCTACGGTATGGCGGTTGCACAAGCCCAGCAGGGCGTGGCCGAATTGACGCGAAAATTACGCGCCGCAGGCAAAACTGTCCGGTTCGCCATCCACCCTGTGGCTGGCCGTTTGCCCGGGCACATGAACGTGCTCCTGGCCGAGGCAAAGTTGCCTTATGATATTGTGCTGGAAATGGACGAGATCAACGATGACTTCCCTGATACGGATGTCGCCATCGTTATTGGATCCAACGACATCGTAAACCCGGCTGCACAGGACGATCCAAACTCGCCTATCGCAGGGATGCCGGTCTTGGAGTGCTGGAAAGCGAAACAGGTGTTCGTGTCCAAGCGTGGGCAAGGCACTGGATATTCCGGCATCGAAAACCCGCTCTTCTTCAAGGACAACACGCGGATGTTCTATGGTGACGCCAAGGCTTCCATCGACAAACTGTTGCCGATCATCGACTGATACTGAGTGTTGGCGACCTCTGTCGTCGGCCTTCTCGGAAAAGCGCACCGTCCCTGGCAATAAGGGGCGGTGTTTTTTGTTTGTGAGTGTGTGGTGTCGTCTTGGTGTATGCCGTTTTGTGTCGTGTTTGGTGATACGGGCCACCAGCCTGTTTCCGTCGCGTCGGGTACCGCGGTCGGCCAAAATAGTTTTTTAGGAGCAGGCAGCCAATTGCGGGTTACATGTGGAGCGTTTGCCGCGAAGGGTATGAATTTCCATCAGCTTTTGGCGTTTAAGGGCCGCGCTTGGGCTGGGGGATCGCCCATTGCATACCGTTGCATTCCATTAACGCATTGAAATGCCATAAAAAATGGTTTTGCTTTGCTGCGTATTAGGATTATTTCGCTGCAAAAGAAGTCGGAGCAGTCATGTCCCCTGTCCAAGATCACCCACTACGCTACCAGCTGGCCAACGAGTTGCATGCGCGTCCCTTTCCGTCGATGCAGGCCCCAAGTGCTGCCGCCTATGTGGCGTTCAAGCAGGCTGAAATGGCTGCCAACCGAGACCGTAACGCGGACATAGAGCATTTGCACAAGTTGCTTGACCGGCACGGTGCCCAGCATCCGCAACCCGGTGCGACCCACTATTACGGCCAGATCGGCAAGCATTGGCTGAAATGGGAACAGCACACAGAATTTGTCACCTACACAATCTTTTCTGAAGGAGTCGAAGAGCGACCCTTTGATCCACGCGCCTTTGATCCGTTCCCACAAGACTGGCTGGCCGAGGCTCCGGGCCAGCGGGTGACCTCCATCCTCGTGCGCGTGGAGGAGCGTGGATCGGAGGACGACATTCAAGCCCGCCTGCGCGAATGGTTCGTCCCTGAAAGCCTCGCAGCCAGTTCAGTGCTGGAAGACGCGGCCATCATGGCGGGCGACTTCCGCATTGATCAGAACGGGCACATGCGTTTTGCACTGTTTGCCAGCCCCAGTACCGGCGAACACCGTATGGGCCGTATCGTGCAGCGTCTGTGTGAGATCGAGACATACAAGTCCATGTCGATGCTCGGCTTTGCCCGGGTGCGCAGTATGGGGGCACAACTGGGCGCACTGGATACGCGGTTGACTGAACTGGTGGAATCCATGTCGGTCGGAACGTCCAAAGCCGAGGACACGCTGGATGCACTGCTGGAGATTTCAGCGGAATTGGAGACGTTGTCGGCACAATCCTCGTTCCGCTTTGGCGCCACATGGGCCTACGAGGCCATTGTGACAGAACGGATAGCGGCCCTGCGGGAAGAGCGGTTTCACGGGCGTCAGACGTTTCGAGAGTTTATGGTGCGACGCTATCAGCCTGCCATGCGCACGGTGCGCTCGGCCCAGGGACGTCTGGATGCAATGAGTGCGCGCGGTGTGCGGGCTGCCAACCTGCTCAGAACACGCGTCGATGTGGAACGCTCTGCCCAGAACCAGAACCTGTTGGAAAGCATGGACAAGCGCGCTGATCTGCAACTGCGATTGCAGCGCACAGTCGAGGGGCTGTCTGTGGTTGCGATCAGCTACTACGCTGTGTCGCTGGCCAGTTATCTTCTTTATCCACTGGAAGCGCCAACGGGGTTCTCCAAGGGCTTGTTGACCGCGCTGATCACCGTCCCGGTGGTTGTGCTGGTATGGGCTGCTGTGCGGCGATTGCGGCGCGCGGTAGAGAAGTAGGGTGGATCAATTTCGCACGTGCACGAAGTAAGTGTTGGCTTCGAACCTGCAGAGATCTGTGCCGCGCAGCGAATGGTTGCTTCGAGACCACGTTGACTGCGATAGATCACGTGGCTAGGTTTTTTTCGTGAGCAGGGACTATCAACTTTCCGGAGATTCGGGCCGCGCGGCCATTGAGAACGGAACCGCCAATCCAAAGTGGTTCCGTCCCGATGTCGATCCTAAAGCTATCCGCGATCTGATGCAAAAATCCAATACCATTGCCTTGCGCGACACCGTGATATGGCTCGGTGCGATGTGTGTAAGCGCTGCCGTTGCGATCGCTCTCTGGCCGTCTTTGTGGTCGGCGCCATTCTGGCTGATATATGGCGTTCTCTATGGGTCGGCGGGGGACTCGCGTTGGCATGAATGCGGCCATCGAACGGCGTTCAAGACCGCTTGGATGAACGATGCTGTCTACCAGATCGCCAGCTTCATGATGATGCGCAACCCTGTTGTTTGGCGCGCCAGTCACGTCAGGCATCACACGGATACGATCGTCGTGGGGCGTGATCCCGAAATCGTTGCGATGCGCCCGCCCGATCTGGCGCGCATCGCGTTGATGTTCGTCGGAGTCATGGATGTCTACACCGCCTTCAAACGGATGTTCCTGCACGCCAGCGGTCGCCTGGGCCCTGACGAAGCGATGTATGTTGCCCCGAAAGACCGCGCCAAGGTCTTCAGGATCGCCCGGATCTGGCTTGCGATCTATGCCTGTACCATCGTCGTCTCGATCGTGATGGCATCCATTTTACCGCTGATGCTGATCGGTCTGCCGCGTCTTTACGGGGCATGGCACCATGTCATGACGGGTCTGTTGCAGCACCTTGGCCTCGCCGAAAATGTCTCGGATCACCGCCTAAATACGCGCACTGTGCTGATGAACCCTGTCAGCCGCTTCATCTATTTGAACATGAACTATCATCTGGAACACCACATGTTCACAATGGTGCCGTACTACAACCTGCCCAAGTTGCACGCATTGATCAAACACGATGTCCCTCTGCCGGACCGTTCCATTGGTGCGGCATTCAAACGCTTGGCGCCGGTGCTGATCAAACAGCTGAAATATCAGGACGCTGTCATTGTCCCGGATCTACCTTCAGGGGCAGCGCCCTACCGGCCAGAGGTCGAAAAGCTCCGACCCCATGCAGTCTGACGGGAAATAAACCGAAGGACTGTTTTGTCCGCAAAGCAGACGTTTGTGCAAATCCTTCACCGCCCCCTGATCCGTGGATCCAACGCGTCGCGCAGGCCGTCGCCAAGGTAATTCACTCCGAGCACCGTCAGTGAAATCAACAGGCCGGGCAGGATCACCCGTTCGGGGTATTGCTCCATCCGCTGAACGGAATCCGCCAGCAATTTGCCCCATGTTGGGAAGTCGGACGGGAAGCCGACACCGAGGAAGGACAACGCACTTTCAGTGATGATCGCCGTGGCCAGCCCCAATGTCGCTGACACCATGATGGGCGAGATCACGTTGGGCAGCAGGTGGCGCAGAATGATTGAGCCGGATGTCGTTCCGATAGAGCGGGCGGCAAGGATGAACTCGCGTTCTTTCAGGGCAAGGATGTCGCCACGTACGATACGCGCGGTCTGCATCCATGAGGTCAGGCCAATCACGCCAACGATCAGGATGAACATTCCTCCCTCCGGACCGAAGTTGGCGCGCAGGGGCTGGCGGAACAGGGTCACGGCGACCAGTAGCAGGGGCAGGATAGGCAGTGACAAAACAAGGTCCGTAAAACGCATCAGCCAGAAGTCGGCCTTTTTGAAGTAGCCAGAGACAACGCCAACGGCTGTGCCGATCAGAAGCGCGAGGACCATGGCGGCCCAACCAACTGCCATGGACGCGCGCCCGCCCGCAATCAGGTTGGCGAGGATGTCGCGCCCCAGATTGTCGGTACCCAGCGGGTTGCCCCAGCGTACGGCGGCCGTGCCGTCCCAGATGGCGGTGTAGATTGGGCGCAGGTCCTTGTTGCGAATATCCAGCTTTTGCGGATCGACCTGCCACACCCACGGGCCGACAAGCACCGCAAGCGTGATGAAGATCAGAAAGCCTCCACCAAACAACGCACCCTTGTGGTGTTTGAACTGGTCCCAGACGTCTTTCCACTGGCTGCGCGGCGCCTTGGGGGGCTCTTTGTCCTGAAGGGCCGCGTAGGGGTCGATGGGTGCGGTATCAGTCATAGCGGATCCTCGGATCGAGCACGCCGTAGAGCACGTCTGCGATCAGGTTGAAGAGCACAATCAGTATGGCGAAGATGAAGGTCAGCGTCATCACCATGGGGATGTCATTGGCAAAGAGCGCGGTGAGCAGCAGTTGCCCGATCCCGTTCACTTTGAACACGTTCTCGGTGATGATCGCACCGCCGAAGATGGCCGGGATGCCCAGGGCAATGACTGTGATCACCGGGATCATCGAGTTGCGCAGCACATGCTGCATGACCACCACGCTTTCTTTCAAACCTTTGGCACGGGCGGTACGCACATAGTCCTGGCCAAGGTTGTCGAGCATGGAGGAGCGCATATAGCGTGATATCTGAGCCGTGGTTTGAAGCGCCAGCACCATCACAGGCATCACCATCTGCATGAACTGGACTTTAAAACTGGCCCAATCTGTCACGACGTGCGTCGTGTCGTAGATCGACGGCAGCCAACCCAGTTGCACGGAAAAGATCACGATTAGCAGCGGGCCAGTAAAGAAGGGCGGGATCGAAAAGCCGATCATCGTGATGAACGTGCCCGACTGGTCGAAGACGGAATACTGTTTGTAGGCCGAATAGATGCCGATCGGCAGGGCGATCAGGATACCCACGACATAAGACAGGCCAACAACCCAAAGCGTCTGCGGGATGCGCTGTACCACGATGTCCATAACGGGGCTGCGTGTCTGCCACGAAATCACACGCTGTTTGCCTTCGGCGAAGGTCGTGCCAAACCAGTGATCGATCAGAACCTGCGGTTCGATCCAGAAGAACTGCACGATCCATTTCCAGTATTGGACGTGGATCGGTTGGCCAAGGCCAAGAGCCTCGCGCATCTTTTCTTTGACTTCGGGTGGGACCGTCAACGGCACTTGGGCCATTGGGTCGCCCGGGGCGAGCTGCAAGAGCAGGAAAATCACAAGGCTGATGAACAAAAGCGTCGGGATCGAAAGGATCAACCGGCGGATTGTGAATGTCAGCATGGGCAGGCCGTTCCTTTTTCGGAGGTCTTGTTGTTGTTTGGCGGTGGGCGGATGCCGGCTCCGCCTTTCGGGGTGGGTGCCTTCTGGCAGGCGTTAAGTGTCAGCCTGCCAGAAGAGAGGGTGAGACGGACGTGTCGTCCGCCTCGCCTTGGTTAGTCAACGCGGTACCAGTCGGCCACGTTCCACAGTTCGCTGTCCCAGACGTTCAACTTTACGCCGCCAAGCGAGTTGGCGTGTGCCGATACACGACCACGGTGCACAAGTGGCACGATGGTGTAGGTGTCTTTGGTCAGCATGTTGTTCATCTTGATCGCGATTTCTGCGCGTTTCTCGATTTCACCGGTGCGTCCCAGTTCGTCGATCAAAGCGTCATACTCCGGATCACAGAAGCGGTTGATGTTCTCACCCTGCCACTGGCTGGAAGGCTTGGGTTCGTTGCCACAACGGTAGGCCGACAGGTACGCCTGTGGGTCTGTTCCATCGAAGGTGTTGGCATACATCTCTACGTCCGCATAGAACTTCTGGAACGTGTCAGGCGAACCTGGGTCACCACCAAAGAACACGGATGCATCAAGGTTACGCAGTTCGGTTTCAACACCGATCTCGCTCCACCACTGTTTGATCAGGGCTTGGAAGTCCTGACGCACAGCGTTGGTCGATGTCTGATACAGGATCGACAGTTTCACGCCGTCCTTGTCACGCACACCATCACCATCGCTATCGGTCCAGCCGGCTTCGTCCAGCAGGGCCTTGGCGCCATCAATGTCCTGTGTGGCGCAGTGCATGTCGCCGGAGGCGAACATTGCAGGGGCAGGGACCAGATCGCAGGAAACTTTGCCAGCCTGACCATAGCCGACTTCAACCAGCAGCGGGCGGTCAATTGCCAGCGACAGTGCTTTGCGCACGTTGATATCTGTCAGGAACGGGTGAGGCTCGGCCACAGTTGCGCGTGTTTCAGGCGGCAGGTCTGGCGACGGGTTCGTCATGTTCATTTCCAGACGTTCGATCAGTGGGCCAAAGCCTGCGATCGCGACACCTTTGCCGGCTGCTTCCATGCGCGCGATTACGTCGGGTGCAAGCTGCAGGTTCCAAGCGTAGTCAAACTCGCCCGTTTCCAGAACAGAACGGCCAGCCGCTGCGGCATCGCCGCCACCTTTAAACGTCAGCGACGCAAATGCGGGTTTCGCCGGATCGCGGTAGTTCGGGTTTGCCGACATCTGGATCACGTCATTGGGGCGGAATTCGTCCACAACAAATGGGCCGGTGCCGATCGGACCAAAGTTCGCGTCCGTGCACTCGGGCGCCTTGGCACCTGTGCAATCAGCAAACTGCGCGGCCTGAATGATCGGGGACTGACCACCGACAAAGGGACCATAGGGGTTCGGCTTGGGCTGGTTGAAGGTGACGACGATGGTTTGCGCATCTGGCGTCTCAACATTTTCGACGCCGTCGAACTTAGCCAGCTGGGCACATCCGCCTTCAGGGTTCATGCAGTAATCAGCCGTGAATTTCACATCAGCAGACGTCACGGGCGAGCCATCAGACCAGACAAGGCCATCTTTCAGCTTCCATGTGATGGTTGTGAGGTCTTCGCTCACGCCGCCATTGCCGACGGTCGGGATTTCCGCGGCCAGCCATGCGGTCAACTCGCCAACTTCGTTGTAACGCGCAAGCGGTTCGATCACGAGGCTGGAGGATTCGATGTCCTTGGTGCCGCCAGACAGATAGGGGTTCAGGATCGAGGGGGCTTGCCAGTAGATGATGCTGACTTCGCCATCTGATCCGCGTTCAGCAAATGCTGCAGGCGCAAGCGCCGCTGTTGCGACAGCACCCATAAGCAGGGATTTGAGGGTCATATGTTACTCCTTGTTGGACGGCATGAGCGCACCCAATACCGTCAATCGCATGCCGCGTTGACCGCCGCACATTTTTCGACGCGTGGGGAGTTCGAAGCACATTTGACGACATAACCTACGGTTTGGTCGACGTTTTTGCCTTTTTACCCCAAGCGCACTGAGAACATCGAAACAGACTTTGGGGAAATTGCAAGCCTTGCGTTCGGTCAACATGGCATTTCGAGCATCTAAAGTTTGACAGTGCCTTGAGGTTCGACCACTCTTTTTTCAACTGCCGGTCAAACCGGCGCGCTGCGGGGATGCATATGCTTGATCACACCGAAAAAACGCCCATTGCCGACATTCAGGAATTGCGCGTGGCCTTTCAAACAAAGGACGGTCCGGTGCTTGGGGTCGAGGACGTGTCCTTCTCCATCAATTCAGGTGAAACTGTGTGCGTGGTCGGAGAATCCGGATCGGGCAAATCGGTGTCTTCGCTTTCCCTAATGCGTTTGGTCGAATTTGGAGGCGGAGAAATTGCTGGCGGGCGCCTCATTTTTAATCGCAAGGATGCAGATCCGATCGATCTTGCTGACGCCGAGCAGGAGTTGATGCGCACAATCCGCGGCAACGAGATCGGGATGATCTTTCAAGAGCCTATGACGGCGCTGAACCCGGTGTTTACGGTTGGACGTCAGTTGACTGAAGGGCTGCGTTTGCATCGCGGAATGAGCAAGAGCGAGGCCGAAGCGCGTGCGCTTGAGTTGATGAATCAGGTCCGTATCCCAGAACCGGAACGTCGCCTGAAACAGTACCCGCATGAGCTGTCCGGCGGGATGCGCCAACGTGTTGTCATCGCCATGGCGCTTGCGTGCAAACCACGCCTGTTGATCGCGGATGAACCCACAACCGCTTTGGACGTGACTATTCAGGCCGAAATTCTTGCCCTCATGGATCGTCTCAAACGCGAAACGGGCACGGCGGTGATGTTCATCACCCATGACATGGCTGTGGTGGCGCAAATGGCCGACCGCGTCGTTGTTATGTTCCGCGGCAACAAGGTCGAAGAGGGGACGGTCGAAGAGATATTTGAAAATCCGCAGCACCCATACACCAAAGCGCTATTGGCCGCTGTCCCGAAACTGGGCGAGATGCGTGGTAAGGCTGCGCCCGAGCCGATGAAGCTGATGGGGCGCGATCAGGCTGAGATCAAACCGATCCCCGGCACGGACGAACCCTTGCTCAAAGTCCAGAACCTGACGACCCGATTCCCGGTGCGCGGCGGATTTTTTCGCCGGTTGGTGGCTAACGTTCACGCCGTGGAGGATCTGTCGTTCACCATCAACAAGGGCCAGACGCTTAGCCTTGTGGGTGAGAGCGGGTGCGGCAAATCCTCGGCTGGTCGTTCCATCCTGCGGCTTGTTGAGCCGCAATCTGGCCAAGTGGTGCTGGATGGCAAGGACATCATGGCGCTGAATGATCGGGACTTGCGCACGGCGCGGCTCGATATGCAGATGATCTTTCAGGACCCTTTTGCGTCGCTCAATCCACAGATGCAGCTGGCCGATCAGGTGGCTGAACCGATGCAGAACTTCGGCATGTTCAAAGGCGAAGAGGGCCGCAAGCGCGTCGAGATGCTGTTTGACCGGGTCGAACTGCCGCGCAGTTTCATGCGCCGCTTTCCGCACGAGCTGTCCGGCGGACAACGCCAGCGGGTCGCCATCGCGCGCGCTTTGGCGCTGAATCCCAAACTCATCATCGCCGATGAAGCCGTGTCGGCACTCGACGTATCAGTGCAGGCGCAGGTGCTGAATCTGATGATGGAGTTGCAGGCCGAGTTGGGTCTGTCCTTCCTGTTTATCAGCCACGACATGGCCGTGGTCGAACGCGTCAGCCACCATGTGGGCGTCATGTATCTGGGACGGATCGTCGAAATGGGCCCACGTGCCCGCGTTTTTGAAAACCCACAGCACCCTTATACGCAGGCTCTGATGAAGGCCGTGCCGATTGCTGATCCGCGTCAGCGCAAGGACGAAAAAGACCTAAACTTCAAACCCATCCCATCACCGATTCATCCGGTGAGCTACTCGCCCGAACCCTCCGCATACAACGAGGTTGAGCCGGGACATTTGGTGCTGACGACAGACAGCGGGTATTGATCCGTTGTGACTGACAAGAAACGGCGCAAAACGGTTTTGGTCACGGGAGGCGCGCGTGGGATTGGTGCGGGCATAGTTGCGGCGTTGCGCGGCACCCATGACGTCATGGTGCACTACAACACAACGATACCGAATCATGATGCGGTGGTGCAGGGAGATCTGACCGATCCTGAAACGCCCGCCCGTTTGATCGCTGCGACCTTGGAAAGCTTTGGTCAACTGGACGGAGTGGTGCACAATGCAGGCGACATTTCAGTGTCTCCGCTGGTTGCATTCACGCCAAAGGCTTATCACGAGATGTTCGATGTGAACCTGTTTTCTGCCCAGGGTCTGCTTTCTGCCGCTATGCCCCATTTGTCGCGCGGTGCGGCCATGGTGAACATCTCGTCTGTGAATGCTGTTTTGCCGCCAAAAGGGGCCGCAATGTATGGCGCGAGCAAGGCGGCCCTTGATTTGTGGACGCGCGGTGCGGCCAAAGAACTGGGCCCTCAGGGTATTCGGATCAACGCGGTAGCCCCCGGCGCAATTGACGTCCCTGATGCGGGGCGAGATGATGATCTGAAACAAGCATTTGTTGATATGACCGCATTGGGGCGCATGGGCACGCCTGCGGATATCGCTGGTGTTGTGGCCTTTCTACTAAGCGATGCGGCGTCGTTTATCACTGGCGAAGTTTTGACTGTTTCCGGAGGTTACAGGCTGTGAGTGCGCGTTTAACCCAAGTCACACCTTTTGTGCCCTGCACAACGCTTCAGCAGCAAATTGGGTTTTATCGGGATATTCTGGGTTTTTCGGTGGGATTTCAGGCGGAGAACTACGCATTCGTTCGTCGTGACGATGTGGCCTTGCGGCTTGTCGAAGTCTGGGAAACGGTGGATCTGTCGCACCCCGAACGAGAGGGCTCGTTTTATGTGGATGTGGTGGGGCTTGATGATCTTTTTGCTTTGATGAAGCCAAAACTCGACACGCTTGCCGACGGCCGGGTGCGAGCGCCTTTTGATCAAGACTATGGCCAGCGTGAGTTTCACGTCAAAGATGAGGATTGCACATTGATATTCTTTGGAGAAGCGTTGTGACCACCCGCCTTACACCACTGCAGTTGATGACCAAGCTCATCAGCTTTCCGACGGTCAGCCGTGACTCAAATCTGCCGTTGGTGGACTGGGTCGAGGAGTACCTGAGCGGCCACGGGATAACCTGCCACCGCTATTATCATCCTGACCAGCCCAAGGCCGCGCTTTTTGCTCATGTGGGTCCTGAGGTCGAGGGTGCGGTTGTACTGTCTGGGCATACGGACGTTGTGCCTGTTGATGGCCAGCCGTGGGATACGGACCCGTTTGTCGTCACCGAAGTTGGGGGCAAATATTTCGGGCGTGGCACCTGCGACATGAAGGGTTTTGACGGGCTCGCCATCTGGGCGCTGGTCGAGGCGCATTATGCGGGCAAGGCGATGCAGATCGCGCTCAGCTTTGATGAAGAGATTGGGTGTCTTGGTGCCCCGCCAATGATTCAAGCCATGCAAGGGGTGGTGCCCAAGGGCGGGCCAGTGATTGTGGGCGAACCCTCGATGATGAAGGCTGTGACAGGACACAAAGGCGGGCAGGGGTTTGACACCCATGTGGTTGGCTTCGAGGTGCATTCCTCGCTGCTTCCCACCGGCGTCAGTGCCATTCTGGAAGGCGCCAAGATCATCGATTTTGCTAATCACCGCAACACTGAGAATATGGCCGCAATACCTTCGCCGCTGGCTGCGATGTTCGATCCGCCCTTTACCACTTGGCATGTCGGGCAAGTGTCGGGGGGCACCGCGCACAATATCACAGCCAAGGATTGCCGGTTCTCGATGGATTTCCGCGCGGTACCTGGCGACGATGTGGTCGCGCTGAAAGAAGCGTATCTTGCGCATGTGGAAGAGGTCGAGGCGGGGATGCAAAAGGTGCATCCTGACACGCGCGTCGAGATCGAGACCCGTTTTGACGTCCCACCATTGAAACCCGAAGCAGACGGCGTCGCCGAGGCGCTGGTGCGTGGAATCACCGGTGACAATGCTGGCCACGTGGTGAGTTATGGTACAGAGGCCGGGCAGTTTCAGGCCGCAGGTTATTCTGCTGTTGTGTGTGGTCCGGGCGATATAGCACAGGCGCACCAGCCGAATGAGTTCATTACCGTTGCACAATTTGAGGCGGGCCATGCCTTTATGCGCGATCTGGTGGCGCGACTTTGAGGGTCACCTGTCGGGACTGTTTTGAGCTTGGCTCAAAAGGCGCCTGCCCGCCGACCCGCCGAAGTATCTGACAATGCAGTTTCCAATCCATGAGGGCACGCCCATCACTTGGCCCGGTCCGCACCCGAGCGAAGCAGACGTTGTCGTTATCGGTGCCGGAGTCATCGGGGTTTGTACAGCACTGTATCTCGCCCGCCTTGGTCAGCGTGTCGTCCTGTTGGAAAAGGGCCGGATTGCGGGCGAGCAGTCATCACGTAACTGGGGCTGGATTCGCCAGCAGGGCCGCGATCCGGACGAATTGCCGATCATGGTTGAGGCCGCACGTTTGTGGCGCGATCTGGCCAGTGAAACGAATGTGGACATCGGGCTGAAGACGGGGGGCGTCACCTACCTGGCTGCAACAGAAAAATCGATGGCGGGCTATGCCAATTGGCTGCCCCATGCGCAGGCCAATGGGGTAGACAGTTGCCTTTTGAGCAAGGCGCAGTTGTCTGAGTTGATCCCAGGAATGGCGCGCAAATATGTTGGTGCGCTTTATACAGCCTCGGACATGCGAGCCGAACCATGGGTGGCAGTGCCTGCTCTGGCCGGTATCGCTGCGCGAGCGGGTGTGTCGATCGTTGAGAACTGCGCCGTGCGTGCGTTGGATATTGCGGCTGGCCGTGTGGCCGGTGTGATCAGTGAACAAGGGTGCATAAAGGCTCCGGAGGTGGTGCTCGCCGGGGGGGCATGGTCCAGCTTGTTTTTGCGGCGGCATGGCGTGGCGCTGCCTCAGTTGTCGGTGCGTGCTACAGTCGCTGCAACCGAAACCTTACCGATGGTGTATCCCGGCGGCGCCGCAGATGACGACATCGCTTTTCGCCCGCGTGCAGATGGAGGATATTCACTCGCGGCAGGTGGATTTCATGAACTGTTTGTGGGGCCGGACGCCTTTCGTAGGTTGCCAAAGTTTCTGACCCAATTGCGAGCTGACCCATTCGGGACGCGTTTCCTGCCGAGTGCCCCGCGTGGATTTCCCGATGCGTGGGGCACGTCGCGCAGCTGGACAGCAGACGAGATCAGCCCATTCGAGAAAATGCGTGTGCTGAACCCCAAACCGAACAAGGGAAAGGTCAAAGCGCTTACCCGCGATTTCGCTGCATTGTTCCCTGATATCGGTCCCGTGCGCATCAAAACTGTTTGGGCGGGCATGATCGACACCATGCCAGACGTGGTGCCTGTGGTGGATCGGGTCGCGACTTTGCCCGGGCTAACTGTCGGCACAGGAATGAGCGGTCACGGCTTTGGCATAGGTCCGGGCATCGGAAAGGTGCTGGCTGCTCTGGTCACTGGGGCCGAGGTGGGGCATGATCTGCCACGCTTCCGCCTCGCTCGGTTTTCGGACGGCTCGCCTGTGCGGCTCGGCCCGGCCCTGTGACATCCAGAAAGGACATGTGATGCCGATCAAGAATCGTCTTGCTGAAACCCACGCTGAAATAACCGGCTGGCGTCATCACCTGCACGCCCATCCCGAACTGGGGTTCGAAGAACATGAGACAGCCGCCTTTGTGGCAAAAAAGCTGGGTGAGATCGGTGTAGACAAGGTCGAGACAGGCGTGGCCCAAACCGGCGTCGTGGCGGTGATCAAGGGGCGCACGGACAGCAAGGGCCGCGTGATTGGCCTCCGCGCGGACATGGACGCCTTGCCCATTCTTGAGGCCAGCGGCGTGGATTACCCATCGCAAAATACCGGAGTTATGCACGCCTGCGGCCATGACGGGCATACTTCCATCCTTTTGGGGGCCGCGCAGTACTTGGTAGAAACGCGTAATTTTGACGGAACCGTGGTGTTGCTGTTCCAGCCTGCAGAAGAAGGCGGCGGGGGTGGCCGCGTCATGGTCGAAGAAGGTGTGCTGGACCGCTACGGCGTGCAAGAGGTCTATGGGCTACACAACATGCCGGGCTTTCCCACCGGGCAGTTTGCGATCCGTCCCGGCGCGCTGATGGCCTCGGCGGATGAATTTTACATAACAGTGACTGGCAAAGGCGGGCACGGCGCTGCGCCGCATCAATCCATTGATCCTAATGTCACGGCGGCTCACATCAT
Source organism: Tateyamaria sp. (assembly GCF_039945315.1). Taxonomy (GTDB): domain Bacteria; phylum Pseudomonadota; class Alphaproteobacteria; order Rhodobacterales; family Rhodobacteraceae; genus Tateyamaria. Next base: position 114,912 of record NZ_JBDUXB010000027.1, on the reverse strand, counting down.
TCTGGGGCTGCAAAGCATCGCCAGCCGCAATGTGGACCCGCTCGAATCGACTGTTGTTTCAGTCTGCGCACTGCATTCGGATGTGGATACGCACAACGTCATCCCCCAGCAAACCAGAATGACTGGCACCGTGCGTGCATTGAATTCTGAGGTGCGCGATATGGTCGAGGCGCGGGTCAAGTCCATCGCCAAAACCATAGCGGAGGCCTATGATTGCGTGGCTGAGGTGGATTACCGGATTGGGTATCCGGTGACCGTAAATGACCCCACTCATACCGAATATGCTGCGGCCGCTGCCCGTGTCGTTGCAGGGGGCGTTGACATGGAAACGCCGCCCATCATGGCTGCCGAAGATTTCTCTTTCATGCTGAATGAACGGCCCGGCGCGTACATCTTTTTGGGCAACGGCGACGGGCCCATGGTGCATCATCCCGCTTATGTCTTTGACGATAATGCCATACCAGCCGGGTGCAGTTGGTTCGTGGAACTTGTCGAACAACGCATGCCAGCTCAGTAACAATCAAACAAAGAACTGTCTGCCGGTTGTGTCGGAACATTCCAGACGATTGGCGCAGTTTCATCTCAATACTCCAAAACCCTGACAGGAGGCCACGATGCCGATCAAAAACCGTTTTGCCGAAATGCAGGCCGACATTACAGCATGGCGCCGCGACATCCACGAACACCCGGAAATCCTGTTCGAAACGCACCGTACAAGCGCGTTGGTGGCCGACAAATTACAGGCATTCGGTTGTGACGAAGTGGTAACCGGAATCGGTCGCACAGGCGTCGTGGGGGTGATCCAAGGGCGTGGCACGGGATCTGGCAAAGTCATCGGCCTGCGCGCGGATATGGACGCGCTGCCGATCCACGAACAGACGGGGCTCGACTATGCCTCCAAGACCCCGGATGCGATGCACGCCTGTGGGCATGACGGGCATACGGCGATGCTGCTTGGTGCGGCGCAGTATCTGGCGGAAACACGTAACTTTGACGGCACCGTCGTCGTAATCTTTCAGCCGGCCGAAGAAGGTGGCGGCGGCGGGCGCGAGATGTGCAACGATGGCATGATGGAGCGCTGGGGCATCGACGAAGTCTATGGCATGCACAACTGGCCCGGCAAACCCGTGGGTGAGTTTGCGATCCGGTCGGGTGCGTTCTTTGCGGCCACAGACCTGCTCAACATCGAATTCGAAGGTTTGGGTGGGCACGCGGCTAAGCCGCAGGAAACCATCGACACGACTCTGATGGCGTCTCACGCCGTCACGGCGCTGCAATCCATCGTCAGCCGGAACGCAGATCCTATCGATCGCATCGTGGTATCGATCACATCGTTCGAGACATCGTCAAAAGCCTTTAACGTCATTCCGCAAAAGGTTCAGATCTTCGGGACCGTGCGCACGATGTCCGCAGAAATGCGCGATCTGGCGGAAAAGCGGGTCATCGAGATTTGCAACGGAGTTGCGACCACTTTTGGCGGTGTCGCGCGGGTTGAATACCAGCGCAACTATCCGGTGATGGTGAACCACGACGAACAGACCGAGTTTGCGGCCGAGGTCGCTCGCTCCGTGTCGGGGCAGTGTGAAGAGGCGCCACTTGTGATGGGAGGCGAGGACTTTGCCTTTATGCTCGAAGAGCGCCCCGGGGCCTATATTTTGGTTGGCAATGGCGACACGGCCATGGTGCATCACCCAGAATACAACTTTAACGACGAGGCGATCCCGGCGGGCTGTTCGTGGTGGGCCGAGATTGTCGAGCAAAGGATGCCGATGGCGGGGTGACGTCGTCTGACGCTCCGGCCTTTGGCAGATTGCCGCACCCGCCGTCCCTTAAGCCGAAGTAGGCATTGGTCTGGCGCGTGCAGTTCAACGCATCGCATCTGCAGCGCGGTCGCTCGCCAAATCAAAAAGGCGGGCGGCGAGCCCGCGTCTGGCCATTTCCTGTGTTGGCTGGTCGGAAAGGTCTTTCTGGGCGCTCATCTGCGCCATCTCCAACCCCAAGTCGCGTAAGTGATTGCGGCTGGCTACGTCCCGGCACAGGGCCATCCGGATGCCGCGCACCACATAACCCGCAGTGGCAGGAAAGCGTTTCCAACCTTGCGCGCTCGCGTCCGGCAGGTGAGTATCCAGCAGCGCAACCGGAATGCCCGCGTCCGCGCAGCCATCCAACAAGACCGGCCACAGGTCCGAGTTCACAAGCACACAAAGATCGGGCCGCCAGTGATGCAGGAAGCGGCGCAGGGGCCCGAATCCCTCTAGCGGGCTGAACTGATGGTGTGTGCGTGCGGGCAAGCGGTCGGCCAGCGCTTGGGCTGCGGCGGCAGTGTTTGTTGTCAGCAGCAAGGCGGCTTCGGGATGGGCGCGAGCGATATCATTGATCAGGGGCAGAACGGAATTCATCTGATCCACGTCCGCTGCCTGAACCCAGATCAGTGGTCCGGCGCGCCGGTCCGCGGTGGCGTGGCCAAGGCGTTCATGGGCGCTATCCACCGATACGCCCGCCCGGCGCAGCCTGTTGACGGATGCACGTGCAATGAAGGGCAGGGCAAGGGAGGTGGCAGCTCTGTATAGGTAAAACAGGGCCGTGGGCCGCCGCATACTGGCTATCCGCCCGTATGACTCATATGTCGGGGCATCTGGCCATCAAGGCGCTGGCGCGAATAGTCAAAGTCATGCCCTTTGGGCTTGGCCCCGATGGCGGCGCGGATGGCGTTTTCCAGCGGCACATTGTCATCGGGATGTGCACGCAATGGTGCACGCAGGTCGGCCATGTCCTCTTGGCCGAGGCACATGTAAATCTCACCCGTGCAGGTCAGACGCACACGGTTGCAGCTTTCACAGAAATTGTGGCTGAGTGGGGTGATGAACCCAATCTTTTGGTCCGTCTCTTCTAAACGGACATAGCGGGCGGGGCCGCCGGTGCGTTCGGCCAGATCGGTGACGGTATAGTGATCTGCATAGCGCGCGCGTACATCTTTGAGCGACCAGTACTGGCTCAGACGGTCCTCGTTTCCAAGATCGCCCATCGGCATGACTTCAATCCAGGTGAGGTCCATGGATCGCTCAGCACACCAACGCGTCATCGTCTCCAATTCGTCTTCGTTGAAGTCTTTGAGGGCAACGGCGTTGATTTTAACTTTCAGACCAGCGGCCAGCGCGGCATCTACGCCACGCAGCACTTGGGGCAGGCGGCCCCAACGGGTGATATCCGCGAATTTCTGCTCGTCCAGCGTATCAAGCGAGATGTTCACGCGACGCACGCCTGCGGCATAAAGTTGATCGGCAAAGCGCTCAAGCTGGCTGCCATTGGTGGTCAGCGTCAGTTCTTTGAGTGTACCCGCTTCAAGATGACGGCCCATCGCGTTGAAAAACGTCATTATATCGCGACGCACCAGCGGCTCACCGCCCGTGATACGCAACTTTTCCACGCCCAGACCGATAAAGGTCGTGCACATGCGGTCCAGCTCTTCGAGGGTCAGAAGTTCTTTCTTTGGCAGAAAGGTCATGTTTTCCGACATGCAGTACACACAGCGGAAATCGCATCGGTCGGTTACTGAAACGCGCAGGTATGTGATGGCGCGAGCAAAGGGATCAATCAATGGAGCTTTCATGTGAATATTGGTAGGTGTGCACAAGAGTGTCTGCAAGGGGCATTGCGCCAACAATTGCGTGCACTATGGTTGGGTCATGCGACAAATGATCATGATTGCGCTGTGTGTTTCGGGATGTGGAGTCTTGCCCGGGCCGATCGAAACTGCATCCGGTACCGCGAGTGTATCCTCGGCATCCGGTGAACTGCAGCGTCCCGTCGCTCGTTTCGACGGCGTCGTTGCGACCGAAGCATCTGTCAGCGGCACGCCCGAAGTCTCGGTTGGCACTCTGGGTCGTACGATTGCCTCTCTTGGTAACCCGGGCGAGCCGGGGATGTGGTTGAAAACCCCGTTGGTAAGCGCCGAACGGAGCGCTCGTGTTTCCAACCCTGCGACTGGTCAGTCCGTTGAGGTGACCCTCATTCCAATTGAGGGGCCACGGACAGCAGGCAGCCGAATGTCATTGGCCGCCATGCAGGCGCTTGGCGCACCGCTGGGTGACCTGGTCGAAGTTGACGTGTTCGGGCTTTAGCGCGTCACGCGAGGTACTTGCCCGCCTCTTTGGCGGCGAAGGGCTTCATGGTACCTCCATGTTCCTCGAGAAACGCGCGTGCGCGCGGGGCGTCATGTTTGCCCAATTCGCGCACCCACCACGCAACAGCCTTTTGAATAAACCATTGCTGATCAGGCACATAAGTGGCAGCCCATCCTAATACCCGTTCTCGGGCAGCCACTTCATCGGGCTTAGGAAAGTTTTGTTTGGTCCAGGGCAGGGTGATCACAAGAGCGGCCCGGCGCGTCCACATGTGTTCGGAAGTTGTCCATGCCTCAACCTGATCAAGGCGGGCCGGGTCGGCCGTAACCCGACGTTGCCCCGCCATGCAGGCGTGATCTGCGATGGCCCAACCGTCAAATTGCGGCACCCATGATGTAATTAGATCCCATGCGGCATCATCCGGGCGGATACGAGCTTGAGTCAGTAGCTTGGCGGCCGCCAGTCGGGCCTCGAAAATGTCAGTTTGCCAAAGCCCGTCCGCAAGGGCGACGCGCGCAGCAACATCAAGCTCCTTGCGCCAGCCTTGGGTCAAGTCATTCAGGACCGGATTGGGCACGCCCAGATGCACGCGTTTGGATTTGTGATATGCCTTGGCACCTGCTGCCCGAGTTTCATCCCCGTGTGTAGCGATCTGGGCCAGCGCGTCTTCCGGGCTCACTCGACTGTCACAGACTTGGCAAGGTTGCGGGGTTGATCGACGTCCGTGCCTTTGGCGACGGCCGTGTGATAGGCGAGCAATTGCGCAGGCACCGCATAGAGGATGGGCGCAATTATATCCGGGCAATCGGGCATCGTGATCTGCGCCCACGTGTCTTCTCCGGCCTCTTTCATACCTGCAGCATTAGAGATCAAGGCGACCTTGCCTTTGCGCGCCATGACTTCCTGCATGTTCGACACGGTCTTGTCGAAAAGCGTATCACGAGGTGCCATGACGACCACGGGCACGGATTTGTCGATCAGCGCGATGGGGCCGTGTTTTAACTCGCCTGATGCATAGGCTTCGGCATGTATGTAGCTGATTTCTTTTAGTTTCAGAGCGCCTTCCAGAGCCAGTGGGTACATCACGCCGCGTCCAAGAAAAAGGATGTCGCGCGCCTCGGCCAGTTTGCGGGCAGTGGATTTCATCGCGCTGCTCTGCTCGATGGCATGGTTCATAAGCGCGGGCAGACTGCGCAATGACGCGATGTGATCGGCCATTTGTTCATCTGTGATCGTACCGCGTGCGCGCGCCGCTTTCAGCACCAGCATCAAGAGAACGGTCAATTGGCAGGTGAACGCCTTGGTCGAGGCAACCCCGACTTCCACGCCCGCGAAGATCGGCAATGCCAGATCGCTTTCCCGTGCGATCGAGCTTTCGGGGACGTTGATGACGGACGCGATCTTGTCTGCCTTACCTTCGCAATAGCGCAAAGCGGCCAGCGTATCCGCGGTCTCGCCTGACTGGCTGACAAACAATGCCAGTGTACGCGTCGGTATCGGCGGTTCGCGATAGCGGAATTCTGAGGCTACATCGACTTCGACCGGTAGCCGCGCGATCTGTTCGAACCAGTATTTTGCGGTCAAGCAGGCATAATAGGCCGTGCCGCACGCGACCATGGTGAGCCGGTCGATCGCTGTGAAATCGATCCCAGGGTCGGGCAGGGTGATCTCGCCATCGGCATCGATGTAGTTTGCCAGCGTATTGGCCAACACGACGGGCTGTTCGGCGATTTCCTTGGCCATGAAGTGTTTGTGCCCAGCCTTATCGATGCGTGTGGAATCCATCTGGATCTGGCGCATCGCGCGGTTGGCTAAGGTGCCGTTGGCATCCCGGATTTCTACTCCGGCGCGGGTTACAACGGCGCGGTCGCCTTCTTCCAGATAGGTAATGCGATCGGTCATGGGCGCCAGCGCGATGGCGTCCGAGCCCACAAACATCTCGCCATCTCCATGCCCGATGGCCAACGGAGAACCCTTGCGCGCTGCTACAATCAGATCACCCTCACCTTGAAACAGAAACGCCAGCGCAAAAGCGCCTTCAAGTCGGTCGAGCGTGGCAAAGGCCGCATCCACCGGGCCTAACCCGCCGTTCATATAGTGTTGCGTCAGCAGGGAGACGGTTTCGGTGTCTGTCTCCGTCTGAAATTTCAAGCCAGCCGCGTCCAGTTCAGCGCGCAGGTCGCGGAAATTCTCAATAATGCCATTATGCACCACGGCAACCGGGCCGGACTTGTGCGGGTGCGCATTGCTGGTTGTGGGGGCGCCATGCGTGGCCCAGCGGGTGTGCCCGATCCCAGCCTTTCCAGCCAGCGGTTCATGCACCAGCCGATCGCTGAGATTCACAAGTTTGCCGACAGCGCGTCGCCGGTCCAGCACACCGTTGTTCACAGTGGCGATGCCAGCACTGTCGTAACCGCGATATTCCAGCCGTTTGAGCGCTTCCACCAGTATAGGCGCGACTTCATGGCTGCCCAGAACCCCTACAATTCCACACATTTTAGCTGCCTCTGCGCATTCTGGCCTTCTTGGCCTTTAACATTTCGAACAATTTGCGGGCCATGCCTGGTTTTTCCACCTGTGGCGCACGTGCCAGCGCAAGTGCGCCGGCTTCCACGTCTGATGTAATGACCGAACCAGACCCTGTCATCGCCTCGTTCCCGATGGACACCGGTGCAACGAGCATGGTGTTGGACCCGATAAAGACTCGTTCGCCGATATCGGTGAAATGCTTCATCACGCCATCGTAATTACAGGTGATTGTGCCTGCGCCGATATTGCTGGCCGCACCAATGGACGCATCGCCAATGTAGCTGAGATGGTTGACCTTGGATCCCTCTGCCAGCGTCGCATTCTTGACCTCGACAAAGTTGCCGATGCGCACATCTTCGGCCAGTTCTGCACCCGGACGCAGGCGGGCGTAAGGACCAACAATAGCACCACGCGCGACATGGCACCCTTCAAGGTGGGAAAATGCGCGGATGGTGGCACCGGATTCGACGCTCACGCCGGGCCCGAACACGACATTTGGTTCGATCACGGCATCCCGTCCGATCACCGTATCAAGGGAAAGATAGACCGTGTCGGGCGCGACCAAAGTCACGCCGTCGCCCAGCAATTCGGCGCGTGCCTTCGTCTGAAACAATGCATCCGCTGCTGCCAGATCGGTACGCGAATCCACGCCTAATGTCTCGGCTTCGTCACAGGCGATAGCCGTCACCGACAGACCCCGTCGGTTGGCCAGTTCTGCGACTTCGGTCAGGTAGTACTCACCTGATGCGTTGTCATTGTTCGTCTCACTCAGCATTTCAAACAATGTCTTTGCGTCGCAAGCCAGCAAGCCACTGTTGGTAAAACGAATAGTCTGTTCGTCCTCGCTGGCATCCTTGTACTCGACAATTTTAACCAAGCGGTCGCCGTCCATCACCAAACGGCCATAGCGCGGCTGAAGTTCGGCAATGTCGAACCCCAGCACCACCACATCGTGGGTTTGGCGGGTCGCAATCATGCGCTCCAGCGTTTCAGGGCGCAAAAACGGCGTGTCACCAAACAGCACGACAATGTCGCCTTCGAAGTCTTTCAGCACCTCGCGCGCCTGATCCACAGCATGACCTGTTCCCAATTGCTCTTCTTGCAGAACAACTTCGGCGTTCTCGTCATAGGCGAGGGCCGCCGCGCGCACTTGGTCCGCTCCGTGCCCGGCCACAACGATCACTTGTTCCGGATCTAGCGCCGCACCAGCACGCATCGCGTGGTGCAGCATGGGGGCACCGCCAATGGGATGCAGCACTTTGGGCAGGTCCGAATTCATCCGGGTGCCTTTGCCTGCGGCAAGAATGATTAATGCAGCGCTCATGAATTGCCTCTTAGCCCAATTCTCTTTGTCTTTTTGTTGCGCCCTGTTTATCGCCTATAGCGATGCGCGCAAGCGGGCCAGCCATCAAACAAGATTGCGGCTTGCAACAACTCGGACGCGGCGCGGGGCAAGGGAGAGCATGCATGACAGCGGTGATTTTCGATCTGGACGGAACGCTGGCGGACACCAGTGGGGACCTTTTGGCGGCGGCCAACGTCTGCTTTGCCGACATGGGATACGGGGATGTGCTGGGGGCAGGGGATGCGGGCGTTGCCTTGCGCGGCGGGCGCGCGATGCTGCGCGCGGGGCTGGCCCGCGTGGACCAGTTGGACGACGCGACCATCGATCGATACTACCCCGTATTGCTTGAGGCCTACGGTGCTGCGATCAGCACACACACCCGCCTGTATCCCGGCGCGATGGACGCCATCGAGGTTCTGAAATCCCACGGCCACGCCATTGGCATCTGCACCAACAAACCCGAAGGCTTGGCCGAACAGCTGATGCGCGATCTGGGCGTGCGCGACGTCTTTGGCAGTCTTGTTGGTGCCGACACTCTGCCTGTGCGCAAACCGGATCCGGAGCCCCTTTTTGAAGCGACCCGCCGTTTGGGCGTTGATCCAAACGCCTGTCTTCTGGTTGGCGACAGTGACACGGATCGCAATACTGCTCGTGCTGCCGGGGTGCCTTCTGTGCTGGTTACATTCGGACCCTCGGGTGAGGATATGGCCGCGCTAGAACCCGAAGCGCTGCTGGACGATTATGCCGCCTTACCATCAGTAGCTGCCGCTCTGTTGGCGCGCTAGAAACTCTGCATCCGACCTTTGATATTTTGAAATGGCAATGCACCGCATTGACGGTTGGCGCGTCTACTATCAAAACGAGATCATGACAGAGCAATTCACTGGCAGTTTCACCCAGCAAGAACCAATCCCCGAAGCGGGGATCGAGGCAGCGCTTGCCGTGCTGCGACACGGACGGCTTCACCGATACAACACAATTCCGGATGAAGTGTGCGAAACCGCACTGTTGGAACAGGAGTTCGCGGACGTGGTCGGCGCGCCCTATTGTCTTGCCGTAGCTTCGGGTGGGTATGCAATGGCGACGGCCCTGCGTGCCGTCGGAGTTGAAGCCGGAGACAAGGTTCTTTCAAACGCATTCACCCTCGCGCCCGTGCCTGGTGCCATTGCCTCTATCGGCGCAACCCCTGTGTTCGTCGGTGTGACTGAAAGCCTCACAATCGACCTTGATGATCTGGAGGCCAAACTGGATCAGGCCGGCGTCCTGCTGTTGAGCCACATGCGCGGTCATATCTGTGACATGGATCGTCTGATGGCCATGTGTGACGCCGCCGGCGTCGCTGTGATTGAGGATTGCGCGCACACGATGGGGGCTGCGTGGAATGGCGTGCCGTCGGGTCGGCACGGTACCGTGGGCTGCTATTCCTGCCAGACCTATAAACATGTGAACTCGGGCGAGGGCGGATTCCTCGTTACCGATGATCCCTATGTCGCCGCCAAAGCGGTCATGCTGTCCGGCAGCTATATGCTTTATGAACGGCACAGTGCAGCGCCACCTAAAGAGGCGTTTAAAGACATCAAATACACGACCCCAAACATCTCGGGCCGCATGGACAACCTGCGCGCTGCTATCCTGCGCCCACAAGTGGCTGATCTTGCCACGCAATGCGCGCGCTGGAACGACCGGTACTATGCGCTCGAAGCCGGTTTGCGCGATACACCCGGCCTGACGGTCATTGAGCGACCTAACCAAGAGACAATCGTTGGCTCCTCCATTCAGTTCCTGCTGCTCGACTGGGCTGCTGCCGCTGTGCGGGACGTGGTGGCGCGATGCGGGGCACGTGGGGTCGAACTCAAGTGGTTTGGTGCCCCTGAGCCGGTCGCCTTCACCAGTAAGTATGACAGTTGGAAATATGCGCCGTCAGCACCTATGGCGGACAGCGATCGTGTGCTGGCCGGGGTTGTAGATATGCGGGTGCCGCTGACTTTCAGCCTCGATGATTGCGCCCTGATCGCGCGGATCATTCGAGCGGAAGTCAGTGCGGTGTATCAGGCATCGGATTAGGCCACACCACTGAGCTCAAGTTGATCCTCGTCAAACGTCGCACCAGCAACCTGTGCTATCCTACTCCGCAGAATAAGGAGGGGTGCTATGGAAGATCTGGTCAAACTTGGGCGAGAGTTCGTAGAGGCAATGCGCGAACGTCGTGGCATAGAACATGTGGATGCCATCTACGCAGAAGACGCCCAATCGATTGAAGCGGTTGTTCCGCCCGGGCGCGACGTGCGCATCGCCAAGGGCCGACTTGCGATCAAAGCAAAGCGGGAAGATTGGGCTGCATCTCACGACATTCACACACTAGAAGCGGACGGGCCTTACGTTCAGCCACCCAGCCGGTTTGCAGTCCGCTTCAAAGCCGAAGTGACACACAAAGAAACAGGTCGAAAAATGACCCTGCGCGAGATCGCAATTTACACGGTCGAGGGCGATAGGATTGTTCGCGAAGAGTTCTTTCTGTTGCCCAAGTAGACCTTCAAACCAATCTGCCGCGCACAGTCCGGGGGCGGCGTATACGCCAGACTTTGCTTGGCGCGTACATTGACCAGTTTGCAACCCGGATCGGTGAATTGCAGTTGCGCCACGCGTTTGCGGACATGGCCAAATTTGAATGCTGGACAGACAACATCATGCGCTCTATTAATGAACAAGTGTTCAATAATTGCGGGGAAAGCTCGAAATGTTTACCCATTCTATGACCTTTGATCTCGGTGAGGACGTGAATGCCTTGCGCGACATGGTGCACCGTTGGGCTCAAGACCGGGTCAAGCCGTTGGCGGCTGAGATCGATCAAACCAACACCTTCCCTCCAGAACTCTGGGCCGAGATGGGCGAACTTGGCCTGCTCGGCATTACAGTGGATGAGGAATACGGCGGCGCGAACATGTCCTATCTCGCCCATACGGTTGCGATTGAAGAGGTTGCGCGGGCGAGCGCTTCGGTCTCGCTGAGCTATGGCGCACACTCCAACCTCTGTGTGAATCAGATCAAATTGAACGGCACACCTGAGCAAAAAGCCAAATACCTGCCCGGACTGATCAGCGGCCAGCATGTCGGCGCGCTTGCCATGTCCGAAGCGAGTGCTGGATCCGATGTCGTGTCGATGAAGCTGGCGGCTGAAAAACGCAATGACCGCTACATCCTGAACGGCACCAAATACTGGATCACCAATGGGCCTGACGCTGACACGCTGGTGGTCTATGCAAAAACAGACCCAGACGCAGGCCCTAAAGGTATCACCGCCTTCCTCATCGAAAAGTCGATGACAGGATTCTCCACCTCGCCGCACTTCGACAAGCTGGGCATGCGCGGCTCGAACACCGCCGAGCTGATCTTCGAAGATGTCGAGGTGCCCTTCGACAACGTACTGGGTGAAGAGGGGCGCGGTGTGGCCGTATTGATGTCCGGCCTTGATTACGAACGAGTCGTTTTGGCGGGCATTGGCCTTGGGATCATGGCGGCCTGCATGGACGAAATCATGCCCTACATGGCTGAACGTAAGCAGTTCGGCCAACCCATTGGATCCTTCCAGCTGATGCAGGGCAAGATCGCGGATATGTATACCGCAATGAATTCTGCGAGGGCCTACGTTTACGAAGTGGCCAAGGCATGCGACCGGGGGACAGTGACCCGACAGGATGCAGCGGCCTGTTGCCTTTATGCTTCCGAAGAAGCGATGAAGCAGGCCCATCAGGCAGTGCAAGCTATGGGCGGCGCCGGGTTCCTGAACGACGCGGCGGTCGCGCGCATCTTCCGTGACGCCAAACTGATGGAGATTGGAGCGGGCACCTCTGAAATCCGGCGCATGCTTGTTGGCCGCGAACTGGTCACGGCGATGGGCTGATGCCTCGCACCGTTCTCATCACGACGTCTGTGCTGGTGGTGCTGGCCGGGCTTGCCGGGTTCTGGCTGGGCCAGCGGCAAGTCACGCTGGATGCGACCGGGATCATCAACGCAGTTGCCACACAGCACGTGGCCGAACACGGGGGCGATACCTCCGCGTGCCTTGGCTGGGCGGGTTCAGGCGCGTCGGTGTTTCAGGTCAAATGCGGAGAGGTCACGTATCTGGTGGATCGGTTTGGCAACATTACGAATGCCCCGGAAGACGAGCTGTGACGACGGGTGCCAGCATGTACGATCCGGCACACGCACGGCGATGGATCAATCCATCAGGTGCGCTTTTGCAATCAGGCGCGCTGCCTCGTCCGCACGCAATGCCCGCAAGTACTGAGCGCACAGTTGCAACAACAAAGGCCTCTCTATGAAACTCACTTCACAAGCTCTGCCTTCGTCGCAAACCTTTAAAGACAATCGGGCCATTCATCTCGAGGCGCTTGATGTGGTGCAAAGCGCTGCGCAAACCGCCGCTGCGGGCGGGGGAGAAGCCTCTCGAGAGCGCCACCTTTCGCGAGGCAAGATGTTGCCACGTGACCGTGTCGCCAACCTGCTCGACCCCGGCTCGCCCTTTCTTGAGGTCGGCGCGACGGCAGCGCACGGGCTATATGATGGGGCCGCACCCTGTGCCGGAGTGATCGCGGGGGTCGGTCAGGTGATGGGTCACGACGTTATGGTCATTTGCAACGACGCAACGGTCAAGGGCGGCACCTACTATCCGATGACCGTCAAAAAGCACCTGCGCGCACAAGAGATCGCCGAGCAGAACCACTTGCCGTGCATCTATCTGGTCGACAGCGGGGGGGCGAACCTTCCCAATCAGGACGAGGTGTTCCCAGACCGCGATCACTTTGGTCGTATTTTTTACAATCAGGCGCAGATGTCGGCCAAGGGTATCGCGCAGATCGCCGTCGTTATGGGCTCCTGCACAGCAGGCGGGGCCTATGTCCCGGCCATGTCAGACGTCACCATCATTGTGCGCGACCAGGGCACGATATTCCTGGCCGGTCCTCCGCTTGTCAAAGCAGCGACGGGCGAGGTCGTCAGCGCCGAAGACCTTGGCGGCGGCGATGTGCATACACGCCTGTCGGGTGTCGCCGATTATCTGGCCGAAGATGACGCTCATGCCTTGGCGCTGGCGCGTAGAAGTGTCGCAAACCTTAACCTTTGCAAAGCGAACAACGTCACTTTGCAAAGCCCCGAAGAGCCCGCTTACGACCCCGATGAAATCCTTGGTGTCGTCCCGGGCGATCTGCGCACGCCCTATGACATCCATGAGGTGATCGCACGGATTGTGGACGGTTCGCGCTTTGATGCGTTCAAGGCACGATTTGGGGAAACACTCGTTTGTGGTTTTGCTCACATCAAGGGCTGCCCGGTCGGCATCATCGCGAACAACGGCGTGCTGTTTTCTGAAAGCGCCCAGAAGGGTGCGCATTTTGTCGAGCTCTGCAGTCAGCGTCGTATCCCATTGGTTTTCCTTCAAAATATCACTGGGTTTATGGTCGGTCAAAAATACGAAAACGGAGGGATCGCGCGGCATGGGGCCAAGATGGTCACGGCCGTCGCTACAACTTCTGTCCCAAAGATCACAATGCTTGTGGGCGGGTCATTCGGCGCAGGCAACTACGGTATGGCAGGGCGGGCCTATTCCCCGCGTTTCCTTTGGTCTTGGCCCAACTCCCGCATCTCCGTCATGGGCGGCGCGCAGGCTGCCGGGGTGCTGGCCACGGTCAAACGCGACGCAATTGAGCGCAAAGGCGGGACATGGTCGTCCGAGGAAGAAGCGGCCTTCAAACAACCGACCATCGACATGTTCGAAGAACAATCTCATCCGCTTTATGCCTCTGCCCGACTGTGGGACGACGGAGTAATCGATCCCCGCAAAGCCCGAGATGTTTTGCACTTGTCCTTACGCGCCGCACTCAACGCCCCGATAGAGGAGACGCGCTTTGGCCTGTTCCGCATGTGATCAACTTTGCAAAGGAAACCGTACGGATTTGCAAAGCTTAGGAGAGCGTTCATGTTCGACAAAATCCTAATCGCCAATCGCGGGGAAATCGCCTGCCGCGTCATTGAGACAGCCCAATCCATGGGCGTGTCATGCGTGGCCGTCTACTCGGATGCGGACGCATCGTCCAAACATGTCGCCATGGCAGATAAGGCTGTTCATATCGGTGGCAGCGCCCCGGCGGACAGCTACCTGCGTGGCGATGTAATTGTTCAGGCGGCGCTGGATACTGGCGCACAGGCGATCCATCCCGGCTACGGCTTTCTCTCCGAAAACCCCGATTTTGTTGGGGCTGTCGAGGCCGCGGGTCTTACCTTCATCGGTCCCAGCGCAGATGCCATCCGTGCCATGGGTCTCAAGGACGCGGCCAAGGCGTTGATGGTTGAGGCGGGTGTGCCAGTTGTTCCGGGCTACCATGGCAGCGATCAGGCGGACTTGACGCTCCAATCCGAGGCCGATCAGATGGGCTACCCGGTGTTGATCAAGGCCGTCGCTGGCGGTGGCGGTAAGGGCATGCGACTGGTCGAGAACCAAAACAACTTTGCGGACGCCCTCGCCAGTGCCCGTAGCGAGGCTCAAACCGCCTTTGGAAACCCCGACGTACTGGTCGAAAAATGTGTTGCTCATCCGCGCCATATCGAAGTGCAGATCTTTGGCGATGGGACCCGCGCCGTGCATCTTTTTGAGAGAGACTGCTCCCTTCAGCGCCGCCATCAAAAAGTGATCGAAGAAGCCCCTGCACCGGGCATGACGCCCGAAATGCGCACAGCGATGGGCGATGCGGCAGTCAAGGCCGCCGAGGCGATTGGGTACAAAGGTGCAGGCACGGTTGAATTCATCGTGGATGGTTCCGGCCCGCTGCGCCCGGATGGGTTTTTCTTCATGGAAATGAACACGCGCCTGCAGGTCGAACACCCGGTAACCGAGGCGATCACCGGCGTGGATTTGGTCGAATGGCAATTGCGGGTCGCTGCAGGCGCACCGTTGCCCATGACCCAAGACGAGCTGTCGATCACTGGCCACGCTTTTGAGGCGCGTCTTTATGCTGAGGATGTGCCGGCAGGCTTCCTACCTGCGACCGGCACTCTCACGCACCTGCGCTTTCCGGAGCAGGCTCGCGCGGACAGTGGCGTGCGGGCAGGGGACGCGATCAGTCCCTTCTATGACCCAATGATTGCCAAGGTGATCACCTACGGACCGACCCGTGACACTGCTTTGAGCCGACTGTCGCAAGCGCTCGCCGGAACAGAAGTGGCGGGAACAGTGACAAACCTCGCCTTTTTGGGTGCTCTGTCGGGGCATGACGGGTTCCAGCGCGGAGAGGTCGACACGGGTCTTATCGGGCGCGATCTGGAAACCCTGACATTACCACCGTCTCCTGAACCGCGCCACGCTGTTGCGGCTGCAATGGCTTTGGCGGGTCTTGCAGATGGTGGTGCTACGACCGGGTTCTCGCTTTGGGCTCCCTTGCGCCGCGCCGTGCCTCTTGCGTTGGGGGAAGACAGGTTAAACATCCATGTCGAAGTATTGGGACCGGATAAGCAGGTCTGGACGGTGGACGGAACCACCGTTCAAGCCAACCGACGACAGGGGGAATGGATTATTGACGGATCGCCTGCGCCCAGATGTAGCATTTCAAACGAGATCATCACTGTTTTTGGTCACTACGGGATCGCATATCGCGCCATTGACCTGCTCGATGTCACGGCGGGTGCCATGGGCGACGGCAACCTGATAGAAGCCCCGATGCCGGGTCTTGTCAAAGCCGTGTTCGCCACCCCCGGCGCAAAGGTTGCAAAGGGCGACAGATTGGCCATGCTGGAAGCCATGAAGATGGAACATGTTCTATTAGCCATGCGCGACGGCACCGTGGCCGAAATGTTGGTGTCACAAGGCGAACAGGTCAGCGCAGGGGCAGCGCTCGTCCGGCTTGAGGATGCTGATACGTGATTACCCTGCATCATTGCCCCCAGACCCGCTCGATGCGCACGCTCTGGCTACTGCATGAATTGGACATTCCCTTTCGCTTGGTCGTGCACCCGTTTGACAAGTCTCTGCGCCGCCCCGAGTTCCTGTCGCTCAGCCCGGCAGGGCGGGTGCCCGCACTGGAAATCGACGGCGAGCGGATGTTTGAAACTGGGGCGATTACGGAATACCTCTGCGAACGCTACAGCCCCGAGGCAATGGGGCGTGGTGCGAGGAGCCTGGATCGTATGGCCTGGCTTGTCTGGGTACACTTTGCTGAAACGGTCAGCCAGCATGCGGCAGCCCTGACCCAACAGCATGTCGTCCTCTATGAGGATACCATGCGCAGCCCCACAGTGATGAAGCTTGAGGCCGCGCGGCTCAGGAAATGTTATGATGCAATTGAGGCTCGGTTGTCCACGCCGTTGGAGAATCGCGACTTTTTGCTGACGTCAGGGTTTTCCGCGGCGGACGTTTCTGTCGGTCAGGCCGTCTATATGGCGCGCCATTTCGCGGCGCTTGACCAGCACCCTGAAACGTCGAAATGGTACGCACGGATCACCGAGCGCCCGGCATTCAAGGCCAGTTTACCCGAAAGTGGCGGTGGTCTTTACGACAAGGATTTCTATCCGG
Organism: Tateyamaria sp.; assembly: GCF_039945315.1. GTDB lineage: Bacteria > Pseudomonadota > Alphaproteobacteria > Rhodobacterales > Rhodobacteraceae > Tateyamaria. The sequence goes on along the minus strand of NZ_JBDUXB010000027.1, from coordinate 98,354 downwards.
CTTGGGAGGGTTAGGTGGCAGAAGCAGTTGAAATTTACGAGGTGGGCCCGCGTGATGGCCTGCAAAACGAAGCTGGCGAAATTTCGGTTGCCGATAAGGTCGCGCTGATCGACCATTTGAGTAGCGCGGGTTTTCGCAGGATTGAGGCAGGCAGTTTTGTCAGCCCCAAGTGGGTGCCGCAAATGGCCGGCACAGCAGAGGTATTTGCCGGGATAGAGCGCGCGCCCCATGTCCGCTATTCGGCGCTGACACCCAACTTGAAAGGGTTTGATGCTGCCATTGAGGCCACGGTTGATGAGATCGCGGTGTTCGGCTCGGCCAGTGAAGGGTTCAGCAAGGCCAATATCAACGCTTCGATTGATGAATCCCTTGAACGGTTTGCCCCAGTCATCGAAGCCGCGCGGATGATCGATCTGCCTGTGCGCGGATATGTGTCTTGCGTGGTGGATTGTCCGCATGACGGTCCAGTCGTCCCTAGCGCCGTTGCGCGTGTTGCAGATCGGCTTTTCGCACTTGGATGTTATGAGATTAGTCTCGGTGACACCCTGGGCCACGGCACGCCCGAGACAATCGCGCGGATGCTGCTGGCGGTGCGAGATGTGGTGCCTGTGGGTCGTCTTGCCGGGCACTATCATGACACTGGCGGGCGGGCGATGGATAACATCGATGCGTCGCTGAGCCTTGGGGTGCGCGTGTTTGACGCCGCCGTTGGCGGATTGGGTGGCTGTCCGTATGCGCCGGGTGCGGCCGGGAACGTCGCAACCGAAGCTGTGGCCGAGCATCTGGAGCGGCTGGGCTATGACACGGGCCTTGATCTGGACGTTGTCCGCGCCTGTGCGGCGCGCGCCCAAGCCATGCGCAGTTGACATGCGCCACGAGACCATTTCGATTTCGCTCGATCCGCGTGGCGTGGCGACACTGACACTCAATCGCGCGGAAAAGCACAATGCGCTGAGCGCGCAGATGCTGGCGGAGTTGACACACGCTGCAGCAGATCTTGGCACTGATGAGGCTGTGCGTGTGGTGGTACTGACGGGGGCGGGCAAGAGCTTTTGCGCTGGCGGTGATTTGGAGTGGATGCGCGAGCAAATGCGGGCTGATTCAGAAACCCGAGCGCGCGAGGCTGCCAAACTCGCCCACATGCTTCAAGCACTTAACACTCTGCCCAAACCGCTGATTGGCGCGGTGCAGGGCAATGCGTTTGGCGGCGGGGTCGGGATGGCGTCAGTGTGTGATGTGGCCATAGGGGTCGATCACCTCAAAATGGGTCTGACCGAAACTCGTCTGGGCATTATCCCGGCCACAATCGGCCCCTATGTGCTGGCGCGTATGGGGGAAGGACGTGCACGCCGCGTGTTTATGTCCGCCCGTCTGTTTGGTGCAGATGAGGCAGTGTCGTTGGGGCTGTTGGCCCGTTCTGTTCCGCCGGCTGACCTCGCTCCGGCGATCGAAGCCGAAGTTGCCCCTTATCTCTCGTGCGCACCGGGGGCAGTCGCAGAGGCCAAGGCCCTGGCGCGCGCATTGGGACCGCGCATTGATGATGAAACGATTGAAACAACGATCCGAGCCCTCAAATCTCGCTGGGAAACAGACGAGGCAGTCGAGGGAATCAGTGCATTTTTCGACAAGCGCCCAGCCGCTTGGACGCACTCGTGAACTCAAAACCAAGTGCGCGTCCGCCTGATTTGCAGCGTGGGGTTGAGGCGCGTAAATACAATCATTGCCGTCTGTCAACTTTAAGTTGAGAGGTGATTTTGGCATTGGCGCAAACCCGCCCACGGGGTAGATTCGTTTTGTAAACTTAGGATTTTCAGTTATTTCTGCCAATCAGTAGGAGTTGGTGAGTTTTTCGATGCGTACACAGGTAAAAAACAAAAACGTCGATCAGGCGGATCATTCAAATGATATCAGCAACATGGCTGAGTTTGATGCGTTGGCGCAATCGATAACGGCCAAGCTAAACTGCGAGATGAGCCTGATCAGCATCGTGAATGCCGATGCTTTGGTCGCTCTTGGTTACTCCGGTGATGATCTGGCGGTGACGGGCCGCTCTTTCCAACTGCGCGACACGATCTGTTCGAAAACAGTGCAAGTCGGACGGCCTTTGCGCATTGCGGATGCTCAGATTGATCCGATGATTTGTGATATGCCAGCGGTCGTTGCGCATGGCATTGGTGCCTATATTGGCGCGCCTCTGCGGCTGGATGGATACGGCGTCATAGGGGCCGTCTGCGCTGTTTCGAAGTCGGCGCGTCTATGGCAGGACGGTGAGGTCGATTACCTGATCGCTGTCGGTGACCTGGTAGAAAGCAAGATCGAACGGCAGCTGCTGCGCTATGAACAGAAGGCGCTGAGTGACGCTCTCGCAGAGAGCGATGCCATCTTGACCATGTTGTCCGAGTTGGAAGGCAAGCCGCTCACCGTGCACAATGAAGCGGGCGATCTGGTCTTTGCGAATTCTGCGGTGCGTACGGACCTGCGTCTGAACACGCATGAAGTGTTGAGCCTGTCAAAAGTGGCAAGTGGCTTGATTCCAGAGGTGACACAGAATGGCGGAGTCGACGTGGCACTGCCTGTGCCAGGGCAAACGGAATTGAATGTGCATGTTTCGGCCATTCAGAACGGGTTGACCCTCGCGCAGTGGGCACGCACAGATTCTGAACTCGACTCCAACTGAAATACCCACCTGCATCAAAATTACGCGGCTCGCGGGCAGGATAGATCATTTGCCTTTATTGACGCTTTGAAAGTGCGCGCGTAGACAGGGCTCATCCACCGCGCTGATTGGATCGGCACCGGGCGGCAGACCAAAGGAGCGAGACTGTGGACGGCATGTTGCGGGAATATCTTCCCATTCTGGTGTTTCTGGCCGTGGCCATTGGACTTGGCCTTGTTTTGATGCTGTCTGCTGTTGTGATCGCGGTGCGAAATCCTGATCCCGAGAAAGTTTCAGCTTATGAATGCGGGTTCAATGCGTTCGACGATGCACGGATGAAATTTGACGTTCGTTTCTACCTGGTTTCGATCCTATTCATCATCTTTGACCTCGAGATCGCCTTTCTTTTCCCGTGGGCCGTGGCCTTCAAGGACGTGAGCATGGTGGGTTTCTGGTCGATGATGGTCTTCCTTGGCGTTCTCACTATTGGCTTTGCTTATGAGTGGAAAAAGGGCGCGCTCGAATGGCAATGAGTTCGACCTCGTTTCGTCAACATTCCGCAAAATTGTCTGTAAACGCATCGTAGTTGGCTAGATTATAGCTTCCGCTCTGGTAGCTCAGTTACGCCGTCTTGAGCCTGAATCTCAGTTCCCCAGCCATTCGGTAAATTCGGCAATCCTGTAGTTAGAAGTGCAGTCAAAGAAGTGCTCCGTACAGGGGGCCGCCTCTTGCGATTTTTCGACGACCATTCTGGGCCAAATGCGAATTCAATTTCAGTGATTGATGTGAAAGGTAACTTTGCGCAAAAGAGGATGCGACAAGCCGCCCTTCCATGCGCATGTCGCGTTGACCGCCTTGGGGTGCTAGGTTAGACGGGAACGGTATGACGATGCGGGGTTTGCGACCCCGTTCGAGCGCAGGAGCCAGAGCACTTATGTCGATTGCCACTTCGCCGAACGCCGCGGGTATGGACCGCGACGTGGCCGCGCAAAACCTGAACGAAGCCTTGCAAGACAAGGGGTTCTTGTTGACCTCGACCGATGACCTGATCAACTGGGCGCGCACAGGGTCGCTTCACTGGATGACGTTCGGCTTGGCCTGCTGTGCGGTTGAAATGATGCACACCTCGATGCCGCGCTATGACCTTGAACGTTTCGGCACAGCGCCGCGCGCCTCGCCCCGCCAATCCGACCTGATGATCGTAGCTGGCACCCTGACCAACAAAATGGCCCCAGCTTTGCGCAAGGTTTACGACCAGATGCCAGAGCCGCGTTATGTGATCTCGATGGGGTCCTGCGCCAATGGCGGCGGGTATTACCACTACAGCTATTCCGTGGTGCGTGGCTGTGACCGGATCGTGCCTGTGGATGTGTACGTCCCGGGCTGTCCGCCCACGGCCGAAGCGCTGCTGTATGGCATCATGCAATTGCAGCGCAAGATGCGCCGGACAGGAACGATCGTCCGCTAACCTTTTGATACCGCGTGCATTGTCGCGCAGACCACCTCCGGCTAGGAGCCTATGATGACCGAAGCCCTGAACGAACTTGGCGCCTACCTTGAGGCCAAGCGCACCGATTGCGTGCTGGCCTGGGATGTCACCCATGACGAGTTGAACGTGGATGTGACTCCGTCGAACATCGTCGGCTTTGTGGAGTTTCTGAAGGCGGACTCGACCTGCAAGTTCTCAAGCCTAGTGGACATTACGGCGGTGGACTACCCCGGCCGGGCCAAACGGTTCGACGTCGTCTATCATTTCCTGAGCATGTACCAGAACCAGCGCATCCGTTTGCGCGTGTCGATCCGCGAGGATCAGATGGTGCCTTCGGTCACCGAAGTGCACCCGTCGGCCAACTGGTTCGAGCGCGAAGTGTTCGACATGTTCGGCATCCTGTTTTCAGGCCATCCTGACCTGCGCCGCATCCTCACTGATTATGGCTTCCGCGGCTATCCACTGCGCAAGGATTTCCCGACGACCGGGTATACCGAGGTGCGCTATGACGACATGGAAAAGCGTGTTGTGTACGAGCCCGTCAGCCTTGTTCAGGAATATCGTCAGTTTGATTTTATGAGCCCATGGGAAGGTGCCGAATACATCCTGCCCGGCGACGAGAAAGAGCAAGAGGGGGCGTGATGTGGAGATGATTGTTTGGCTTGTCATCGCCGCGCTGACCATCATCCCGATGTTCAAGCTGTTGCCTCATTTCGGCATCAACGCCTATTGGGCGTTTGTCTGCGTAATCCCAATCGGAACGATCGCGCTCCTTTGGTTTATGGCGCTCAAGTTGCAAGAACTGGAGAAGCGGTGATGGACGGACAAATGGATGCAAACAGCGATCTACATGCCGCCGCTCTCGCCTATTGCGATGCGGTGTACTTTGCGAAAGCGGATGTGTTTGAGGACCTGTGCCATGAAAAATTTCAGATGACGTTGATCGAAGACGGGGCCGCAACCTTTTGGGACAAGGCATCTTACCTTGAACGTGTGCGCGGCCGCGAACCTTTCCCGGCGCCTGCCGCCTATGATCTGCTCGGTATGGACAGTGCGGGCGATGAGATTGCGCGGGTCCACCTGACTGTGGATGTGCCTCCGTTGCGTTATGAAGATCATTTGGGCTTTGTTCGAGTGAACGGCTCTTGGAAACTGTTGACCAAGGTGTTCCGCGTAAGCGCGCGCCTTAGCGAGGAGTAAAGCCATGATGGACGGCTCCAAATTCGACGACGCCCTCACAGGCGAACAAAAAATCCGTAACTTCAACATCAACTTCGGCCCGCAACACCCTGCGGCGCATGGTGTTTTGCGTCTGGTTCTTGAGCTGGACGGCGAAGTGGTTGAACGCTGCGACCCGCACATTGGCCTGCTGCACCGCGGCACTGAAAAGCTGATGGAAAGCCGGACCTACCTGCAAAATCTGCCGTACTTTGACCGTCTCGACTATGTAGCGCCAATGAACCAGGAGCACGCATGGTGCTTGGCCATTGAAAAGTTGACCGGGGTCGAAGTGCCCCGCCGTGCCTCGCTGATCCGGGTCCTCTATTCCGAAATCGGGCGCATCTTGTCTCACCTGTTGAACGTCACGACTCAGGCCATGGACGTGGGCGCACTGACGCCGCCGCTTTGGGGTTTTGAAGAGCGTGAAAAGCTGATGGTGTTTTACGAGCGTGCCTGTGGCGCGCGCCTGCACGCGGCCTATTTCCGCCCCGGCGGGGTCCATCTGGACCTGCCCGATGATCTGATCGACGATATTGAACAGTGGTGTCACGAGTTCCCGGCGCTGCTCGACGATATCGATGGGCTGCTGACCGAAAACCGCATCTTCAAACAGCGCAACGCCGACATCGGCGTTGTGACGGAAGATGACATTCAACTTTATGGTTTCTCCGGCGTGATGGTGCGGGGCAGTGGCCTTGCATGGGATCTGCGCCGCAGCCAGCCTTATGAGTGCTACGACGAGTTTGAGTTCCAGATCCCTGTGGGCAAGAACGGCGACTGCTATGATCGCTATCTGGTACGGATGGAGGAGATGCGCCAATCGGTGTCGATCATGAAGCAGTGCATCGGCAAGCTGCGTGAAGCGACCGGCGATGTGTTGGCGCGAGGCAAGATAACACCGCCGTCGCGCACAGACATGAAGACGTCGATGGAATCGCTGATCCATCACTTCAAGCTTTATACCGAAGGCTTCCACGTACCTGCGGGTGAAGTGTACTGCGCGGTTGAAGCGCCCAAGGGCGAGTTTGGCGTGTATCTGGTGGCTGATGGCTCTAACAAACCCTATCGCGCAAAACTGCGCGCACCGGGTTACTTGCACCTGCAGGCTATGGATTATGTGTCCAAAGGGCACCAACTGGCTGACGTTGCTGCGATTATCGGCACGATGGACGTCGTATTCGGAGAGATCGACCGGTGATGGCTTGGATCGGCCTCGGCTTTTGCGTGCCCTTTGTGCTGGCCTTTTGGCTGGCCGCTTGGACTGGTGCGCGGTCTAACTCTTCCCTTCTCGGCGCGCTGGTTGGTGTGCTGGGATTGGGCGTGCTGATGACGGGCTATGTTGCGATACTGTTTGTCCGTGTGCGGTCGCTGTTATTTGCGTTTGTCGAGAATGAGTTGCCTCTTTTCATCAGCCAGTTTCTGGGGATGGTTGAACAATTCTTGCAGTTGAGGGACGCGATCTGATGGTTGATGGAGTTTCGTCATGAAACGAATGGCCTTGACCGTAGGGTTTTTCTGCATCTGCTCCGCTGCACATGCCGATGCCCAAAAGGACGCTTTGATCGAAGCGATGCAGGCCAACGGCTGCATGATGACGACGGCGCAAGCCAATGTGCAAATGCCACAACTCGGTATCGACCAGCCTACGGCGATCCGGTTGTCCCGCGAAATGATGGCGGAGGGCATTGCTGCCTTCGCCGCTGATGAAGAAACGCTTTTGCTCTTGCCCCCTGCGTGCAAGTCATAGTGCGACAAGGATAATAGACATGCTCCGCCGCCTGCATCTAGACCAACCTGACAGTTTCGCTTTTACTCCTGCCAACCAGGCATGGGCCGAAGCACAGATCACAAAGTACCCAGAAGGGCGCCAGGCCTCGGCAATTATCCCTCTTTTGTGGCGCGCTCAGGAACAGGAGGGGTGGTTGACCCGTCCCGCGATCGAGACCGTCGCAGATATGCTCGACATGGCCTATATACGCGCGCTCGAGGTCGCGTCTTTTTACTTTATGTTCCAGTTGCAACCTGTTGGTTCGGTTGCCCATATTCAGGTCTGCGGCACAACGTCCTGCATGATATGCGGGGCCGAGGATCTGGTGGCGGTATGCAAGGACAAGATCGCCAAAAAGCCGCACCAACTGTCTGAGGATGGCAAGTTCAGCTGGGAAGAAGTGGAATGCCTCGGTTCGTGCGCGAACGCACCGATGGCTCAGATCGGCAAGGACTATTACGAAGACCTGACCGCCGCCCGCATGGGTGAGCTGATCGACGAACTCGCGGCCGGCAAAGTGCCGACGCCGGGCCCACAGAACGGGCGCTACGCCGCGGAACCGCTTAGCGGGCTGACAAGCCTCAAGGATTTTGACAGCGGACACACCAAATACAATGCCTCCGTCCAACTGGCCACAGACATCGGCGATACGGTCAAGCGGATCGACGGAACCGAAGTGCCCCTTATCGCACCGTGGCAGGGCAAAGCAGCCAATGCGACGGCCAAACCCAAACCGACTGCAAAACCGGCGGCCAAGGCCGAAATAGTTGAGTCAGGAGCCGGCGCCAAACCAGCGACTTTGGATGGCGCGCGTGACGGCAAGGCAGATGATCTCAAGATGATCAAAGGGGTCGGGCCCAAACTGGAGGCAGTTTTGAATGGCCTCGGCTTCTACCATTTTGACCAGATTGCAGCATGGACGGGTGATGAAGTGGTTTGGGCCGATCAGAACCTTGTAGGCTTCAAAGGTCGCGTCAGTCGGGACAATTGGGTCAGCCAAGCGCAGGCACTGGCGACCGGTGCGGAAACAGAATTTTCTCGACGTGCGAAAAAAGATGACATTTATAATGGTGAGTAACGTTTTGAATTCGGGGGACTGCGTATTATGAGCAATGAAAATGGATCAATAAGCTGCGCGTTGGGCTGTTGGCTGGTGGCGCTCCTTGGAGGCGTGTTGGCCGCTATTTTGTTGGGTCTGTTGGGCACATGGACGTTTGTGCAGGCGGTCTTTGCCGGTCTGGTCATTGCGGCAATTTCCGGTGCGTTGCTGAGTTGGATCATGTGCAAGTCTCTTCCGGCAGTGAATACTGCGAGTGACGACGCATCATCTGACGCTGAAGCGACAGCGGCGGCGGCCGTAGCAAAAGCGAAATCGGAAGCGGTTACGACGCCCCCTCCAGTTGCCGCGCAGACCGAAGCGGCTGTGAAACCGAAAGCCAGTGCAGCCCCCGCCGCCAAACCCGCGGCAAAACCAAAGGCCGAAAAAAAACCAAAGACTGTGACCAATCCAGAACCTTCAAGTGGCGGCAAAAAACCCGAAACTCTGAGTGCTGCGCGCGACAACGCACCCGACGATCTCAAGCAAATCAAGGGCGTGGGTCCCAAGCTTGAAGGTGTCTTGCATTCCATGGGCTTTTTCCACTTTGACCAGATTGCCGCATGGGGTGCTGACGAGATCGCCTGGGCGGATCAGAACCTCGTCGGGTTCAAAGGCCGGGTGAGTCGTGATGATTGGGTGACACAGGCCAAGACACTGGCCGAAGGTGGAACGACCGAGTTTTCCAAGAAGGTCAAAAAAGGCGACGTTTACTAGACCGTGGCTGAGCAACTTGATCCGAAACTGGCCCGGCAAGGCCGTATCGCGGCCCTCGTCATTGCGGGGGCCGCTTTGCTATCCATCTTTGCGCCTGTCATCGTGTCTGCTTTGGGCTTGCCTGCGCGCTTTGAGATACTTTTGCTGCTATTTGCACTGGCTGCGTTCATTTGGGCACTGGTGGTGGCCCTCAGGATTTGGCAAAACAGCCGCGACGCATGAAACGGCCCGGCGCGGGGTCGATTTAGGAGAATTGGCATGCTTGCTGACAAGGATCGTATCTTTACCAACCTGTACGGGATGCACGACCGCACGCTGAAGGGCGCGCAGGCGCGTGGCCATTGGGATGGCACGGACAAGCTGATCAAAAAGGGGCGCGACTGGGTTGTTCAGGAGATGAAGGACTCAGGTCTTCGCGGACGGGGCGGTGCGGGCTTTCCGACCGGGCTCAAGTGGTCCTTCATGCCAAAGGAAAGCGACGGACGTCCGGCCTACCTCGTTGTGAACGCGGACGAATCCGAACCGGGCACCTGCAAAGACCGCGAGATCATGCGCCATGATCCGCACACCCTGATCGAAGGCTGTTTGATCGCGTCCTTCGCGATGAATGCCAACGCCTGTTACATCTATATTCGCGGTGAATACATCCGTGAAAAAGAAGCCCTGCAAGCCGCCATCGATGAAGCATATGAGGCGGGTTTAGTGGGCAAGAACGCCGCCAAATCGGGTTGGGATTTCGACATTTACCTGCACCATGGGGCAGGGGCCTATATCTGCGGTGAGGAAACCGCATTGCTGGAATCGCTCGAAGGCAAGAAGGGAATGCCGCGCATGAAGCCGCCGTTCCCAGCCGGTGCTGGCCTTTACGGCTGCCCGACCACTGTGAACAACGTGGAGTCCATCGCTGTCGTACCCACGATCCTACGTCGGGGCGCGTCTTGGTTTTCGGGCTTCGGCCGTCCCAACAATGCGGGTACCAAATTGTTCGCCATCTCGGGCCATGTGAACAATCCTTGCGTGGTCGAAGAGGCGATGAGTATCCCGTTTGAGGAGTTGATCGAAAAGCACTGCGGCGGCATTCGCGGCGGCTGGGATAACCTGAAGGCCGTGATTCCCGGCGGGTCGTCCGTGCCCAACGTGCGCGGCGAAGACATGCGCGATGCGATCATGGATTTTGATGCGCTCAAGGAAAAAGGGTCATCCCTTGGTACAGCGGCGGTCATCGTGATGGACCAGAGCACTGACATCATCAAGGCGATCTGGCGTTTGTCGAAGTTCTACAAGCACGAGTCTTGCGGACAATGTACGCCTTGCCGCGAAGGCACCGGATGGATGATGCGCGTGATGGACCGTCTGGTGAAGGGCGAGGCGGAGGTCGAAGAGATCGACATGCTGCTCGATGTAACCAAGCAGGTCGAGGGGCATACGATTTGCGCCCTAGGTGACGCTGCGGCTTGGCCTATTCAGGGGCTGATCAAGAACTTCCGCGACGAGATCGAAGACCGGATTGCAAGCAAGCGGATCGCGGCGGAGTGAAGTGCTTTGCATTGTAGGGAGTAGTTGTCCGTCTTGTGGGCATCTCGGTTACTTTGATCCTGTCGGATATCGGGCACTCGGCCAGTCTATCTTGGGTTTCTTAAACTCTTACGGAAAACGGCTGTTGGTTGGAGCGTGCTTGGTGATCGTTGCAGTCGCTTAGGAATTGATCGATGCCCCTCGCAGAATTCAATATAGGCACTCTCAAATACGACTGGGACGATCCGCGTGTGGCGGACTTCCAGAACAATCTCGAACCAGTCTATAATATCGCGCGCCGCAGCCCCGGCTATATCTGGCATATGGAAAACGAGGATATGGAGGCCGCCCAACGCGATGCAGGTGGCCCGCTTGGAGGCAATCCGCGCACGGCATCTACGCTTTCCGTCTGGCAAGACATCGCCAGCTTTCGCCATTTTGTCTTTCAGACCGTCCACAAGCAGTTCTATGACCGCAAAGCGGAATGGTACGATCTGGACCAGCACGGCACCCGCCTTGTGATGTGGTGGGTGCCGTTCGGGTATATCCCTACCGTAGTTGAGGCTATGGAACGCTTTCATCATCTTGAAAACCATGGCAATACAGATCACGCCTTTGGCTGGAACCATGTGGATGCGGCGACGCGCGGAGAAGAAGATGACCAAGACCAAAACGCTGAGCCGGACTGACCTGCGTCCTGTCTGCCTGTTGGGCCTTTTACTAATTGCGACTTTGGTACTGACCGCTTGTAGTGGTGAACGGCGCGCGGATCGCATTGCCTTTGATGGCCAGTTCTTTCGCACTGATGCCAAAAAGCTGGACAAGCGACGCCTCGACTTTGAGGTGACGGTGCGTCCGGTCTCTGCCTCTTTGAATGGCGCGCTGGAAGCTGGGCTGCATGAGGGTATCCGCTACTGTATTGGCAATTTTGGCAGCTCGGATATTCGTTGGGTGAATGGTCCGGAATCCGAGAACGGCCAGGTTCCGATTTCCAACGACCGCCTCGTGTTGCAGGGAACCTGCACAGGCCTGTGACTTCATGCCCCTGAGTGGCCACAATTTGTGTGCTAACGGGTTGTGAAACCCTGTGATATTGCATAGCAAAGAGGAACTTTCCCATCTTGCGTCTGTACGACGCGATCAGAGGAGAGAAACGATGCGCGCAATGACCATGGCCCTGATTTTTTGCTTATCCGCCGGAGCGATTTCGGCCAAGCCGCATTTGCGGGAAGTTTCCAAGGTGGATGATACCCTTTTGGCTGTCGGAATTGCTGACGAAATCCGCAAAAACTGTCCGGATATTTCGGCCCGGATGTTCAAGGCGGTTGGCATGATCCGTGGGGTTGCTGCGCACGCGCGCGGTCTGGGTTATACGTCTGAAGAAATTGACCTGTACCGCAAGTCCGACACCGAAAAGGCGCGCCTGAAAGCCAAGCGTGACGCCTATCTGACGGCAGGTGGTGCAACGCCTGGGGCTAGCGATGGATATTGCAAACTTGGGCGTCAAGAGATCGAAAAAGGCAGCCTGATCGGCGCCGTGTTGAGGATGAACTGACCTATGAGCACTCTGCGCAAACTCGTGATTGACGGCCAAGAAGTCGAGGTCGAAGGGGCGTTGACCCTGATCCAGGCCTGCGAAGAGGTTGGGATCGAGATCCCTCGGTTCTGTTACCACGAGCGCCTGTCCATCGCGGGCAATTGCCGGATGTGTCTGGTCGAGGTTGTGGGTGGTCCGCCCAAGCCCGCCGCATCATGCGCGATGCAGGTCAAGGACATGCGCCAGGGCCGTAATGGCGAGCCGCCTGAGATCAAGACAAACAGCCCGATGGTCAAAAAGGCCCGCGAGGGCGTCATGGAATTCCTGCTGATCAACCATCCGCTTGATTGCCCCATTTGCGATCAGGGTGGCGAGTGCGATTTGCAGGATCAGGCGATGGCTTACGGAGTGGATTTCTCGCGCTTCCGCGAACCCAAGCGTGCGACGGACGATCTGGATCTGGGCCCGCTGGTCGAAACCCACATGACCCGCTGTATCTCGTGCACCCGTTGTGTGCGCTTTACCACCGAAGTGGCAGGCATCACACAAATGGGCCAGACGGGTCGCGGTGAGGACAGCGAAATCACGTCTTATCTGGGCGAAACGCTAGAGAGCAACTTGCAGGGCAACATCATTGATCTCTGCCCCGTTGGCGCGCTGGTGTCCAAGCCTTACGCCTTTACCGCGCGCCCTTGGGAGCTGACCAAGACCGAAAGTGTGGATGTGATGGACGCCCTTGGCTCCTCCATTCGTGTGGACACGAAGGGGCGTGAAGTCATGCGGTTCTTGCCGCTGAACCATGACGGCACGAACGAGGAATGGATTTCGGACAAGACGCGTTTTGTCTGGGACGGACTGCGCCGACAGCGTTTGGACAAGCCCTACATCCGCGAAAACGGAAAACTGCGCCCGGCCACTTGGCCAGAAGCGCTGGGTAAGGCGACTGAAGCGATTAAGGGCGCTTCAAATCTGGCGGGCCTTGTGGGCGATCTGGCTCCGGTTGAAGCGGTCTACGCACTGAAAGAGTTGGTTGAGGGGCAGGGCGGTATCGTCGAATGTCGCACCGATGGCGCCAAACTGCCTTCCGATAACCGTGCGGCCTATGTTGGAACTGCAGCGATCGAAGACATCGACGAAGCAGAAGCGATCATGTTGATCGGCACCAACCCCCGTGTCGAAGCCCCAGTTCTAAACGCGCGCATTCGCAAAGCGTGGGCGCGTGGAGCAAATGTGGGCGTAATCGGCGAAATGCCTGACCTCACTTACGAGGCAAACCACATTGGCACCGACGCCACTATCATGACCGATCTGCTTAAGCGTGATCATTCCGAAGTGGCTGAAAAGCCATCTGTGATCATCGTTGGCATGGGCGCGTTGACACGTGATGATGGGGCAGCGATTCTTGCGACGGCCCAAGCATTGGCAGAGTCGACCAAATCTGGCTTGATGGTGCTGCACACAGCGGCGGGCCGCGTCGGTGCGATGGATGTTGGCGCAACAAACTCGGACGCCATGGCGGCAATCGGCAATGCGGACGTGATCTATAGCTTGGGCGCTGACGAAGTCGAAATCGCGGACGGCGCGTTTGTAATCTATCAGGGCAGCCATGGTGATCGTGGCGCGCACCGAGCCGATGTGATCCTTCCGGGTGCCGCATATACAGAAGAGCCGGGCCTGTTCGTAAACACTGAGGGTCGCCCACAATTGGCTGCCCGCGCGAGCTTTGCTCCGGGTGAGGCCAAAGAAAACTGGGCCATCCTACGTGCGTTGTCGGGTGAGATGGGAGCGACGCTGCCCTTTGACAGCATCGCTGCCTTGCGGGCCGCGATCGTCAAGGGGCACCCCCACTTGGGTGACATCGACGTAGTGGCTGAAAACACCGGCGCCGCACTGGAGCAAGGTAAGATCGAGGGAGGCATGCTTGTGTCTCCAATCTCCGACTTCTACCTTACCAACCCAATCGCACGTGCCAGCCAATTGATGGCCGAACTGAGCGCGAACGCCAAGGCGCGCAAAACAGAGGCACTGGCGGCTGAATGAAGGCCGCGTGGCTCATAACGCTCGCACCCTTTGCAGGTTGTGACACAGTGCCCACGGCAGAACAGTTCATCCCGGACTATCGCGGCGTGGAAACCATGTTGCTCGCGGATGATCTGGTGCAGTTCAATGTGTCCATGACCAATGCGCTGAGTGTGCGGGACGTAGAAAACTATGCCGAATGCGCGGCCGCGGGCTATACCCTCATCCGAGGGTGGGGATTTGCGCGCCATTTGCGTACAAATGTTGACGAAGAGGCTGGCGTGTGGACGGCGGATGCTGTTTACACCATCTCGCCTGCCTTGCCGCGTGGGATCAGTACAATCGACGCCGAAGTCGTGTCTGCTGCCTGCGCGGAAAAAGGGATACCCACGGTGTGAGGACAGATGCCTGAATTTTTCACAAGCAGCCCGCTGGGCATCGGACTTTTGATCGTAGGGCAGGTGCTCTTGGTGGTGGTGCCACTACTCGTCGCACTTGCCTTCCTGATGTATGCGGACCGCAAGATCTGGGCTGCTGTCCAGATGCGCCGCGGTCCCAACGTTGTAGGTGTCTTTGGCCTGCTGCAGAGTTTTGCGGATTTTGGCAAATATATCGTCAAGGAAGTCGTTGTGCCCGCAGGCGCCGACAAGGGCGTGTTTTTCATGGCACCCATGGTCAGCCTTGTCATGGCGTTGATCGCGTGGGCGGTTATCCCATTCAACGATGGATGGGTTCTGAGCGACATCAACGTCGCGATCTTGTATGTATTCGCCATCTCGTCACTCGAAGTTTATGGCGTGATTATGGGTGGTTGGGCGTCAAACTCAAAGTACCCGTTCCTCGGTTCCTTGCGCTCTGCTGCGCAGATGATCTCCTATGAAGTTTCCATCGGTCTCATCATCATCGGTGTGATCCTGTCGACAGGGTCGATGAACTTTGGATCGATCGTACAGGCGCAAGACGGCGATTGGGGCATCTTCAACTGGTACTGGTTGCCACACCTTCCGATGCTGTTCCTATTCCTGATTTCGGCGCTGGCTGAAACCAACCGTCCGCCCTTTGACCTTCCCGAAGCGGAAAGCGAATTGGTTGCGGGCTATCAGGTTGAGTATTCCTCCACCCCGTTCCTGCTGTTCATGATTGGCGAGCTGGTCGCAGTTGTGCTGATGTGCGCACTGGTGTCGCTCTTGTTCTTCGGTGGCTGGCTGTCGCCCGTTCCGTTCCTGCCCGATGGCATTTTCTGGATGGTCGCCAAGATGCTGTTCGTCTTCTTCATCTTCTCGATGGTCAAGGCGATCACACCCCGATACCGCTATGACCAGCTGATGCGTCTGGGCTGGAAAGTGTTCCTGCCGTTCTCGTTGTTCTGGGTCGTGTTCGTCGCCTTTGCGGCCAAGTTTGACTGGTTCTGGGGCTTTTACGCCCGTTGGGCCGTAGGAGGCTGAGATATGACTACTCTTTCTGTTGCAGTCAGCGATGCCACACATCACGACCTTGCGGATATGACAGCGTTCATAGTCGCCGAATGCGAGATGTGCACCCAGGACACAGAGGGAAACATGATTGATATCAATCCTGACGAGGTGATCGTAGCGCTCAAAGCTTGGGCTCAAATGCATCGTAGAGAAGCCCAGAAGGGAGGCTTGCGATGACACAGATCGACTATGGCCGTGCCGCCAAGTACTTCTTGCTGCAGGACTTCTTCCAGGGCTTCAAACTAGGGCTGAAGTACTTTTTCCGTCCAAAGGCCACGCTGAACTACCCGCACGAAAAGGGGCCACTGAGCCCTCGTTTTCGTGGGGAACACGCGTTGCGCCGTTACCCAAATGGCGAAGAGCGCTGTATCGCATGCAAGCTGTGCGAAGCCGTCTGCCCCGCGCAAGCCATCACAATTGACGCTGAACCGCGGGAAGACGGCTCGCGCCGCACCACGCGCTATGACATCGACATGACCAAGTGCATCTATTGTGGCTACTGTCAGGAGGCCTGCCCGGTCGATGCCATTGTCGAAGGCCCCAACTTCGAATTCTCCACCGAGACCCGCGAAGAGCTTTACTACGACAAGGACAAGCTCCTTGAGAATGGCGAGCGCTGGGAAGCTGAGATTGCACGCAACCTTGAGATCGATGCGCCGTACCGATGAGTGATGAGGCAAACCCTTTTGCCGCTATGATGGCGCAGATGCAGGAAATGGCGAAAGCTTTTCCGCAAATGGGGGCGTTTGACCCGTCCAAGGGGTTTGATCCCAAAGCGATGGAAGCAATGTGGCCGACCATGCCCAAAGAGGTGATGGAGACGTGGTTTGGCAATGCGTTCAATGAAAACGGGTTGGATGCCAAGACCCGCCTGCTAATCACCCTTGCCGGGCTGACCATGCAGGGCGCGCAGGCTGACAGTGCCATACGCCAGACAGTGCGCCATGCCCGCGAGGCCGGGGCCACCGATCAACAGATTTCTGAGACATTGGGCATGATGGCGGTCTTCGCCGGAGTGCCTGCGATGACCCGCGCCATGGAATTGGCGCAAGAGGTTATGACCGACAGCGAGGACAAGACATGAGCGTGTTCGCCTTTTACCTCTTTTCGATCTGCGTGATCTCGGGGGGGCTGTTCACCGTGATCAGCCGCAACCCGGTGCATTCGGTCCTTTGGCTGATCCTAGCATTCTTGTCTTCGGCAGGACTGTTCGTCATGCTCGGAGCGGAATTCGTCGCGATGCTGCTGATTATCGTCTACGTTGGCGCGGTTGCAGTGCTGTTTTTGTTCGTGGTCATGATGCTCGACATCGACTTTGCCGAATTGAAGGCCGAGATGGCCAAATACATGCCGCTGGCCCTGCTGATCGCCGTTGTGATCCTCATGCAATTCGTGATGGCCTTTGGTGCTTGGGAAAGCAATGCCGCCGCCGAAGGGCTGCGTGCGCAGGTCACTCCTGTGGATCGTCACAATACCGAGGCGTTGGGCTTGATCTTGTATGACCAGTATTTCCTGCTGTTTCAGCTGTCTGGTCTGATCCTGCTGGTTGCTATGATTGGTGCGATTGTCCTGACACTGCGCCACCGCGAGGACGTAAAGCGCCAGGATGTAGTTGCCCAGATGATGCGCGACCCGGCTGCAGCCATGGAGTTGAAGGACGTCAAACCGGGGCAGGGGCTGTAAGCGGATGCGTATCAACTCTAAACAAATAAAGCCCGTGATTTGTGCTTGTTTCACGATAGCGATCAGCGGCGCTGCTCTCGCACAAAACGCTGGTGAGACAGCCATTGAGGGCATCGATGACCGCTTTGCGATTGCCAGTGAGCATTACGGTGAGGGCAAAGTCCAGATTCAGTCACGCACCAAGATCGATGACAAAGACGCTTATTCCGTCCATGAGGTGGACTGCATAGAAGGCAAAATGCGCGCGTTTTTCGAGAACACGGACGAAGCGAGTCCTTTACCGACATCTGGCAACATTCCCGGTGATGTGCCTTTTGAGCGTACGCCCGGCCTTGGACCCTTGGCGCGCCATGCTTGCGAGCAGCATGGTTTTAACTTGGTTGAATGGTGACGCATGTGTTTGGTCACGCAAAATCGCAGGTTTGCTGCTGAATGAAGAGGCTTCTGCATATCGTCTGTGTCTGTATGGCATTTGGTACGGTTGACGCGGCGGCGTTGACGTTGGCCGATTGCGAACGGACCACTCACATCTCTCATGGCGGAGAGGCGGATCACGTCGATCTGGGTGAAGAACGCGTGATGTGGCGCGACTGGTGGAGCCAGGAGGGTACCGCCACGTCCTTTGCGATTGTGGACTGCACACCGGGCACGGCCCTGACCTTTCGCAGCCAGGAAGAGAACATGGGCGCACGCCTGCCGTTTGATCGCACGGACAAGGCACTGGCCATCATTGCACGTCACCAAGACGGCGCGCGTGCCTTTGCGACTTTTGACAGGATCGCCGCCGACCTCGACGGGATTGCGCGAGACATAACCATAACCACCCTTGAAGCAGAGCCTTGCGCCTGCGCAGCCCTCTACCCAGAGGCGCGGGGGGACAAGACGGAATTCATGCTTGCGGGGTAACCGCGGGCGCAGACTAGGACAGACCGATGATCGGACTTGAACACTACCTCACTGTCGCGGCGACGTTGTTCGTCATTGGCATCTTCGGCCTGTTTCTGAACCGCAAGAACGTGATCATTTTGCTGATGAGTATCGAACTGATGCTCTTGGCGGTGAACATCAACCTGGTGGCATTCTCATCCTTCCTTGGGGACTTGGTGGGGCAGGTGTTCACCCTGTTCGTGCTGACCGTTGCGGCCGCCGAGGCTGCGATCGGTCTTGCGATCCTTGTGTGTTTCTTCCGCAACCGTGGCACCATCGCGGTTGAAGACGTCAACGTGATGAAGGGCTAAGACATCATGGAAACCATCCTCCTCTTCGCCCCACTTGTCGGCGCCCTTCTATGTGGCTTTGGCTGGCGCGTCTTCGGTGAGGCTGCGGCCTGCTGGATCGCAACGGGTCTTTTGTTCCTGTCCGCCATCCTGTCGTGGATCACCTTCCTGACCTTTGACGGTACGACCGAAAGCATCCAGATTCTGCGCTGGATTGAATCCGGTACACTCAGCACAGACTGGGCCATTCGCCTTGATCGGCTGACCTGCATCATGCTGATCGTGATCACGACGGTTTCATCCCTCGTGCACCTCTATTCCTTTGGCTACATGGATCACGATCCGCAGTGGAAAGAGGGCGAAAGCTACAAGCCGCGCTTCTTTGCGTACCTCAGCTTCTTTACCTTCACGATGTTGATGCTGGTCACAGCCGACAACCTTGTGCAGATGTTCTTTGGTTGGGAAGGGGTTGGCGTCGCATCCTATCTGCTGATCGGGTTCTACTATCGCAAGCCCACTGCGAACGCTGCTGCGATCAAGGCTTTTGTCGTGAACCGCGTCGGCGACTTCGGGTTCCTGCTGGGCATCTTTAGCCTCTACTTCCTTGTCGACAGCATCCGTCTGGATGACATCTTTGCCGCCGCACCAACGCTGGCAGAGACGCAGTTGACGTTCCTTTGGTCCGAATGGAACGCGGCCAACCTGATTGCCTTCATGCTGTTCATTGGTGCGATGGGAAAATCGGCGCAACTGTTCCTGCACACATGGTTGCCCGACGCGATGGAGGGGCCGACCCCTGTGTCTGCCCTGATCCACGCGGCGACCATGGTGACGGCAGGTGTGTTCCTCGTCTGCCGCATGTCCCCGCTGATGGAATTTGCGCCTGAGGCGATGATGTTTGTTACCTTTATTGGCGCCACCACTGCATTCTTTGCAGCTACCGTGGGTTTGGTGCAGACCGACATCAAACGTGTGATCGCATATTCGACCTGTTCACAGTTGGGCTATATGTTCGTGGCCGCTGGCGTTGGCATGTATTCGGCGGCGATGTTCCATCTGCTGACGCACGCGTTCTTCAAGGCGATGTTGTTCCTTGGGGCCGGGTCAGTCATCCACGCAATGCACCACGAACAGGACATGACCAACTATGGCGGCCTGCGCAAAAAGATCCCCTATACCTTCATGGCGATGATGATCGGCACGTTGGCCATCACCGGTGTGGGCATTCCGGTGTGGATCTTCACGCTGGGTGAAATTCCCATTGGCTTCGCGGGCTTCCAGTCCAAAGACGCCATCGTAGAAAGTGCATATGCCGCTGGAACGGGGTACAGCTTTTGGATGCTGGTCATCGCGGCGCTGTTCACCAGTTTCTACAGCTGGCGTCTGATGTTCCTCACCTTCTACGGTGAGCCGCGCGGGGACAAGCACACCCACGATCACGCTCATGAAAGCCCAATGACGATGCTCGTCCCTCTGGGAGTGCTCAGCATTGGCGCGATATTTGCGGGAATGGTCTGGTACGGATCTTTCTTTGGGCACGTGGACAAAGTCGCCAAGTTCTACGGCATACCTTATGCCGAAGCGGGCGAAGATCACTCTGCCATTGTCAACCCACGCGATAAGGCGGCCGGGAAGAAAGACGGCGAGCATCATTATGTCTTCGCAGGCGAGCCGGGGCAGGGCGCTCTTTACATGGCGCCTGACAACACGGTTCTGGATGACGCGCACAAGGTCCCTTACTGGGTGAAAACATCGCCCTTTGCAGCGATGCTTTTGGGTTTCTTGACCGCCTATTGGTTCTACATCAAGGATCCCAGCATTCCGGGTCGCCTGGCCGAAAACCAACGCCTGCTTTACCTGTTCCTCAAGAACAAGTGGTACTTTGACGAGCTGTATCACTACATCTTCGTCGTTCCGGCGATGTGGATCGGTAAGCAGCTGTGGAAAAAGGGTGACGGCAACGTTATCGACGGCTCGATCAACGGTGTTTCGATGGGACTCGTGCCCTTTATTACCCGCCTCGCGGGCCGTGCGCAGTCCGGCTACATCTTTACCTATGCCTTCGCCATGGTGATCGGGATCGCGGTTCTGATCACGTGGATGACGCTCAGCGGAGGAGCAAACTGATGGACAATCTTCTTTCCATCGTAACCTTCTTGCCCGCAGTCGCGGCGTTCATCCTTGCGATTTTCCTGCGCGGTGATGATGAGGCGGCCAATCGCAATGCCAAGTGGGTGGCTATGGCCACTACCTCCATTACCTTTGTGGTGTCACTGTTCATTCTTGCTGAGTTTGACCCCAACGATACCGGATTCCAGTTTGTGGAAGAAGGCGCATGGATCATGGGCCTGTCTTACAAGATGGGTGTGGACGGGATTTCGGTTCTGTTCGTGATGCTGACCACCTTCATGATGCCGCTGGTCATCGCGGCGTCGTGGAATGTGGAAACGCGGGTCAAGGAATACATGATCGCGTTCCTGATGCTGGAAACGCTGATGCTGGGTGTGTTCATGGCGCTGGATCTGGTGCTGTTCTATCTGTTCTTTGAAGCTGGCCTCATCCCGATGTTCCTGATCATCGGTATCTGGGGTGGGGCGAACCGGATCTATGCTTCGTTCAAATTCTTCCTCTACACCTTCCTCGGCTCGGTTCTGATGCTGGTGGCGATGGTGGGGATGTATGCGGACTCAGGCACCACCGATATTGAACAGCTGCTGACACACAATTTTGACTTTGCCACGTTTGAGTTGTTGGGCATTCAGGTTGTTGGTGGCTTGCAGACGCTCTTGTTCCTTGCCTTTTTTGCGAGCTTTGCGGTCAAGATGCCAATGTGGCCTGTGCACACATGGCTGCCGGATGCGCACGTACAGGCCCCGACGGCTGGCTCTGTCGTTCTAGCTGCGATCTTGTTGAAGCTGGGCGGTTACGGGTTTATCCGCTTTTCTCTGCCCATGTTCCCGGTGGGAGCAGAAGTGCTGACGCCGTTGGTCTTGTGGATGTCTGCGATTGCGGTTGTTTACACCTCTCTCGTGGCACTGGTGCAAGAAGACATGAAGAAGCTGATTGCCTATTCGTCTGTGGCCCACATGGGTTTTGTCACTATGGGCATCTTTGCGGCCAACCAGCAGGGGGTCGATGGAGCCATCTTCCAGATGATCAGCCACGGCTTTATTTCGGGCGCACTCTTTTTGTGTGTGGGCGTGATCTATGACCGGATGCATACGCGGGACATTGACGCCTATGGCGGTCTTGTGAACCGGATGCCGGCCTACGCAATGATCTTTATGCTGTTCACGATGGCCAATGTCGGCCTTCCGGGAACCTCGGGTTTCGTGGGCGAATTCCTGACGCTGATGGCGGTGTTCCAGGTCAACACTTGGGTCGCGCTGGTCGCGACGTCTGGTGTTATCTTCTCTGCCGCTTACGCGCTGTGGCTTTACCGTCGGGTCGTCATGGGCGATCTGATCAAGGAAAGCCTCAAGTCGATCACCGATATGACACGGCGCGAGCGTGCGATCTTTGCCCCGCTGGTGGTGATGACGATCCTTCTGGGGGTCTACCCATCGCTGGTCCTCGACATTACAGGGCCTTCGGTAGCGGCACTGGTAAGCAACTACGACACGGCACTTGCGGCGGCTGAAGCTGCAACGCAGCTGGCTGCGAATTAAGGACTGAATCGATATGATCTCCGCTGATCTGAACATCATCCTACCTGAAACCCTGCTGGCCGTCTTTGCCATGCTCGGGCTGCTGGGCGCGGTATACTCGTCAAAAGACGGGCTGGCCTCGCCGCTGCTATGGGCGACGTCTGCGGTGTTTTTGGCCGTTGCCGCGTGGATCGGATTTACGGGCGAAGGGGTGAACGTCGCCTTTAACGGCATGTTCGTCGATGACGCCTTTTCCCGCTTTGCCAAGGTGGCGATCCTTGTCTCTGCCGCTGCGGTCCTGTTGATGAGCGAAGCCTATATGTCGTCGCGCGGCATTCTGCGTTTTGAGTACCCGGTACTGGTCGTATTGGCGGTTGTAGGCATGATGATGATGGTGTCTGCCGGTGACTTAATGGCGCTTTACATGGGGCTCGAGTTGCAGTCGCTGGCGCTCTACGTGGTTGCCTCGTTGCGTCGAGACTCGGTGAAATCGACCGAAGCGGGCCTGAAGTACTTCGTGCTCGGCGCCTTGTCCTCTGGCTTGCTGCTTTACGGCGCGTCTTTGGTCTATGGCTATGCGGGCACAACGCTGTTCTCGGGCATTGTGCAAGTCGCCGAAGAAGGCGTCTCGCTGGGCCTATTGTTTGGCCTTGTGTTCCTCATGGCGGGCTTTGCCTTCAAAGTTTCAGCCGTGCCGTTCCACATGTGGACGCCGGACGTTTACGAAGGATCGCCCACGCCGGTCACAGCCTTCTTTGCGACAGCGCCAAAGGTCGCAGCGATGGCCCTGTTTGCACGCGTTATGCATGACGCCTTTGGCGGCGCAGTCGCTGACTGGCAGCAGATCATGGCGCTGCTTTCTGTCCTGTCCATGTTCCTTGGTGCCTTTGCAGCCATTGGGCAGACCAATATCAAACGACTGATGGCGTTTTCGTCTATCGCCCACATGGGATATGCACTGATGGGCTTGGCCGCTGGCACTGTTCTAGGTGTACAGGCGATGCTGGTCTATATGGCGATCTACGTCACCATGAACGTTGGCACCTTTGCGTTCATCCTGATGATGGAGAAAGACGGACAACCCGTCACCGACATCGGGTCACTGAACATGTATGCCAAGCGGGAACCCACCCGGGCACTGGCCATGCTGGTGCTGTTGTTTTCGCTGGCCGGTGTCCCGCCAATGCTGGGATTCTTTGGCAAGCTTTACGTGCTGCGTGCGGCCTATGAAGCGGACTTGATCTGGCTGGCGGTTGCAGGCGTGATCGCGTCGGTTATCGGGGCCTACTACTACCTTCGCATCGTGTTTTACATGTACTTCGGCGAAGAGCCGGAAGAGGGTTTGAACGGTGGCAAGTCTGTGATCCTGTCGGCCATGTTGCTGGGATCTGCAGCTGTGATGGTCTTTGGCATTGTCAACATGTTCGGTGTCGAAGGGGCTGCAGCCATGGCGGCGCAGACACTGGTCAACTAGGCACTTGGTGGCGGATCGGCCCTCTGGGGGTGATTTCTTGAATTCAGAGACGACAGGACCGCTTTGGCCTGAGGGTTATGGGCGGATCGTGTTGGCCCAAGTCGATTCAACGCTGAGCGAAGCGGCGCGTATTGCGCCCGAGCTAGGCGGGCCGACGTGGATCATGGCTCACGACCAGACGGCGGCTCGGGGGCGTCGCGGGCGTGCATGGGCTATGCCAAAGGGGAACTTTGCGGCGACTTTGGTCCTGCCACTGGCCGATGATCCGGGGCAGGCGGCGTTGCGTTCGTTTGTTGTTTCGCTCGCCTTGCATGAAGCTTTTGTAGCGGCAACGGGCCGTAGCGCAGCTTTTGCCTTGAAATGGCCCAACGATGTCTTGCTGAACGGAGGAAAGGTGGCTGGTATTCTTCTGGAAACGATCGTCACCGGGGCGCGAATGAGCCATTTGGCGATCGGCATTGGCGTGAACCTTGCAGCGGCACCTGATGTGGCAGAAGTTGAGGCTGGAGCGGTGCGCCCGGTCGCGGTGGCTTCAGACCTTGGCGTGCGCGTTGATCCGGTCGATTTTCTGAACCTTCTGGCCGCGTCCTATGCCCGTTTTGAGGATCAGTTTTCGCAGTACGGATTTGCCCCAATCCGGACGGCGTGGTTGGCGCACGCGGCCCGATTGGGCGAAAAGATCACTGCGCGCACGGTGCAGGTCGAACATGTGGGCACGTTCAGGGATGTGGACGAGACCGGACAACTTGTTTTAGAGACGCAGGCAGACCGCGTGACCATTCCTGCGGGCGACGTCTATTTCTGAAAGGGGCACCCTATGCTCTTGGCCATTGACTGCGGCAACACCAACACTGTGTTTGCGATCTGGGACGGAGAAGCGTTCATCGGCACATGGCGCACGTCGACCGAGTGGCAGCGCACAGCCGATCAGTACTATGTCTGGCTGTCCACACTGATGAAGTTTCAGCAGATTGACGTTGAGATTACGGATGTAATCGTGTCCTCCACTGTGCCGCGTGTGGTGTTCAACCTGCGCGTCTTTGCAGATCGCTATTTCAACACGCGGCCCATCGTGGTTGGTAAACCTGACTGTCTGCTGCCTGTGGATGTCCGGGTGGATGAGGGCACTCAAGTGGGTCCCGACAGACTGGTGAACACCGTGGCCGGATACGATCTGTTTGGTGGTGATCTGATAATGGTGGACTTTGGCACGGCCACCACCTTTGACGTGGTCGACAGCGACGGGGCCTACATCGGCGGGGTGATTTCGCCCGGTGTGAACCTGTCGCTTGAGGCGTTGCACAATGCCGCTGCCGCACTACCCCATGTAGACATCACCAAGCCACAAGCCGTGATCGGCACCAACACAGTCGCCTGTATGCAGTCTGGTGTGTTTTGGGGTTACGTCGGCCTTGTGCGTGAGATATGTGCCCGAATTAAAGCGGAACGCGCCCGCGACATGCGCGTCATCTCAACAGGGGGGCTGGCACCGCTTTTTCAGCAGTCAGAAGCCCTGTTTGATCACTTTATCGACGATTTGACGATGCATGGCCTGACGGTCATCCATCGCTATAACAAGGAAAATAACTGACAAAATGAGCAGTGAACGATTGATCTACCTGCCCCTCGGAGGGGCGGGTGAAATAGGCATGAACGCCTATGTGTATGGCTATGGTGCCCCTGAACAAGAACGGCTGATCGTGGTTGATCTGGGCGTGGCCTTTCCGGATATGGACGGATCACCCGGTGTGGACCTGATCTTGCCGGACATCGCCTGGCTGGCGGAACGGCGTGACCGGATTGACGGGGTGTTCATCACCCACGCGCACGAAGACCATGTTGGCGCGGTCTCTCACACCTATGAACAGCTTGGTGCGCCAATCTATGCGCGCCCCTTCACGGCCAACATCGCACGGCGCAAGATGGTCGAGCGTGGGCATCCGGATGATGCAGTGACTGTTGTGGCCGGATGGCCTGATCAGGTTGATTCCGGCCCTTTCAAGGTTGGCTTTTTGCCCATGTCCCACTCTATCCCTGAAAGTGCGGCGCTCGTCATTGATACGCCCGAGGGGCGTGTGATCCACTCTGGCGATTTCAAGCTGGATGAGACGCCATTGGTGGGTGAACCTTTTGATCTTGACCTGTGGGCTGAAGTGTCCAAGGATGGGGTGAAGGCGCTGATCTGTGACAGTACCAATGTGTTTTCTCCTAATCCCGGTCGCTCTGAGGCCAGCGTGGGGCCAGAGATTGAAAAACTGGTACGCGCCCATGACACAGGCATTGTGGTCGCCACGACCTTTGCCTCCAACGTCGCACGGGTCAAAACGCTGGCCGAAGCAGGGGATCGTGCAGGCCGTTCAATCGTTCTGTTGGGTCGTGCGATGCGCCGGATGATTGAGGCCTCAATTGAAACGGGCGTACTCAAGGACTTTCCGTCTGTGATCAGCCCTGAGGACGCGCGTAACATCCCGCGCGAAAACCTGATGCTGCTGGTCACCGGATCCCAAGGGGAAAGGCGCGCGGCGTCAGCTCAACTGGCCAATGGCAAGTATATGGGGTTGGAGTTGAAAGAGGGCGACCTGTTCCTGTTCTCGTCCAAAACCATTCCCGGCAATGAACGGGGCGTGATCCGCGTCATGAACCAGCTGAGCGAAAAGGGTGTGGATGTGGTCGACGACTCGTCTGGCCTTTACCACGTGTCTGGCCACGCCAACCGGCCTGATCTGGAGCGGTTGCAAGAGATCGTGAACCCGCAGGTGGTGGTGCCGATGCACGGTGAACACCGGCATTTGCGTGAGCATGTGAAACTGACCGAGGGCAAAGGGCGCTCAGGTGTTCTGGCCGTAAATGGGATGATGATCGAGTTGTCCGGCAATGCACCGCGCGTGGTTGAGTATATCGAGACCGGACGGACTTATCTGGATGGTGCTGTTCAAATCGGTGCTCTGGACGGCGTAGTACGCGACCGCATTCGCATGGCTTTGAACGGGCATGTGACCGTAACACTGATTTTGGACGAAGAGGACGAACCCCTCGGTGATCCGTGGTGCGAAACCATGGGCATTTCGGACATGGGGCGCAGCAACGCGGCTGTGGTCGAGGTGCTGGAGGCGGACTTAAGCCAGTTCCTTGGGCGCGCTGATGCAAAGACACTGCGGGACGATTCCAATCTGGAAGAGGCGTTGCGCCGTGTCGTGCGTAAGACGGCGCAGGACGAAATTGGCAAGAAGCCCGAGGTGACAGTGGTGATCAGCCGGATGCACTAACCCTTGGCGCGCATGGCAAGGGCATCTTCCGTTGTCAGGATGTTGCCCGCGTATCCCCATGCGCCGCTTTGCACGTCGAGGATGCGCACGGATGTGCCTCGTGCAATTGTGTCGCCGGCGACGCTGCCGAATGCTTCGGTTACGCGCGTGATGATGCTGGCTTTGTCTTCGGCGTCGAACACGCCTTCAAGCACTTGAATCTCGATGGATGGCATATGATTCCCCCAGTCCAAATGACGGACTGAGGGTAACCCTACCGGCGCTGAGCACAAAGCCTTTAGGCTTAGCTTACGCGGCGCTCTTCAAAGCTGAGCTCGATGAAGCTGGGCGTGTGATCGCCAAGACCCACAACCTTGTTGCCGCCACGGTCTTCGCGGTTTGATGACCGGTTGCGGCCAGAAGACGATCCGCGGCCGCGCCCACGACCCGATGTGCGCTCGGGTTCTGGTTCGGAGGTTGTCTCGGTCACGACCTCGACCGGTGCCGCTGCTTCAGGCTGCGCCTCTTCAACTTGTGGCGCGTCGGCCTTCGGTGCTTCGGCCTTGGGTTTGCGCGGGGCGCGTGTGCGTTTTGGTTTTTCTGCCTTCACCGCGTCGTCTGCTTCGGCGTCGGCCGCTGGGGCAGGGGTGCCGAGTGGATTGTCGATCCGTGGAATTTCCTTTTGGATCAATCGTTCGATATCCTCAAAATTCTTTTCGTCACGCGGCACGCAGATCATCATCGCTTTGCCATCGCGACCAGCGCGACCTGTGCGACCGATCCGGTGAACGTAGTCTTCGGCGTGGCTGGGCACATCGAAGTTGAACACGTGACTGACGGACGGCACATCGAGACCACGTGCAGCGACGTCTGACGCGACGAGGAACCGGAGTTCTCCATTGCGGAAGCCATCGAGTGTGCGGGTCCGTTGCGACTGATCCAGATCCCCATGTATTGGGGCGGCGTCATAACCGTATTTTTTCAGTGACTTGGCGACGATATCCACGTCTGTCTTGCGATTGCAGAAGATGATCGCGTTGGTGCATTTCTCACCTTCGGAGTCGATCAACATACGCAACACTTTGCGCTTTTCGCTTGCTTCTCGGTCCCGGCGCGAGCCTTTGAACATGACCACGCCTTGTTCGATCGTCTCAGATGCGGTGGCCTGACGGGCCACTTCGATCCGCTCGGGGTTGGACAGGAACGTGTTGGTGATCCGCTCAATCTCGGGCGCCATCGTTGCAGAGAAAAACAGCGTCTGGCGGGTGAAGGGCGTGAGACCAAAGATGCGTTCGATGTCAGGGATAAAGCCCATGTCGAGCATGCGGTCTGCTTCGTCCACGACCATGACTTTGACGTCATTAAGGATCAGCTTGCCACGTTCGAAATGGTCCAACAGGCGGCCCGGTGTCGCGATAAGTACGTCCACGCCCTTGTCGATCAGCGTGTCTTGTTCCTTGAAACTGACGCCGCCGATGAGCAACGCTTTGCTCAGCTTTACGTATTTGGAATAGGTGTCGAAATTCTCGGCCACCTGTGCTGCCAATTCGCGTGTAGGGCACAAGACCAGGCTGCGCGGCATGCGCGCACGGGCGCGGCCACGGGCCAGTTGGGTGATTAGGGGCAGAGTGAAGCTGGCGGTCTTGCCAGTGCCGGTTTGGGCGATCCCAAGAACATCGCGGCCTTCAAGAGCGGGTGGAATCGCGCCCTCTTGAATGGGCGTAGGGTTTTCGTAACCAGCCTCTTCGACAGCTTTGAGGACCTTGGGGCTAAGGTTGAGTTCAGAAAATTTTGTCATGTATGTCCGTAAGTTGCGGACACTGACTTGGCCCGCTGCGTATGATGATGTCGGCCCGAATGGCCCAAAGCGGAGGCAACTTGCCCCGACATGCTGCGCGTCCATAACAAAGGCGGTCGCACAGGTCAAACGGCAATGCTTTCAAAAGGTTGTTCGGCTTCAGAACGTTGCGTCCGGAAAGTGACGCGCTATCGGAGTTGCACAGTCCAAAGGCACAATCCTTAACAGGTCGTGAGCCGAAAGGCGGGCGCGCAATTCTGGGCCATCGCCGATGACTTCATCATAAAAAGCGCGCAAGCCTGCCTCGCCTTCTTCAACCTCGATCTTGCGGAACAGATCATGCAAGGACAATCCGCCCCGTTCGGGCGGAGACGCGGGTTTTAGTTCGGCCCTGTATGACCCCCGTTCATGGCGATACCGAAAGGACGCTCTCCAATCTTCCCACGACTTTGCGTGGCAATGGGCGAGATCAACCTGGTTAAGTTCGCTTGCGTTTGGGAGCATTGTATCGCCCTGAAATGCGTTGTGGATTTTGAACGTCATGTCGTTCAAGCCACTGCGAACAAATAGCTTTCCGGCAACATGACTTAGAAATCCCCCGGTCAAATGCGCGCCATATCGCGGGTAGATCTGGTTAACCACTTTGCGGCGCTGTCCGTTGGCGGGTACGAAGGCTTTGTACGCATCTGCGCTACCTCCCAACAGTTCCATCGGACGGACGCGAGCCGAGGTGACAGCGGAAGGCAAGTCGTCCAACACCTGTGTCAACGGCTGCTGCGCAACCAGGAATTCATCGACATCCATGTGAATGAGCCAATCAACCTCAGCCCGGCGGTTATAAGCATGGGTGGCATTGAGAGTTTGGCGCACTTGATGTTTCTCTGGGCGTTTACCCGACAGACGTTTCCAATAGGCCTCATCGCACGTCTGCACCCGGATTTTCGGATGCTCTTTTAGCGCCTTAAAGGCTGTGGGGCTTTCATCATCGAGATAGATATAGAGGCGATGCGCCCCTTGATCGAGGTGATAGGCGGCAAAACGAAGGATGTCGGCGGCCGGAGCACGGATGGTGGCTGCAAGGCCCCAGGTTGTCACGGGCTAGCCCTCCAGCTTGCCAAAATAGCGCGCGACCTTGGTGTCCAGATCAAGTGTGCGCGTGATCAGCATGTCATGGGCGGCCAAGACGTCAAGCCGTTCAGGGGCCGCGCTGCATAGTTCCTTGTGAAACGCCCGCAGGGCATCCGGGTCCGGATCGTCCATGAGAACGCGGATGAGATGGCCCTGCTTGTTCAGCTTTCCCTTGCGGTCATGATAGCTGCCCTTTTCGAGGCGATAGGTCACATGCTTCTGAAATGTCTCGAAATCCGGGGCGTGGGCATGACCAAGATCAAGCTCTTCAATCTGTGCACCTTCCCCGACGATCCGCCCCTTGTGGCGCAGGGCGTGGATGCCGAGGCGGATGTCGTGAAGCCCGCTTCGAGCAATCACTTTGGGGCTTTGCGTGCCGATGAAACCTCCGGACACATGTGCGCCATAAGTCGGGTAAATCTGACGCTTGATCGCTTTGTGCACGGGGCGTTTGAAATGATGGGGGTCGCCTTCGCAGTCTAACATCTCGGCCGGCAGCATCGCTACAAAGGGCGCGTTGGGGTCAACTTTCGCTAACAGGTCGGCCATGCGGGCAGGGGCCAGAATGAACTCATCAAGGTCGATATGGGCAAGCCAGTCGAGCTGGGTAATGCGATAGACGCGCGTCGCGTTATAGGCTTGGCGCATCTGATGCGTGCTGCGTGCGCGGGTTGGTTTGCCATCCCAATAGGCGTCGTCGCACTGCGTGAACCGTACTTTTGGATGTGAAAGACGCGTCGCAAGTTCGTGATCTGGAACGTCCAGATGGAGGTGAACCCGGTTGGCCCCCAAATCGAGGTGAAAGGCGATGAAACGCGCGATCTGGCGCATGGATCCCTTGACCGTAGACACAATCCCCCAACGCAGCTTGTCCGGATTGGTTTGGACGGGTTGCGGTACAGGAAGGGTCACATGAGCCAATGGTTCAGACCATCATTTCCTTGGTCGCCGTCAGTGTCACGTCCGGGTAGTCGCGCGCCACGCGGTCGATATCCCATTGCAACCGGGTGAGATAAACGATGTCTCCGTCATGATCGTAGCTGATGTGTTGTTTGTTACTTTCCACAAATTTATCAATGGCTTGCTGTCCGCCATTCACCCAACGGGCCGATGTGAATTGCGATGCTTCAAACCGGACGGGCAGCCCATACTCCAGCTCGATCCGGCTGGCCAGCACCTCGAATTGAAGAGCGCCAACGACACCGACGATGAAGCCCGACCCGATGGATGGCTTGAACACTTTGGCGGCGCCTTCTTCAGCAAACTGCATCAACGCCTTTTCAAGGTGTTTCGATTTCAGCGGATCGCCCGCGCGCACGCCTTGAAGCAGTTCAGGGGCAAAGGAGGGGATACCCGTTACCCGCAACGCTTCGCCTTCGGTCAGCGTGTCGCCAATGCGCAATTGTCCATGGTTTGGAATGCCCATGATGTCGCCGGCCCACGCCTCTTCCGCAAGTTCGCGGTCAGAGGCCAGAAACATCACTGGGTTGCTGATCGCCATCGGCTTTTTGGTGCGTACATGGGTCAATTTCATGCCCCGTTTGAAGTGCCCGGAGGCCATGCGGACAAAGGCAACGCGGTCGCGGTGCTTTGGATCCATGTTGGCTTGCACCTTGAACACGAAGCCCGAGACTTTGGTTTCCTCCGGTAAAATCTGGCGGGGCTCTGCTGATTGGATCTGGGGCTGTGGGCCGTAGGTGGCGATGCCGTCCATCAGTTCCTTGACGCCAAACGAGTTAATGGCGGAACCGAACCAGATCGGGGTGAGCGACCCTTCGAGCATGGCAGTCGGATCAAGCGGTGGCAGCAATTCGCGCGCCATTTCAAGCTCTTCCCGTAGGGTATTCAACTGATCCGCGGGTACGTACTCAGCCAACTTGGGATCATCGAGCCCGTTGATCTCAACGCTCTCGGCAACCTTGTTCCGATCGGCCCGGTCCATCAATTCGAGGCGGTCGCGCAGGATGTCGTAGCAGCCGATAAAGTCGCGTCCGACCCCGATGGGCCAGCTGGCAGGTGTCACGTCAATCGCCAGATTTTCCTGAATTTCGTCAATGATCTCAAAGGTGTCCCGGCTTTCACGGTCCATCTTGTTACAGAAGGTCAGGATCGGCAGGTCGCGCATGCGGCAGACCTCGAACAGCTTTTGCGTCTGTGACTCGACCCCTTTGGCACCGTCGATCACCATGATGGCGGCGTCGACCGCAGTCAGGGTCCGATAGGTGTCTTCAGAGAAATCCGAGTGACCCGGTGTATCCACGAGATTGAAGCGAAACACGTTGTCTTTATTGGTAAAATCAAATGACATGGCGGAGGCAGAGACCGAGATTCCCCGGTCCTTTTCCATTGCCATGAAGTCAGAGCGCGTGCGCCGCGCCTCACCCTTGGCGCGCACCTGTCCAGCCATCTGGATGGCGCCTCCAAATAGCAGGAATTTTTCCGTCAGCGTCGTCTTGCCTGCATCGGGGTGCGAGATGATCGCAAAGGTCCGGCGACGGGCAATTTCGGGGGGGAGGTCTGAGCGATTATCGAGCATGCGCGGTCTATATCGGCGGTGTGATGGGGGGGCAAGCGGGCGTTGAAAACGCTGTGCGCCAAACGTGTACAGGATGTGCACCGTCTTGGTGCATGTCCGATTTGGGTTGCTGCTAAAAATTGACAGGAGCGCCTGACACAACTGCTGCATCAACCCAAAAGGAAAACGATCATGACACTGAATGAAATTGCAAACGCACTTGTCGCAGGCTGCCGCAGCGGAGACACCAAGCCGAACCTTGACCGTTTGTATTCTGCGGATGCGGTTTCGGTCGAGCCCGTGGATTATGGCGATGGCCGTGCCGCACAAGGTCTGAACGCGATCAAGGGCAAGCACGATTGGTGGGATAGTGCATTTGAGGTGCTGGGTGGTTCGATTTCAGATCCGATGCCACACGGCGACGACCGTTTTGCTGTGATCTTTGAGTTGCAGACCAAGAACAAGGAAACTGGTGCCGTCGAAGACATGAAAGAGGTTGGGGTGTACCATGTCGCCGATGGCAAGATCACGCGGGAAGAGTTTTTCTACGCGTCCTGAGTGCGAAAACGGGCCGGCGGCTCGATCAACGTAGAGAGGCCCGGCGCAACAGTTCAGTTGCGTCGGGCCTATCAAGCAGGGTCTCGGTGACATCCAGCCCTGAAAGTCCGGCGCTTGATTGAGTGCTCAATTGCGCGCTCACTTCATCGGAAACGGAAGACTTTGTGCGCGTATTGATCAACATGGATTCCGCGGCGATCCCTTCGGCATAGATGATTTGGTGGCTGTCAAATAGCAGTTCAAAATAGTCTACAAAGCCACCATCCTGTACGATCACCGACTCGCCGTTCACAAGATGCCGGGCTTTGACCAGTAGTTCCGAGCGGCCCGCACCAAGGCGATCTTTGCGCTGGTAGATGAACAAGCGGTGGTCGGGGGAGACGATCAAATCGCGATCATTGTTCAGCGCGCCCGCTCGAATACAGATCGGGGCAAAATCACCGACCGCACGCACTGTGCTTTGCCCCACCCAGCGAACAGGTTGCGCGCCATCGTTGCGGGTCAGAATGCGGTCGCCGACAGCGAGTGCTTCGATCGGTTTTTGGGCGCCAGACGCCAGCGTGATATGCGTGCCACGGGTAAAGCGTGCGCAGGTCATTTGCGCGAATTTGGCCGCCGCGTCGAAGCGATCAGTGCCAACAAGGGCGTAGGGCGCGCGCGCGCTGAGCCGTGCCAATGGCAGCAAGTAGATTTGGGCGATGTCACCATCTGCGTCTGTTTCCACCAATACGATGGCATCCGTGATTTGCCCATCCGGAGACATCAGTGTCAGGGCGCAGTCCAGATGCACTTGGGCGCCCGTCTGGCCAAGTTCGCTATCGGCCGCGACGTGCAGATGTGCAGCCGCTGTGGCATGCAAAGTCAGTCGTTGGGGATTAGCGCCGCCGTGCAGCGCATAAACGTCGTCGAGCATCAGGTCATCCGCATGGGACAGCGGGTCGCTCAGATTGGCACCCTGGCGTACGCAAAAATCCTCGGCCCGGAAGACGGGCAGGTTTTGCGTCGGGCCTATTGCTGGGCCACTGTTCGGGGCGGTTATCATGCTAGGGTCTGGCCGGTTGTTTTGGACAGCGTACCCTAGAATTGTGGCGTGCCTTGGTCAACGCAGCGGTGTTTTACTGGCGCATCTGTGAGCGCCGCGTTACCAGTTGGCGGGATACATATGGGGAGAAGACTTATGGATTTGGGAATTTCGGGCAAACGGGCGGTTGTATGTGCATCGTCCAAAGGTCTTGGTCTGGGCTGTGCAGAGGCATTGGCGCAGGCGGGTGTTAACCTTGTGATGAACGCGCGCGGGGTTGATGCGCTGGAGGCATCTGCAGAGGCGATTTCGGCGGCCTATGGCGTTGAGGTGACCACGGTTGCCGCAGATGTCACCACGTCGTACGGGCAGGCGGCTCTGCTTGAGGCTGCGGGGGACGTCGACATTCTGGTCAACAATGCAGGGGGGCCGCCCCCGGGCATGTGGACCGACTGGGACCGCGACGACTTTATTGCCGCACTGGATGCCAATATGTTGGCGCCCATCGCGCTCATCAAAGCGCTGGTGCCGGGCATGATGGATCGTGGCTGGGGCCGGGTGGTCAACATTACCTCGCAATCCGTAAAAGCGCCCATCCCAGTACTGGGTCTGTCGAATGCGGCCCGCACCGGGTTGACTGGTTATGTGGCTGGCACCTCTCGTCAGGTGGCCGGGTCCGGTGTGACCATCAACAACCTGCTGCCGGGCATTCACGCCACGGCCCGTGCAGATGCTTTGGATGGCGGAGTTGTTGCCGCGCAGGGCATCACGCTGGAAGAGGCGCGCGCGAACCGTGCTTCCACCATTCCGGCAGGTCGCTATGGTACACGCGAAGAATTTGGGGCGGCTTGTGCTTTCCTGTGTTCAAAACACGCTGGCTTCATTGTTGGTCAGAACCTGTTGCTGGACGGTGGGGCGACTGTGGCAACCATCTGATGGCCAAGGCGCCACCTACGTTTTCACTGAAGGATCAGTTGTTTAACGCAGGGTCTTTAGGTGATTTGGCCGATGAGTTTGCCGCCGGAATACCGGGGTTTGATCGCAAGGCCTTTCATGCGGCCGCCCTGTCTGGGATCGCTGAGCGGTCGCTATTGGAGTGTCTGGACTGGTTTGCCGATTGTGCGGAGCCTTATCTGGCTGCGGACTTTCCGACCATGGCAGACCAATTGGAGGCGGCGATGCCGCCTCCGCTTGATCCTTCTTGGCGCGATGACGACTTTGGTCGTTTCATTCACGCGGTGCCGGGCATTCTTGCGGTGCGCCATGGGTTGGAGGCGCATCGTGACCGTGCCCTTGATCTCCTGTGGGCGGCCACGCAGCGGTTTTCGATGGAGTTCTATATTCGCGCTTTCCTTAACCGGTGGCCGGAGGAGACGCTCGCGCGCCTGAAAGAGTGGGCGAGGGACGACAATTACCATGTGCGCCGTCTGGTCAGTGAAGGCACGCGCCCCAAGCTGCCCTGGGCGCGCAAGGTAGATGTGACACCGGCACAGGCCTTGCCCTTGCTGGACCAGTTGCAGAGAGATCCGACACGGTTTGTTACCCGTTCCGTTGCCAATCACCTTAATGATCTGGCCAAGAGTGATCCTGACGCCGTTCTGGCCCGTCTTGAGGCGTGGGAGGTGGAGGCGAAGCAAGCCCCCGATGAACGCGCGTGGATGCGTCGCCATGCCTTGCGAACATTGATCAAGGACGGTCATCCGGGGGCGATGGCGATGCTGGGTTATGCGCAGGATGTGCCGGTTGAGGTAACTTTGGATATGCACACCCCTCAGGTCACGTTGGGGGAGGCGTTGGCGTTCGACGTGACCTTGCACGCGGATCGGGACGTGCCAGCGCTTGTGGATTACCGCATCCGCTTTGCTCGGCCCGGTGGGAAGAGTGCGGAAAAAGTGTTTAAGCTGAAGGTCGGGCGGGTGCGCAAGGGCAAGCAGTTGGTGCTGAAGAAACAGCATAAGCTGAAGGCCAATGCGACCACATTTGAACTGCATCGCGGCGTGCATGGGGTGATTGTGCAGGTGAATGGGGTGGACCGGGCGGAAGGCACTTTTGAGATTGTGTGAAGTCACTGTGCTGGTCTGTTTGCAATTGGCAAATGCACCCACCCGCCGACCCATCCAAATCCATCTTGGGTTCGCTCAGACAAAGGGCAACCTGAGATCAGGTGCTTGCGGCAGGTGCGGCACCCTGATACCTCCCGACTGTTTTTATCGGGAATGGACATCCACACGTGACTGACGCTGCCCCTCCACGGCTTGAAATCCGCGACATGGTGCGCAGTTTTAGTGGCCGCCGCGTGGTGGACGGGGTCAGCCTGTCCATTCAGCCGGGTCAGGTGACGTGCCTGTTGGGGCCGTCGGGCTGTGGCAAGTCGACGACGTTGCGCATGATTGCCGGTGTCGAGATGCAGGATTCAGGCGAGATCTACGTAGATGGTGCCCTGATTTGCGACACGAAGTTCCGTGTTCCGCCAGAGCGGCGGGCCATTGGCCTGATGTTTCAGGACTTTGCCCTGTTTCCGCATCTGAGCGTCGCGGGCAACGTGGCTTATGGGTTGAGTAGGTCCAAGTCCGAAAAGCGTGTCCGCGTTGAAGAGATGCTCAAGCGGGTCCGCATGGAGCGCTTTATTGATATGTATCCCCACCAGTTGTCAGGGGGTGAGCAGCAGCGCATTGCGCTGGCCCGTGCGCTGGCACCGCGCCCGCGTATCATGCTGATGGATGAGCCGTTTTCAGGTCTCGACAACCGTTTGCGCGATGGCATTCGCGATGAGACGCTTGCGATCCTCAAGGAAGAGGACACCGCCGTCTTGCTGGTGACGCACGAGCCGGATGAGGCGATGCGCATGGCGGATGAGATCGCGTTGATGCGCGATGGACGCATCGTTCAGCAGGGTGCGCCTTACAACGTTTACACTCGGCCTGTGGATCGCGCATCCGTTGCGTTCTTCAGTGATGCCAACCGTCTGCGCGCCACAGTTGAAGGCGCTTTGGCAATGACTCCATTTGGCCGGTTTCTGGCGCCGGGTGTGCCGGATGGGACGGATGTGGACATCGTGTTTCGCCCGCAGCACGTGAAAATCGACTTTGATCGTGCCGGTGTTGGCCCCGGGCCAACGGCCACAGATGGAACCGCAGCGCGTGCCACTGTTCAGCGCTCACGGTTTATGGGCAACGAGAGCCTTGTGGAGTTTCGTCTGGATCACGACGGCGCGATCATCAAGGTCACCGTACCCGGCGTGTTCCTGCCCCAGGCAGACACCGTGATGTGGCTGCGCATTCGGCGCGACAAGTGTTTTGTCTTTCAATCCGAGGAGGGGGGCTGATGGGACCCATGATCGTGGAATTTGGCCTTGGCACATCCCTGCGCCGTGGCGACTACACTCAGGCAGCGGAACGCGCGGTGCGCGCCGCCCTGTGGCGCAACTCGATCAATCTGGCCGAATATATGGGCGTTGCAAAAGAGGATATGGTGATTGAGGTGCGCGTTGGCTGTGCACAGCCTGACGCGGTTGATGTGGATGTTCTGGCGGATGCGTTTCCATATGGGCAGACTTCGTTTGTCGTGGAAAAGGGTGGTTTGGATGTGGTTCGGCCTGACGGCACCGGGAATCCGACTGTTATGGCGCAGGCCGCGCTGATTGTGTCGGTGGCATCATGAATCAACAGCGTTTGATCATCGAAATGGCCCAAGGGGTCGACCTGCACGGACGCGATGACTCCAAGGCGGCGCGGCGCGCGGTCGAGCAGGCATTGCAGGGCGCATCCCTGCCGGTTTTCGGCACGTTGGGTGTGGATCGCGAGACAATGCGCGTTGTGGTGCATATCGGAGTGCCGCGACCTGAGAGTGTCGACGTGGAGGTGATCGCGGGTTTGCTGCCCTACGGGTCGGTCGAGGTGGTCGTCGAGGCTGGTGGTCTGGATGTGCCTGTTGCGGGTGACGTTCATGTGATGGCGGTGGCTGCACTTGAGGTGTTCTTACCGGTTTCTTGAACGGCCGCTCTTAGCTCAGTGTCGGGTGCCACAGGGCAGGTCACAAGTGCGAAGCAAAACGCGGAATGCTGGGTTTTGTTAAATCAGACAAGGTATTAAAAGGCCCCGAGACACGCGGGGCCTTTGCATCATTTTGGTTCGGCCAGTTAACCAGAAGCGAAGCTGGAACCGCGTTCGACGCTCGTCATCTTCATTGGAAGCTCTTCTGCGGCTTGATCACGGATCTCATCGATGCGTGATTGAGCGGCCTGTCCAGCAGCCGCGTCCGCGTATTTCGTTACAACAACAAAACTCAAATCACCTGTTCTAATCATATCTACACTTTGTGCGCCCAGTGCCTTTACCATCGGTACATATTTGTCGCGGGCCAAAGCTTCCATTTCGTCGGTCCATTCGGTCGCAGCCCAGTGCGAGACGGAGTAGTAAGACATTTGTAGATCCTCCCAGTTTAGAAGCCTCACTTTGAAACTTCAGGGCCTATTTGTCGCACAGTTTCAATATTCGCCCTAGAATAATGACTCTTTGGGAGAGTCTGCCTGTTCCGCGTCGCCGGTATTGGCGCCGGTGTACCGCAGGTCTATGTGTTCTTCGTTTGGCGGGTTGCTCGTGACCAGTCACGGCCTTGAAACTTTGGAATCGAAAACCCTACGCATTGATTTGAGGTACCTCACAGGTTCGGATCATAGTCGCTGAGCTGCTTTCCGGGCTCGTCAACGAACATTTCTGGCAATGCCTCGGCCGACTGGATCAGGTCCACGCGGAACACACGGAAATCATTTCGTTTTTCGCACCATGCGGTCAACGTCCACACACGCCCCCAATACTCCATATGTAGCGGGCGGATGGTGCGCGTCGTGATCCGATCTCCCTTGGAGTGATAGGTCAGCCGCAGCTTCTGCCGGGCACGGATCGCAGCGCGCAAAGTTGGCATCTGTGCGAACCCGCGCACCGCATCAGCAAAGGGATAGACGGCGAATTTCCATTTGTCTGCGTCCGCCACTGTGCGTTCCGGCAGAACGGCGTCGATCTTGTCGGCGAGGGTTTGGGCCGCCCCTTTCAGTGTTTCATCGGCGGCTTCTGCCACGATGGCCATGCCGAGGTTGAGGGCTTCCAGTTCTTCGACCGTCATGGTCAGGGGCGGCAGGCTGATCGCCTCGGTGATCATGTAGCCCACGCCCCGTTCGCCCTGAACGGGCACGCCGGAGGCGACCAGCGTATCCATGTCGCGGTAGATGGTGCGCACCGACACCTCACAGGCCTCAGCAATCCCCCGTGCGGTGTGCAATTTGCCGTCGCGCAGGATCTGGATGATGTCAAAGAGGCGGTCGGTGCGACGCATGTTACTCCTGTTGCAGCTGGATCGGTGCGTGGCGCATGTCCATACCTTCAGGCGAGATCATGGCCATGAACGGCTGCGCTGCGGGCTGTTCAAACATCTGGGCGGAGG
Source organism: Tateyamaria sp. (assembly GCF_039945315.1). GTDB lineage: Bacteria > Pseudomonadota > Alphaproteobacteria > Rhodobacterales > Rhodobacteraceae > Tateyamaria. The sequence goes on along the minus strand of NZ_JBDUXB010000027.1, from coordinate 59,136 downwards.
CAGCCTTGGCGGCCTCGAGCGAGGTCCAGGTGATGTGGTCGGTCCACAGGCCCGTGTCATCGACGGACAAAGTGCGTTTGATCATGGCGCCGGTGCTGCGCAGGAAAGGGCCCATATCATCTGCAGCTGAGACAAAGGCGGCGGGGTCAGCGCCATCAACAAGCCGGAATGTCACGACTTCTGCGACAGGACTTGTGTTGCCTGATCCTTCGCCTGCTGCTGGATGGGCAATGGTGGAAGCGAAGAGGGTGGTCATTATGGTGCGCATCGATGTCTCCTGTTGTTCGAGCGGTGATACGCCGGGTTTAGCCCTGTCCAACTGACACTAACCTGTCAGTTGGGTTGAGGCCAGAAGGATTTTTTCTGATTTTGCCACGCAGATCAGCGCCAAAGCCGCTGTGTTGACTGGTCGTTGTCGCGCGTCACCCATATCAAGCTCGGCAACAGGCGACGTGTGTCGCGCGAACAGGGAGACTTTGAAATGCTGAACAATATTGGTTTGCCGGGCATCCTGCTGATTGCAGTTGTGGTTTTGGTTCTTTTTGGCCGGGGCAAGATTTCGAGCCTGATGGGCGAAGTGGGCAAAGGCATCACCAGCTTCAAGAAGGGCATCAATGATGGCCAGAAAGAGCTGGAAGAGGAAGCCGCGGCAGAGGCCAAAGACATCACGCCTGAGGCGGAAGACGTCGCGGTGAAGTCCGAAAAAGACAAGGCCTAAGCCATGTTCGACCTCGGCTGGACCGAGATGCTGGTGGTCGGGATCGTCGCGTTGATCGTGATCGGCCCCAAGGACCTGCCCGTGCTGTTTCGCAATGTCGGTCGCTGGGTTGGCAAGGCCAAAGGCATGGCGCGTGAGTTTTCCTCTGCCATGAATCAGGCAGCGGACGAGGCGGGCGTGAAGGACATCCAAAAGTCGATCAAGACGGCGAGTAACCCAATGGGTGCTGCGATGGACGGGGTGAAAGATGCGGCCAAGGACGTGACCTCGGCCCTGAACAACCTCGATCCAGAGAGCGAGACCGGCAAGATGGCTGCCGACAAGGCAGAGCGCGCTGAAAACGCACGAAAAATTCAAGCGGCAACCGCGCGTGCCCAAGCCGAGCGCAAAGCCAAGGAAGCTGCAGACGCCTTGAAGAAGGCGGAGGAGCTAGAGGCTGCGGCGCCGGCGAAAGAAGAGAGCAAAGATGGCTGACACGTCCGACGTTGATGACAGCACAGCGCCGCTGATCGAGCATCTGGCGGAACTGCGCACGCGCCTGATCCGTTCGGTCATCGCGTTTTTGATCGGTATCATTCTGGCCTTTGCTGTGGCCGAACCGATCCTGCAATTCCTGCTTGGGCCTATTGAAGAGACCTTGCGCGACCTCGGCGATCCGTCTCCGACGATGCAATATACGTCGCCGCAGGAATATCTGTTTACGCTGTTCCGCATCTCGATGGTGTTCGGATTTGCTCTCGCCTTTCCAGTGATTGGCTTTCAGATGTGGCGCTTTGTTGCGCCGGGCCTGTATCGGCAGGAAAAGAACGCGTTTCTACCGTTTCTGATTGCCTCGCCACTGATGTTTTTCCTTGGCGCATCGTTCGCACATTTCGTTGTGACTCCATTGGCTATGGCCTTTTTCCTTGGCTTTGCCGATGTGCCGTCGATCATTGCCGGACTCATGAACGGGTTTGTCAGCCCCGATGTCGTGCCGGAAGTGGCCGTACCGGTGGCCCCAGAGACGGGCGAAGGCATTCGCATCACTTTCTTTGGGAAGGTGAACGAAAGCCTTGATATCACGTTGAAATTCATCATGGCCTTTGGCCTGTGCTTCCAGTTGCCGGTTCTTTTGACCCTGATGGGCAAGGCGGGTCTTGTCAGTGCTGAAGGCCTTGGGAATGTGCGCAAATACGCAATGGTGGGCATTTTGGTGTTGGCGGCGCTTGTGACGCCCCCAGACGTGATCACTCAAGGCATTTTGTTTACGGTGGTCTACGGCCTTTATGAAATTTCCATCTTCCTCGTTGCTCGTGTCGAGAAAAAGCGTGAGGCCAAGCTGCGCGCTGAAGGCTACTATGACGACGAGGATGATCTGGGCGATCTGCCTGAGGACGATGCGAAGCCATGATTGACGATCCTATGGACCGCATCGCGGCGGCGCTTGAGAGGATGTCTCCTGCGCCGATGGCAGCACCCGACTTTGACGCCAGCAGTGCATTTGTCTGGGGTACGGAGCCGGATCGTCTGGAGCCTGTGGCACAGGTGTCCCGAATCCCGCTTGACCTGCTGCTGGGCGTTGAGAGGTCACGCGATACGCTGCTGGCCAACACTCGCCAGTTTGCCAAAGGTCTGCCTGCGAACAATGCTCTTTTGTGGGGCGCGCGAGGCATGGGGAAATCGAGCCTTGTCAAGGCGATACATGGCGCCCTTGAAGCAGAGTTTCCACAATTGAAAATTGTGGAACTGCACCGCGAAGACCTGCCGTCCGTGGGCCGTTTGCTGGCCGTGATGCGGCAAGCGGAGCAGGCGCGCTTTGTGCTCTATTGTGACGACCTCAGCTTTTCCCACGACGATCAGCACTATAAATCCCTCAAGGCGGTACTGGATGGCGGGATCGAAGGGCGCCCGGAGAACGTGATCCTGTACGCCACGTCCAACCGCCGCCACCTGATGCCACGCGACATGATCGAGAATGAGCGCGGCAGTGCGATCAACCCGTCCGAGGCAGTTGAAGAGAAAGTGTCTCTGTCAGACCGCTTTGGGCTTTGGTTGGGGTTCCATGCCTGTGATCAGGACCAGTACCTTGCAATGATCCGCGGCTACTGCGGGGCCTATGGTGTCGAGATTGACGATGAATCCCTTTGGGCCGAAGCGATCGAGTGGCAGGCCACACGCGGGTCGCGGTCGGGCAGGGTGGCATGGCAGTTTTTCTGTGATCTCGCCGGGCGACGAGGTGTCAGCCTTACGGCCTGATCGCCCGTCGACGCGCTGTGGCAACGCGCCGTTGTGCAAGTCAGAAGGCTCCGTGTGTTGCTTAGAAAGCGTGGATCAAACCGCAAAGAACTGACTTTGGATCATTGGCAGCGAACGGCGGTTCTGAGCCCAGTTCGGACGACAGAGCTACTCTTGTATGCCGGCGCGTCGCGGCCGTCGGCATACAAATAGGTATTTTCTTGCTGGTCGAACATGACAGTTGCTTTCGTATCCCCAATAGATCAAAAATTTGCCCCGAAGCACTTGATGTGAAGGTCCTCTTTGGCGAGCAACGCTAAAGCACTGCTGAGCCCGCTCTCGTCGTTGAAACATAAGATTACAGGATCGGCCCGCTTTTTGAGCCAATCAGCCTTCCACTGCACAAAGCTGATTAAAGCGGCGCGCCCGGTGCGCATTATCCCTCAGACGGCGGCATATCGTTTGGATCAACAAAGGGGCCATCTTCGAACAAGTATTCGAAGAGTGCCTCGATGTAATCGAGCCATTCATCACCATCGGCAAAGTCCTGGCCCGTGAGTGCTTCCCAGCGCGCCTGATCCATGCCCTCCAATGCGATCATCTCGTTTAGCCCATCATGAAAGGCGTCCGAGACCTCGGATTTATGGGGCTGTTGCAGATAGGCTTTCAACGCTTCGATATCGTAAGCTTGGGGATCGAGATAACTCCCGGCAAGCTGGGTCAGCGCGGCCCTTGTGGTCATCTCAGCCATGCATTTTTGCTCCGAGTGTCATGTTCTGTAGGTCTCCGTTCAAGTCGTTTTTCCCTGCGCTGACCGATTCCTGCGGTTGTTGCGCTTCCGGCGTTTCCGTTTTGGTGCCGGTTTGGTAGGTGCAGGAGCAGGTGCCGGAACAGGCGGCGGGGTCGCTCCAATTGGCGCGGGCGCGCGCGTTTTCGGATTTGGATAGAGCGTAACTAGGCGCAGCGAGCCATCGTCAAGCAGGTCATAGATTGCCTTGCACGTGCTCCCAGCCTCCCAGACAGAGCCGACAACCTGGCCCGCTTTGTCCAGGTTAAAACGCTCGACCCCTTGCACGCTTTTGGCCCAATCAGGACCCAGAACATCCAACAGTGTCGCTTCGATCACCAGGCGTTCAGGGCGTCCGCCTTTAGGGGGCGGAACGATACCATCGCTCGTGATCTTGGCCAACGCGCGCTCGCGCGCATAGAGTTCGGCCTCAACATAGGAGGCTTTGTCCGTGAAATTCGACGCACTCTTGACCTTGTTCTTGGCTTTCGCCCCGGTGCGCGGATTAACCTTTTTTTCTATCCGGTCCCGCTGGTTGTCCATGGTCAGGCCAGGGCCATGACATTCCGGGCCATGGGCCGCCGGAGGTTGGTCAACATTGGCATAAAAAAGATCATCCATCTTCGCCTTCATCACCCGCAATTCGTCGATATTGGGCGGCGGCGGTATCAGGGCAATCGAACTTTTGAGAGCCCCGCGCAGCTTGGACATTTGACCATATGCGCTGCGCAAGAATGTGGGGTCACCGGTGGCCTTGGTCTCCCATTCGGTGATCTTTGGGCTTAGCGCGGCAAGTTTGGCGGGATCAACGGCGGCGGCAACATTGCTCGCAATTGCGCCGGTGTCAGAGATCGTACTAACAAGGGTCTTGATTGCATCCAACGCCTGTTTGGCTTTGGCGGGGCTTTTGGCGGAGACCGCTTTCTGGAAAAACACAATAGCTTGTTTGATTTTGGCCTTTAGCCCATCGGGCGCGTTGGGAAGACTGGATGTCAGGGTCGGCTTATAGGCTTCGAACGCAACAACAATCTTGGCCAGAACATCCTCGGAATCCGTCGATAGGTCCGTTGCCTCACCGTCGGTTTCGTCAGAGGCCGCGTCAATGACGTCGCCATTTGCAGCCTTCAAAACCACCTGCATCTTAATTTTCAGGGTATTGAGGTGCTTGCGAAAAGCCTTCGCAAAGTTGGCTGGTGTAGAATCGGGATCTTCAACAGTGAGGTAGGCGGTCTTTCCCTCAACTTTCAGAACCCCAACGGCGCCTTTGGGTGTCGCGCCATCATCCTTTGCCGCCTTGCGCATGGCGGACATGCTCTTGGTCTTATGGGCTTTGAACACGAATCCCGTATCGCCACGAAATAAAGCGAAGTTATGATCGCCCTTCTTTGCCGCAGTCATGATGGCCTTAACTTCATTGGCCTCATTTCCACCGCCGCCAGATTTGTTTTTCGCCATCGCCATCGCCATCGCCATCTCCCACGCCCTTCTAGTACCGAGGGCAGTCGACAATTTGTCAAGATGTTTTGCCGACGTCCGCAGTAGTCTCCCTCATCTTGCCAAACATCGAATAGTATCTGAGCCAACGACCACATCCGGTACAGCTTCGCTTCCGACATCTGCCCCTCCAACGCGATAGTTCGCATCCGATACTGCAAGAAGTCAGCAAAATGCGAAGGCAGCAGTATGTTTATGCGCTTGTGGCCAGCGACCGATTAACGCCACCGCCAGTGTGGTTATTCAGCCAGCCTACGCTCCTGTAAGTCAACATTTCAGAAGTTGAAAAGGCCTTGAAACGCCGCTTTGCAGTTAACAGTAGCTTTGTGCCTTGGCCAGCCCGTCAGATCACCGTTTAACGCTGCATCGCAGCAAGAGGCGGCTTAGTCCCGCACAGCGGAACTTAGGAAGAGCCTCAGTTAACGTCTGTTAAACGGATTGTTCAAAACCTAATCGATAAAGATGCAAAGCACACAATGGCCGTACAGCCCAGCATGGTCGACGGTTCTGACGTTTTTACACGTCACCATCGCCATCCGGTTTGCGCAACGTTGGAAGCGTGCACAGAATATGAAGAGTTGCCCACAAAGTCCTCTGTAAACGCTGCGATTTGATCAAAGGCCTTGGAAATCGTCCTCGAGTGGATACAGGATTTCCAATCCGCGCGCCTCCAAAATTATTTTTATCGCGTGTTCGCCCCTTGCTAGTTCGGCGAAAACGTTCGTTCTCGCTATTTGCTTGGGACCGCTAAACTTGTGGCATGGTGGCGCTACCAGCTCAGGTAAACAAGGATCATTCGGCCGCTCATTTCAGTGTATGCATCACATTTGCAAACGGCGAAGCGACGAGAATAACAGCTCATACAGAGACCCTTGGGAAACGCAGCCCAAGTTTTCAGCACTTGCCACCGTCCTATTTTGACTTACCCTAAAGGGTGGCATGGGGATGCCGCTGGTCCTGCCGCTGGGTTGAGGAGCCTTGGCAGGATAAAACAACGGAAAACCCCAGTCTGAACTATTAGGCGTGGTCGATTTCTCTAAATTGTTGGCTGCGTCAGATTCCTAGGGAGGGAACATGAAAGATACAGTTAACCGCAGAAACTTTCTGCGCGGTTCCGCTGTGGCCGGTGCCGCAGCTTTGGCGACGCCCGCGATTGCGGACGGTCATGGGACAACACTCAAGATGCAGGCAGCCTGGGGCGGCGGCATCTTCCTCGAGAACGCACAATCCTTTGCGGCTCGCGTAAACGAAATGTCGGGCGGCTCTCTGACAATCGAAGTTCTTTCGGTCGACGCCGTTGTGAAAACCAGCCAGATGCAGGACGCGGTACACCGCGGCGTTCTGGACGCGGCACACTATGTCCCAGCGTATTGGTACGGCAAATCCAAATCGGCTTCGCTCTTCGGTACAGGCCCTTGCTTTGGTTGGTCTAGCCAAGAAGTTTTGGGATGGGTCCACGCAGGTGGCGGCCAGGAACTCTTTGACGAGTTGATGGATACGCTGCGCCTCAACGTCGTGTCCTTCTTCAACTCACCAATGCCTGCGCAGCCTCTTGGCTGGTTCCAGGAGCAGATCACAGACGCTTCGCAAATGGACGGCCTCAAGTACCGTACCGTTGGTCTGGCTGCTGACGTTCTGCTGGAAATGGGTATGTCGGTTGTTCAGCTTCCGGGCGGCGAAATCCAGCCTGCTATGAAATCAGGCCTGATCGACGCGGCTGAATTCAACAACCCCACTTCTGACCGCGACTTTGGTATGCAGGACGTGTCCAAGCACTACCACCTCGCGTCTTACCACCAGAGCCAGGAGTTCTTTGAGGTCACGATCAACAAAGACAAGTTCAACGCACTGTCGGATGAGCATAAAGCGATCATCAAGAACGCATCTATGGCTGAAAACTCCGGCTTCTACTGGGGCAATACCAAGCGCTATTCAGACGACCTGCTGAAGCTGCAGGAATCTGACGGCGTGAACGTATACCGGACGCCGGATTCGGTGATGGCCGCACAGCTTGAAGCATGGGACAAAGTCACAGCGCGTATCGCAGAGGACGATCCGTTCTTTGCCAAGGTGATGGAATCGCAAAAAGCGTATGCGAAGGATGTGATGAACTATCTCAACCTGAACCAGCCTGACTATAAACTGGCCTACAACCACTACTTCGGTTGATTTCAGTACAAGACTGAGATGTCCGGGCACCGTTTCGGTGTCCGGACATCTTGTCCGCGGGTTACACAGTAAGCCCAGTGGATCTGTGGGGAGAATAAAAAAGATGAGATTTGTTCACGCGATCGAAGGCCTCAGCCTTTGGACGGGGCGGGCTTTTGGGTGGTGCATTTTGATCCTGACACTGTCGGTCTCTTACGAGGTCTTTGTGCGCTACGTGCTGAATTCGCCGACCGTCTGGGCGTTTGACATGATGATCCAGATGTATGGCGCATTGTTCCTGATGTGCGGAGCGTATGCACTGGCGCAGGACACGCATGTAAGGGCCGACGTCGTCTATCGCCTGTTTCCGGTCCGGGTGCAGGCAGCCTTGGATTTCCTGCTCTACTTCCTGTTCTTCTTTCCCGGCATCATCGCACTGGTCTGGTACGGTTATGAAATCGCCTCGGACAGTTGGCGCTACAAGGAAGTTAGCTTTAACAGCCCCGCCTCAATCCAAATCTACTTCTTCAAGTCTCTTATCCCACTGGCAGGCGGTCTGCTTGCGATACAGGGTATCGCCGAGCTGGTGCGATGTGTGATGGCCATTCGCACCGGTGTTTGGCCTGAACGTTTGGCTGATGTGAAAGAAACAGAGGATCTGCTGAGCGAAGCCGATCTTGAGGCGATCGAAGCCATATCTCCGAATAATCGATAAGCCGCTTAGCGCTTCTAGAAAGACAAAAAAGATGACAAATCCCGAAGTCGCCCTGCTGATGCTTGCGCTCTTTATCGTCCTCGTCCTGCTGGGTTTCCCAATTGCCTTTACATTGCTGGCGATGGGTGTCGCCTTTGGCTACTACGCCTACCATCAGGGCGGCTCGATCGAGAGCTTCAGTGATATATTCAACAACAACATCTTCTATCTGCTGAACCAGAACACTTATTCGGTGATGGAGAACCCGATACTTGTCGCGATCCCGCTGTTCCTGTTCATGGGCTATGTAGTGGAGCGCGCCAATATCGTCGATAAGTTGTTCTTCTCCCTCTACATGGCAGCGCGAAATTTGCCCGGCAGCCTTGCCATTGCCGCACTGGTGACCTGCGCCGTTTTCTCAACTGCATCAGGCATCGTTGGAGCGGTTGTCACGCTGATGGGATTGTTGGCCTTTCCCGCGATGGCCAAGGCTGATTACAACAAGAGCTTCGCCTCTGGCGTCATTTGTGCGGGCGGTACGCTGGGCATTCTGATTCCGCCTTCGATCATGCTGATCGTCTATGCCGCGATTGCGGACCTGTCTCCGCTGCGCCTTTATGCTGCGGCCCTTTTCCCAGGCATGCTGCTTGCGGGCCTTTATATCGTCTACGTGATCTTTCGGGTCTGGCTGACGCCGTCGCTGGCGCCCAAGCCCACGATTGAGAACCCGCCACCCCCGCGGGAGATTTATTGGGACCTGCTCGTCAGCTTCGTACCGTTGACCGTCCTGATCGCACTTGTCCTCGGATCCATCTTGGGCGGCTTGGCGACGCCAGCAGAGGCCGCTGCCATGGGTGCCCTTGGGGGTATGGTCCTGGCGGTGCTCTATCGGTCCATGACATGGACCAAATTGAAGGAAAGCGTGTTCCTGACGGCAAAAGCCACAGCAATGGTCTGCTGGTTGTTTGTCGGGTCGTGGACGTTTGCGTCCGTATTTTCCTATCTCGGTGGCCATGACATCATCGCCCATTGGGTGGGGGGCATGGACCTTGAGCCGTGGGAATTCCTGATCCTCGCGCAAATCATCATCTTCCTGTTGGGCTGGCCGCTGGAGTGGTCGGAAATCCTGATCATCTTCGTGCCGATCTTCTTGCCTCTGCTCGAAGTCTTCGGCGTGAACCCCTATTTCTTTGCGATGCTCGTTGCGCTGAACCTGCAAACTTCTTTCCTGACCCCGCCCATGGCCATGTCGGCCTACTACCTAAAGGGCGTGCTTAAAAAGCAGATCGAGTTGATGGAAATCTTCCGTGGGATCATGCCGTACTTGGGCATCGTGATTTTCACGATGGTGCTCATGTACCAATTCCCAGGCATCGCGTTGTGGTTCCCTGACTACCTCTTTGGGCCCTACATCCCGTGATCAAGGATGCCTACACTCTTTCGGCAACAGAGGCCCTTGCCGCTATGGCGGCAGGGCGACTGACTTCTGTCGCTTTGGTCCAATCTTGCCTTGATAGGATCAATGCTACAGACGATGCGATAAAAGCTTGGGTATTTCTGGATCCGGACGCGGCACTGGCACAAGCCGCGGAAAGCGACCGGTTGCGCAAAGCAGGAATGGCGTTGGGGGCTTTGCATGGCATTCCGGTTGGTCTGAAGGACATCATTGACACAGCCAAAATGCCGACGCAGCGCGGCACTCCAATCTTTTCAGGTCGCGAGACCAAGCATGTGGCCCGACTGGTCGAACGGCTGCGTGAGGCCGGCGCGGTCATCATGGGCAAAACAGTCACGACTGAACTGGCCTTCGTCCATGCAAATGAAACCCGCAATCCACACAATCCGGACCACAGCCCGGGTGGATCCTCCAGCGGATCTGCGGCAGCAGTCGCGGCGTGCCATGTGCCGTTGGCCGTCGGAACACAGACAAATGGATCGGTGATCCGGCCAGCGTCGTTTTGCGGCACATTCGGGTTCAAACCCACACGTGGAGTGATCTCACGCACAGGGCTGTTGCAAACCTCTGTATCTCTGGATCAGGTAGGTTGCTTTGGCCGCACTTTGGCGGACACAGCACTGCTGACCGACGCCATTGGCGGTTATGACCAACATGACCCAGCCAGTTTCGCTCGGCCTCGTCCGGATATGTCAGCAGGGGCGGGGGCAGACGTGCCTGTGCCACCTGACCTTGCGTGGTTCGACCTACCGTTCAACGACAGGCTTTCAGAAGATGCGCGCACAGGGCTTGATGCCGTTCTGGATATTCTGGGGCCGCAGGTAACACGTATGCAGCCCGCCGACACATTGTCGAACCTTGTCGCGGTGCAAGCACGCATCCACGAATACGAAATCTGTTGGCATCAGGCCGAGGTGTTCGATCAACACTGGGATCAGATAAGCGAGACGCTGAAACCGGTCATCACACGTGGCCGCCAAATTACCCAAACCGAATACGAGGACGCGCTTGCCGTCAAAGCATCTGCGGAGGCTTTCTTTGCCGATTTCTTCGTCGAGTTTGATGCGATCATAGCTCCCTCGGCAGCAGGTGAAGCACCTTTGTTTGGCAGTGGCACCGGCGATCCGATATTCTGTACACTGTGGACGTTGGCTGGTTTGCCTTGCGTCACGCTGCCCCTGCTTGTGGGTGAAACAGACTTGCCGATCGGGGTACAGCTGATCGGACCGGCGGAAAAAGACGACCGGTTGCTGCGCACCGCGCGCTGGTTGCAGACCGAACTGGCCCAAGCGGCCGACGCATAGAGAGGACATACCATGTCATACACTGTGAAACTGATTGTCGGACTGATTGGAACGGCGTTCCTGTGCATCTTCATTGGAGGATTGTCGCAAAGTATCTCGAGTGGCTTTGCTGGTTTCTACGGCGGACTGCCCTTCATGATCATCGCCATAATCGTTTGCGGCATGGCGATTTATGATTTCTGGGATGAATGCGTGCGCAAAAAAAATGACCCGTAAACGCCTATGGATCACTCGACGCTTATCTGACGCCACGCTGGAGCGAGCCGCGCGGGACTATGACGTGGTGATCAACCACGAAGATACTCCCGGCACGGCAGATGAATTGATTGCAGCCAGCGCCGATTTCGATGCCATCATTCCATGCCATTCTGAACATTTCAGCGCCGCTGTGGTGGCGCAGTTTTCGGATCGGCTGCAGATCGTGGCAAACCACTCTGTGGGTGTGGATCACTGCGATTTACCTGCGCTCAGGAAACGTGGCATCGCGGTAACGAACACGCCTGACGTGCTCTCGGATGCCACGGCGGAACTCGCGATGTTATTGATGCTGGGTGCGGCACGTAACGCGGTGGCAGGCGACCGTATTGTGCGCAGTGGCGGTTGGGATAGCTGGTCGCCTGCGTTCATGGTCGGTAAGCAAGTTACGGGCGCTCGGCTGGGTATCATCGGGATGGGACGTGTGGGCCGTGCTTTCGCCGCAAAAGCGCGCGGCTTTGACATGGACATCCACTACTACAACCGTACCGAATTGCCCGCCGATCAGGCGCAGGGCGCGACCTATCACGACAGTGTCGAAAGCCTTCTGAACGTCGCGGATTTTTTGTCATTGCATTGCCCGGCTACGCCGGAGACGACAAACCTGATGAATACGGAACGCTTTGCCCTGTTGCCGCAAGGTGCTGTGATCGTGAACTCCGCACGCGGAGCGCTGGTGGACGAGGCTGCGCTGTTGGACGCTTTGGCAAAGGACCACGTCGCAGCTGCAGGCCTTGACTGCTTTCAGATCGAGCCTGGTGGAAACCCTGCATTTTCGGCGCATGACAATATTTTTATGCTGCCACACATTGGCAGCGCCACGCGTCAAACCCGCGACGCTATGGGGTTCCGGGCGCTCGACAATCTGGATGCATTCTTTGCCGGGAAGACACCTGGTGACTTGCTTTAGTCGCTCGCGTCACAGTGACTTGGCTTGAGCAGGGCAGGAGACAGCGATCGCGCACTGTTCGCTGAAGGTTCAACCTGTCTCCCTTAAACATTTCAAACTGGCCCGGAGTTCATGTTTCACCGAGTCCTGCCCTTGTCGATCAAAGTGGGGGCACTTTTCAAGCTGCTCGTTGGTAAGGTCCTTTGGGCGCCCACAGGGGTTTTGAAGTAGTTCTGTGTCGGCGACATGGATGAAACCGGCTCAGCCTAATTCATAGGACCTCAGGGCCATACGGGTGCAGGGAGCAATCGGTTCCGACCTTTGGCTGTCGATACCAAGGCCTATGGCGATGCTGCAGAAATCTTTCTCTTTATTTCATTAAACCTCGCTCGCCCCTGAAAACCAGACGTCGGTTTTGGCTGGGATACTACATATTGCTCCCCGTTTGTGTCGCGCCCCCAAAGCATCGCAGTGCCGTCCTGAAGAACATTAACCAAAAGATGGACATCGTAAGGTTCGAAACGATAAACCCCCTCCTCATCAATCCCACTCGTCGTTGCGTTTTTCCACACATACCCCCCGAAAGGGGAATCATGAGTCTGCCATGTCCCTTCGGTGATTTCTTGCCTATAAAAATCTACAGATTGGAAGGAGCCGTTTTTCGCAAAATACAATTCAGTGAAATATCCCTTTGCGCCATCCGTAATGTCAAATCGAATAGAGTTTCCGGCATATCGGCTATAGACCTCGGCTTCTGTAAGCGTTCGCGATCCTTCAACCATAGCAGCGCTGATGGGAGGGCCATCACGAAGACAGCCCGATACGAAAAGAACGCAAATAGAGAGCAGGCAGATTGAAACTCTGCTCAGATATGGGTGATTTGTCATAAAGACTATCCTATGATTGCAGGTTAGAAAAAACCCGAATGCACCACGTCTCCAGTGCATTCCACTCAGGCTTTCGAACGAAACTCGGCTATATTCATCCCGCATTTCCCTGCACTGCGGACAGTGAAGACGACTGCGTTGAATGATCGACTGAGCGCAATGCAGACCTCAGGGGCAAGCTCAGGATTGGTTGATAAAGCTACAAAGCTTTTCTTGCTGGCGTGGGTTGGCTGAGGACCAGAAGATTTCTGTGATACGTGAGGATCATTGCCCCCACCACCAGCGCGGATTTGGTGATGTAGGAGAAAAGCCTACCACAAATGGATCAAAGTCCATTGAGCCTTTATAAAAACTCGGGTGTATAAAAACGTACATTGAATCACCTTTGACAAAACGCGTTGATTCTTGTCCCTTTTGTGTACCTTTTTCGATCTTTATGACGTTTTTCTTGTATCCTTTCGCAACCAATGCAGTCTGAAATGCATCGTCTAGTGCACGTACACCCGCCATATCGTGGTCGGCCGTCCCCTTAACCCTGAGTTTGAATGCAGCATAACACACACGCCCCCTTTTAATGCTATTTGCTGTTAATGTTATGTAGCGGCCAGTTACAAACTTTTCATGTTTATCATAAAAGCTTTTTTTCCTGTCGAGGTTCCACTAAACCCTGCCTGTTCGAGGGCAAGTGTGGGAAACTTCCCGGTCGCCAAGTACGAAGCGCATGCTTCGGCCGCAACTTTTCCATCCTTTACATGGTCAATGGTTTGGGACTGCACTGACAACGGCCAAATAAGGAGTGCTAGAAATAGAGTTGTCCAGTAAAATGATGAATGGGTCGGTATTGTTGATTTTATCATTATTCGTCCTTTTTATTCTAGATTAGCGTATGAGTTAAACTGGAAAATCAAAAGTGTAGTATACCTTACCTTCCAGAAATGACTTTGCAAAAATGGTCTGACTTGACGTAATTAAAGTTCGATATCCAGTATGTTGTCGATGCAGCATACGGTGGCTTCGTCCGCATGGCAGTCATTCAGGCAGAACGCAGCGAACGATGGTTCAGAGCCCTTAGCTGACACCAAAAGTGGTCTGCTTGAAATCGCCATGCCAAGGCTGACTGGTCTAACCTTTGCCCACCTTCGCTGTCTCAATGCGTTGGTGGAAGCCAGACTGTGAATTCCTCGGCGTTTGGAGCTGCTGAGTTTGGAGATATTGCGCCATAAAGCTCATCCCCGCACGTCACAAGAAAAGGTGCAACAACACCATCTTTATCATTAAAGTTGCCCGTGCAACGCTGGTACCCCTTGATAGAAGACGCATTCCGTTCCTTTGACGGGGGGCCGATGGGGTCCACGGTCACTACTGCATATTTGGTTGTCAGGCCGTCAAAGCTTAGAAAACCTTTTAGGCCTTTGTTGCAAACAAGTTCGGATCTGCTCGGGCCGGTTAACCCTCCTTCGCTTAGGTTGCGGGAGCCTTTGCAAATCACGGCATTTCTTGGCACCGTCAGTTTGGCTTCACGTTTGCCTGCAAAGGCGGGTGTCAGTGGCGTTCCCTTACTCGAAACGACTTCAACGGGCTGTTTCACTTTTGATTGGCTCACGCCGTATTGAATGGGGACCCAAACGGGGGCTGTGGCAACCACGGCGGCACCTGCATAGAGGCCAACAATCTCGCAGCCGGCTAGGAGAGGTATGGCAAAAAGTATAGCGACAAGTTTTTTCATAATTTCACCGGTGTTTAATAATTTGGAGTTGGGGCAATCCGCTGGAAATACGGAAACTGGACTTGGGCCTTTGCGAAGAAAGGCTTTGGTTCATTTGCATCGCTTTTGTTTGTAGAGATCTACCAGCACAGCCTGCCGCGCAGTTGCTGCTTCCTGTGCTTGTTTGGCATTCATGTTATTTCCGATCACGGCGGGCCAGAACAAGATGGCAGCGGCTACGTTCTCTCCGGAAGCGGTTCTGCCTTTTTCGGCTTCTTTCTGGATCTGCTGGAGTTGACCAAGTTGCGTTTTTATTTCTGAGCAGGTCAACGCGTCGTCGGATATCGTTTTGACGGTTACGACTTCTGGACTCACGCAGGCAGAGGTAAAGAGGCAGAGCGCTGTAAAGGGCAGGATTGTTTTTCGTGTCAGGTTCATAGGTCTTGCTTTCAAGTTTTTTCAGTTTGGTGCGAAACGGTAAAAAAGTTTATTCTGTACGGCGTTCAGAATGATCTGAATTCTGAACGGCAGTCAATAAAAATATTGAACAATGATCAGAAAAAATTTAAGACATTGTTTGTAAACGATTAAAAATCGCATCATCTCTTTGGGTTAGATCAATTTGGAAAGGGTGCTGGTTGACCGGGGATCAAAATAGTCGAATCCTGAAGAACCGAAGGTCCGTGTCGGACAGGCCGTTCCTTGGAGTAGCCTGATGGCTTTATGGGGAACTTCTTCGGCAGCACTATTGCTGCAGAAACTTGCTATTGGCTGGGCGGAACCTTCGCAGCATTCTGCATTGCAAACGGCCTCACTAGGCGGACGTGTTATCCGATTTCTGGTTGAGCGATCGTAAGTGGTCGGTAGCGCCGCCGCAGCGAACTGGCACTTCGTGCTCGAAGCAAAATCTCTGAGTGATTTTGTAATAAGTCGGTGCTGACGCAAACACGCCTGCTTCAGGCGTAGTTTCTACATCGTTTGTAATGCTTAGAGACCTTGGGATCACCCGGGCATTAAATCAAAGGTGCGTGCGTTTAATAAGCTGAAGACTTGCCCGGCCTATATCAGGCCCGATCAGTTGGGACATGCGCAGGTTGAAGACGACCAGAACACATGGGGAAAAAGCGACCGGCGCGTGAAAGTGATCAATGCCAGCTGCCGTCCACCGTATCAGGGCAGGTAGTTCGACGGATCGACACTATCGAATCCGTCTCGCACCTCAAAGTGCACAAAGGCCTGATCGGCACTGTTGCGCAGTTGTGCAATGGCCTCTCCGCGTTTGACCGCATCTCCTTTGGTCACTTTGACGCCGGCAACGTTGGCATAGACCGTCAGCAAGTTGTCGGGATGGCGCACGACGATGATCGGCACGCCCTCGGCGCTTTTGGTGATGGCGGCCACTGTGCCGCTTGCAGCGGCGTTCACAGGTGTCCCGGGTGCTGCCTTGATGTCGATCCCGTCATTGCGCCCTTTGGAATAGCCGCGGATGATGCTGCCTTGCACAGGGACCTGCATTGCAGCGCTTTCTTTTGGTGAACTGGTCTCTCCCACCTCGGCCACGGTTTCAGTCGTCGCGGCGGCAGCTGCCGCGGATTCACTTGCGGTGTCGTCTGCGGGCAGGGGCTTTGTCGCACTTGGAGGCGTTGGTGTGTCCGAGCCTGCGCCAGGAAGCGGTGTTGTGTTTGACGGTGGGGCGACGCGTGCCACGGGGATGAGCAAGTACTGACCTTCGCGAACGGCGAAATCTGCGTTCAGACCGTTCCATTCTGCAAGCGATTTCGCGGGCACCTGATAGAGCCGCGCAATTGTAAAGGCGGTCTCACCTCGTTCGACCTGGTGGCGGATTGGTTCCTGACCGGTCTCGGGCAACGCTGTGGTCGCGACTTGCGGAGCTGCCGGCGTGGGTTCTGCACGATCAATGGCGGAGCCTGCCAAGGTGGTCACATCCACGCCGCTTGGAGCGCTGATCTCGCCGGTCGGTTCGGACACGCGGCGGGGCAGGGCGATGATTTCGTCTTGTCGCAGGGGGACGTCCACTGCGATCCCGTTGTACCGCGCCAACTCATCCTCGGGCAGGCCAACGCGCTGCGCCACCTCTGTAACCGTATCGCCGCGCCGTGCCACGGCCACTTGATAGTTGGGATAAGAGATCACCCCACGTGCATCAGGTTCGGGCCGCTCCACTGTGGCATTGCGCGCCGCTTCGCGGGTATTGAACCCGCCTTCGGGCCCGCGCAGGTCAAAGTCGAGCGGTTCGTCGCATGCCACAAGCACACCCAGACTGAGTGTGGCGATCATAATGCGCCCCAAGCGCGCACGCGTTTTGGTCGGAGTCATCTGCGTCGTCCTCTGCCGGGCCCCTCTGTTTGGGGGTATTGCCGGATCATGGCACCACGTTTGGTACCGCCTCGCCGATGTTTTACACCAGTTTTACTCTTTGCCCAAGCCCTCGAGCAGAGGGACAAAGCGCACGTCGCGTAATTCGTCATACTCAAGGCCCGTCTCGGTCTTGTTGACCCGGATCAGGCTTTGCACCGCATCGGATTGGCCCACGGGCAGCACCATGATCCCACCAACTTTCAGTTGTGCGAGTAGGGGGCCGGGCGGGTCTTCGGCGGCTGCCGTTAGAATAATACGGTCAAAGGGGGCCTGATCGGACAGCCCGTGGCTGCCGTCCCCTGTAATGGCTGTGATCGTATGCAAATCAAGCTGGTCAAAGATTTCACGCGCTTCGTGCACAAGACGACGATGTCTGTCGATGGTGTAGACCCTGCGGGCCAGTTTCGCGAGGATTGCGGCCTGATAGCCTGATCCGGTGCCAATCTCGAGCACCTTGTCACGCGGGCTTACGTTCAGCGCCTGCGTCATCATCCCCACAACGGAAGGCTGGCTGATCGTTTGCCCACATGGGATAGGCAGGGGCATGTCTTCGTAGGCCCGTTCGGCGAAAAGCCCACGCACAAAGGGCCCCCGGTCAACCGCCTCCATGGCCTCAAGCACCCGCTTGTCGGTCACGCCGCGCGATCGCAGGGCGTAAAGAAACTGCATTTTGCGGGTTGCGAGGTCGTCTTCACTCATGTGGCGATGGCCCCGAGAGTGTCGAACATGTCGTGGGCGGTAAAGTCTGCGCGCATGGGCGAGACCGAGATGTAGCCGTCCAGGTTGACCGCAGCGTCAGTGCCGGGGGCGGTTTGCACCTGTTGGTTACCACCTTTGATCCAAAGGAACTGCCGACCCGATGGGGAGGTGGTCGCCTCAGTGTGAAAACCCACGCCGGGACGCAGTCCTTGAGGCACCAATGCAATTCCTTTGACGTCCTTGGCCGCAACGGGTGGCACGTTGACGTTGTAAAAGAGTTGGTAGTCCGGCTGGTTCTTCGGAGTGTTGGCGATAATCCGCTCAATCACGTCTTTGCCATGGGCCAGTGACGCTTCGAACGGGTCATCGAGGTCGCGATTGCCGGGGCCGAAATACTGAGAAAGCGCAATGGACAGCACGCCTTGTAAGGCCCCTTCGATCGCCCCGCCAAGGGTGCCGGAATAAAGCGCGTTTTCAGCCGAGTTGTTGCCCCGGTTCACGCCAGACAGGATCAGGTCGGGGCGTTCGTTCATGACTTCGAACAGCCCTGCCAGTACGCAATCTGCGGGGCTGCCTTCGACTGCGACGCGGGTGGGTCCGATTTTTTGAATCATGAAGGGGCGCGCATAGCTAATGCAGTGCCCAACGCCGGATTGTTCAAACGCAGGCGCAACTGTCCAGACCTCTCCGCCGGGTCCGGCCAGATCATGCGCGATGGTTTCGAGGACGGCGAGGCCGGGCGCGGAAATGCCGTCGTCATTTGTGATGAGAATGCGCATGGGATGCCCTTTTCTTTCCTTACTATGGGGCGTGGGTGCACGGGGCAACTGTGGGAGCGCGCCGCGCGGCTTTTTTTGAAACAGAGAAAGAGGACCGTGGCCTGTGGGTTACGGACGGCGCGCGGTATAGCCATGAGAGACGCGCGAGGGCGGACCTTTGGCAAACGGATAGGCGCAAATATCGCGAAAACCGGCCCGAACCAGCATGTCTCGCGCCTTTTGAGGCGAATAGGCGGCGTTGCCCCAGCGCCAGCGGACCAGTGCCGTGCACCAATGCGGTTTCGATATCGCCATTACGATGTGTCCGCCGGGGGCCAGACGGTCATAGAGCCATTGCAGACCGGCAATGGGATCATCAAGGTGTTCGATCACATGGGCGCAGAGCACGATGTCCTGCGCTGGGACATCCGGCATCGCGGAGCCGAGGCCAGCGTGAATTGCCCGTGCCTCCGGTAGGCGGATTCTGGCGGATGCCAGCATGGCGGGTGAAATGTCGGTGATTGTCAGTGTATGCGGCGCGCCATGTACGCTGATCCACGCGTTTGCAAAGGCCCCTGTGCCAGTGCCGACGTCCATGACCTTTGGCTGCGGTACGCGCGGTTTTGGGCACAGCGTGACAAGATCGCTGTAGGCCCCCACAAAGCCCAGTTTGGAAATGCCGTCCTGCCAACCTGTTTCTGCCGCATCATAGATACGGGCGAGTGTGCGGCGCCCTGTGGCGGGACGGGGCCGGTCAAATCGAGGTGAAATGCGCAGCATGGCCAGCAGTCAGCCACGGCCTGCACGTGACTTCAAGAGTCGAGTGCGATCATGATCCGCTTGGCCTCGGCCATTGGATCGGCAAGAGGGCCGCGATCCTCGCCCGGATGGAAGCGCGCGCGGGTGGCGGTCGGCATCGGGGCGGGCGTCGCGATATGCACGCGCGGGCCGCTCCGCTCGGTTTCGGCTTGCCAAGAGCGTGCCAGAGCAATCTGTGCCGCCTTTGTTGCGCCGTAGCTGCCGTAGAAAGGTACGCCTGCCTGTGGATCGTCAAAGAACAGGGCTGTGCCTTCTGTCCCCAGTAGCGGAGCAATGTAGGTGATCAGAGTGGCAGTGGCTGTGACATTGCCAGCCACCGATTTGCTCATGTCCTTGGCATCAATCATGGCCGCTGGTGTCAGAGGTGCCGCATGGATTGCCGTGTGCGCCCACATATCCAAGCCACCCCATCGGTCATGGATGCCCCGGCACAGCGTCTGCATCGCCGCCTCGACCGTAATGTCCATTGGCGCAAGGGTGGCTGACCCCCCCATGGCCTTTATCTGGTCATCCAGTTCTTCGAGCGCGCCCGTGGTCTTGCCCACAGCGATGATGTGGTGCGTTGGCGCAAGGGTGAGGGCCAGAGCGTGGCCAAGGCCACGCGAGGCACCGGTGATGAGTGCTGTTTTTGTCATATCGGCGTCTTGCCCCGCACGGTGCGGGGCGTCAAGCGGCGGCGCGCGGTTGTGGCGGCGCCGGAATGCGCAAAGTGTGGGTTCCGGTGGCGGTGTTCAGTATCACTGCACCCTCGTCGATGGCGATAACCGTGCCCTGTCGTAATTTGTCGCCGATGGACACAGTCGCGATTTTGCGGTCAGCGTGGCGCAGAAATGCACGGCGGGCGTTTTCACTGGTGAATGTCCCGATCAATTGCAGGCTGCGCAGGGGTAGGACGGCTTTCTGGGTCGCCAGATTGGCGGTGGTGGAATTGGTTTTGTCGGACATGATGCCTCTGGTTGGTAAACTGCAAGAGGCGTGCGGTAACACGGGTTTTGTAAGGGCAAAATGCGCCAAATGACACATGGGCTAAGACTTGCCCATTGACGCCGCGGCACTTGCGTATTGGGGAATTGAGAAGGGCTGCAAGGCGCGGAGCAGCGTCGTACCTGATGAACATCTGAGGGATTGGAGGTGCACCCATTGGTCGAAAAAGAGCACCGAACGAGGCGGTGCCCTTTCTGGTTGGTCCGTCACTCTGCGGCGTAACTAGGAATAGCGTCTTTGGATTTCAGCAACTTGATCATCGCGGGATACTTCAGCTTTTGAATCGGACTTGTCTTTGGCTCTTTCTTCTTAATCTTTTCAAAGACTTTTGGCGCTTTCTTGCGCGTGTCATAGTCCATATGCAGATTGATCATCTCCTTCAGCATCGTCACGATTGATTTGTCGTTAACGTTTTCGAAACCGAGCACCACGAGCTTTTTGCGGTCTACTTTTATTTGGTCGGCACCGGCCGAAAGCCCCTTTTGGTCCTTAATGGCGTCCTTGATCAGGAAGGCTTTCCACTTCAGGTCGGACTTCTTGCATGCATTTGTCGCCTCTACTTCGTCGTCCATGTAAAGCGCGATCATAATCTCCTTGATCGCGGCCTTGTTCTTTGAGCCCAGTCGCTCGGTGACGATGCCCACCTTGCCATAGCGGCTTTCGCATTTCTTGTCGGCAATCTTGCGCACGATCTTGTTGAGCGGGCTGCCTTTTTCAAATCGGGTTTCGTAGAACGGGCCCAACAGCCGCTTGTTGAACAGGTCGCGGAATTCCTTGTTCAGAACCTGGCCCAATACATCCAGTTTGGAAGCGGCCTCGCTCTGCGCGCCGGCCATGATCTTGTCGAGCGCTCCTTTCAACTGCCCGTCGAGCTTGATGCGCGGCCGCGCCTCGGGGCCTACGAACTTGGTGTAGATGTCGTAACCTTTGGGGTTTTCGTTGATAAAGGTGAGTTTGGCTGCGGCGTCGGAGCCCGCGTTCTTGATGACAAATGTCTGGAAAATAACGCTGAGCATGCGGTTGTTCAGCATCTCGTCGACGTTTGCTGGAAAGTTCTCTCCTACAATCTTGATAGGCATAATGTGGTCCTTTCGATGTCCAATGTCCGGCCAGCTCAGGCCGGGTTCACAGAGGAAACATCTGGGGCGGGGGTTTTATTCACGGGGGCGTGAAAAAAAATTATGCGACGGGCAAAACGCGTTTGTAGCGAAAAGTCATTTCAGCGAGATGGCGCAGCGCTTTTTTGGGCAGTGCGGCGCTTGATGCAAGGTACAGGGCCCGTGGAGCGTCGTAGTCAAACGCGTCCGGAAAGTCCGATTGCATGCGCACGCACAGGTCCGTCTTGCAATCCACAAACAGGCCAATCGCGCTCCTATCTGCCTTCCAACTCATCCTAAGCGTCGTCCCACCCTTTAGCGGACGCCATGCCGGTTCCCCCCATTTTAGCGATTCCGTCAATTCGGTCGCTGGATTGGCATCCGCCACTTCAAACGCAATAGCGCGGGCAGTCAAAAGGTGCTGCTGGGCCTGTTGTGGCCACAAGGCAATGACGTTCAGGATATCCGGGCTGAGTGGTTGCACAGCCAAGGTTCGCACATCCTGTTGACGGTTTGTGTCAACAGATGGTGATCACTCTGCCGCCTTCATCTCGAACCCTTTTTCAATCATATCGGCAGGTTCGACCGGGTATTCGCCAGAAAAACACGCATCGCAATACTGCGGGCTGCTGGCATCTCGTCCGTTGGCCTCGCCAACAGCGCGGTAAAGCCCGTCCAGTGAGATGAACTTGAGGCTGTCCACGCCCAAATGTTCGGTCATTTCGGCTTCGCTCATTGTGGCGGCGAGCAGTTTTTCGCGCTGGGGTGTGTCCACCCCATAAAAACAGGGCCAGGCCGTGGGAGGAGAGGCGATGCGGAAATGGACCTCTTTCGCGCCAGCATCGAGGATCATTTCCTTGATCTTGCGTGAGGTCGTGCCGCGCACAACCGAGTCGTCCACGAGGATCACACGCTTGCCCTTGATCAGGGCGCGGTTGACGTTGAGTTTGAGGCGCACACCCATGTTGCGGATCTGCTCGGTCGGCTCGATGAATGTTCGGCCCATGTACTGGTTGCGAATGATGCCCATCGCATAAGGGATGCCTGATTCCAGCGAATATCCGATAGCCGCCGGCGTACCACTGTCAGGTACGGGGCAGACAAGGTCCGCTTCAACAGGGGCTTCCTTTGCCAGTTCACGCCCGATGTTTTCGCGGGTCTCATAGACGCTGCGTCCACCGAGGATGCTGTCGGGGCGAGAGAAATAGACGTGTTCAAAGATGCAAAAGCGCGATTTCTGCCGGCGGAACGGGTGGTGGCTTTCGACACCGGCTTCGGTGATGACGACCATCTCGCCCGGTTCGATCTCGCGCACGAATTCGGCGCCAATGATGTCCAGCGCGCATGTTTCAGAGCTAAGCACCCAACCAGTAGGCAATTGGCCCAGCACCAATGGGCGCACACCCAGTGGATCACGTACGCCGATCAGCTTGGTGCGGGTCATGGCCACAACGGAAAACGCGCCTTCAACCCGGCGCAGGGCGTCTTCCATACGTTCGGGGATGTTGCGTTGCAGAGAACGCGCCATCAGATGGATGATGCATTCGCTGTCTGAAGAAGATTGGAAGATCGATCCGCGCTCGATCAGCTCGCGCCGCAGAGCGTCTGCATTGGTGATATTGCCGTTGTGTGCAATTGCCGCTCCACCCATTGCAAATTCGCCAAAGAAGGGCTGGACGTCACGGATGGCGGTTTGGCCCTTGGATCCGGCGGTAGAGTAGCGCACGTGACCGATAGACAGAGCGCCGGGCAGTGTTTCCATCACTTTTTGCGATGTGAAGTTATCGCGCACGTAGCCAAAGCGTCGTGCTGAGTTGAAACCATGATCAGGGTGGTATGAGACAATACCGCCCGCTTCTTGTCCTCGATGTTGCAAGGCATGCAGGCCAAGGGCGACGAAGTTGGCGGCATCCACTGTGCCGAGCACTCCAAATATGCCGCACTCCTCCTTTAGCTTGTCATCGTCAAATGGATGGGCAGGGGGCATTAGCGCGTCGGCGTCTTGGTCGGACAAGGGGCAGCTCCGAATCCGTGGAAAGGGTTAGCCGGGGTGTAGCAAGCCCGGCCAGCCCTGTCACGAAAGGATCACACTTCATGCAACCTTTAAGCCGCTGCTGCATCCGGTGCGGGCATTTTGCCATCCAGAAGTGCCAGAAGGGCACGGGTGTCGCCATAGTTGAGGGTCGGAAAAAAGCTGTCGGCGTTCGCGTCAAAGGCGTGAATCAAGAGGCCGGTCTGGGCATAGATCATCTCTTCTTCCCCGAAATGCAGGGTGGCAAGGTCGGGACCGGCAAATAGGGTGGGGCGGATGCCGTTCCAACCGCTCAGCGCCTTGATTAGAACAGACACCACAGGGGCTTGCGACCAGCGCGCCGGGGGCGTCAGGGCGATGTGGCCATCGGCTGGCAATGCGACGTCGGAACAGGTCGACAGAACGCCACCCGGCACCTGCACGAGCGGGGCGCGCCGTTTGGGGTGGGTGATAGCTGTGATTGTGGCGAATCCGCCATCCATCGTCGCCACGCGATCTCCTGCAATAAGGTCATCGACACTGGCCCAGCCACGTGTTGTTTCCAGTCTCGTCTGGGCGCTCAGCGTATCGGTGTACTGGGGCAGGTTTGAGTGAATGGCGGGGGCGAACGTGGTGAAGGCGGCGTCATGATTGAGGAACATTTTGGCTCTCCGGTGTGGTTTGGGTGATTGTGTTCTGCCACCAAAGACGCATCACAAATCTGCCGCTTTTTCGTCACAAAGAGGGCGATAGGCAGGCTCTGTTTCACCTCAGATGCCAGTCACGTTTGCAGGAGGGCCACTTTGCACGCTGGGGCCACGCGATTAACCGGGTGTTTACTATGATCGCCTGAGGCCTAAGCCGCGACGGTTCTGGCTACGCGCGCGAATCGTGATTAAGCCGGATGATTCTGAGGTAAATTTCTGGCCGCAATGGTTGAGCGGCGCGCAAAGCGCCGCGTCGCGCCGCAAGTTTTCGCCGCCGGTCTGTTTGTTCTAGCAATGGCCGTAACGCGAGACCTAGTTTCCGCGGCCATCTCATGGGCAACACCGCATCAGTCGGCATGGCGTTGCCGAGGAAACCGCGGATCAGCACACGTCAACTGACTGTCAGCGCATCACTCGGCCGAGCATGTCCCAACGAGTGCTTCGTATTGCGCTGTAATCCAGCCCAGGGCCTCTTCGGGGTTTTGCTCTTCGATTTGTCCGGTGAAGCGTCCGAATACGGCGGCTGAGCGGCTTTCGTCGACGATGGTGTATTCCTGACCAGTGATCACTGTGTCGTAGACAAAAAATGCGATCGCCACGAGCAGGACGCCGCGCGCCACCCCAAAGAGAAAGCCCATACCCTGATCGATCCCGCCAACCGCCGAGCGCTGCACAAGGGATGAAAACATTGGCGTAAACAAGGAAACCACAATGAGAGCCACTGCAAAGACGAGGGCAAAGGCACCGATAATGCTCAACTCGCAGCTGTCAGCGAGGAATTCGCCAATCACCGGTATTTCACGCACCAGTGGTTCGACCCGCGGGGCAAACAGGAACGCAAGAACAGCCGCTGCGATCCATGCCGCAATGGCCATGATCTCCCGCACGATGCCGCGCCCATAGGCCAGTAGCGCCGACAGGATGATGACCACGGCCACAATGCCGTCAATGATGGTGAACCCTTCCATGGTCCTTTTCCTTCTTCTGCTCGCCTTAGGCCTTGCAGCCGACGTCACGTTCATTCGATGGCTTTATCCGGCGCCAAAAACCTCACCCACAAACCCGGTCAAATCGCTCATCAGGTTGAGCGTCATTCCTTGCGATCCGTAGGCTTTGCCCCCTTTGGGAGCGATGGCAGATGCAAAACCAAGTTTTTGGGCTTCTTTCAACCTGTTTTCGGTCTGAGGGGCGGGTCTGAGCGCCCCAGACAGGCTGATTTCGCCAAAAACAACCGTATCAGCGGGCAGGGCGCTGTCTTCTCGAGCGGATAATAATGCAGCCGCCACAGCGAGGTCCGCAGCCGGTTCGGAGATTTTCATCCCCCCTGCAACGTTCAGATAGACATCTAATCCGGCAAATGGGATGCCGCATCGCGCTTCGAGCACCGCGAGGATCATGGCAAGCCGCCCGCCATCCCAACCCACCACTGTGCGGCGCGGTTGGCTGTGCGGAGTGGGGGCGACAAGGGCCTGCAATTCGCAAAGGACAGGGCGCGTCCCTTCGATGCCTGCAAAGACAACCGAACCGGGTGAGGGCGTACCGCGTTCGGACAGGAACAGGGCGGAAGGGTTGGTGACTTCGGCCAGACCCGAGCCGGTCATTTCGAACACGCCGATTTCCTCGGCAGGACCAAAGCGGTTTTTGACGGCCCGCAAGATACGGAACTGGTGACCGCGTTCCCCTTCGAAATAGAGCACGGTATCGACCATGTGTTCGACGACGCGGGGGCCTGCAATCTGACCCTCCTTGGTCACGTGACCCACAAGGATGACGCTGACGCCTTTGCGTTTGGCAAACGTGGTGAGTTCGTGGGCTGCCGCACGCACCTGACTGACCGAGCCGGGGGCGCTGTCCACTGTGTCGAGCCACATGGTCTGGATCGAATCTATGATAGCGAGGCCCGGCGCTTCGGCTTCTAATGTGGTGAGGATGTTGCGCAGGTTGGTGTCTGCAGCCAACTGCACCGGCGCATCCCCAAGACCAAGGCGCTGGGCACGCATGCGAACCTGAGCGCTGGCTTCTTCTCCGCTCACGTAAATGGTTTTGAGGCCACCGCGCGCGAATTGGGCTGCGGCTTGGAGCAAGAGCGTGGATTTACCTATGCCGGGGTCCCCGCCCACGAGGATCGCTGAGGCGGGAACGAGGCCACCGCCTAACACGCGGTCGAGTTCGGCCAACTTTGAAGCCGTGCGGGGGGGCGGTGCCTCTTCGGTGCGCAGATCGCTCAGGGCGATGCCGGTGCCCCGTTTGGCCCCGAGGTATTTGGCGCCCGGACCAACGGACAGGCCGGTATCCTCTGAAATGGTGTTCCATTCCCCACAACTGTCACAGCGTCCGGACCATTTGGTAAAGGTCGCAGCGCACGCTGAGCAGGAAAAGGAGGGTGATTTGGCCATGGGGCAAGGAGTGCCAGCGCGGTGCTGTGGGGTAAAGCCCTATTCCGCGCGCTCGGCCTTTGCGCTGCGTTGCGTGCGCCAACTCACCCAGAGGGAGGTGAGGATGCAGGCCGTGAACAGGTAAAGCCCCCATGCGGTTTCGAGCCGTCCGACCCCGACCCCTTTGGCCAGGGTGATGTAGAGGGCGATCAGAAAGATGTCGGCCATGGCGAGTTTGCCAAGGAAGCCTAGCAGAGGGGTGATGCGGGGCGTCAGGACATCCCAATGGACCAGTGCCAGAGCAATGGTTTTCAACAACGGCGCGACGAGGGCGAAGACGGCCACGACGATTGCGAGGAAGATATCGGATCCCCATAGAGACTGCAGCCCGGTGATGACCGAAATCTTGCTGAGCCCGAACAGTGGCAGCAGGCCTGCACGCATGAGCGGTGCAAACCACGCGATCGGAAACAGGATCAACAGGGATAGGTTAACGAGTTTCAGCGCAGTCATGTTGGAGAAGTAGACGCTGCGTATCTCTGCCACAAGGGCGACGCACCCGAGAGGGCGCTGGTTAGGTTGCCCTCACGAACCACGAATGAAGGGAGTTTGATGCCGCGTGCTTGCATGTTGGGTTTGCCGCTTGCGTAGGCGTGGTGTTGGCTTTGGATCAACGGTTAAACGCTGAGAACATCCTGTACGCAAGGGTATGGATATCCAGACTGCCTCATTGATGAAAAATCGCGCACGGTGGTTTCATCTGATTATTTTAATTAGAAAATTTTGAAGGAATATCCTCCAAGAAAACCTATTTTCTCGCCGGTGCGGTCGCAGCGCTGCTTTCGGGGTGCGAAATATTGATACTGGCGCCAGTTGCGCTTGTCGCTGCACCCATCATCCTGCCGATAGATGCGGCCCAAACCAGCGCCTCAATCACGCAACCGGTGGAGGTTTTGAACCGTTCTGGCAAGACACTCGCCGGTCCGGCGCAGGCTGGCGCGCCCGTCAAAGCGCGCTTTGAAACCACAAGCCGGACAGTACGTTGTAGCGGCAAAAAAAGTGGCGCACTCAAAGGGGCCAACCAGGCGGTCGTTAAATTGACCTGTACCAACGGGATGCGTGGTGAAGGTGTCGTTAGGAGTAATTTGACAGTGGGCTATGGTTTCAAAACGGAACTGACGGGCCGGCGGCCCGGGAACATTGCTTGCTCCGGAAATTTCCGTGCAAATGGTGAAACTCTAGGGCCGTTTCTTGCGTCTTGTCAGCTTTTCGAAGAGAGGTTCACGGATTTCACCAATAAAAAGAAGGGGTTGGTTGCCGTAGCAGACTGGCAAGCGGCTGTGTCGGCGGGGTCAACAGCGTCGGGTGACTATGCCATTACACTCTGGGTGCAAGTTCAGTGAGACGTGTTTTTAAAGTAACTGGCATCAAGGTATTTATGGTCGTTTCGCTTCTGAGCGTCATGTTGGCTGGATGTGTTGATCCACCCGGTCCGGTGGCGTCGGACCAAAGCTTTCGAGTGACCAGTGTGTCTGCGCAAGTTTTCAAAAAAGGCGATCGGCGAGTACCACTGTTGCAAACTGAATTTGAGCACATTCGTCTGTCCACCATCAACGCCTTCGGTCTAAACCAAAACCGTGTTCTGGCAGACCTCAAGCAGGTGATGGCAAACAGTCTCATCCCGGCGTCGCGCCAAGGTAAGCAAGAGGTTCGAGCGGAATTCGTGCTTTACACGATGCGACTGCGCACCGTGTCCGAAACGTTTACCAATCTTGTCGGGTGGTTGGATTTTTATGACGCCAAAAGTGGGGCGCAGTTGGCGAGTGTCGATGTTGCGATATCGCCGATGACCGGTATGAAAGCCAGTGAAGTCAGACGGCTGTGGCGGACGACAGGCAATGTGGTTCAGGAATATGAGTCTCTGATGGATTTGGCGAAGGACACGATGCCCAAATATCTGCCGCGACCTTGAACCGCGCTAGCGCACAGCTTCGATCGGCCCTGTCGCACGGCCATGGATGAACTGATCTACGTAAGGATCGCCGGCGCTGTCCATCTCGGCGACAGGCCCGGTCCAGCGGATTTTACCAGCGTGCAGCATGGCCACGTGATCTGCGATAGTGCGCACTGAACTCATATCGTGCGTGATCGTCATCGTCGTCGCCCCCATTTCGGTGACGATTTCCCGGATCAGGTCGTTGATGACCCCGGCCATGATCGGGTCAAGCCCGGTCGTGGGTTCGTCAAAGAAGATGATTTCGGGATCGGCCGCGATGGCGCGGGCCAATCCCACACGCTTTTGCATGCCCCCGGAGAGTTCTGCGGGAAGCCGGTCGGCCACATCCGGGGTCAGTCCGACCCGGCGCAGTTTTTCGACGGCGATGGCGCGGGCTTCTTCCTTTGGTTTGGCGAGTGATCCGCGCAGCAGGCGGAAAGAGACGTTTTGCCAGACGGGCAAGCTGTCAAAGAGGGCGCCCCCTTGGAACAGCATCCCAAAGCGGGCCAGAAAGGCGTCCCGGTCGGCCTTGGTCACGTCAGTGCCGTCGACGGTGATTGTCCCGCTGTCCGGGGTGACGAGGCCGAGGATTGATTTGATGGCGACCGACTTTCCTGTGCCTGAGCCGCCGATAATGACCATCGATGTGCCTTTGGCGACGTGCAGATTGACGCCGCGCAGGACGTCGTTTGAGCCGAAAGATTTATGGACGCTGTCGAGTGTGATCATGGTGCTGCGCCTAGGGCACCCCGGCCTTGCGGGGAGCCTGTATGGGGTGAGATGAAAATATGCCGATCTGTCATACCGAGAAAAACACCCCCGTCAGTACGAAGTTGGCGGCTAGGATCAGCACAGCAGCGGCCTCGACAGACCCTTTGGTGGCGCGTCCCACGCCTTGGGCGCCGCGCCCGGAGTTCATCCCGAAGTAACAGCCCATGAGGGCGGCGATACAGCCAAAGACGGCCCCTTTGGCTAGGCTGGAGGTGACATCGCGCAGCTGAAGAAAGTCAACTGTGTTCTGGATGTAAGCCGCCGCGTTGAAGCCAAGCGAGCCTGTCGCTACGGCATACCCTCCGAAGATCCCGATAATGTCGCCCACAGCCACCAGAAGCGGGACGACGAGTGTTGCGGCAAGCACGCGCGGTGCTGTGAGGTACTTCATCGGATGTGTTGACAGGGTCACCAGCGCGTCAATCTGCTCGGTCACCTTCATTGTCGCGATTTCGGCAGCGATTGAGGAGGTGACGCGCGCCGCTATCATCAAGCCAACCAGAACGGGCCCCAATTCACGTACCATACCGATTGCCACGATCTGGGGCACCACAGCCTCGGCGTTGAACCGCGCGCCGCCGGCATAGATTTGCAACGCCAGCGCGCCGCCGGTGAAGATGGCTGTCAGTCCCACCACGGGCAGCGACAGCCAACCGATGTTCAACAGGGCGAGTGCAAACTCGCGCGGGTAGAAGGGGGGACGCACGATGTGGGACAAGGTTTGGGCACCAAAAATGCTGACGCGTCCGATGGCGGCAAACAAACCGAGGATCACCCGCCCGAGGGCCGCAAGAACGCTCATGCGAGTATGGTCCGCGCGTAACGTGCGCCCAGTTGCGTCAGGATTTCATAGCCGATGGTGCCCGCGGCGTCCGCAACCGTGTCGATGGACTGGTGCCGACCCATCAGTTGCAGGCGTGTCGGGTCGTGGCGCAGGGCGGTGACGTCAGCTGTGATCAGGTCCATCGACACGCGGCCCACCACCGGGCAGGCCACATCGCCCGCATAAAGCACTGCGTTAGAGCCCATGGCGCGGATTAGCCCGTCTGCATACCCCCCGGAAACAGTCGCAATGCGCGCGTCTCCTTCGGCGGTCCAGCTGTTGGCGTATCCGACGGTTTCCCCCGCGGTTACATCGCGGACCTGAATTACTGGCAGATCGAGGGTAACGACGGGCTCTGCATCTACGAAGGGCAAGCCGCCATAAAGTCCCACGCCCGGGCGTGTCATATCAAAGTGATAATCCATCCCAAGAAGGGTGCCCCCCGTCGCCGCCAGAGAGCGGGGCACGTCCAGCCCATCCGTCATTGCATGGAATGCAGCAAGCTGCTGTGCGTTCATGCTGTGATCGGGCGTGTCAGCACAGGCCAGATGGGACATGACCAATACTGGCCGTTGCGCAATGGCGATGTCGCGCACTGCCGACCATTCCGCAGGCTCCATCCCCAGCCGGTTCATGCCGGTGTCGAGTTGGATACCAAAGGGTGCACCGGGCAGGGCTTCAAAATGGCGTAGCATCTGATCGACGGAATTCAGAAGCGGGGTCAGCGATCCTTCGCGGATTTGATCGGTATCGCCGTCCATGTGTCCGGAAAAGACAAAAATCCGTGGCCCGTGCCCAATGGCAGTGCGCAAGTCGGTGCCTTCGCCTGCAGTGGCAACGAAAAAGCTGCGCACCCCGGCCTTGTGAAGTGCCTGACCAACCTCGCTGGCGCCCAAGCCATAGCCGTTTGCTTTGACCACAGCCCCGGTTTCCCCTTCGCTCATCGCACCAAGGGTGCGCCAGTTGCGCACAACGGCGCCAAGGTCGATGGTCAGGGTTGCGGACGTCATGCTTGTCTTGTTGGCAACATGCCGCGCAGGGTCAAGGGGCAAATGTGCTTTGTATCGGCCGCTTGGCTCCTACGGGTAAGCAAACAGGCTGCGGTTCTGTTCCCAGATTTTTTCCCCGATGAGGCAATCGTACGGGGGCGGACTTTGCGCGCGCCATAAACGTTCGGTGACCGGGGTAGAGGCGATTTCAAGAACCAGCTTGCGCCGCACGGCCTCTTCGAACTCGGCCCAGTCAATGACAGGCAGAACGAAGGCGCCGCTCCCTCCGATCACACAGGCGGTATAGTATGCATCAAGATCGTCGATATTGTAGCGCGAGGTAATAGAGTCGTCTTTGGTCATCAGGGGCAACCCGTTGATCGTCATACCGCGCGCCAGCACTCTGTCTCGGGCGCTAGTAACTGCATCGCCCATGTTGTTGGGGCCGTCGCCCGACACGTCGATTACCCGGCGTAGCCCGTCAAATGCGTTGTTCTCGATTGATGTTGCGGCATAGTCCAGCGCCCCGGAGATCGACGTGCGCCGCAAAGCATCGTCAAAATTGGCAGTTATCTGGCTTGCGATCTGCTCTGCTTGCGCGCGGCTTTCCAGCAAGGTCCAAGGGACAATAACGCGCTGACTGTAGGCTCCGGCCCATTCGACGTAGGTTATGGCGATCCGCCCAAGCATACCGCCTCCGATGGCGGCCTGCACTTCGTCGCTTGTCAGTGCGGCGGCATAACCCCGGCGCTGAATTTCCAGCTCCAAAGGTTGCATGGAGCGACTGACATCGACGGCAAGGAACAGTTCCACGTCCACTTCGAAGTGGTCCTCGGCCTGCAAAGGCTTGGAAAACAGTAAAAACAGCAAAACAAATGCGCGCCACATAACATCAGTGGGGCAGAGAGGTGATGTGCTGTCCAGTCACAGTTCGGTTAGGGCCTGCTATAGTCTTGCGCCCAACGCCTGACCGCCTAATCCCCGGTCATCGTCTCTGATTCAAAAAATTCGAGGGAGCCCGAAGGCCGAACTCCCATCAACGCTCTCAGAAACCGACGTCGTCGCCGCCACCTTGTTGCTGCCAAGGCTGTACCAGATTGCCAAAGCGGGTAAATCGGCCCTCAAAGGACAGATCAACCGTGCCGATGGGCCCGTGTCGCTGCTTGCCGATGATGACCTCGGCGCGACCGTGCAGGCGTTCCATTTCTTCCTGCCACTTGCCCATGGCTTCCAGATCGTGATCGCCGGGTTTCTCGCGCTCTTTGTAGTACTCTTCGCGGAACACGAACATCACGACATCCGCGTCCTGTTCGATCGATCCGGATTCACGCAAATCGCTGAGCTGCGGGCGTTTATCTTCCCGGTTTTCGACCTGTCGGCTGAGCTGTGAAAGGGCAATGACGGGTATGGCCAGTTCCTTTGCGATAGCCTTGAGCCCCATGGAAATCTCGGCAATTTCCTGCACCCGGTTGTCAGCCACACCGCGTACCAGTTGCAGGTAGTCCACGATCAATACGTCCAGCCCATGGGCCCTCTTGAGACGGCGTGCGCGGGCGGCCAGTTGTGCTATCGGGATGGCGGGCGTATCGTCGATGAACAAGGGGCACGCTTCAAGCTGCTTGGCTGCATCTACAAAGCGGCGGAATTCGCCTTCGGTCATGTCGCCGCGCCGAATCTGTTCGCTGGGCACTTCTGATGCCTCTGACAGGATCCGGGCGGCGAGCTGCTCGGCGCTCATCTCCAGTGAAAAGAAGCCTACGACGCCGCCCTGGATGGATCCTTCGCTGCCATCGGGTTTCAGGCCGCGTTTGTAGGATTTGGCGATGTTGAAGGCGATGTTGGTGGCAAGTGATGTCTTGCCCATGGACGGGCGACCCGCAAGGATCAGCAAATCGGACGAGTGCAATCCGCCGAGTTTCTTGTCCATGTCAGTAAGGCCGGTTGAGATACCTGCAAGGCCACCCTCGCGCTGATAGGCCGCGTTGGCAACATTAACTGCGTCAGTTACGGCCTTGAGAAAGCTTTGAAAACCGCCTTCTGACGTGCCTTGTTCAGCCAGCTGATATAGCGCCTGTTCCGCCTCGACGATCTGTTCTTTGGGTTCGGAAGTCACTTCGACTTTGGCAGCCTTGGCGCTGATGTCGCGACCCAATTGGATCAGATCCCGGCGTACTGCCAGATCATAGATGATTTGGGCGTAGTCGCGCACCGCGTAGGCGCTGATTGCTGCGCCAGCCAGTCGCGCGAGGTAGGCGGGTCCGCCAAGTTCTTTCAGCCCTTCGTCATCTTCCATGAACGCTTTGAGAGTGACGGGGCTTGCAAGGTTGTTCTTGGCAATGCGCGCCGCCGAAATCTCAAAAATGCGGGCATGTACAGGGTCATAGAAATGACTAGGCCCAATGATCGCGGCAACACGGTCATAAATGTCATTGTTGGTGAGGATCGCACCCAGAAGCTGTTGCTCAGCCTCTGTCGAATGCGGCATCGTTTCGGCATCCTGTACCGCAACACCCGTTGGATTGATCGCCGCAATCTCGTTCATCTCACCCCGTCCTGCTCATTTTATTGCCTGTGCCCACCGTGCGGATGGGGTGTCACAGCGTCCTCGCACCCGCTATCGGGAAATAACTGGGGACAAGCCTGTGGGTATGTCCGTCCAGCCAGAAACGCCTTACAAGATATAGTATAGTTTTTCGGCTATGTCACCACATCGCGCAAGTTCACTGTCGTCGAATCGTCTTATTCACAAAGCGCGCACAGGCAGGTTATCCACCGATTCCTTGTAACGGCTCACAGCCTGTCCACAAGATGTCAGTCAGCCCTGACAGAAATCGCGCGGATTTTAATCCCCTACGTTTGCGTACGTGCGGCTTGCCAGGCGCGCGGGTCGTTCAGAAACTCTTCGACACCCGCGAGCGTATCGACGTCAAAGCTGCCCTGGACCTTTGCTTCGGCCAGAACATCCCACCACGTGCACAGATGGTGCAGTGCGACGCCATGATCGCCGAGCGTTTTCTCTGTCTCAGGGAAGATGCCATAGTAAAAGATGACGGCCGTATGCCCGCACGTCGCTCCGGTGTCCCGGATCGCATCCACAAAGCTCAACTTCGACCCGCCATCGGTTGTAAGATCCTCAACCAGCAAAACACGCTGGCCTTCGCTCATGTCCCCTTCGATCCGGGCATTGCGCCCGTATCCTTTGGGCTTCTTGCGCACATAGGTCATGGGCAATGCCATCCGCTCAGCCACAAGGGCTGCAAATGGGATGCCTGCGGTTTCGCCACCAGCGATGTTGTCAAAGGCTTCAAACCCTGCGTTGCGCATCACAGTTACCGTCAAAAAATCCATCAGTGTGGCGCGGATACGGGGGTGGCTGATCAGTTTGCGGCAATCGATATAGGTGGGCGAGGGCAGGCCGGAGGCGAGCGTGAACGGCTCGGCTGCGTTAAAGTGAACGGCCTTGATCTCGAGCAGCATACGGGCGGTGAGGCGTGCCATTTCTTCTGGGCTTGGATAGCTGGTTGGGATCATATCGCTTGTCTTTCGAACGGTTGGGCCGGTGGCGCGGGCAGGAGCCTCCGGCGGGGATTTTCTTGAAACACAGAAGTTACAGTACGGACCATTGCAATTCGAACCCGGGATCGAAGACCGTGACCGGGCCTTCGTCGGTTGCGATGTGGTCGTGATGCGGGGAGGGGGTTTTGGTCAAAGTGAGTGTATCGGCGTTTACTGGCAGGCCGTAAAAGGCGGGCCCGTTGTGGGATGCAAATCCTTCGAGCTTGTCCAGAGCACCGTCTTCTTCGAACACTTGCGCAAGGATGGCCATGGTGTTGGGCGCGGTGAAACAGCCCGCACAGCCGCAAGGCAGCAATTTGTTGGCGTCGGTGTGTGGCGCGCTGTCAGTGCCGAGGAAAAACCGTGTCTCACCGCCAGTTGCGGCTTCGCGCAAGGCAAGGCGGTGCGATTCCCGTTTTGCGACGGGCAGGCAGTAGTAGTGCGGTTTGATACCACCGGCGAGGATGTGGTTTCGATTGATCACCAGGTGGTGTGTTGTGATCGTGGCCCCTAGACTGTCGTCCTGAGCGCGGGCGTAGTCGACCGCGTTTGAAGTCGTGATGTGCTCCATCACTACCTTCAGGCCCGGTGTGGCACGCCGCAACGGGTCAAGCACGCGGTCGATAAACACGGCCTCCCGGTCAAAGATATCGATGTCAGCATCCGTCACTTCGCCATGGACGCACAGCGGAAGGCCGATCTTGGCCATTCGGTCGAGCGTTGCGCGGATTTTCCCAAAATCCGCCACGCCTGACGCTGAATTCGTGGTGGCGCCGGCGGGGTAGAGTTTTACTGCTTTGACCAGACCGCTGGTATGGGCGGCGGCGACGTCATCGGGGTCTGTGTCCTCAGTCAGATAGAGTGTCATTAGGGGTTCAAATGACATTCCCTCTGGCAATGCGCCCATGATCCGGTCGCGGTAGGCCGTAGCTTGCGCACCTGTCACCACAGGCGGCACAAGATTGGGCATAATGATCGCACGTGCAAAATGCTGAGCGGTGTGGGGCAGAACGGCGCGCATCATTGCGCCATCGCGCAAGTGCAGGTGCCAATCGTCGGGGCGGGCAATCGTAAGGGACTTCATGGCAAGCGCGTTAGCACGGGTGCGCGCGCGGGCGCTAGCCCTCCTGCGTGTCTGGGTTGTTCTTTTCGACTGTTTGCTGGGCCGCTTCACGCTCTGCTTCGATTTCGGCACAGCGTCGGACAAATCGCGGCGCATTGATGCGCTTGGCGACGTTATGTGCCAGCAGATACGTCAGTTCTGTGCGTTTGGCCCCATCGAGTGCAACCATCAGCCGTCGCAGGTATGGCAGGAATGTCCGCCGTGCGCGGTAGTGCGTGGCAAAAGAGGATTGGTCCAATGCGCCTGATGCCGCTTCGATGAGCAACGGCGTCAAAATGCGCATCCGCAACAGATCGCCCTGCAATGCGTTGCCCATTCGTGGCATGCGAAGGAGCACAGCGCCGGAAGTCGCAAACAGAGTTGCATGCATTGCATCTAGCTGCTCGAGCGGATCATAGGCAACATAGGCCTGTGCGCAGGCGTCCAGCATGTCCGGCGCATACCCGTATCGCGTTGCGAAATCAGTGCGACGCATTTCGATGAATCGTGTGTCCCATTCTGTCAGGCGCGGATCGAGAGTGGCCTGAGGCTGAATTGCAAAGACGCGTGCGCCGGGGGCTGCGACAGAAAAGGCCGCCGCCGCATAGCCGCAAGGGCCCGCGCCATAAAATAGAACGGTTTCAAAGTCGTCAAAGAAGCCGTCATCTACGAGTCGATCAAACAGCCCGATCACATCAGGGTCGCGAAACCAGGTGTCACCGTCTGCTGCGATGCACAGACTTGACCAGTTCTGCGTTCGCACAAAAGTCCAGCCCAGTGGCTCTGCTGTAGAGGTAAGCGCCTGCATGCCGTGAATAGACTCGAAACTGACGATCAGTGTGTCGCCGCGCCGCACATGTGCTGCGAAATGTTTCTTCCCAAGGGATTCGAAAAATCCGTGATCTTCGGAAACGGCCTGCAATTCAGCGCGCCATTTGCTTTGCGGCAATTCGGCAAGGTCGGGGTCGAACTTGGTGTCTGCGTCCTGCATCGCAATACCTCATACTCCCGGCGTTTTGAGCCCGGGTTTTCCTTTAGCTAGATAAGTAATACGGCGAAAGTAAGAAGACTTTGAGCGACTTTTTTGCCGTAGATCCGGCTCAGGACGTCACTGAAGAGGCTTTACGCCCATAGCGCAACACGAATTGAGCCGCTTGAACCGAGAGAGGCTGTGCGGGTGGTGTCAGGAGCAGGCGTCCGAACAAGGCGCGATAGGGTTCTTGCTCCATCAGCGTTTCAAACCGCGCTTTGCGCCATGCCACGGCGTCGTCGTGCAGGGTGGCAATAGCCTGATCGCCGCGCAAAATTTTCAGTATCTCATCCCGTGCTCCGTCGTAGCGCCGGATCGAGGTGTCTTGATCGGTGTTGAAGTTGCGTTCGACCCAGTAATCGGCCCCCAGTGGCGTGTCGGCCCGGTTCACCCGGCCCCGGTCCACCTTGATCAGATAGCTTTCCATCGACCCCAGAGGGTAGTGGTTGAGTTGCACCAGCCCATAGTTTCTTTGCGCAAAGTTTGAAAAAATGCGTTTGGTTTTGAATTGCGTGTCCAGTGCGCGGCCGTGCCCATCAAACCAGCGCGCGGCGTCGACACGGCCCGTATCTGGCGCGCGCGGGCGGTGCACCCCAGGTTTTGTGTAGGTCCCGTCATTGGCATAGAGCGTTTTGAACATAGAGGCCCGCCACGGCCAGTGCAGGATGTCAGGCGCCGCCTTGTCAAAGGTTTCGGTCACCGGCTGGTCGCTGTATCGCACCTGTCCGTTATTGCCGAAGAGCCGCCAGGTGAGCGTAATCGCTGAGGCGTCAGGAAGGGCGTCATGCAGAGCTGCAAACGTGCCATCGCCGGTGTGGATGTTCACGAATTCGTCCACGTCCATCGCCAAAATCCAATCGGCGGCGCGCACAACCTCCAATTTGGCCGCAAGGTTCAGCGCAGTGAACTGGATGCCAGCAGTGTCATATGGACCGTCGTTGTGGACATGGGTGAGCCAGTCAAGTTCTGCCAGCTTATCCAGCATATCATCGGTGCCATCGTCGCAATCATTTGAAAACACAACGAAATGATCCACACCGACGGCCCTGTGATGGGCCAGCCATTCCAGCAGAAACGCGCCCTCGTTGCGCATTGTTGTGATTACAACGTTGCTCACAGAGCGGTCCTTGGGGTGCCACAGCGCCGGGTCATCAACGCGGGCATGGCAGAAATTGGATACATGTTATGCCGCCTCTTATGGGGCTGGATGCGTGGTCGCCCATCCCTCGTTTTCTCAGATCAACATGTTTTCCACATGTGCCGCTGAATCATGCCAGTTTGGCAAAATTCCGTCAACGCGCGCGCGGGGCAAGGGCTTGACCTCCGGGCGCCGTGATGCAGGTTGGGCTGGAGATAGAAGGACTTTTCATGCCCATCCCCCAATCGATCGACGCCGTACAGGCCATGCTGGACGCCCAAGGGTATGTCTGTGACCGTGCCTTGGGCACTGTAGTGTTCCTAAGCCTGAAATTGGGCCGACCGCTTTTTCTGGAAGGAGAAGCTGGCGTAGGTAAAACTGAAATTGCAAAGGCCCTGAGTGCAGGGCTGGGACGGCGCTTGATCCGTCTGCAGTGCTATGAGGGGCTTGATGCGTCCTCGGCCGTTTACGAGTGGAATTTTCCGGCGCAAATGGTCGCCATCCGCACTGCCGAAGCAGCGGGCGGATCTGATCGCCAGGCGCTACAGACAGAGCTGTTTTCAGACGATTTCCTGATCAAACGCCCATTGCTTGAGGCGATGCAGCCAGATGAAACCGGTGCGCCCGTACTGTTGATAGACGAGTTGGACCGCACCGACGAACCGTTTGAAGCCTTTCTGCTCGAAGCGCTCAGCGATTTCCAGGTCACGATTCCTGAGTTGGGGACGATCAAGGCCCCGGAACCTCCCATCGTGATTTTGACCTCTAATCGCACCCGCGAAGTGCATGACGCCCTCAAACGCCGTTGTCTTTATCACTGGGTCGATTATCCCGACTTCCAGCGTGAGATGGACATATTGACGGCGCGCGCACCGGAGGCCGCGGCCAGTTTGAGCCGTGAAGTCGTCGCCTTTGTGCAGCGATTGCGCACAGAAGATCTGTTCAAGAAGCCGGGCGTGGCCGAGACCATCGACTGGGCCAAATGCCTGCTTGCGCTGGATGTGATGACGCTCAGCCCAGAGGTGATTGCTGACACCCTTGGCGCTGTCCTGAAGTATCAGGACGACATCCAAAAGCTTCAGGGGTCCGAGGCTAAGCGTATTTTGGACGAGGCCAAGGCGTCTCTCGAACCGGCATGACGTTTCTTTTGGCCGTAAATAGTACGGGGGTCTTGGGGCTGCCCACTGGTCTCACATATGCCTGAATACGCGCCTCTTGATCTGCCTGAGCATCCGAAACTGGCAGGCAATATCGCCCATTTTGCGCGGGCATTGCGCCGTGCCGGTGTGCCCATCGGTCCGGGGCGCCTGATCGATGCGATCGAGGCTGTTCAGGCTGCCGGGTTCACTGAAAAGCGTGACTTTTACTGGACTCTGCACGCCTGTTTCGTGTCGCGCCCCGAACACCGTGCGGTGTTCGGGCAAATCTTCCGCCTTTATTGGCGTGATCCGCGTTATTTGGAGCATATGATGGCGGCAATGCTGCCTGCGGTGCGCGGTGTGCAAGAAGATCGCTCAGCTCAAGCGGCCGAGAAGCGTGCGGCGGAAGCGCTGTTGGATGGTGCGCCAGTCTCGGAAGCTGAGCCTGACGAGGACGAACAAGGCACCGAGATCGAGATCGATGCGTCGCTCACCACCTCTGCCGACGAACAGCTAAAGACACTTGATTTCGAGCAAATGAGTACAGACGAAATGGCCCGGGCCAAGGCAATGTTGGCCCGCATGACGCTGCCCGTTGACCCAATCCCGTCACGACGCGTGGCTCTAGCACATAGCGGGCGCATCGATCGGGCGCGGTCTTTGCGTGCAGCCATGCGTTTTGGTGGCGAGATGCGGGACTTGAAGTGGGTGCAGCCCAAACCGCGCTATCCTAACCTTGTGGTGCTGTGCGATATATCTGGCTCGATGAGCCAGTATTCCCGCGTGGTGCTCCATTTCTTGCATAGTGTCGCCAATGCCAAGGGTGCGGGTTGGGCCCGTGTTCATGCGTTCACCTTTGGGACGCGGCTGACCAATATCACCCGCCATCTGGGCACTCGCGATGTGGATGCTGCCCTGCGCGCCGCTGGGGCGGAGGCACAGGATTGGGAAGGTGGAACACGCATTGGCAGTTGCCTTGAGACCTTTAACCGCGACTGGTCGCGCCGGGTGCTGGGGCAGGGAGCGGTGGTGCTTTTGATCACGGATGGGCTTGATCGTGGAGAGGCGGACGATCTGGCCCGTCAGATGCAACGCCTCCACTTGTCTGTGCGCCGTCTGATCTGGATCAATCCGTTGCTACGCTGGGATGAATTCGCACCCAAGGCCCGTGGGATTGCGGCGATGCTGCCTCACGTGGACAGCTTTCGCGCTGGGCACTCAATTGCATCGCTTGAGGAGTTGGCGGCCGTCATTTCGCGCCGCGATGATGTGGGCGAGCGTGATCGCCTGATCGGAATGTTATCAAATTGAGCGCCTTGCGGCGCATTACACTTTTGGTTCGGCGCTTCGGAACTCTCCGTCCCAAAAGATCGGAGCCGCCCTTGATTGATCTCGCATCTGACAGAGATGTCTGTCCTTCCCAAGTCAAATAGCCGTATCCCCAAAGGGGCCCCTCGGCGATTTCACTTGGCAAAACCAGCCCTCCCTGTCCGAAGCAGCTCAAGCAAGGACGGCTCCGACCCAAAGGTCAGGCGAAGGTGGCCGCGAAGGTCGTCTGGTAAGTCTCGGAAAGGTCCGTAAGAGGCGCGCTGGAGTTGCCCATCCACACTGTATCCCCGCTGAATTTGCCAACCGTCTGGATCGGCACACCCGCTTGACCCGCTGCAATCATTAAGGCTTCGGCCTTGTCAAAGCTACAGGCCACCAGATAGCGGCCCTGATCCTCGCCAAAGAGCGTGCTGGTATCGCTGCTGTCCAACACCACGCCGACGCCTGACGCTTGCGCCATTTCGAACGCGGCAAGCGCGAGCCCGCCATCGCTGAGATCGGTGCAGGCGTTGATCAGCGCCCGGTTGTCACGGATGAAATCACCGTTGCGTTTTTCCGCTGCTAGATCGACTAATGGCGCATCTCCCTCGGCACGGTTGAAGATTTCCAGCAACAGGGCGGACTGGCCCAAATGTCCTTCGCTGTCGCCTATCATGACGGCCAGATGCCCGTCGCGCACGTCGCAGCCGATGATGTCATCTGGGTGCGAAATAAGGCCTACGGCCCCAATTGTAGGGGTGGGCAGGATCGCAGTTCCGTCGGTTTCATTATACAGTGAGACGTTGCCTGACACGATGGGCATGTCGAGCGCGGCGACTGCTTCTCCGATCCCATTGATCGCACCAACAAGTTGGCCCATGATTTCGGGTTTTTCGGGATTGCCGAAGTTGAGGTTGTCGGTCGTCGCCAGCGGTGTGGCGCCCGTGGCGGTGAGGTTACGGTAGGCTTCTGCTACTGCCTGTTTGCCACCCATTTCGGGATTTGCTTGCACATAGCGTGGTGTCACGTCCGAGGTGAAAGCCAGCGCCTTGTCCGTGCCGTGAACACGGACGATCCCTGCGCCGAGGCCAGGGGTGCGCGCGCTATCGGCCATCACCATGGTGTCGTATTGTTCAAACACCCAAGCTTTGGAGGCATAGTTGGGGCTTGCCAGAAGCGCCTTCAGCCCGTCGATGGGATCGACATTTACAACATCTGCCAGCGGCTCAGGCGCTGGTGTGGGCACCCAGGGGCGGTCATATTCGGGGGCTGTGGAGGCAAGTTTGGACAGAGGCAGATCGGCCTTTATCTCGCCGTTGAGCTGGATCAGGAACCGGTCTTCGGCAATGGTTTCACCGACGATCGCAAAATCGAGGTCCCACTTGTCGAACACGGCTTTGGCCTCTGCCTCAAGTTCGGGGCGCAGGACCATCAGCATGCGTTCCTGAGACTCTGACAGCATCATCTCGTAGGCGGTCATTGCCGTTTCGCGCACAGGTACCTTTTCAAGATCGAGACGCACGCCAAGACCGCCTTTGTCACCCATTTCCACGGCGGAGCAGGTAAGGCCCGCTGCACCCATATCCTGAATAGAGATCACAGCGCCGGTGGCCATGAGTTCCAGCGTGGCTTCCATCAACCGCTTTTCGGTGAAGGGGTCGCCGACCTGTACGGTGGGGCGCTTTTCCTCGATTGTGTCGTCAAATTCTGCCGAAGCCATCGTGGCACCGCCGACGCCGTCGCGCCCGGTTTTGGCGCCGAGATAGACCACCGGCATGCCAATGCCCGATGCGGCGGAGTAGAAGATCTTGTCAGCATCCGCGAGGCCAGCGGCAAAGGCGTTTACAAGACAGTTGCCGTTGTAGGCCGGATCAAAGCGGACTTCACCGCCGACGCACGGCACGCCAAACGCGTTGCCATACCCGCCAACGCCTGCCACGACGCCGTGCACAAGCTGGCGCGTTTTGGGGTGTTCCGGTTCCCCGAAGGATAGCGCGTTCATCGCAGCGATTGGGCGCGCGCCCATGGTGAACACGTCGCGTAGAATGCCGCCCACGCCGGTGGCTGCACCCTGATAGGGCTCAATGTATGACGGGTGGTTATGAGACTCCATTTTGAAGACCACGGCTTGCCCGTCTCCGATGTCGACCACGCCTGCGTTCTCGCCGGGGCCGCAGATCACCTGAGGGCCGTCTGTGGGGAGGGTACGGAGCCACTTTTTGGAGGATTTGTAGGAACAGTGTTCGTTCCACATCGCCGAAAAAATGCCGAGTTCAGTGAAGGTTGGGGTTCGACCGATGATTTCGAGGATGCTGTCGTATTCATCTGCGCTGAGGCCATGGGCCGCGATCAGATCTTGTGTGATGGCTGGATCGGTCATGCGCTCTTGTCCCCTGACTGCATTTCTTGCGTTGCGGCTTCTCTTACAAGGCAGAACAGTCGGGGGAAAGGGGGCGTAAGCTTAGCGTCGGCTTAGAAGAACGACGTCCCTTGGGCCGTCATCATCGCGGAAGAATTTTGGCGGAATTGCATTGCGGAACCGCTGTTTCGATTCATCGAGAATCAAGTCCGTTCCGTTAAGTGTCACCTTGTCTGTGTAGGTAGTCACATTCAGGTCGTCACTTATGGGGCGAAAGCTCGATCCGACTTTGTTCAACACGAACAACCGCATACGGTCGTCGCGAAAGAAAAACAGCCCGTTGGTAACGCCGACAAACGCGCCATCCGACGTGAAAACGCGCAAACCGCTTTTTCCGGCAATCTGGTCTTTGTCGGCGTCCGACAGTTCTGCCTGCGCAAAGCTGGCTGTCATAATGATGGCAAGGGCGCTTGTGTGCAGTGCCTTTAGTAATTGTGACATGTTTTGTCTCCTTTTCGGTGCATGGACTACACGTCAGGTCGGGCTTTTATTCACGAAGGAAACATCGGCTCGCGCGCAAGTGAGATCGGCGTGAAACAAGCGACGTCGGTTAGTCGCCGGGTTTATCGCCTGCCGGTGCTGCCGCTGCCTGTTCCTGCGAAGCTTGCGCTGCTGCGCCAGCTATGGCCCTTTTTTCGTCATCCGTCAGCTTGTCGTCGCCATCTGAATTGGGCAATGCAACCCGTACTTCACGACGCGCGAATTCAATACCGTTTTCTGCAAAGGCTGCATTCACGCGGTTGTAGATTTCCTTGCGAATGGTGAACTGTGTGCCAGGCTTGGCCATGAACTTGCCCCGGATCACGATGCCCACGTCGTCGAACTGGAAGACGCCTTGCGACTTGAACGGCTGCAGAAAGTCATCGCCGTAGATCTCGTGTTGTAGCAGGTCCTGCCCGATCTTCTTGAACAGTTTTCGTACCTTTTCCGGGTCTGTGCCAAAGGGCACGGTAAAGATCAGCTTCATGATCACCCAATCGCGCGAGAAGTTCGTGATTTTTGGGATTTCGCCGTAAGGCAACGTATGCACGGGCCCCTTGTGGTGGCGCAGCTGCATCGAACGGATCGAGATTTTTTCGACCGTACCCATCGTGCCGTTCACA
The DNA here is from genome assembly GCF_039945315.1 of Tateyamaria sp. Classification (GTDB taxonomy): domain Bacteria; phylum Pseudomonadota; class Alphaproteobacteria; order Rhodobacterales; family Rhodobacteraceae; genus Tateyamaria. The sequence continues at coordinate 15,383 of NZ_JBDUXB010000027.1, read as the reverse complement.
TCCACATATTCACCGGTGCGGAACGCGTCGTCGATCAGGAAGAAGATACCGGACACAACGTCCGACACCAGTTTTTGAGCGCCAAAACCGATAGCGAGGCCAACGATACCAGCACCGGCAAGGAGCGGTGTTGTGTCCACGCCCACATTGCTCAGGGCGAGCAGAACAAAGAGAATTACAATTGCTGCCTGCGATACGCCAAGGATCAGGGGCAGCACTGTTGAAAGCCGCGATCCACCAGCGCCGCCGCCGTCGCCTGTGTCTTCAGTCTCTGGATCAAAACCAGCAGAAGTTTGTTCCTGCGCGAGCTTGCGGTTGATGTAGAGGGAGACCAGTTCGTAGACGATGTAGCCAACCGAGATGATCATCAGGAATTCGATCATGTTGGCAGCCAGCCGTTCGCCCACACCAGCAGAGGCCAATCCACCAGGTGTCATACCCCAGAATCTGCCAATAATCATCAGGACAAGGCCAAATACGATGACCCGACCGATGCGGATGTAGGATCTTTTGGCGGCATAATATGCCCGAGCTGCAATTGGGCCTTCGCCAGTCATTGGAGGGGACAAGTGATGCACCAATCCGCGGATCAAAGTGTCCAACGCTGGCGCAAACAACAAAAAGATCATTGTCTTGTAGTGCGGCAGGGTCAGTAACAGCGCGAAATTGCCATAGCTCGACACTATGTTGACCACCCACCAAGTCCCGAATGTTACGGCGAGTCCAAAGATCGGGAATGCTTGTGCGATGCGTTCTTCTATCGGGCTCACATCTGGTTCCGAGCCGCGCATCATCATGATCAGCCCTTCGCGGTTTCTCCAGATAATGAGGGCGAGATAGACATGAACACTCAGGTTCAACCAGAACCCAATCCGGGTTTCGCCAGCCGGGACACCATTGGCTGCGTTGAAGGCAAGCACAAAGAACGTGAAACCAATAAGGAAGGTGAGCCAGAACATGTGGAACGCGATCGTCTTGGCAGTCCGGTCGTCAGTGTGGACGAAACGATAGGCGGGGTTGTCCGGGGCCATCAAAAACCGCGAGATGGCACCAGCCATCCGCGGCAGCACGATCAACATTGGAACCACCACTGCAATGAATGGGCGATAAAGTTCGGGGATGACATTGTGAGTCATAATGCCCGCGACGACAAAGAAGACGAGCACCGCTCCTACCTGGCCCATAAGCCGTTTGAACAAAAGTGACACAGTTTCGCGAATCGACGCATCCGCGTTCATTTGTTTAGGCAGTTTCAACCAAGGGCGTGCGACCTGACGAAAAAGCAATTCCGCAACAGCGGCCGTCGCGATGACTGCGCCCAAAGCCGCAAACAGATAAAGCAGCCCCGTGCCACCAAAAAAGTTTGCAAAATTGACAAATGCTTCGCCTTGTTTGCTAAATGCGAGCGGAAGCCGTCGAACCGCCTCGAGCACATTGTCACCGGCGCCACTTGTGGCATGATAAATGAACTCGCTCAGACCAGCAGCGCTGACTTCCTCATCGACAGTTTGTGTGTTGAGTTGATCAAGCAGAAGCGCGCGCACCTCACTGTCACTAAGCCGTGAAATCAATGCGTTAGCGGCTTCTGGTGTCAAGGGATCAGGAAGTTCGGCTACCGTCGGTTCTGATGAGCCGCCGCCGGTCGATGGCATGAGCGATTGTGCAAAAACGCTTGTTCCGACAAAGACAGACAGTAGAAGCGCGACCGTCTGAATCGCTACTTTGGTAAAACGCATACTATCCCCATGTGACTTTTATTTTCAGGCACAATGCGTCCGGCAAGGGCATATTTGCAAGCGATTTGCAGGATGGCCGGATTCCATTGCCGCAAAAAAAAGGCCGAGCACGAAGCTCGGCCAAGTCCAACAGGGAGGTATGAAGATGGCGCGGGAGCGCATCGTCTTCATGATGATGAGTTAAGTGCCGATATGCCGCGGTTCAAGGCACTTTGTTCATGTTCTTAGGAATGTCCGTTATGCACAGGGTGCATATCTCAGGCGTTTTCACGTGCTCTCAGCGCCTTGCGATAGGCTGTGATTTCTTCCTGAACAAAGTCCCGGAACGCAGCTATCCGCTTGGATTGCCGCAATTCTTCAGGGTAGGCCAGAAACACGGGTACGTCCGCAGATTCAACATCGGGCAACACTCTGACAAGCCGGGGATCTTCGGCGCTCACGTAGTCGGGCAGAACGCCGATCCCAAGGTCCTGCAGCACCGCTTGAAGCACGCCGAAATAATTGTTTACGGTCAGAAGGCTGCGCACGTCATAGGTGAGCATTTGTTGCACCAGGGTAGAACTGGCGCCGACCTGTGTCGCGTTTACACTCTGGCAGATGAGCCGATGGTCGACCATGGCTTCGAGACTGTCGGGTACGCCATTTTCGTCCACATAGGCCTGTGTGGCAAAGAGTTGCATCTTGACCGTCATGAGACGTTTGCGGATCAGGTCAGCCTGGCTCGGCTCTTTCATGCGGATGGCCACATCGGCCTCGCGCATTGGCAAGTCCAGAACACGCTCTTCCAGCATCAGATCCACGCGCAGATCCGGGTATTTAGCATAAAGCTTGACCAAACGCGGGGCCAGCCACAGCGTACCAAAACCGATTGTGGAGGTGACACGCAAATCGCCAAACACTTCTTCTTCGCTGTCGCGGATGCGTGCGCTTGCCGTATCGAGCCGCTTGTTCATGGCGGTCGTTGCATCAAAAAGCAACTCGCCTTGCTCGGTCAGGATCAGTCCGCGCGCATGGCGGTGGAACAACGTGGCGTTCAGCGATTCCTCAAGCCCACGCACCTGACGGGATACCGCCGACTGGCTGAGGTTCAGCTTGTCGCCAGCATGCGTCAGGCTGCCCGCGTCAGCGACCGCGTGGAATATCCGTAATTTGTCCCAATCCATTTGCGTACAATCCGTAACCCTCACCTCACATACAGTGAGTTGATCCCATTTCACACACCCGAGGCCAGTGGAACCGTCTCTTTCACAAAAAATTATGTATACAGGTCAGAATTTGTGACCTATATTTGGGCGAAACTTATGTAAGACTGATCGTGGCAGGGGAGGCCAAGCATGAGCACGCAGAAGATTTCCTTGAATGATCGGTATGACCTCGAAAAAAGCCCCGTTCTGCTGAACGGCACCCAGGCGCTTGTCCGACTGGTGATGATGCAAAAGGCGCGCGACAAGGCCGCGGGATTGAATACGGCCGGTCTGGTGACGGGGTATCGTGGCTCGCCTCTCGGGGCCGTGGACATGCATATGACGCGCGCGCTCAAGCCACTGGCCGCCCATGATGTGACCTTTCAACCCGGCCTCAACGAGGACCTTGCCGCGACTGCCCTTTGGGGTGCGCAGCAGGCGGAACTGCGTGGTGAGGGCAAATACGACGGCGTTTTTGGCCTTTGGTATGGCAAGGGGCCGGGCGTCGATAGATCTGGGGATGTGTTCAAGCACGCCAATATGGCCGGTACTTCGCCAAATGGCGGCGTTGTCGTGGCGATGGGGGATGACCATACTGGTGAGTCTTCGACCGTACTGCACCAATCCGAGTGGGCTTTGGTGGATGCCTATATGCCGGTTGTTTCGCCCGCAGGCGTTCAGGAGATCATGGATTATGGTCTGTATGCCTGGGCGTTGAGCCGTTTTTCCGGCACATGGGTTGGCCTGAAGACGATGAAGGACACGGTTGAGGCCACGAGTGTTGTGGATGGCGACCCGCATCGTCTGAATTTTGTGCAACCACAGTTTGACATGCCTGAGGGTGGCTTGAACATCCGGCTGGTGGACGACCCCACTGCGATGGAAGCGCGTGTGATTGACCAGAAACGGTTCGCAGCCGAGGCGTTTTCCCGCGCCAACAAAATGGACAAACGCGTTTGGGGCAAGTCGGGGGCCAAGATTGGGTTCGTCGCGGCAGGCAAGAACTGGCTGGATCTGATCCACGCTATGTCCTTGCTCAACATTGATGAGGATGAGGCCGAACGTCTTGGCATCACAACGTACAAGGTCGGCCAGACATTTCCACTGGATATGCAAGGGTTCCAAGAGTGGGCCGAGGGCCTCGATCTGATCGTCGTGGTCGAAGAAAAACGCAAACTGATCGAAGTGCAGATCAAAGAGGCGATTTTTGACGACCGTCGCGGGCGTCGCGTCTATGGCTGGTACAAGGGTGGTGCAGGTGCCTTGCACCGCGAAGAGTTGTTCCCGACGCGCGGCGCACTTGATCCGATCTGGATTGCGGAGAAGCTGGGTGAGATCCTGATCGAGGAAGGACGCGAGACCGATGGGATCAAGGCGGGCATGGCCACGCTGGACGAAGCCCGCAGATCAGATAACGCCGAAGATATTGCCGCGCGCTTGCCCTATTTCTGTTCAGGATGTCCGCACAATTCCTCCACCAAAGTGCCTGAGGGCAGTCGTGCCTATGCGGGTATCGGATGTCACTACATGGTGCAGTGGATGGACCGCGAGACCATCGGCTACACCCATATGGGTGGGGAAGGTGCCAACTGGATCGGCGAGTCGCCGTTTTCTGAGCGCGGCCATGTGTTCCAGAATATCGGGGACGGGACGTATAACCACTCCGGTGTGCAGGCAATCCGCGCAGCGCTCGCCGCTGGCACCACGATGACCTACAAGATTCTCTACAACGATGCGGTGGCCATGACAGGCGGGCAGGGCAACGATGGTGGTCTTGATCCTTACCGGATCGTTAATGAGGTCCGCGCGATGGGATGTGAGAACGTTGCTGTCGTTTATGACGACAAGGAAGACGTGGACCTTTCGCGGTTTCCAACAGACGTGCCGACCCACGAACGTGCCGAACTGCAACTTGTACAGGAGCGCTTTGCCAAAACAGAAGGTGTCAGCGTCATCGTCTATGTCCAGACCTGTGCCGCTGAAAAACGCCGTCGACGCAAACGTGGGACGTTTCCGGATATCGACAAGCGCGTGTTCATTAACACCGACGTCTGTGAAGGATGCGGCGATTGCGGGGTGCAATCCAACTGTGTCTCCATTGTTCCTGCCGAAACCGAATTGGGCCGTAAACGCGCCATAGATCAGTCGAGCTGCAACAAGGATTTTTCCTGTGTCAAAGGGTTCTGTCCTTCATTTGTGACCCTTGAGGGCGCGCAGGTGAAAAAGCAGGCCACCGCAACGCTGGACCTGCCTGATCTGCCGATGCCGGACCTGCCGACCATCAAGGGCACCTGGAATGTGGTGATCACCGGCGTCGGAGGCACGGGTGTTGTGACCATCGGCGCGGTCCTTGCCCAAGCAGCCCACATCGACGGAAAAGGCGCAGGCATGATGGAGATGGCGGGACTTGCCCAAAAGGGAGGCGCAGTACACATCCATTGCCGGCTGGCCAATGACCCCGGCGACATCAGCGCGATCCGTGTGGCCACGGGCGAGGCGGATGCCCTCATTGGGGGCGATCTGGTCGTGAGTGCAGGGCCTAAGACGTTGGGCCTGACCGCGACGGGGCGCACGGGTGCAGTGATCAACAACCATGAGATTATTACCGGCGACTTTACCCGCGATACAGAATTTGCATTGCCCACAGACCGTTTGACGCTTTCGGTTGAAGCGCGGCTGCAAGGGCGGGTCGATATGTTTGATGCCTCTGATCTGGCCCGCGCCACGATGGGGGATTCGATCTTTTCCAACATGATGATCTTTGGCGCAGCATGGCAACGCGGGTTGGTGCCCTTGTCTCTGGATGCGATTATGCAGGCGATTGTTCTCAATGGGGCTGCTGTCGACAAGAACAAACGTGCTTTCGAAATCGGGCGCTGGGCGGTGCTGCATGGTGAAGAAGCCGCGCGCGTGGCCGAACCTAAAGTGTTGCAGATGCCCAAGACGCTGGAGGACAAGATCAACTTCCGCGCGGATCATCTGGTCAAGTACCAAGGCAAACGACTGGCCAAACGCTATCGCAAACTAGTGGACTGGATCAGCGAAGCTGCTGTGAAGGAAGCGGTTGCCAAAGGATATCACAAGCTGCTTGCCTACAAGGACGAGTACGAGGTCGCACGCCTGCATTTGGACACCGAAGCCAAGGCGCGCGAGCAGTTTGATGGAGAGTTCACGATGAATTTCCACCTCGCTCCGCCGATGCTCTCTAAGACAGGCCCGGACGGTCGCCCTTTGAAAAAAGAATATGGGCCCTCCATGATGCGAAACTTCCGTATTCTGGCGCGAATGAAGGGACTGCGAGGGACTCCTTTAGATCCCTTCGGCCGTACCGAAGAGCGGCGTATGGAGCGCGCGCTGATCCGCCAATACGAGGCTGATATGGCTGAGGTTTTGCCAAAACTCAGCGATGGCACACGCGATGCGATTGTGGCCCTTGCCGCGCTGCCGCTGGACATTCGTGGCTTTGGTCCGGTTAAGCATGCAAACGCAGCAAAAGCGGAAAAACGGCGCGAAGAACTGCTATCGGTGATCCGTTCAGGTGGGACCGCGCAGGCACAGGCGGCGGACTAAAGCCGTCATGTGCGCGTCATAAAAGCTTTGCAGACTGGGTCACCGACATTACATACACCGCATGTGAGACAGAGGCCGGACCCAAAAACCATGCCCCGCAGTAACCGCCAAATTGCCCGCGAAATCTCGTATGCCCATTCGGCAGAGACAAAGGGTGGGCGCGCGCTGATCCGGTTGATCGAGAATACGACGGGGCGCATGCGGTTGATCAAACGCGCTGAGGGATACGAGGACGAGGTCGCGGCGGGCCGTGATTTCTGGGCTGTCATGGTTGAGCGATATGGGCTGAGCCTTGATATCGTTGGTGGCAGTCTCGACAACATCCCGCGTGACAAGCCGCTGATCCTGATTGCCAATCACCCGTACGGCATACTGGACGGGCTTATGATGGGCCATATCCTGTCGATGGTGCGAGGCGATTTTCGGCTCATGGCAAATTCGGTTTTCAAAAAGGCCGAAGAGCTGAACCGAGTGCTACTACCCATCAGCTTTGACGACAGCCGCGAAGCCATGGCGATGAACATCGCCACCCGCAAAGAGGCGCTGCGGTATCTGGGAGAGCGCGGCGCCGTTGGCATCTTCCCCGGTGGTACGGTCAGTACCGCAGTCAAGCCCTTTGCCAAACCAATGGATCCCGGTTGGCGCAGCTTTACAGCGCGGATGGTCGCCAAGTCGGAAGCGACCGTTGTACCGCTTTACTATGATGGCCACACAAGCCGTTTGTTCCAGATCGCAAGCCATACGCACAACACATTGCGCCTTGGCCTGTTGATCAAGGAGTTCAAAAAGCGCGTCGATACGCCGGTAAAGGTTGTGATCGGAGAACCCATTGACCGAGCGGTTCTGGACCCGATGGCGGGTGATCCCAAACAGATGATGGAATTCCTTCGAAAAGCCACGTATGAGCTGAATCCGAACCCAGTGAAAATGTTTGATCTGGGCTATGAGTTTGAAGAGCGGCACCGCACCTGAGCCGCAGCAAGGCCCATGTCATGGCGATAGGCATTTTTGATTCCGGATTGGGCGGTTTGACCGTCATGGACGCTGTGCGGACACGGCTGCCTGACGTGCCGTTTGTGTATCTGGCCGACAGCGCCAATGCCCCTTACGGCGTGCGCACTGCGGACGACATCTATGATCTGACATGCCAAGCTGTGCAGCGCCTGTTCGATGCGGGGTGTGATTTGGTGATTCTGGCCTGCAATACGGCCTCGGCCGCTGCCTTGCGGCGAATGCAGGAATCCTGGGTGCCGCAGGACAAGCGCGTGCTGGGTGTGTTCGTCCCGATGATTGAAGCCCTGACCGAACGGCAGTGGGGCGACAACTCTCCTCCAAGGGAAGTGGCTGTGCAGCATGTCGCCCTGTTTGCGACGCCCGCCACTGTGGCAAGCCGTGCTTTCCAGCGCGAGCTGGCGTTTCGTGCCATAGGTGTGGACGTTGAGGCGCAGGCCTGTGGTGGTGTCGTGGATGCTATCGAGGACGGGGACATGATCCTTGCGGATGCGCTCGTTCGCAGCCATGTCGATGCGCTCAAACGCAAGATGCCCCAACCGCAGGCGGCCATTCTGGGCTGCACGCACTATCCGCTGATGCAGGCGGAATTTCAGGATGCGTTGGGCGCGGATGTCTCTGTCTACAGTCAGGCAAACCTCGTGGGTGAAAGCCTTGCGGACTACCTTGAGCGCCATCCCGACAAGATCGGCACGGGCGAGGCAGCATATCTGACCACCGGCGATCCGGCCCGTGTCAGCCAACGGGCCACGCAGTTTTTGCGACGACAGATCACGTTTGAAGCCGCCTGATCTGACACCTTCTTCGAAAGACACGACATGAGTTATTCCATCGCAATCTTGGGCGCTTCCGGGTACACGGGCGCCGAATTGATCCGGCTGATTGCCGGACATCCATCCCTTGAAATCAAGGCCTTGGGCGCCTTTTCTAAAGCTGGCCAGACAGTCGCGCAGGTCTATCCGCATCTGCGGCATCTGGACCTGCCCGCTATGGTGCCCTTTGATGAAATCGAATGGAGCGGAATCGATCTGTGCTTTTGCGCCTTGCCGCACAAGACAAGCCAAGAAGTCATCCGCGATCTGCCCAAGGATCTTAAGATAGTGGACCTGTCGGCAGACTTTCGGTTGCGCGACCCTGAGGCCTACCAGAAATGGTACGGCAACCCGCATTCCGCCGTAGAGATGCAAAGCGAGGCCGTTTACGGACTGACCGAATTTTATCGTGATGAAATTGCAAATGCCCGGTTGGTTGCAGGCACAGGGTGCAATGCCGCCACCGGGCAGTTTGCACTGCGTCCACTGATTGCCGCCGGTGTCATTGATCTGGACGAGATCATCTTGGACCTTAAGGCGGCAGTGTCGGGTGCGGGCCGTGCGTTAAAGGAAAACCTTCTGCATGCCGAACTGAGTGAAGGATATCATGCGTACGCCCTTGGCAGCACGCATCGGCATTTGGGCGAGTTCGATCAGGAGTTTTCGAAGGTGGCGGGTCGGGATGTTTATATCCAATTCCAGCCCCATTTGATCCCAGCCAACCGTGGCATTCTGGGGACGGCCTATGTGCGTGGTGATGCGCAGGCCGTACATGACACGTTGGCTGCGGCCTATGCTGACGAGGTGTTTGTCGAAGTGCTACCGATGGGCGAGGCCCCCAGTACGCGGCACATTCGCGGGTCGAACTATTGCCATGTCGGGGTCGTTGCGGATCGGATGCCGGGCAGGGTGATCGTTGTCGCGGCACTTGATAATCTGACGAAAGGTTCATCCGGCCAAGCGTTGCAAAACGCCAATCTGATGTTAGGTATTTCTGAAACCGAGGGGCTGATGATGGCCCCGTTATTCCCGTGAGACCATGAAGAGCCTCAAGAAACAGCGCCGTATTCAGATCATCGCCCTCGCCGCCGTCGCGTTGACCCTCGCGACAGTGCTGATCGGCTATGCGATGCGCGATGGCATTAATTTCTTTCGTGCGCCCAGCCAGATTGTCGCGGAACCACCCGGGCCGACGGAGGTGTTTCGTATTGGTGGCTTGGTCGCAGAAGGGTCTTTGATCCGCGGCCAAGGCGAATCGATCACCTTTGAGGTGACTGATGGCGGCGCGTCGGTTCCTGTGGTTTTCACGGGCGTATTGCCGGATTTGTTCGAAGAGAATCAGGGCATGGTTGGCACAGGCCGTTACATCAACGGCGTCTTTGAAGCCTCTGAAATTCTGGCCAAACATGATGAAACCTATATGCCGTCGGAAGTCGTGGATGCCTTGAAAGAACAGGGCGTGTATCAGGACCCGAACGGCTAGCGTGCGCAGGGCTTAAGGCCCGTTAACCAACAAAATGCAGTGTTTCCCGCGAAACGGACCGCGCGTCCAAGGGAGACCTGTGCATGCAAAGCGTCAGAGAAATTGCCAAAGAAATCGTGGACCGCGAGGGCGGTTACGTGAATGATCCGGACGATCCAGGTGGCGCCACCAATTTCGGAGTGACGATCCATACTATGCGCCGTCTCGGCCTTGATCTGGATCGGGACGGGAACATTGATGCTAAGGACGTGCGTCAGCTTACTCGTGCTCAGGCCACCGACATCTTCGTCACTCATTACTTTGAGCGTCCGTTGATTGCAGAGCTTCCGTCGCCTCTGCATGCCACTGTGTTTGACATGTATGTCAATGCCGGCGGCAACGCGATCAAGATCCTGCAGCGGCTATTGAATGAGATGGGTCATCCTTGCGTCGTCGATGGTGCGCTTGGGCCGAACTCTATCGGGGCTGCACGGGCGGCTTATGCAGACGCTCCGCAACACCTTGTGGATGCCTACGGGATCGCGAGGCGGAACTACTATTTCCGCATCGCAGATCAACGTCCGGCCAGTCGCAAATACGCCCGCACCCGTGCCGGCGGAAAAGGCGGCTGGATCAAGCGGGCCGAAGAATTCATCGCGCCGCGCTTTCATATGAGCCCTGCACAGTTTCAGGAAAGGGTAGCGTCATGGGGTTGATAGAACGGATGTTTGGGTTGTTTTTTGAAAATGGAACCAATGTGATAAAGGACACTGTTGAGGTGTTTCACGAAAACGCAGAGGCTGGCTCTGCGCGCTCTCACGCGGTGCAGATCGAGGCGATGCGCGCCCATAGCGATGAGTTCCTGTTGCCGCGTCAGGGTGCGTTTGATCGCATAATGGACGGCATCAATCGCTTGCCGCGTCCAGCGTTGGCCCTTGGAACGCTGGGCTTGTTTGTATCGGCGATGGTTGAGCCATTGTGGTTTGCCGAAAGGATGCAAGGCATTGCGCTCGTGCCCGAGCCGTTGTGGTGGTTACTGGGTGTGATCGTGTCGTTTTACTTTGGCGCGCGCCATCAGGTGAAAGCGCAGCAGTTTCAGCGCGAAATCGTGAGCACGATGGCGCATGTGCCGCAGGTTATGCAGAACGTGGCCGCTTTGCGCAAACTGCGAGCCGACAGTGTTGGCGTTGCTGGAACCGGGCAGGACGCACGTTTGGCTGCTGTAGCGGTAACTGCCGACGCTAACCCGGCTTTGGACGAGTGGCGTCGTTCGGCGTGACGACCGGTCGGGGCGGTATGGCAAAGCTGTGATCGCGTTTTCGTCTTTGTCGCATTGGCGGGCGGGTGCGCGTGATCTATAAGCTTAACATGCTTACAGAACTCGGTCATTTCGCACTCATCCTCGCTTTTCTGGTCGCAATCTTACAGGCTGCGCTTCCCCTTTATGGCGCGTGGCGGCGAGATAGTCGACTGATGGCCATGGCTGAACCTGCGGCGAACGCACAGTTCCTGCTGATCGCCTTTTCTTTTGCAGCGTTGATGTACGCGTTTATCGTGTCTGACTTTTCGCTGCGGTTAGTGGTGCTGAACAGTCATTCGGCGAAGCCAATGCTCTACAAGATTTCAGGCACGTGGGGGAACCACGAGGGGTCCATGCTGTTGTGGGTTCTTATTGTGGCGTTGTTTGGCGCGACCGCGGCCTGGTTTGGCGGCAACTTGCCACCCTCGCTGCGCGCCCGCGTGCTTGCCGTGCAAGGCGCGATTGGTGTCGCGTTTCTGGCCTTTATCCTGTTCACATCCAACCCGTTTGTGCGCCTTGCAGTTCCACCGTTCGATGGGCAGGACCTGAATCCGCTGCTGCAAGACCCGGGCTTGGCCTTTCACCCGCCATTTCTATACCTTGGATATGTGGGCTTGAGCATGGCGTTTTCCTTTGCAGTAGCTGCTCTCATTGAAGGGCGCGTGGACGCGGCCTGGGGTCGCTGGGTGCGTCCTTGGACACTGGCGGCATGGGTGTTCCTAACCATTGGGATCGCACTTGGATCTTGGTGGGCGTATTACGAACTCGGTTGGGGCGGCTTCTGGTTCTGGGATCCGGTCGAAAACGCGTCCTTCATGCCGTGGCTTTTGGCGGCAGCCCTCGTGCATTCGGCCATCGTTGTGGAAAAACGCGAGAGCCTGAAGGCATGGACGATTCTGCTTGCAATCCTCGCCTTTGGATTTTCGCTGATTGGAACCTTCATTGTCCGCTCGGGCTTGCTGACATCGGTGCACGCATTCGCTAATGACCCGGAGCGGGGCGTGTTTATCCTGATGATCATGGGCTTTTTCATGGGGGGCGCGCTGATCCTGTTTGCGCTGCGGGCCGGTGCGATGGAGGCGCGTGGCGTGTTCGGAATGGTCAGCCGCGAAAGCGCGCTGGTGGCTAACAATGTGCTCTTGGCGGTGTCTTGCTTTGTGGTTTTTGTCGGGACGATGTGGCCGCTCGTGGCCGAGATGTTCTTTGATCGTAAACTCAGCGTTGGCCCGCCCTTTTTCAACATGGCCTTTACGCCGTTCATGGTTGTTCTGGGTCTTATCCTGCCTGTTGGCGCCATGATGCCGTGGAAGCGGGGCCAGGTGATGCGGGCGATGCGTCCGTTGCGCTACGTGTTTGTCCTCGCGCTGGCCCTTGGTGGGCTGGCCTGGGCCTTGCAAACAGGTCGCAGTCTGGTCGGACCCATGGGCGCTTTCCTTGGCGCGTGGCTGGTGATGGGCGCGATGGTCGATCTGGCCAGCCGCACAGGTCGGACATTCAACGCAGGCCGTCTGTTGCGCCTGCCACGCTCTGACTGGGGCAAGGCGGTGGCGCATGGTGGGCTTGGGATCACCATGTTGGGGGTTGCGGGGCTGACATCCTGGCAGTCTGAAGACATCCGCGTCGCCCAGATCGGAGCGCCGTTCGAGGTTGGCGGGTACACTTTGACGCTTGATAACGTCGAGCAGTTGGAAGGGCCCAATTACCTCTCAACCATGGGCTTTGTGACACTGGCCAAAGATGGGCGCGAAATCGCACAGCTGCGGCCGGAAAAGCGCATCTATCCTGTGGCCCAGATGCCGACGACCGAGGCCGCCATCGACTACAACCTCGCACGTGACGTCTATGTCGTGATTGGCGATGCTCAACAGACTGGTGGATGGGCGGTGCGCACCTACATCAAACCGCTGACCAACTGGATCTGGATCGGATGCGGGTTGATGGCGCTTGGTGGTTTCTTATCACTTAGCGACCGACGGTTCCGTGTGGCGGTCGGAGCGCGCAAGGCACAAGAGCAGGTACCTGCAGAATGATGCGCTTGGGTCTCATCTTCTGGTTTGTACTCAGTTCGGCGGCATTGGCGTTGGACCCAAGCGAAATGCTGGACGATCCGGTTCTTGAAGCGCGGGCGCGTGGCCTTGATCACGCACTGCGCTGCGTGGTGTGCCAGTCGGAATCTGTAGCCTCCTCAAACGCGCAATGGGCGATTGATACGCGCCGCGTTATCCGTGAACAGGTGGCAGCGGGGCAGAGCGATGTGCAGATCGTCGACTTCTTTGTTGAACGATACGGCGAGTTTGTGCTGATGAACCCTCGGCCGTCGGGGTCCAACTGGCTGCTCTGGGCGGCGGGGCCGCTTATGTTCCTTCTCGCCGCTGGAATCGGATTTGGCTATCTGCGCACCCGTGCCAGCGCGCCCGTCACCTCAGATGCCGCCCTGAGTGCGGATGAGGCCAAGCGGCTCCGCAAAATTCTGGACGAGTAACGGCGCGTCGGGGCTTTTCTAAACTGATCGGTTTGATATGGATGGGCGCAGACCCAAAAGGGAAGGCTGATCCATGAAGTACGACACCCTGACATATGCGCTGGAAGACGGCGTTGCGTTGATCACACTGAACCGTCCGGACGTGATGAATGCGCTGACCACACAGATGCGGGCAGAGATTGACGTTGCCGTCACGCACGCCGGTAAGACGGCGCGTGTTGTGGTGATCACCGGGGCAGGGCGCGCGTTCTGTTCTGGACAAGACCTCGGTGATCGGGCGAATGCTTCTGACCTCAACCTCGAGCGCACGCTGCGTGATGAGTACGCGCCGATGCTGCGCGCGATCGTCAACTGCCCGATCCCAACTATTGCTGCGGTGAATGGGGCGGCCGCTGGGGCAGGTGCGAACCTGGCGTTGGCTTGCGATGTGGTGATTGCATCGGAAAGTGCATATTTTCTTCAGGCCTTTACCCGGATCGGTTTGATACCGGATGCGGGTGGCACTTATGCCCTGCCGCGCGCCATGGGCATGGCAAAGGCGATGGGGGCCGCGCTATTTGCTGACAAGATTACTGCCCGTCAAGCGGACAACTGGGGGATGATCTGGGAGGCCGTTACTGATGACGACTTTGATGCGCAGTGGCGCGGGCGTGCGACCCATCTGGCCAACGGGCCGACCAAAGCCTTCGCGGCGGTAAAGCGTGTGATCCGGGGCAGTTGGGAAAATGATTTTGAGGCACAGCTGGCGCTTGAAGCATCCGAGCAAGGAGGGTGTGGCCAAAGCCGGGACTTCAGAGAGGGCGTGCTGGCGTTCGTCGAAAAGCGCAAAGCGGATTTCGAGGGGCGATAGTCGGAAAAAACGCCCCAGAGCTTGGGGCGTTTTGGTAAGTTTCGCGACTGTGAGCGGAACTAGCGGTTTTCGATATCCACGTAGTCGCGCGCGCTCTCGCCCAGATACAACTGGCGCGGGCGGCCGATCTTGTTTTGTGGATCGGCAATCATTTCTTTCCACTGCGAAATCCACCCAACAGTGCGCGACAACGCAAAGATGGGGGTGAACATCGACGTCGGGAAACCCATCGCCTCAAGAATAACACCGGAATAGAAATCGACGTTGGGGAACAGCTTTTTCTCGGCGAAGTAGGGGTCAGCCAATGCGGCAGCCTCAAGTTCTTTGGCGACGGCCAGAACCGGGTTGTTTTCCACGCCCAGCAATTCGAGTACTTCGTCAGCTGACTGTTTCATCACTATCGCGCGCGGGTCAAAGTTTTTGTAGACCCGGTGGCCAAAGCCCATCAGGCGGAACGGATCGTTCTTGTCCTTAGCGCGTGCGATGTATTCAGGGATGCGATCGGGCGTGCCAATTTCGCGCAGCATCTCAAGACAAGCTTGGTTCGCACCGCCATGTGCGGGGCCCCAAAGGCAGGCGATGCCAGCAGCGATACAAGCGAACGGGTTGGCACCGGACGAAGAAGCCAAGCGCACGGTTGAAGTTGACGCGTTCTGCTCGTGATCCGCGTGCAGTGTAAAGATGCGGTCCATCGCACGGCTGAGGATTGGGTTTACTTCGTATTCCTCGGCCGGAACGCTGAAACACATGCGCAGGAAGTTTGACGCGTAATCAAGATCATTGCGCGGATAGACAAAAGGCTGGCCGATCGAGAACTTATAGGCCCAGGCTGCGATGGTTGGCATCTTGGCAATCAGGCGGATCGTGGCGACCTCGCGCTGCCACGGGTCGCTCACGTCTGTTGAGTCATGATAAAACGCAGACATCGCGCCAACAACGCCGGTCATAATCGCCATCGGGTGCGCATCGCGGCGGA
>NZ_JBDUXB010000026.1:0-160380 GCF_039945315.1 Tateyamaria sp. | reverse complement strand
AACGCCGCGCCGTAGGAGCCCAGTAGATCCGTGACGAATACATCTGGACAACCATGCTTACGCATTGCTTTCTTTAAGAATTGCAACGCAGCCTTCTTGTCTCGCGTCTTCGTGACGAAGCTCTCGAGGACTTCGCCCTCGTGGTCCACGGCGCGCCAAAGATAGTGTCTCTCGCCGTTGATCTTCACGAACATCTCGTCCAGGTGCCAACGCCACTTGCTTGATTTCATGCCGTCGATCCGGCGCTTTCGGATCTCCGCAGCAAACACCGGGCCAAACCTATTCCACCAATAACGGACAGTTTCGTGCCTGACATCGATCCCCCGTTCGTAAAGCAGGTCTTCGACATTCCGCAGCGAAAGTGGAAACCGAACGTACAGCATCACTGCAAGACGAATGATCTCGGGATTGGTTTTGAAGTATTTGAATGAGGCGGGTTTGGTCATGGAAGAAAGCTATGCGACCGCCCTACCCTGCTCAAGCCAAGTTATTCTGACAAGACCCTATGACGAACTAAGCTGCCTGAATGCCGTCATGCACAAAGCCAACGAGTTGGGCTTGCGGTCCAAATTGCACCGCTTCAAATCTGGGCGGGTCCAGGGGGACAATCCATTCTCACGCGGCCACATCTACGCACTGCTCCGCAACCCGATCTACATCGGCAAAATCCGACATAAAGCAAAGGTCTGGGACGGTCAGCATGACGCCATCATCGACATCGAACTATGGGACCGAATTCAAGACAAATTGCAGGCCGCCAGCGCACGGCCAAGATCAAGGAGTGGGTCTGAGAACAGTCGCACCAGGAACGGCACGGCACCGCTAACAGGCAAACTTCGGGACGAGACCGGCGATCGATTGCCCCCAACGCACACGAGACGTCATGGTCGGCGGCTTGGGGCGGGGTCAGAAGTGCGCCGAACGCTGGGAGACCGACCCTAACCCAACAAGTTTTCTCAAATCAGAAATACCACATACTGCATGGTGTAGTATGACAGCTAGAACAGGCCGCAACCGCAGCCAGAAAGAGGGATCAAATGGGCAGACGCACAGGATCAAACGAGGCCCGTCGCCGTATCGAGGCGTTCGCGCAAATCGACATGCGGGTCGAACCGCCTGCCAACGCAAACCTATCGCCAGACGAGCGTGAGATATTCGACGACCTGACCCGCGCCCGAGAACCCACGGCATGGCTGCCGCACGAGGTGTTGACCCTCGCCGACATCGCCCGACTGCGCGCCAAGATGGCCCAACTATGGCACGCGGCAGAGTTGCTAGGGTTCACCCAGACGACAGCCAGCGGCAAGGGCTGCATTAGCGCGGAACTTGAGGCCTACGCAAAATTGGATGCCATGCAGATGACAAAGGCGCGCTTTCTGAAACTCGGATCATTGGTCGATCCCAAAACCCTGCTTAACAGCGCCAAGGTCTACGATGAGGCCCGCCAGATCGAGCAGGTGGCAGAGGTGGACCCCGACACTGTCCTGCTGGCCTAGGCTCCGGACCTGTTAAACGACCAGAAGCAGTCGTTCATTGCGTAGTGCACGAATGACCGCTCTGCGGACGAAGCAGCCTGATGCTGATGCAGAAAACTTCGCCGCCTCGCATCCACCAAATCTTGGAGCTGGTCGCGGCAGTGCAGCGTGATGTCCCGAAAGCGGACATTCAACGTGGCTAAAAACCGCAAAACCCAAAGCTGCCGTTCGCTGCGAACCTGTCGGACGTCTGAGTTGCGGACAATGAAGACTTTGGGTGCGGCTGCGCCAAGGTCAGCTTCCAGCGATTTCACTTAGACAAGCAAAAAGAGCATCGGCGCAGACCGACACCCCTTCTGCAGTATCTCGTACGTTGGAGCGCTTGGTTCCAAGGTGGTCATCAGGGCGTAAACCTATGCGGCGCGTTTTTTCCGGCGCAGTAGGCCAGCAGCACCGGCCAAGCCAGAGAGAAGAAGCAATCCACCTGCAGGCAGTGGAACCGCGGTCAACGACACGTTATCAATCAGGCCACCGAGCGTTTCATCGCCACCGGTCGCCGCAAACAGGAGCTCATACGTGCCGCCCACGTCAATTTTGACGGTTTCCTCAATTAGCGTCCATTCACCAAAGCTGAAATCGTCGTTGGGGCCGGATGCGGACCCGCTCACGCCGGCAATGCTGTAATCAATACCGTTGGTATCGGTTCCGATAGAGTTCACGCGGGGCGAATAGAAGAACGACAGCAAGTAGTTCCCAGCGCTCAGAAAAATGTCCTGCCCGATCACCGAATTGGACGACCCGGTGGACGCACCACCATTGCCGTTGTGGCTGTCAAGCTCAACGTATTTCGTGCCCCAGAGCGTATCTAGAACGCCGCCGACAGAATTTGTTTGGATTTCGACGCCTGCGCCGGACTGGACTTCCCAACCACTCAATTCCGTCCCCTGAAACACTCGCCAGCTTCCATTGAAGTCTGGAGTATCTTCGAAACTGCCGTTATCGACGAGGTTCACGGTCGAAGCTTGAGCAGCCGCTCCAAAGCTTGCAGCTGCAATAGCTGCGATAATCAAGGTTTTCATAAAACTAGTCCTCATTACAGGGCAAGGCCCGTCACACTTCTGCCTTGTTTTAGACTTGATGTCCGTAAGTCACAACCAAAAATTCTGATCAGCCCCTGCAGAGTGGTCCAGTTTGATGTTTGTGCATGTTAGCGGCCTTGATCTATGACAACATGAAAACCCTTGGCGACAAGGCTGCTTTGGGCTCAATGCCGTCGTAGTGGGCCCCGTAGTCCAACGACCGCTTCAAACAGCCGAATGTCCGAGCATCGGGCCACGCGGTTGAAAGTGTTGATTTTCCTGTGCTTCAGGAATGGCTGCTTATGGAGCGCAGTCCAAGCTTACCTCGCTGCGCCGCCGCATGTCCGCTCTGAGCCCGAAGCAGACGTTAATGCACAAAGCAGGGAATGACGGTTCCAAGCCCAGAACGGACATAGCCCTTTTGAGGCATCGGCAGCTCTCACCGTCGCTTAAGTTCTGTACTTAGATATGATACGAAAACGAGGCTGGGGTCGCCAATTAGCCCAAAATGAGAGAAAGTAGTCTCATCTGGTTTGGGAAAAAAGCTGCGTCAGGGTTGACTGGTCTGGCAGCCCTGTCGGCTCAACGCCAATGGACAGCTGGTAGTCTTTCAAACCGTCGAGCGGTTCGTCATCTGAACCAAATCCCTTTTCTTTGAGCGACGCGCGCATACGTTCAATAACAGACTGATATTGAACCACCACTTTTTCGCCGACTCGAAGGGACGTTTTGTCTTCGTGTGACGCAATGCGCCAAGGCATTAGAAATGCTGTGTACTGCACCATTCCTTCGGCTAGGCTTGCCTCTGGGTTGCCCTCGCAGAACTGTCTGATTTGCAGCAAAGACAATTCCAAGGTCTGCCACGGCGTAATGTCAAAAGTATCAGATGCAAGCGCGTTTGACGCACTGAGGTAACCGGAAACATACCCGGCTGAGATCGCGTACTCCCGAGAGTCCTGAGCCAGAGATAGGAAGGACGAACACTTTTGACGGCCTGGACCTTCGACTGAATAACGTCCATCCGAATCTGCGGCGAAGCCCGGTGTGACCGCAACTAAAAAGGCGACCACGAGGGCCGCCTTTCCGCAGAGACGTGAGGCATGCGTCATGCTTGCTTCCGACGACGGCGAAGTGCTGCCAGACCACCAAGGCCCGTCAGAAGCATCAGAGCCGGCATGGGCAGGGGCACCGGTGCCAATTGATCATCATCCGGTATGAAGGTGGTAATCGGCGTCTGCGAGATATTGAAAAGACCCGCCGTGGTTTCGAAACCCAGACCCGTTTGGAATACCAAACCGTTTTCCGGATCCAACATCAGGGCTTCGGAAATGCCCGTCAGCTCAAAAATGCCAACACGTTCATCGAACGACACTGTTTGACCGGGCAGAATCGAATAGGTTGGGCGCGTACCAACATCGGGCAACTCAACCAGATTACCATCATCATCAACGATATGAGTGACGGTCAGTGTGTACCCGTCCGCGTCATCCACAAAGTCGAGACTCGGGGCTTGAACCGCAGTGAAAACAGCATTTTGCTCGACATCAGCGATGGTCTGGGTTGCTTGATAAACATAGCCCGTTGCAATGTCGGGGTCGATCCAGACAATACCTTCGTCGTTGATGAGTTGTTCGATGGCGACCTCAAACGTGAAGCCGCCGTCCTCTGACGGTTCTGCGTCAGGCAGAAGCGCGGATTGTTCGGAAGCACCACTGGTTTCGGTGGTGAGCGAAGCAAGTGCGCCTTCAATTTCGAGTGTCCCGAGAGGCACGTAACCGTTCACTTCATCGAAACCCCAGCGTCGCTCTTCCAGAATAAATTGCGACGTCAAGTCATAGTTTTCGTTTTCCAGTGAATCGAGAAGGTTGCCCTCGCCTTCGTCCGAAAACACGGTTTCAAACCAGTTTGTGTCACCGACAAAGACGGTAGCAAAGAGCCCGATACTGTCCGGACCACTTTCACCTTCTTCAATACCTGCAATGACCAAAATATCGTTTTCTTGAAGCAGATTATCATTTTCAAAGGTGCCGGTAGAGTTTAGCGCAACGGCAGCAGTTGTACGAACCAATGCTCCTTCGCCGGAATTTGTTGTAAACAAGGAGCCGAGCGAGTTGGTTTCAAAAAGTGTGTTGATAATATCTGAGTCGAGCAGGCTGAAGTTCTCGCCGACGACGTCGTCATTGATGTTTTCAGAAACATTTGCGAACCCGAAATCATCACTGTCCAGGACAAATCGCGCTGTGATCTCGTCAAATTCCCAAACGTTCTCAGGCAAGACCCATTTATTGATGAAGTTGTCACCCGCGTATGGATCGTTGGCTCCTGCCGAGTAAATCGGAACGGGCGTACCCGAGTTGTTCTCTCCGTTCCACTCAGCCCCGCCATATGGCAAGCCGTCAACGAAGATTTCTTCGCGCAGCTCGCGTTCAGCGGCACCGTCGACATAGTCTGTGTCACCCGGACCAGTGCCCGTTTGCGGGGACATGAAACCACCGCTGATATCATTTGCAAAAGTGTTTTCGGCCGGTTCCTCAGGAGCGAACGAAAACGCGGTTACATCGAAAGTGGCAATTAGGTCTACTGGGGCGGCGTATGCAGTTGGAGCCCCAACTATTGTCGCCACAAGAGCGGTATAAATCGGTTTCATAATCGTCCTTCTCTAATCTTACCATTTAACAGGGCCGATTTTCTCAGAATATTCGGAAATCTCTGTACTTCACATCTGTATATTGCAACCTGTAGGCCTCTGTCAAAGAACAATTTTTACTGTTTCCAATACCCGTCCAAACTGTTTCCACCGAGGTGGTTTTTTGCATTTTTTTGCACGTCTGTGGATTGCCAATGAGGGTTTCTTTGCATGTATAGCTTGTGGCATCGCGACACAGCGACCGGGTAGGCATTGATGCGGTTTCAGCCTTGGTTGAATTTCCTCATTCATGGCAGATTTTGATATCTTGAAGGAACTTCAACTGAACAGACTTCGAAGCGGATATTGGCGTGTGTGCAACCGGAGGCGGCTAAGTCCGCAAGGCGGTCGCAGGTGCAATCCAAGGCGAACGGCGGCTTCGTCCGCAACTCGGTCATAGACCCCTCGAAATTCCCTGCGGTCGAGACCAATGTCTGCTTTTCTTGCTGCTATGCAGCGCGTAGCCAAGGCGCTCAGCTTGCTGCACATGCGAAAGGCGCGATTTCCTTCCGTCCGCTTTGGGCTCTAACCAGACGTTCGCTACGGAGCGCCCAAGGTCCGCTTTGCCGCCAATCATCAGCTTTTGGCCTTCTAGGTCCAGAGCCTAGCGATCTCTGAAATTGAAAAGCCCCCGACAGCAGCATGACGCCGGGGGCTTGGTTGCGTCTTCGCGCTGGACACAAGTTTGGGAGCCTGCAAAAACGGCTGATCAGCTTGCGAATCCTAGCACTTTTCAGATTGGCGGGTAAGATTATTGACCACGGAAAAAAAATCAATAGAAAAAACATATTGCGGGGGTATCTGGCGGACAGACAGGGATTCGAACCCTGGAGACGGTCTCCCGCCTACACACTTTCCAGGCGTGCGCCTTCGACCACTCGGCCACCTGTCCGTGCGGGCGGTTTACCCAATTCTGCCACCCGAACGCAAGCGGGTTGACGAAAGAATATTTGCGTTGCGTTCATTTGTTGACAGCGGGTAGCCGTATTGGAAACGACCATAAACGTAATTTGCGACTGAACCCGCCTTTATTACAGGGCAACCCACGAACCGCCCTGCATTCTAACGCACTTCTGGGAATACCACCGTCATCTCAAGGGCCGTCCCCTACTCCAATGGTTAGCCGTTCAGATGCAGATAGATGCGGCGGTTCATCCGCCCCTTCTTTTCGATCTTACCGATGCGCAGAGGGCCGATTTCACCTGTGCTGGTCACGTGCGTTCCGCCGCACGGTTGCAAGTCGATGGTGTCGGTGCCGTCGCCGATCCGGACCAGCCTGATTTGTCCGGCGTCACGCGGAGGTTGCACGGACAGCGTTTTAACCATCCCAGGATTGGCTTCAAGTTCCGCTGAGGTGATCCATTCCTCGCTGACGCCCAGATCGGCGCTTACGTGCGCGTTCAGCGTCGCCTCAAGGGCCGCGCGGTCTTCTGGCGCGTCTGCCATATCGAAATCCAGTCGGCTGCGCTCTGCCCCTATTGAACCGCCCGTGACTCCGAACGGGACCACAACCGACAGCAGATGAAGAGCGGTGTGCATCCGCATGTGTCCATAACGACGCTTCCAGTCGACTGCTTGTTCGACCACGGAGCCAACTTGGGGCAATGCGCGCGGTTCGGCGGGCACAAGGATGATGGTCTCGCCCTCACCCTTGATTGCCGTGGCTATTGCCATGCTTTCGTCATCCCAATGCAGCACCCCATTGTCGCCAGGTTGGCCACCACCGGTTGGATAAAAATTGCTTTGATCCAGCACAATGCCACCCTCGGACGTATGCGCCAGCACCCGAGCCTCGGCACGTCGCAGATAGGCGTCTTCACGAAAAAGGGCTTTCGTCATCTCCCTTCTCCATCGCCGTCACCGTCACCGTCAACATCTGGGTCAAACTCGGGTACTGGGGTGGCCGCTGGCGGTTCCTGAGCGGCAGGCGCTGAAGGGGTGCTTTTGGTGTCCGTTTTCAACGCCTCTGGGTTGCGCAGCCATACGTCCCTTTGAGCAAAGGGAATTTCGATCTCTTCTTCGGTAAACCGCGCTGCAATCTGGTGATTGACCTCGCTCTTCACGACGAGCATCCAGTTCACGTCTCGCAAGATCATACGGATTTCGAAATCAAGACTGTCCGCCCCGAACCCTGCAAAGACAATCGCGGGGGGCGGGTTCATCAGTGCCATTGGATGTGCTTCGGCGATTTCGCGCAAGATGGCTTCGACACGGCGGGTATCCGTGCCATAGGCCACGCCCACTGGTATGATAACGCGGCCCACGGTGTTGCCGCGCGTAAAGTTGGTCACTGTTCCCGAAATCAGATCAGCATTCGGGACAATCACATCGGTGCGGTCAAAGGTCTCGATCCGGGTCGAACGCACTGAAATCGAGCGGACATAACCCATCTGCCCGCCCACTTCGATCCAGTCGCCTTCTGAGATAGGACGCTCGATCAGCAGGATAATCCCAGAGACGAAATTGCTGACGATGGTCTGCAAACCAAAGCCGATGCCGACCGACAACGCGCCCGCGACAATCGCAAGGTTCGACAAATCCATACCAGCAGACGTGATGGCCACAAGACCGGCAAGGAATATCCCAACATATCCCAGCCCCGAGACAATCGCGACTTGTCCGCCCGGATCAATCCGAGTCTTGGGCAGCACGGCCACCTTGAGCGCATTTTGCGTCGCTCTTGTGATCGCGTAGCCCAAGCCAAAGACGATGATCAAAGTGAAAAAGCTGGCCGGGGAAATGGTTATGCCGCCAACGGTCAGTCCGCCACGCACCCTCGTCCACATTTCGGACATGTCCGTCACCCGAGCGCCCCAGATCAGCGGCAAAACAAGCAAGGCGGCAAGCACAAGGACAAAGCTGCTGAGTGTCGGGATCAGGCTGTCATCGATGCTATCTTTTCCGGAGACGGCCCTGAAAATATCATAAACAAGTACCTGCAAAAGTCGGACTGTTCCGAAGAGGTACAATGTGACGATGGTGGGATAGATCAGGTACTCGGCCGCGTTTCCATATCCAAAAGTTGCCAAGGCCGGGGCGACAACCCCTACAACAATCAGGACCTGTCCAAGCCACACGACAAACCGCAGGTATAAATCTCGATCTGCCGCGATATCTTCTTCGCCGATGTTGCGGCGCGCTTGACGCATGATCCAGCCCATCCGCATCAACAGCAGGCTTGCCACTAAGGTAAGTGGATAGTGCAGGACGGCATCAGTCGCACGGCTATAGCGATCGAACTGTGACAGCTCCAAAAGCAGGACGTATAACGCGAGCATTCCGCCCATTGCCAGCACATAAAGCCTTGCCTCGGCGCGCCGTCTGGGCGTCAGACCGCCCGGCCCGCTGCGATGAAAATCGTCACGCGGAAACACCCGACCCACCAGCCAAAGCGTGAAAAAGAGCACAAAACCAACGGCCTCTAATGTATCCAGCAGTGACTGGCCCCGCGCTGCAAATAAGCCCGTTGCTCCGGCACCGCGTACAATCGCCCACAAGCCCAGCATCGGCAGAATGATCTGGCCAAGGGAGACAACAAAATCAGCAATTTGCGCTGTTGCGCGGTTGTCATCGCGTAGCAACCGCTGTGCCAGCCATTCCGACCAACGACGCGCCCGAGCCAGAAGAATGGCTCCAAGCGTTATCAAAAAGAGCACGAGTGGCAGGTTATCGCGGGCTTGTTCCCGCCGTGATGGGGTTCCCCATGACTGCTGGGCGCCCGCTACCGCCGCAAGTGCGCTGTGGCGCAGTTGGCGAATGGCATCTGCCCAGTGTGCCGGATTGATCGGCCATGGGCCTGCATCCAGCAGGGCGTTGGCTTGACGGTCACGGATAATCTGGTCGATTTCAGAAATTATTCCATTGGTGCGACTAAACGCTTCTTCGGCGATGCGACGTGGCGTGGTGAGCCGCTCAATTTGGGCGTTCAGCTCCGCGCGCCGGTTCGCGATTTCTTCGGCCTCGGTCTCGCCCTCTTCCGGGGATGGACCCAACGCTTCCACTTGTTCCTGCAAAGTAGCGATACGGTTGTCATTGCTGTTTAACTGGCCTTGGAACTCTTGGCGCCAATCCACGATTTCGGCGCGCAGATCTTCCAATACCTGATTTGAAGCTTCGGCATTCTCAACAGCTTCTTCTGCGCGCTCGGCAACGGTCTGCCACGCGGCGTAATCTGGCGCTGTGTCTTGTGCAGCACCGATGCCGACCCAAATCAGAAAAGCGAACGCAGCAACAGCTGCGCGCACCGCGCTCCGTGCCATCATACGTCCTCAAACACGCCGGGGATGCTGGCAGGCGCACGATCCAGCCAATCCGGAACGGGCAGTCCCTTTTCCTTAAGGAATTCGGGGTTGAACAGTTTGGACTGATAACGTGTTCCATAGTCACACAGGATCGTCACAATGGTGTGTCCGGGCCCCAGATCCCGTGCAAGACGCATCGCACCTGCCACGTTCACCCCTGTCGATGCTCCCATGACCAACCCTTCGTGTTGCAGTAGGTCAAACACGATTGGCAGCGCTTCGGCGTCCGAAACATTGTAACAGAAATCTGGTTTGAACCCTTCGAGGTTCTTGGTGATGCGCACCTGCCCAATCCCTTCGGCGATGGAACCACCCTGCATTGAGATCTCTCCGGTGGTGTAGTAGCTAAACAAGCCCGCACCGTCCGGATCGGCCAGTCCGATTTTTACCCCCTTGGGTTGGAGCACCTCGGCAACGCCCGCAAGCGTACCTCCCGACCCGCAGGCGCAGATGAAACCGTCGACTTTTCCATCTGTTTGTTCCCATATTTCGGGTGCCGTGCTGTCGATGTGCGCTTGCTTGTTCGCCACATTGTCAAACTGGTTTGCCCAGATCGCTCCATTCGGTTCTGTTTTGGCAAGTTCGGCCGCCAAACGCCCGGAATAACGCACAAAATTGTTGGGGTTGCGATAGGGTGCTGCTGGCACCTGGATAAGCTCCGCACCCGCAAGGCGCAACATATCCTTCTTTTCCTGACTTTGGGTTTCAGGGATGACGATCACCGTCTTGAACCCCATTGAGGCCCCGACCACGGCCAAGCCAATCCCGGTGTTTCCCGCCGTGCCTTCGACGATGGTTCCCCCGGGGCGCAACTCTCCGCTCGCGACAGCGTTTTTAATGATCGACAGCGCAGCACGGTCCTTGACCGACTGGCCCGGGTTCATGAATTCGGCCTTGCCCAGAATTGTGCAGCCAGTCAACTCGCTGGCCTTGCGTAGCTTGATAAGAGGGGTGTTTCCAACGGCGGCGGCCAGATCAGGGGCAAAGCGCATGGCGGCGATCCTTTCGGGTGGTGTTACTTTATTGGTGTAGCGGGCGCGCCCTACGACCTCAACCCGCAGCGTGTGCGCGCAAGCGATCACGATGCCGGGCCAACCAGTACGTCAACATTGTTAGCGGGACATTGCCCGTTCGGCCCTCTTCGGCCATGTCCAAAAGTGCCTCGAACGGCATGACATGAGCGCGGATGTTTTCACCCTCTTCGGTTTCACCGCCGACTCGAGCTTGCGTACTGGGCAAATCACACAAGCCGACGAACATATGAAAGTACTCGGTCGTCGCGCCGGGAGAGGCATAGTAGTCACCCACGGCCTCCAGATGCTGCAGTTCCAACCCAGCTTCTTCGCGCGCCTCGCGCCGGGCGGTGTCACCGGGCATTTCGCCGGGATCAATGAGCCCAGCGACCGGTTCCATCTGCCAAGCCACAGGGTCATGGCGCCCTATCGGGCCCATACGAACTTGCTCCACCAGCAAAACGCGATCGCGCACCGGGTCGTATGGCAACACAAGGGCTGCGTCACTGGAGACGAAAACGGACCGGTCGAGAACGTCCGACATTTCGCCGTCAAACGTCTCATGCCGCAGTCTTAGTTCATCGAAACCAAAGAAACCGGTATGGGCACGCCACCGTTTGATCATATCGACACGGCCGTTCAGCACCCCTGCCCCATGGCGCTCGGACTGGGCAAGAACCCGGCTCCACGCCCGTTTTCGAATCTGAGGAAAGCGCGCCGTGATCACTTCCGGGGACAAGTTGCCAAACCCATCCATGACTTCCTCCGCCGCGGCGACACTCATAGCGGCCCATTGCTTCGCCCACCCGTCAAAGTCCCAAGGGGTGTCTGTGGCACGTACATCCGGGGTTGGCATATAGACGTCGGCGCGGCTGCCGTCGGCCAGCGCGTAGTCTTGGATATCGTAGTCAAACCCCGCCTCATAAAAGTTAAGGCGCGCGATGTCCGGTTCTGTCAGTCCCTTGACTTTGAGGCCGTGCACCTCGTCTCCGTTCGATTTGATGAGCACAGGGAAAGGGCCGTCTTGTGCTGCCAATACGGTGTGGTCGGGCAACACCCCTTCGGCGTAGTCCAGGTGTTCAGACCCACGCCCCAATACGCATTCCAACAGCGGCAGATGGCGCATCGTGCCGTAAAAAAATAGGGTTTTCATGGACCTATCGCCAGGTTCGCCAAGCGTA
The DNA here is from genome assembly GCF_039945315.1 of Tateyamaria sp. Classification (GTDB taxonomy): domain Bacteria; phylum Pseudomonadota; class Alphaproteobacteria; order Rhodobacterales; family Rhodobacteraceae; genus Tateyamaria. The sequence continues at coordinate 148,645 of NZ_JBDUXB010000026.1, read as the reverse complement.
TTCGGTCATCAGTCCCACGATCATTCCACCGATCAGAAGGGTGGACCAGATCGGGATGGTCGCCATCTCAATCGCCCAATCGGCCCCAATTTCAAAAATGTCGACGAGGGCCTCGAATGCGTTGTCATACCGGTTCTTCATCGCAATGCGGGTCATTTCGTTGCAGGACTGAATGAACAGACACCAGAACACCAACACCACGGGTGCGGTCAGGCCAACATTTATTGCGGAAACAGTACCGCGCCCGGCGCGGCTGCCAATGACTGTCCAACCCACAATGACGCCAACTACGACGTTCACGTGCACGAACCAGCCAAAGTTTGTGTCTTCTTCGAAAATGGGCAGCCCCATAACCATGAAAGACACAATGAAGCCCAGCACCCCCATGCCACCGGCTGCCATTAATCGGGCTGCGTCAGGCATCGTACATTTCCTTCATATTTCTACCCGGGTCGTTTAATCGTGATCTGCGTTACGTCACAGTTGGCACTTTCAAACGTCGCAGCACAAGACGTCAGGTAAAAATTCCACATTCTGCGGAACCGGTCGTCAAAGCCCATTTCGGCAATCTGGTCCCATTTGTCGTTGAACGTTTCGTGCCATCGGCGCAACGTGATGTTGTAGCTTTCGCCAAACTCCACAGAGCGTTCGATGCCCAAACCGGCCTTTGATATCTGCGCACGCAGGGCTTTGGGGCTGGGCAACATGCCACCGGGAAATATGTACTTCTGTATAAAATCTACACCCCGCTGGTAGACGTCCCATCGGTTGTCTTGGACGGTGATGATCTGCAAAGTGGCGTTCTTGCCGGGTTTCAAACGCTCGCGCACGGTGTCGAAATAGACGGGCCAATATTTCTGTCCTACAGCCTCGAACATTTCGATGCTCGCGATCCCGTCATAAAGACCCACTTCATCCCGGTAGTCTTGCAGCTTGAACTCAACCAAGTCCGAAAGCCCAGCTTTTTCAATGCGATCCTGCGCATACTTAAACTGCTCTTCGCTGATTGTGAGCCCCGTCACCTTCAACCCACGTTCTCGTGCGGCGTATTCGGCGAACCCACCCCAGCCACAGCCAATCTCAAGGATATGGTCACCGGGTTGTGCGCCCATCTGATCCACCATGCTGGCGTATTTGGCGATTTGGGCGGCTTCGTGGTTTTCCTGACCTGTTTTGAACAGAGCGCTGGAATAGGTCATCGTGTCGTCCAGCCATAACCCGTAAAAGTCATTGCCCAGATCATAATGATAGCTGATGTTTTTACGCGCCTGATCGCGGTGATTGCGCTGCAACCAAAATCGGAACTTTTCGAACTGGCGCACAAGGCCAAGGCCCGGAAACCCATCATAAATCGCTTCGTTGTCCGCGTGGACCCAGTCCATAAAGGCTTGCAGGTCGGGCGTAGACCACCATTCATCAAGGTAGGCGTCGCAAAACCCCAGATCCCCCTCGCGGATCAGGCGCGCAAAGAGATCATTGTTATGGATATGCACCTCGGCGACATGGCCCGGCTTGTGCCCTTCGGCGCGAAAGCGGCGTCCGTCTGGCAGCACGAAATCGATGCGGCCCGTATTCAGATCCTTTAACATCGCAAAGGCGCGGGCAAAGTAGCGTGGCAGGTTTTGCTCGCCATCGGTGGTGGTCTTGATCATGCGCTCTCCCGTTCGCAATTATTGCACGCTAGCCAGACAGGATGTTTCGCGCAACTGATTGATGGCGCGTATTGCATAAAGGCACGTGTTTGTAGGTGATTAACTGGTCCAGTTGCCTGCGTGTCAGGCGCGTTTTTCTGGATCAATCGCGAGACGTGTGGTGGGTACGCAGACACCTCAGAACCCTTTGTTCTCATAAGCGCCGAGCGCGCGCTTGCGCCCTTCGTCCGCTGGCACAATCGGATTGGGATAAGTGTCGCTGGCCGACATGCCCCAACTGCGCGGTATCGCGTCGAAATAGCTAAGCGCATCTTTGTGCGGCTTGCTGCGCCCTTCGGCAATCCATCGCGACACATAGTCCCTGTTGCGATCGAACTTGTCGAGTTGCGTCACCGGGTTGAACACACGGAAATAGGGCGTCGCGTCCGGCCCCGAACCTGCAGACCATTGCCAACCCATCGCATTGCTGGCCGGATCCCAGTCGATCAGGCAGTCCTCGAACCACTTTTGACCTATCTTCCAATGGGTAAGCAGGTGTTTGGTCAGGTAGCTTGCCACGATCATGCGGCCCCGGTTGTGCATCCGGCCGGTCACGTACATTTCGCGCAAAGAAGCATCGACAAACTGGATACCTGTGCGCCCTCGCGTCCATGCCGTCACTTCGGTGCTGTGCGCATCCGTGTTCCAAGGAAAAGCGTCCCAGTCTTGTTTCCAGTTCTGATCCAGAATGCGGGGTGTGTGATGCATCAGATGATAGGCAAATTCGCGCCAGACCAATTCTTTCAGAAATGTCTCTGCCCCGGCTTTGCCCTCATGCAGCGCACGCAAGCCTGAATGCCAGCATTGGTGCGGACTGATCTCTCCCAAGGCGAGGTTTTCGGACAAACCAGACGTGCCGTCTGTAGCGGGCAAATCGCGACCCTGATCGTAGTGCGCGACCTTTTCGTCGATAAACGTGCCCAGACGGGATTGCGCAGCACCTTCGCCAAGACGGACATGAGAGCACACGATATCTGCCCCACGCTGCATCTCTGCGCCCAACGCCCATTCGGCGATGTCGTCGCTGTGCGGCCAAGTGTCAGGAGCCGGAATATGTGCTGGCGTAGGCAGTGGTACGTCCACGTCGCGGCCTTTCACCGATCTCCACATCGGGGTGTAGACTTTGTAGTATCCGCCGATCTTCGTCTCGACCGTCCAGGGTTCGAACAACAGATGCCCGCCAAAGCTGCGCGTGTCGATGCCTTGCTTCTTGAGAGTTGCCTTTACTTCGGTGTCGCGCGTCACCGCGTCCGGATCATAGAGGCGCGACCAGAAAACGGATTTAGCGCCGGTCTCCTTGATCAGCTCTTGCAAGACATCTTTTGCGTTGCCGGTGCGCATTATCAGCCGGCTGCCCTTACCGGCCAGCGTTTCGGCCAGATGCGCAACCCCAAGACCCCAGCGCCATTTTGGCGCAGCGCCCAGATCGGTGACGGACCTATCGCGGATCACCACCGGTATGACTGGCGCGCCAGCGGCACAAGCCGCCGTCAATGCCGCATGATCGCTCATGCGTAAATCGCGGCGAAACCACATGATAATGGGGGGCGTGCTCACTGCCTGTTATCCTTTTGTTTACAGGACTTACGTAGCGCGTCGTGGCCTGGATCAACACGCGGTGCAGAAAGTCGCCTCACAAAACCGTTTCGAGGGCGCCCAGCAGCTGATCCACCTCTTGATCATTGGTGTAATGGGTAAAGCTGAGGCGCAACACGCCTCTGGTCGGGTCCACTCCCATCGCCTCTAGCGCACGACCCGCATAGAAATCCCCGCCCCCCGCCATGATTCCATGATCCGCCAATTGGGCAGCCACAGCGACCGGATCGCGCCCTAGATCCAATGCAACGGTGGGGGCACGCACGTCGGCATCTGTCGGACCAAGGACCCGCAAATCGTTGCGCTCTTTCAACGCATCCAAAACGCGAGCCAATGCTGTGACTTCGCGCGCGCGCATCAGATCATGCACCACCTGTCCGCGGGTGCCCGCGTCGCCTGTCTCGTCCGGAATGTGATGGGCATAAAGCGCATCGACATAGTCGGCCATCCCCGCGCAAGCCGCGACTTGCGCATGATCAGGACCTGCGGGCGTAAACCGTTTATAGAGGCTGTCAGCGTTGAAATGGTGCCCCTGATTGGGGAGCAGTTCCCCAAGCGTTCTGCGGATGACCATCAAACCCTGATGCGGCCCGTAGGTCTTGTAGGCGGAAAACAGGTAGATGTCTGGACCCAGCGCACCGACATCAGGAAATCCGTGCGGGGCATAGGATACGCCGTCCACACAAACAAATGCACCCGCCGCATGTGCCAGTGCAGTGATTTCGGTGACCGGGTTTATCTCTCCGACCACGTTCGAACAGTGTGGAAAACAGACAAGACGTACTGACTCGTCCAGCATGTGCTCGAGCGCACCCGGATCCAGATGGCCTGTGGCAGGGTCGACTTTCCACTCGCGGACTTCGATTCCGCGCTCGGTCAAACGACGCCATGGACCTGTGTTGGCCTCGTGATCCTGGTTGGTCACAACAATCGCCTCGCCGGGACGCAACATTTGTCCGAACGCCTGCGCGAGGACGTAGGTGTTTTGGGTTGTTGACGGGCCAAAGCTTAACTCATCCCCTTCGACCCCGAGGATGGCTGACATGCGCGTGCGGGCTTCGTCCATCTCTTCGCCACCAAGGCGCGAGGCGTTGTAGTCTGAATAGGGCTGCACTTTGCGTTGCGTGTAAAAGCGCGTCAGTCGGTCGATGACCTGTGAGCACGCATAGCTGCCCCCGGCATTTTCAAAAAAAGCCTGACCCTGCAAAGAGGGTTCTGCGAACGCCGGAAACTGCGCGCGAACAAAGTCGAGATCGAGAGACATTCAAAACAGCCTTTACCTGAGTTGGGCCAAGACTATGGAAACACGCGCAGACCGCAAGACGTTGCGTGTATACTTGTGCGCGGAAACGTTACGTCGTCGATAAATCAAACGCCGTTGGGGCGAGATCGAGACACCTGCCGCCAATGGCAGGAAAATGCGGTATGGCCCCTTGGGCCAAAACCCGGGCGCCCCCTGACGGGAGCGCTTGGTTCATAAGTGCGTCGCGTTAGCGGAAGACGCCGACAAGATACTCAGGTTCAACTGCGATACTGGCGGTCTGAGTAAATGTCAGGCTTGAAGCCTCGGCACGCGACACGAAAGTCGGCTGTGTATAGACCTGAAAGGCACAGGAGGCTGCCGGCCCGGTGCTTGCATAGATCAGCGCCCAAGTGTTTGCTGTGCCCGCCGGGCTGGGTGTGTAGACGCAACCGTTGCTCAGGGTCATGTTGGAATTGCTATCCAAATAGTTTGGTCCGGCGCTGGCCGCCGACGCTGCGATGCAGAGGCTTGCCGTGATCATTAGTGAGCGCATTTTGCGTCTCCCATTCAGTGGTTGAACTGTTGTATTGAGATCAAGCTAGCCACGGACTTGGGTCACATATTGGCCCAATTGCGATAACACTGGGGCAGATTAAATTTTAAGCAATTTGAACGAATTAGACGATTATTCTACATTTACGGGAGTATTTAAACTTCCCGCAGGGCGTGTCAAAACAGACGCTGCCGTATTCTGAACACGATCGATGAGGCACAACCTGAGCATGCAGAGCCCTCTGATCCGCATTCATCTTGAAGCCGTATCTTTGCAACGAAAAAGGGCCCCAACCGCGATAGTTGGGACCCTTTTGTTTTTCATACGCCGCGCGGGCGCGATTTGGCGTTACTCTGCCGGAGACAGTCCGTTGCCGGTGGCTCCTTCGATCTCAGAGTGAACCGAAGGCACACCAGCCGCTTCGCGACGGCTGTCGTTAAACACCGCCTTAATCAGCGAGATGCACATCAAGACCATCACCACCGAGAACGGCAGCGCACCGATGACCATAGCTGTCTGAATGGCACTGGTGCCCCCCGAGATCAGCAATCCTGCTACAACCAGACCCAGAGCAGCGCCCCAGAAAAGGATATGTGGACGCGCCTTTGGCCCCTCGTCACCAGCTGCGTTGATCGTGTTTACGATCAGAACAGCGGAGTCGGCCGAAGTCACAAGGAAGGTCATCAGCAAGATCACGATCAGCATCGCCATTCCCCACGCCAGAGCCTGAGCAATTGGTGCCAGCATGAATTCGGTCATGGCAAAGATCTTGTCGCCGTTGCCCGCATCAAAGATCACGCCATTTGCGCCACCGTTGAGTTCCAGGTCGATCGCTGTGCCACCGGCCCATGCGAACCAGACAAAGCACATGATCGATGGGACGATCATCGCGCCCAACACAAATTCGCGGATTGTCCGACCGCGCGAGATACGCGCAAGGAATAGCCCGACGAAAGGTGCGAATGCGATCCACCATGCCCAGTAGAACACTGGCCACCAGCCCTGCCACTGTGTCAGCAAGAAACTCTCAGAACCCTCGACGCCGTCTGATGACCAGACATTGAAGCTCATCTGTGGCAGCGCAATCAGGTAGTCCCAGATGCCCACAATGAACGCTGTGGCGCCAAAGAAGGTGGCGCCGAAAATGATAAAGAAGCCAAGCAGAACAATGGACAACACCATATTGATGTTGGACAGCCACTTGATGCCTTTGCCCACACCAGAAAGAGCCGAAATGGTCGAGGCCCCCATGATGACACACAACGCCACGATGATACCTGTCATGTTGGCGTTGTTTTCAGCGTCCACAAGACCGCCGATACCGATCCGGGTCAGACCCGCGACGAACTGATCCACACCAAAGCCCAGCGTTTGCGCCACCCCGAGGATGGTCGCAACGACGGCAACGATATCGATGATGTGACCAAGAACGCCCGACAATGATTTGCCGAACAGAGGCGTCATCGCCGACCGGATGGTCAGCGGCAGTCCGCGACGGTAGCTGAAGAAGGCCAATGACAGGCCCGCGACGGCGTAGCATGCCCAGGCACCCAGACCCCAATGCAAGAAAGACTACTTGTAGGCCATGCGCACGTTGTCCGCGGCACCCCCTGTGGTGATGCCCTGAATGGTTTCGGGGTTCGAGCCAAAGTGCGCAACCGGTTCAGCCACCGCCCACGTCAGCATACCAACGCCGATTCCGGCGCCAAACATCATCGAAAACCAAGAGAAATTCGAGAATTCAGGTCCCTCGCCCGGCTGGCCCAAGTTGAGCTTGCCCGCGGCCGGCCACAACGCGAGGCCAAAACACACGATAATAAAGAAGGCGACGACCCAGATGTACCATGCAGCAAAGTTCGACAGAATTACACTATTGAGCCCTCCAAGCACCCGGCCTGATTGTGTGGGCCAGAAGATGCACCACACCACGAGGATGCTGATTATGATTTTACTTATGACTGTGACGTTGACGCTAAAACCGCGATAAAAACCGACATCCGCGGTTTTGATCGGCAGCTCCGTCAGCGGAGGCTTAATTGCCATGTTTCTCTCTCCCTGTATGTCACTACTGTGACGGCAGTACACCACGGCACTCGGATTTCGCGAAACGTTAGTGCGCGCCAAATGGGTCGCTATGGGCTCCAAATCGGCATTTTTCGACCGATACTGAAATTTAGCCCAAATTCTTCAGATTTTGGTTCGTCAATTGGATTTCCTGCTCCGAAGAGCGTGGATAAGGTTTTGTGCGGTTGCGGTGGTTTGTGTCGTTCACAACCAGCACTTAGTAGATCCGCCCAGACAAAAATACGTTGTGTGCGTAGATGAAGCAAAGCGTGCAATAGCGGCACACGTTTCACGTTTTCACAACTGAGCACTGATCCGTTGGGCGTGCTGCTTGATGGCATCCATATCGCCCATCTGTCCGGCGGGGCGCATCGGCACACCTGAATGGCGCGGATGGATGTGAAAATGCAGATGGAACACCTCTTGCCCACCTGCGGCTTCATTGAACTGCTGCAAGGTGATCCCTTCAGCGTCAAAAGCACCCTTGGCCGCATTGGACACCTTTTTTACTGTCGCCATGACGGCGGCCAGTTGTTCGTCACTTGCATCCAGCACATTGCGACATGGCGTCTTGGGGATCACCAAACAGTGCCCGTCGGTGCGCGGCATGATGTCCATGAAACACAACGTTTCGTCATCCTCATACACTTTGAAGGATGGGATTTCGCCACGCAGGATTTTGGCAAAGATATTCTGGTCGTCATAGGCGGTCATGGCAATGTCTCTTGTCTTTTGTGCAGGTGACGTTGCCGGCAGGTTATCGGGCGCGCGTTAAGATGCCCAGTGTTTAGGTTGCGCCGATACTGTCTTTGTAAAGGTGCAGATGTGATTTTGGCGCCGGGTCCGTCCAACCCGGAAAACCTGCCACATCCGCTGTAGCTCGAGCATCGAACAAGCACGCAACGGCCCTCGTCGTACCCCCAATTTCGCATGTATTAAAAAAGAGCTACGCTAATCGGGCCAGCCTACTTAAGGCTGACCCACTGCTTCAGCCTTAGGCGTTGAGGTCAACGACCACACGGCCTTTGACTTGGCCTTTTAGGATGTCAGAGCCGAGTTGCGGCAAGTCCGAAAGCGTGGCGAGCTGGATCATCGCCTCAAGTTTGTCCATCGGCAGATCCGTGGCGACACGCTCCCATGCCCGCACCCGGTTGTCGTAGGGTTGCATCACGGAGTCGATTCCCAACAGGTTCACACCGCGCAGCAGGAAAGGAATGACTGTTGCCGGCAGTCCGGCACCGCCAGCAAGGCCGACTGCGGCGACGCTTGCGCCATACTCCATTTGTCCCAAGACACGGGCCAGCATTGCGCCGCCAACAGCATCGACGCAGCCGCCCCACGTCTCGCCCTCAAGCGGGCGCTTGGTGGTTTCGTTGATCTCTTCACGGGCCACGATTTGGCTGGCGCCCAAGGACGTCAGATAGTCAGCAGTTTCAGGCCGCCCCGTCACACCAGCAACCTTGTAGCCGAGATTGGCGAGAATGGCCGTCGCCACGGATCCAACGCCACCAGCCGCACCTGTGACCAGCACCGGACCAGCCTTGATACCATGATCTTCCAGCGCCATGACAGCCAGCATGGCCGTGAACCCGGCAGTGCCAACGGCCATCGCTTGACGCGTGTCGAGGCCACTCGGCAGCGGTACCAGCCAGTCGGCCTTCACTCGCGCCTTTTGTGAATATCCACCCCAATGGGCCTCACCCACACGCCATCCGGTCAGCACGACCTTGTCACCGGGGGCATAGCGGTCGTCGTCGGAGGCCTCCACGGTGCCGGCAAAGTCGATGCCTGGCACATGCGGATATTTACGCACCAGACCGCCACCGGGACCAATGCACAGCCCGTCTTTGTAGTTGACGGTGGAGTACTCGACCGCGACGGTCACCTCACCGGTGGGCAGATCATCCAGACCCAACTGCGCGACCGAAGCGGATGTCTTTCCGCTTTCTTCGTCCTTATTCACCACCAGTGCATTAAACATATCGTTCTCCATGTGCGTGCGGACCTGTGATCCGAACTTCTTTTGACTAAACATACCGCGAGGTCATGGGCGACGCCCAAGTCCCGCTGGTCACAACCAGAATGACTCCTGAACCATCGCGCGGCGCATACCATCCGGAGTTTCAACTTCCAACGGTGTGCCGGGATCCCAGTGGGTCATGCGGACCATACCAATGGACACATTGGTGCTGAAATCCGGCGACCAGGCGGCACTTGTCACCTGCCCCACGCGGCGGCCGCCTGCAAAGATGGGCCAAGGGCGATCACATGGACCAACAGCGTCTCCATCGATCGAGATTGGTCGGATTTCCTGTACCGGACCTTCCTTGGTCACGCGCAACAGTGCATCGCGTCCGATACAACCAATGGCCGTCTGGGTGTCGCAAAACCGGCCCAGTCCACATTCATGCGGCGTGTTGTCGTCGGTCATGTCATTGCCATAAGATAAAAGGCCCGCCTCGATGCGCTCGATCCCGTTGGGACACCCGGCGCGGACGTTCAGGTCTTCGCCCGCTTCGAACAGCGCATTCCATAGCGGCATGCCGATCTCTGTACCGTCCACATAAATCTCGAAACCACCCTGTTTGGAATAGCCCGAGCGCGCGATGGCAAGGTCCTTGTCCATGAACTGGAACATGTCGAACTTGAAGAACCGGATGTCGCGAATACGGTCGCCAAAGACGCGTGCCATCAGATCATCGGCTTTGGGCCCTTGAATCGCGAGCGGAGAGACATCGGGTTCGTCCACAAGCACGTCAAGGCGATAGCCATTGGCGATCCCCTTGACCCAGAGTAGCAGGTCAGAATCCGCGATCGATATCCACCAGCGGTCCTCGCTGAGCTTTACGGCCACCGGATCGTTCAGCATGCCCCCTGTCTCATCCACGATGGGCACGTAGTAACACTGGCCGGGCAACATGCGGCGCAAATCGCGCGGAGTTAGCATCTGCATCAGGCGACCCGCATCCGGGCCGCGCAGTTCAACCTGACGTTCGACGGCCACATCCCAGACCTGCACGTGGTCTTTAAGGTGCCGGTAGTCAGCCTCAACACTCTCAAATACCGTGGGCAAGAGCATGCGATTGTAAACGGTGTAGGCTTTTACACCGGCGGCTTCGACGCCGTCAGAAAACGGAGTGCGGCGCAGGCGGCGCGATGGGGAAATGACTGCCATCATTCATCCTCTGGCATAAAGATAATGTCACTGACCGGAGCCTTGAGTCCGGCGGCTGTCATCATCGCATGGACCTGCCCGCGGTGATGGGTTTGATGGTTGAACATATGCGCCACACAGACTTCAAGTGGTTGCTTCATGCTCCGCTCTAAGGTGCCGGAATACCAAGACAAACGACGCTTCATGTCCAGTGTGCGCAACGTGTCGGCCCACATCCGAATTGCCCCATCCATCCGAAAGCGTTCAGCGGTCCACACCCCAAAAGTTGGTGTGTATTCAAGATGGGACGGACCGTTCGGATCCGGTGCCGGAATACGATCGTGAAACCGGCTCATCCAGATGGTGTCGGCCCATAGGATATGGTTGAGCGTTGCCATAATAGATCCGAAAAAGGAACCTCGATCCGCATAAAGAGTATCATCGTCCACCTCCGTCAGGACTTGCGTCAACTGACGGTTCTGCCACGCATTGTAGCGGGCCATGGTCCGGACATACTCCGCCTCGATCAAGGTTTGGGGCCTTTCCAATCAATCGGGCAAATCTCGGCCGATTTTCCACCAAAGTCCCAGATACGGCCATAGTCACGCACTTTGGATTTGGTGCCCCGTGCGGCGATGATATCCGGGCCCATCCAGTATTTGTTGTTGGTCAGCATGACGGGATGATCCGGGCTGGCCCCCTCAATCATCTCGATTTCGCCTTGGATCTTGCGCCCGATATACAGCCCGCGCTTTTTCCCGTCTCGCACGATTTCGACCTTTTCGCGCTCGGCCCCCACGATGTCACTGACCAGCATGGTGAAAAGGCCTGTTGTGCCGCCTGCAACACCTGAAAAAATCTGCAGGATGCCGTTATAGGCCTTACCGCTTGCGCGTTCGTCGACATAGGCTGCGACCTTCCAGCCGCCCTCGGCCATCAGTCCCGGGATCTCGACCATCAGACCGACATTCAGCCCCGCCAGATCTTCGCCCTCAAAGTGGCCTTCGTCGATGGCAATCGCCATCCATGCATAACAGTGCCCTTCTGTAGGCGGGTGTTTTCCAAGGCTGACAACGCATGGGCAAAACACAGTGCATGAACAGTTCATGAACAATTCGCCCTTGATCGCCCACTCGGTGGGTGTCATCTGTCGACGGCCCGGATTGGGCATGCGGCTGTCGATCCGCTGGCTGATGGGCAGCCTGTCCGCATTGGGGCGTTTTTTCACAGCCATCTCATAGTCCTCCGATGTAGGGCCACGCCAACACGGCCAGCCCGGCGGCGATCAGGATCGCCCCCATTGGTTTCGTCACAGCATGCCCGATCTGGGGCAGTTTTTCGAGTACCATGAACAGAGTGGCGAGGCCCATCCAGGCCAGCGACATCACCCCCCCCACAAACCCAAGCGCCATAAAGCCCCAGCAGCAGCCCACACAGAACGCCCCAAGGCCAAGACCCATGCGCAAGCCGCCCCAGAGTCCGGTTTTCCAGTGTCCCATGAAATACATCATGGGGCTGTGGCACACGCCATGGCAGATTTCCTTGGCGCGGGTGAACTGGAAGGCGCCCACGGACACCAGCAGCAGCCCGGCAAACACATTGGTCTTGGCGATGCCCAGCATGTCGATCACGCCGCCATAAAGCAGACCCAGCTGCACGCTTGAGATAATTGCAGCAAACCCAACCCAGACAATGAGGTAGCCCGCAATGACACCCAGCCACCCGGATCGCGTGCCGTTTGCCGACACCATTAGGCGCTCATAACTCTGCAAGGTTGGCACCAGCGTCGGCAACATCATCGCCGCCATCATGATCGCCCACATCCAGAACAGCGGGCCAAAATTCGCCATCGGCATGTACATCGGCATACGCGGGTCCATCGCGGCCATCCGCGCGCCCATTTCGCCAGGACGGCCCAGCAGGTCGACATCCATGTCCGCGGACATCGAATACATGACCCACCATGACGCAAGAATTGCGCCGAAAAAGCCCAGCCACAGGGTTGAGCGAACAAGATGCGACATATGCCCTCCCTGACATTGGCCGACTCAAAGCTTGCCAGATTAAATGTCAGACATTAATATGTATGACAAATGAAAATTGATCCCAATTCATCCAAAGACCTACCAGCCCAGATCGCCACCGCCATCCGCGATGCCATAGTTGCGGGGGATTTGATCGTAGATCAGCGCCTTCCGTCTGAAGCTGAACTGGCCGATCAATTCGATGTGTCCCGCCCAACAGTGCGCGAAGCACTGAAGCGTCTGGCCGCTCAATCCCTGATCCGCACCCAACGTGGGGCAACCGGCGGCGCCTTCGTCAATCGGCTGCGCTACGCCGAGGCGTATACACAACAGGTCACAACCTCGACCCTTCTTTTGTCTATGAACGCGGTCAGCTTTGATGTGGCCTGTGAGGCCCGGTATGCGTTGGAGCGTGCCTGCGCGCCAATGTCCGCACAGCGGCGCACGCCCGATCAACTGGCCACTATGCGCGCCGAAATCCATCGCCAGTCCCAGCCAGATTTGTCTGACGAGGCGTTTTGCGCCTCAGACGTTACGTTTCACCGGGCTTTGGTCGATGGGGCTGGCAACAAAGTGCTCAGCTATCAACTGGCCGGTGCGGTCGAGGCGATGCAGCCCCTGATGAACATGATCACGTTTTCCGCCCGGTCGCGCGAAGCCATCGTGGCTCTGCACACCGAACTGGCTGACGCGTTGACGCACAAAGACGCCGCGCGTACCGACCAAACACTTGTCAAACTAGAAGCCTATACTCGGGAACTGGCACAAAACGTGGCCGATGCCCGTGCAAGAAAGGCCGCAGAAAAGGAGAGCACGACCGCCTGAAGTCCCCCGACGCGTCGTCAAGAACGCCAGCGGGCCTAAGGCACTGATACTCACCATAACGTCAGGGAGGACGATATGAATTTAAGACCAGATCCAACATTTTACCCCTCACCCAAGATGGCCATGGAGGCCCCGGTCGAAAAGCTCGGCTTTACACTGATGCTGAGCCCGGATTTTTCCAAACCTGATGGTGTCGCTGTCGTGGACTTAGACCCGACCTCCGACACTTACGGCGAGATTGTGAATTCTGTCTATGTTCCGAACCTTGGTGATGAATTCCACCACTTTGGCTGGAACGCCTGTTCATCTTCTCTGTCTCCCCTTACGGGTCACGCGTTTTTAGAACGCCGCTATCTGATCATCCCGGGTATCCGTTCGTCCCGCATCTACATCATTGATGTCAAAGACCCGATGGACATGAAAATCCACAAAACCATCGAAGCCGATGAGTTGATGGCCAAGACGGGCTATTCCCGCCCCCACACCATCCACTGCGGACCCGAAGGCATCTATGTCTCGACCCTAGGTGGCGGTGGCGAGGACGGCACGGATGGACCTCCCGGCATCTTCATCATGGATTGCCAGACCTTCGAGATCCAAGGCCGGTACGAGATGGACCGTGGTATTCAGGACAAGCACTATGACTTCTGGTGGAACCTGCCGCGCGACTACATGGTCAGCTCTGAATGGGGCCTGCCTCCGCAGTTCGAGAACGGCATCGTTGCCGAAGATCTGCTGTCCAACAAGTATGGCCATACGATCCACTTCTGGGATTTGCGCGCGCGCAAAGTCGCCAAGTCCATTGATCTGGGCGAAAACCACCAGATGGCCTTGGAAATCCGCCCTGCTCATGACCCGATCAAGGAATACGGGTTCTGCGGCGTGGTGGTCGACACCACGAACCTGCAAGGTGCGATCTTCACGTGGTGGAAGGATGACAACGGAGAATGGCAGGCGAAAAAGACCATAACCATTGATCCTGTCCCTGCGGATGCGGACGATTTGCCTGAGTTGTTGAAAGGCTTTGGCGCGTGCCCACCTCTGGTCACCGACATCGACCTGAGCATGGACGACAAGTACCTGTATGTCGCCTGCTGGGGCTTGGGTGAAATGCACCAGTACGACGTATCTGATCCGATGAACCCTGTCCTTGCGGGCAAGGTTGATGTTGGCGGCATCGTCAAAAAGACCAAGCATCCCAACGGCAAGCCTTTTGTTTACGGGCCGCAAATGGTCGAGATCAGCCGAGATGGCAAACGGGTCTATTGGACCAACTCGCTGTATTCGACATGGGACGATCAATTCTACCCGGATGACGAAGGTGGACAGATGGTCATGGCACATGTGGGTGAAAACGGTGGCCTGACACTGGCGGAGGATTTCTATGTGGACTTCCCAGAAGGCTATCGCAGCCACCAGATCCGGCTGGAGGGTGGCGACTGTTCGACGGATAGTTTCTGCTATCCTTCAGTCTAAGATGGGGGCCTGAATGGACCTCACGACCGCGGCGGGCCTCTGGCTCGCCGTGATCCTTTCTGGCCTGTATCACGGCCTCAACCCTGGCATGGGCTGGCCGTTGGCCGTGTCGTCGGCGCTTTTTGAGCGTCGGCGTAGCGCACTGTGGCCTGCTCTTGGGGCGCTGTCCGTCGGGCATTTCGCGGCTATGCTGGGCATTCTTTTGCCGTTCTCGATGATGACGCTGTTGATCGACTACCAGCGCGAAATCCGCATCGGTGCGGGGATCATCGTGATTGCAATGGGCCTCTACCTTGCCATCACCCGCAGCCACCCGCGATTCTTGGCCCGCATCCCGCCGCATCGCCTCGCGCTGTGGTCTTTCCTTGTGGCACTGGCCCACGGAGCAGCGTTGATGCTCGTACCGATCTATCTAGGCCTCTGCGCGCTGGACGAGCTGGATGCAGGCCACCGCGCTGCCTCAGCGCTCATGGCCACCACAGCCCTTGCCCTTGGGGTCGCCGTTTTGCACACAGTCGCGATGATCAGCTCCGGGGGAGCTCTGGCTTATGCCGTGCACCGCTGGCTGGGTCTGCAATTCCTGTCGCGCAGCTGGTTCGATCTGGAACTGGTCTGGGCGCTCAGCCTTGTTGTGGTGGGTGTCGTCGGGGTCTGGACGGCATTATGAGTCGGCGCCGAACCTGTCGATACAAGTCAAAACGCTTGAGCAAAAAAACAGAACACATAAACTGATCAAAGCGTTTGTCTGCACGGGCGAAAAAGTGCGCATTATTCAAAGGATGAGAACAATGGGATTTCAAGACGCGGTCAAAAAGTGTTTGTCAAACTACGCCAACTTCGGTGGACGCGCGGCGCGCTCTGAATTTTGGTGGTTTGCATTGTTCGTTTTTCTCGGGAACTTCGTTCTGTCTTTGGTCGACAGCCTGCTGTTCGGTACCACCCTGGACGGCCAACAATATTCGGTCCTCGGAGGCCTGTTTTCACTTGGCATGTTGATCCCCTCGATCGCTGCCGGCGTGCGCCGGCTTCACGATCTGGACAAGTCAGGCTGGTGGTATTTGTTGATTTTCATTCCAATTATCGGGGCGCTCGTCCTGCTGTTCTTTTTCGTTCAAAAGGGGACCGATGGGGGCAATCGTTTTGGCACGGACCCATTGTCCGGAGACGGCGCGCTGACGTAAGGCTGCAGATCAGTCGCGATCATAGGGGCATTCAATGCTCAGAGTTTTGCCCAAGCGGGCCCACGTTACCTCTTCAAACCGCTCGGGCCACTCCATCCCCAACGCCTGCGCACGCATCCGGGCCCGTGGCAGGAAAGCCGCCGCATAGGCAAGATGTGCCGCGATCATGCTGTCTCGGTCCGGTACGGGTGCTGGCATCCCGGTTAACACTGCCTTCTGTTCATCCGTGATCAGCCGGTTCAGATGCAAAATGCCACCACGATTTGGGGCAGAGGTTTCCTCGATCATCAACTCTACCAGTGCAGCACGCAGATGGAACACGCCCAACACACCGTTGATGTACTCCGCGCGGCCCACAGCGAGATGCAACAGGCCGAGGATCCGAATGAACTCTTCGATCTGATATCTGAGCTTTTTGGCATTGGGCTGCGCAGGGCTGGGCGCCTTGGCCAATGTGCGGTGCAGTTCCTTGTGATCGAACAACGGTTTTAACCCTGCTTGGGTCTGGTGCCCCATCTGGTCCGGCTTCAGAATGATGACATCGGTGCGCGTCCAATCGGCGGTGATTGCATTGATCAGCACGGGGACAGTGGTGCGATCCCACCACAGCACAATTTCCCCCGTCTGCGCGACGGCGTCACGCCAAAGGGCGGACACAGCGTCCGTCGCACCAGCTTCCGCCACCATGACAAAGTCGATGTCACTGTAGGTATCTGCCAGCCCGGTGGCATGGCTGCCGCTCAGAAACATCGCTTGGATGCCGCCTGTATGCTCAAGTGCGGTCGAAATCGTGGCGATGGTGCGCTGGTGATCCATAGGTTGCTCTTTGCTTTTCCAGTTGGCGGGGGCTGAGATTCGACCGGTATGCGTGCGTGCCGGCGCAGCCTCAGGGCGTTGATCCACATCAAGGCGCCCCGCCTGTCCCATCCCTAATGTTGTAGCCCAATCGAAGCAGAGGAGGAACGGAGATGTTTAAAACAATCGTGGTCGGGCTGGATGGATCGGAACCCGCACAGCATGCATTGCGTCTGGCCTGTGACATGGCCGGAAAATACGGCGCAGCTCTGCACCTTGTGCACACACCCCAACCGCAGACCGTTGCCTTTGCGATGGGTGCCGTGGCCGGCTATCACGCTGCCACCACCATGCCCTCTCCGGATGAAGTTCAGGCGGCCGGCGATAAGATTCTCGCTGACGGCGCGCAGGTTGCCGCCGATGCTGGCCAAAGAGTGGCCGGAACCCTTCAAAAACTGGGCGATCCAGCAGATGTGATGATCGAATATGCCAATGAATGTAACGCCGATCTGATCGTGACCGGACGACGCGGGCTGGGGTCCGTCGGAGCTCTGGTACAAGGCAGCACGACACAGCGAGTTAACCACCTAGCGCAATGTGCGTGCCTTTCGGTGGTCTGAACAACTCTTTGGTCGCGCGATTTTTGCGCGACCAAAGAGTTTTCAAAGACGTCAAAGCTGCTGACAGAGTGCTCCAGCAGCAGTCACGCCGGGCTGGTTCAAACGGTCAGGTGAGGTACGTCTCGAAATGCTTCAGGGTCCGCTCCCACGCCAGAGCTGCGGCGTCAGGGTCATAACGCGGCGTTGTATCATTGTGGAACCCATGCGGCGCATCCGCGTAGATGTGCGCCTCGTAGGTCTTGCCTTCAGCTTTCAAAGCCGCCTCAAACTCTGGCCAGCCAGCATTGATGGGCTCGTCCAACTCTCCGTAGTGCAAGAGCAGTGGCGCCTGAATGTTCGGGACATCCTCAGAGGCTGCTTGGCGACCGTAAAACGGTACAGATGCGGCCATGTCAGGATAAGCAACCGCCAACGCATTGCACACACCACCGCCGTAACAGAAGCCCACGGCGCCAACTTTCCCTGTCGAACCTTCGTGGGTGGTCAGGAACTCGTAGGCCGCAAAGAAATCCTGCAACAACTTAGTGCGATCGAGTGAACGCTGCATCTCGCGCCCTTCATCGTCTGTGCCGGGATAACCGCCCAAAGGGGACAGACCGTCTGGGCCAAAGGCGAGGTAACCAGCCTTGGCCGTGCGGCGTACTACGTCTTCGATATAGGGGTTCAAACCACGGTTTTCGTGGATCACAAGGACGGCAGGTAACTTACCTGTGGCACCAGCGGGTTTGGCCATCAGTCCTTCGATGGCACCATGACCATCCGGGCTGTCGTATGTTATGCGCATCGTCTCGATGCTGGGATCATCCGGGGATACCTGTTCAGCCAATGCGTAGTTGGGTTGCAGGCTTTCCAGAACCGCCGTCGCTGATACGCCGGCGGCGAGATACTTGCCCGCTCCGCGCAGAAAATCGCGCTTACTCATGTCGCCGTGCACATAGCCGTCGAACAGTTTGAGGATATTGGGATCGAAGTCTTTGGCAGTCATGCGTGTCATCGCGTTCTCTCCAAAAGGTTGCGTACCTTAACATCGAGATCAGAGATCACTGTCGGCCAAGCTCGGTTGCCTGATGGGGGTGAGCGCGCTAGCTAACAAACATGATTGATATTCTGAATGTGATCGCTGCTCTTTTGACAATTGGCTTTGGCCTGTTTGGGTTTCTCGCGCCACGCTACACTGCGTCGGCTCTGGATCTCGCCCCCACTGACAGCACCATGGGCCTAAGCGAAATGCGAGCCAGCGTGGGCGGCCTGTTCGTCGTAGCGGGTGCTGCTGCGATCTGGCTCGGCCAACCTTTGGGTTACGCAATGATCGGCTTTGCCTTCGCGGGCGCCGCGTTGGGTCGCGTTCTGTCGTTGGTTTTTGACAAACCTCCTGTGGGCAAAGTGCTCGTGTTTGGCGGCATCGAAGCCGTGTTGGCCGTGTGGTTGCTTTGGGCCAATATTTCATAAAAAAAGGCCGCCCCTTAGGACGGCCTATCCGACAGTTTTGTAAGCGCTATGCCGCTTTTTGACGACGCCGCAGGACGTACAGGCCCCCAAAAGCTGTCAGGACCAAAGGCAGACCTGCGGGCAGTGGCGTTGGAACCAAGTTGACATTGATGTCGCCACCTTTCCAGTCGCTGCTAGTGCGCCCCACTCCGCTTGTGTTGTTGAGGACGGAATACTTGAACCAGTTTGAATATCCGAATTCTTGATCCCACCAGTTGGCACCGTACCCCAGTTGACCGGGTTTGTAGTCGTTCGGGAAATTCAGGGGGCGCATCACAACGTCGATGACAACGCTACTCAAAGCACCTTCGCCAGTGATTTGACCCATCGTTGGGTTGTTGCCCATGTCGAAATACTGGACGTTGTCTTTCATTTGTTGGGTCGCATTGCTGCAAGTGCTGCTGCCGCAGTAAGGATTTGTGGGTTCGTCCGACGTTTTGAAGACGCTGAAGTCGAAATCAAGAAATAGTCTGAACCGCCTGTGGTCTGTTTTACCTTACCTTTTAGAGACAATTCCGTTCCGTCGTATTCAGCCCGACCACTTTCGATTGTCCAAGACTCTTCTCCAAGGAAACCAGGCAGGTAAAGCCCATGGGTGAACGAACGGTGCGTGTCTGGCGTAAAGACATCAGCAAGGCGGTAGCTGCCCTCATAATTGCCATCCACTGCTGGAAGAGATGACGCCGATGCCGATACGGCCCCAAACAGAAGGCCTGCGGACAGAACCGCAGATGTGAAAAAGTGCTTCATTATATTTACCTCACCATAAAATCAGAAAATGTCTGACAGTCGTTAATTCACTTGTAGCTTTGTGTATGCCTTTGGCGAATGCCTTGAGTCACCATATTCTTGCCATATTGCAATCTGCGGTAGGCAACTGATTTAAAATGGAAAACACCTCGTGCCGCCTTGGCGATGATTGGCTATCATGACGCGAAAATCATCCACCTTAACGCGCAATTGTTTCCGAAAAAATTGCCCGCCAACTTCTCAAGTTTTAGCTGGGACGAATCAAGCATCAACGCACTTGCCCTTTTCATCATGAGGTTGATTGACTATATATGGGATGTCGCTTGCGACTATGGACATAAACGCGCTCGTAATAAGCGGATCGGACCCGGGGGCGGTACCCGGCGACTCCACCAAACATCCTTTCATTTGGGATCATGGGGTCGAAATAGGATCGACGGACGTCTAAAGGGGTTTGCTTTGTCTCGGCTGTCTGCCACCGTTACCGGCGAAAACTGTACAATTGCAAATGACAATCGTGCTCCGATGGCAGTAGCAGCGTAAGCTGTTCCTAATATCGAAAATTAAGTCCTTACGCTTTGCAGCTTAAGGCGGGGTTCGCAGGCACCTGGCAACAGAAGCCTGCACTTTCCAAAAATGAGAACCTAGCAGCTAACTCGCTCAAAGCTTTGACGGCCTTGAACCTTTCTTAAGCACCTGCCGCTATCTTGCCCTTCGAAACTATAAATATGGCGAGGGCTGATGCCGCACAAACTCAAGACACTCGAGACCTATTTTCAGGAATTGTGGGTTAAGGGAAATCTTGACGCTCTGGATACTTTGTTCGCGCCAGGCGCCCGAACCCTTGGGATCATGGGGGATACCGAATTTGATGCGGAAGAATTGAAAGAGTTGGTTGCGATGGTACGGCCTCTCCTCGGTCCGATAACCGTTAGAACCCCCAAGATGATGGAACAGAACGAATGGCTGTCTGCCCTCGTCGAGATCAAGAGCCACGCGATCGACAACAACAACCCGGTCCACGTGTTCAACCACGTCATGGCGCGTTTTGACGGTGAATGCATGATCGAAATCTATAGCAATCTGGATGCGCTTACATTTTTCGAACAGTTGGGCCTTTTGCCAGACAACGCAATGGCTGTGATGTTGGGCGGAACCCGTTTGCGATGACGGTTGCGGATTTCACAGACAGTTACGCAAGGCAGTCGATCAAATATATTCGGATACCGATTTAGTGGAGCCGACATCCGCAATCTTGCGTCGTTTTTACACCGACGTCTGGGAACACCTGCACTATGACCGTATTGCGGATTACTTTCAGCCGGATTTGACCGGCAATATTCTGATCCCAGAACGCGCTGTGGATCCGGAGGAAGTCCGTGAGTGGATGCAGATTCTTGACGCACTGGTTCGCGACAAAGAAGTGACCTTTTTAAGCAGCATCGACGATGGAAGCTGGTGTTCAGCTTTCCTGAAAATCTCTTGCGTCTCTCGAGCGACCGACAAACCCGTGACGGCGTATCAGCAGATTCTATGCCGTCAGACAGACGGGTTGCTAAGCGAAAGCTACCCTCAGTTTGACTTGTTGGGGTTTTTCTAAAAACTCGATCAGTTGCCTGAAGACGCATATGCGTTGCTGATGAGCGGCACGGTCCTGCGATAGCTCTCGCACAATAGCCTTCGCATTGCCAAGTGCCTGAAAGGAATGCCTTACCGCTTGAACTCGAAACACAATGCTCGAACCGAATTACAGCACTTTTCGCGGATGCGTTACCAACGCCAAGCGACGCCGTGCATCAACCTACCCCCCTTCGCAAAGCACGGGTTGACGAGGTAATGCGCGTGCGGGCAATATATGACCATGGGGTAAACGCGAACACCCCGTGAGGCGCCAAGCCCAACGTTCGCATGTTTCCACATCCAAGGATGCATGCTCATGGCTGCCCCAAACGAAATAACCCCACCTCAACTCCTGCGTCTCATCGGAGCACCAGATGCACCAGTGATTGTCGATATTTCGATTGACCCTGATTTTGACGATGACCCTTTCCTGATCCCCGGATCAATCCGCCATCCCCATACCGATCTGCAGGGGCTCAAAGAGCTCTTAGGGAATGCGCCTTGTGTGATATGCTGTCAGCGCGGCATCAAACTTTCTCAGGGACTAGCGGCACGCCTGCGCGCTGACGGGCACAGAGCCGAATACCTAAAAGGCGGTATGTTCGCTTGGCGTGACATGAAGGACACGATCCGCGTTCCAGCAAGCGCCCTGCCCGCGCCTGTTGATGGTGCGACCCTTTGGGTCACACGTCATCGCCCCAAGATTGACCGGATTGCCTGCCCATGGCTCATCCGCCGCTTCGTGGACCGCAATGCGCGTTTTCTGTTTGTGTCACCGGGCGAAGTGATGGGCGTCGCTGATCGCTATGGCGCAACTCCGTTTGACGTTGAAGACGTGTTTTGGAGCCATAGGGGCGATGCGTGCACCTTTGAAACCATGTTGGACGAATTTGCGCTTCATTCCCCGGCCCTCGACCGGCTGGCACGGGTGATCCGCGCCGCAGACACCAATCGCCACGATCTGGCGCCAGAGGCGGCCGGTCTTTTGGCCATGTCAGTTGGTCTGTCGCGCCAGTATCGGGATGATCAGGATCAACTCAAGGCGGGCCTTGGTCTTTACGATGCTCTTTATCGCTGGGCCCGCGACGGTGGTGATGAGGGCCACGACTGGCCGGGCGTACGCGGGCAATGAACGCGCCATCGTTTCAGTCGTTGTTTGCGGTGTTTGGGCGTATTGGGCTGTTGTCCTTTGGCGGCCCCGCAGCGCAAATCGCTTTGATGCATGACGCGCTGGTCGCACGCCAAAAATGGCTGACCGAGGATCAGTATTTACGTGCCTTATCCTTGTGCATGTTGTTGCCCGGTCCCGAGGCCATGCAGCTGGCGACCTACTCTGGCTGGCGACTGCGCGGTGTCACTGGTGGTCTATTGGCCGGTTTGCTGTTCGTGGTACCAGGGGCTTTGGTCATTCTGGCGCTCGCCCTGCTTTATGTGCAGTTCGGAGGTTTGCCGCTGGTTCAGGCTGCGTTTTTGGGGATCAAGGCGACGGTCGTCGTGGTTGTTCTGCAGGCCTTGCTGCGCCTTGGGCAAAAAGCGTTAAGCGACCGGACCGCATGGGTGCTGGCCGGGATTGCCTTTGCGGCCCTGTTTATCTTTGGTCTGCCATTTCCGGTCATCGTGATCGCCGCCGGACTTTATGGCTATATTACTGCTGATCTGACATCGGCGCAGGCCGCACCTCCGCCTGTCCGCGCGCGCACGGCGCAAACAGTCCTGATTTGGGGCAGTTTGTGGGCCGCGCCATTGGTCATTTTGTGGCTGACGGCACAAGAATTCCTGCTTCAAATCGGTCTCTTCTTTTCCAAACTGGCTATCGTTACTTTTGGCGGAGCCTATGCGGTTTTGGCGTACATGACCCAAGCGGTGGTGCAGGACTACGGCTGGATTACCACGCCCCAGATGATTGATGCGCTTGGGTTGGCCGAGACCACGCCGGGGCCTCTGATTTTGGTGACCGAGTTTGTGGCCCTGCTCGATGGTTACGCCCAAGGCGGATTGGGGCTGGCACTGGCCGCAGGTGCGCTGACGCTGTGGGTGACCTTTACGCCATGTTTTCTGTGGATCTTTGCAGCTGGCCCCTACCTCGATCACATCTCAGCACGGCCCCGCCTTGCTGCTGCGCTCGGGCGAATTACGGCTGCCGTTGTGGGCGTTATCCTCAATTTGTCTGTCTGGTTTGCATTGCACGTGTTTTTTGCACAGGTCGACACCGTTCCCAACCTTGCTCTTCCGGTTCCGAACGTTGCCACGCTTAATATATGGGCAGTTGCACTAACGGCGCTGGCCATGGTGCTAATGCTGCTAGCCCGCGTGAAACTATTACCTACACTTGGTCTTATGGCGCTGGCCGGATGCGGTCTTTCGCTGATCGGGCTCACTTAAATCAGGCTTTGTCGCGACCCCCTCTTTTCACCGCGTGGAAAAGGGATATGCTGAAGACGAAGCTTGCGAGGACAACCATGAGCCGCAGCATTGATTACGGTAACCTGATGCATGAGGCCATGCGTGGCCTCATCCGTAAAGTTTTGGATGATGTGGCCGAGCGCGGCTTGCCCGGTTCGCACCATTTTTTCATAACTTTTGATACGAGCCATCCAGATGCCGAACTCGCTGACTGGCTGAGCGATCGCTATCCCGGTGAAATGACGGTGGTAATGCAGCATTGGTATGAGAAGCTGGACGTCGGCGACGACGGTTTTGCCGTGACGCTGAATTTTGGTGATGCGCCAGAGCCGCTCTATATACCTTACGATGCCATCAAGACATTTGTGGACCCTTCCGTCGAATTCGGCCTGCGTTTTGAAACGCAGGATGACGAAGACGGGACTGCAACGCCGGGAGCCTCGGCAGATATCCTGCCCAGTACGCCGGCGACCAAGCCAATGCCCGTCACGGACGAGGAAAGTGACGCCTCTGACGGCAAGCCTGCCGAGGTCGTGTCACTGGATAGCTTCAGAAAGTAGACGGCCCTCAGTCGCGCGCCAGAAACGTTTCGACCGCACGCTGGATTTCGCCGTCCCTGATGGTTTGGAACCGTAAATTCAGGCCTCCATCCGCAAGCGTTCGGTCATATTGCTGCAAGCTGTACCCACCGTCTGCTCCTACAAACAGCGAATACACGGTGAGTGTTTCGTCGACGATGCGTGCCCACACATAAGGTTCACCTTTCATCGGGTCGAGCTGGACCACGTGTCCAAAAACATTCTTGCGTTGCGCCGCGGCAAACACGGCGTCCCGATCACTGTCGACAAAGTCGATTTCATATGACTTTTCACGCACGGACCCGTCGCCGCGATAGGTGACAGACGTCCATTGGACGCGAAACCCATCCTTGGTCTCGGAAATCTCGACGCTCATGTCGCGGGGAATCAGGCTGCCATCCAGCGCGACCACCTCTGCCGATCCACTATACGTGCCAATGAAAGCAGAGGCGTCTGCGCGTGCTTGAAGGCACAACAGGGCCAGCCCTGCTATCAGCGTCGAAAAAGCAAGGGCGACATGATGCAGAACAGGACGAATGGTCGTGCGGCTGGCTGACATTGATCAAAACTCCCTTAAAACTTGCGCGCCCCTATTATATAGCGTGGCACCCCACAACTTTCATCACCCATTGTGTGAATTCGACATGTGGATGGGTCGTCTGCTTGTCTGCAAGGCCCCTGCCCGATAAACGACGTGGCAAGAAACAGATAAACCCATAGGAGCCTCTTCATGGCCGACACCCGCACAGAATCCGACAGCTTCGGCCCCCTTGAAGTTCCGTCCAACAAATACTGGGGCGCACAAACCCAACGTTCGATCATGAACTTTCCTATCGGGTGGGAAAAACAGCCCATCGCGATCGTGCGCGCACTGGGTGTGATCAAGCAGGCTTGTGCCATGCAAAACAAGGCACAGGGCGATCTGGACCCTGTGCTGGCGGATGCAATCATCTCGGCCGCGTCCGAGGTTGTCGCTGGGAAATTCGACGACAATTTTCCGCTGGTGGTGTGGCAGACCGGGTCTGGCACACAATCCAACATGAACGCCAATGAGGTGATCGCAAATCGTGCCATCGAGATTCTTGGCGGTGTTATTGGGTCTAAAGACCCGGTGCACCCTAACGATCATTGCAACATGGGCCAGTCCAGCAACGACACCTTCCCGACGGCCATGTATATCTCTGCTGCGATGACGGCGCACGAGGTGTTGCTGCCGGGTTTGAAAAAACTGCACGGCGCACTGGTGGCCAAGGTTGAAGCCTTTGATGGCATCATCAAGATCGGCCGCACACATACGCAAGATGCGACACCACTGACGCTCTCTCAGGAATTTGGTGGGTATGCCCATCAGGTCGCCATGGGAATTGAGCGGGTAAAGGACGCGCTCCGGCGCATCTATGAACTGGCGCAGGGCGGAACAGCCGTGGGCACGGGCCTCAACACCAAAACAGGTTGGGCCGAAGCTGTGGCCGCGCACATGGCCGAGATCACAGGCCTGCCCTTTATCACCGCACCCAACAAGTTCGAAGCACTTGCGGCCCATGATGCGATGGTCGAGATGTCAGGCGCACTCAAGACAGTGTCTGCGTCGCTGTTCAAGATCGCCAATGATATTCGCCTGCTGGGATCCGGTCCGCGCTGTGGTCTGGGCGAGTTGGTTCTGCCCGAGAACGAGCCCGGTTCATCCATTATGCCGGGCAAAGTGAACCCTACCCAGTGTGAGGCACTAACCCAGGTTTGCGCGCATGTGATGGGCAACGACGCTGCAGTCGGCTTTGCCGGATCACAGGGGCATTTTGAACTGAACGTTTATAAACCGATGATGGCTTACAATGTGCTTCAGTCGATGCAACTGCTTGGCGATGCGTCCAGCACATTTACTAACAATCTTGTTGTCGGTTTGGATGCGGATCGGGTGCGGATAGACAAGCTGATGCGCGAATCTCTGATGTTGGTCACAGCGCTTGCGCCGGAAATTGGCTATGACAACGCGACAACGGTTGCCAAGACAGCGCACAAGAATGGCACCACTCTTCTGGAAGAAGCGATTGCCCTCGGTTTTGTGGATGAAGAGACCTTCAACCGTGTCGTCCGCCCCGAAAACATGATCGGCCCCAAGTGAGCGGAACGCCCATAAACCTGAACAAAGTGCGTAAAGCACGTGCGCGCGCGGCTGCAAAAACGCGCGCGGAAACCAACGTGATGGTTCATGGGCGCAGTAAGGTGCAAAAAGAAACAGACGGGCTTGAAAGTGCGCGTCTGAGGCGAGAACTTGATGGCAAGGCCTTGAAATCGACCGATGATGTCACCGGTCAGGGCAGCAAAAAGCCATAATGCCATGTGATAGACGCACCCGTAAAAAGTGAAGTGTGTGTAAATGATTATCCAGTTCGACCCAATTAAAGCGCCAAGCGGGTGTAGGCCATGAGTGCCGGGCCGCAGAAACACTCTCTGACCCTCAAAGGGCATCGCACCAGCGTGTCCCTCGAGGCAGAGTTCTGGCGCGCTTTTCGCGACATCGCCGAGACAGATGGCAAGCCGATCAATGCGTTGGCCAGTGAAATTGATGCAGAACGTGCGCCCGGTGTCGGGCTGGCATCGGCTATCCGCGTATTCGTGCTGAAGCGACTGACCGATCATTGAACAATTGCGCGCTAGCCTGTTGGCCACGCAAAACAGTTTGCAAGCTGAACCGCCCTGCCCTGATCTCCTGCAAGTCTGAACCTGAGTGCGTTACAATCTGACAAGTCAGAACAACCCAGTCTTCAGCCGTCTTCCGAAGGATCAAACAGCGGGGGTTTCAGAAGTTCGTGTCAACTTTCAACTGGTTTTTGCTTCAAAGGCCGCCTAGCCGAAAGTTGCTAAAACCGGAAACTGCTCAAGCAACCAGAACGAAAAGCGTGTGAAAAGCCCGAATAGCATCGCCGCCCCGACAAGTAAGAGCAGCCCCCCCATCACCTTTTCGATCAGTCCCATATGACGCTTGATCCGGTTCATGAACCCCATGGCGCGGCTCATGAACATCGCGGCCAGCAAGAATGGGATGCCGAGGCCCGCCGCGTAAACGCCCAGAAGGACTGTACCGCGCGTCACAGACGCCTCAGAGGCGGCAAGGGTCAGGATCGCGCCCAGTTGCGGCCCGATGCATGGCGTCCAGCCAAATGCGAAGGCCAAGCCCAACACATAGGCACCAAAGGACGATCCGCCCTGATCACCCGCATCCATCCGGGCCTCTTGGTCGAGGAACGGGATGCGGAACACGCCCAAAAAATGCAGGCCGAATATCATAATGATTGCGCCGGATATCTGCGAGAAAAGCACCTGATTGGACAGGAAAAACGCACCAAAGGCAGACGCTGCAAAGCCAAGGAATAAAAACACCGTGCTGAGCCCGAGGACAAAGAACAACGCGGTGATCGTCGCGCGGTTGCGCCCAGAGCGCCCGTCAGCCATCTCCGACACGCTCATGCCTGACATATAGGCCAGATAAGGTGGGACGATAGGCAGGACGCAAGGACTGAGAAAGCTGATGATGCCTGCCAGAAGGGCCACGCTCATAGCCGGAAACAGGCTCGCGTCGATGATATCAATTCCGAACATGTCCCACCCCTATCCCGGCATGTGGTCCGCGTCACGTCCCACACAGTCACATGTCTGTGGACAGTCTGAAACATCGCGCCTAAGTGACAGGGCATGAGCGATACCGATCACAGTTTAGACGCGACCGGCCTTCTTTGCCCTTTGCCCGTTCTAAAGGCACGCAAACGCTTGCAAGGGCTGAAGGCAGGCGAGACGTTGATAGTGCAGGCTGATGATCCGGCTGCTATCGTTGATGTCCCGCACTTTTGTGCCGAAGCGGGTCATACGCTGGTTTCAAGCGAATTGGACGGCCCCGTCCAGACCTATGTGATCCGCAAACGCTGACCCGACAGTCTGCGACGAAAAAGGGCGCACCCGAAGTGCGCCCCTGATCTTACTTGCCTAACGACCACCAGCCGCGCTTTTTCGGCTTTGGTGGTGCGTCATCGACCACAGTTTCCGCCGCGACTGGCTCAGGCTCTACTGGCTGCGCAGCAACGGGCTCTGGAACTGGCTCCGCTGCCGCTTCTTCCGCGGGGGCCTCTTGGACAGCCGCTTCAGGCTCAGGCGCAGGTTTGGGTGCTTTCGCCCGCGTCCGTCTTGGCTTGGGTGCGGGTTTGGCTTCAAGCGCTGCCACGGCTGTCTCGCCTTCGGATGCGGCATCAACTGCTTCGGCGGTCGGGCTGTCCGCAACGGGCTCTTCTGAAGTGGCTTTGGCCGCAGCCTTTTCACCAGATTTCGACCGACGTGTCCGTGTCGGTTTCTTCTTGGGTGCAGGCGCATCCTCATCGGCAGCCTCTTGAGGCACAGTTTCCGAGCTAACGGCATCCTCTGCGGTTTCCGCAGCAGGGCTGTCTTCGGACGATTCATTTTCGTCGGACGCAGGGTTGTCCTGCCCGTTGCCTTTGCCGCGGCCACGACGCCGACGACGGCGGCGACGTTTTGGCTTTTGCTCGCCGTCCTCTTGGGTTGGCTCAGAAACAGGCGCGGAACCAGCGGCGGCAGGTGCTTCGTCGTCGATCACCTCGCTGTCATCCTCGTCCACCTGATCCATCAGAGACGTGTCCACAGAGACCACAGCCGTCTCCACCGCCTTCACGACGCGCGTTGCGGTTTTGAATTTTTCGATTGAGAAGTCTGGGCTGATCAGATGCGGTTCGCCTTCGATGCGCACGGACAAGCCATAGCGCCCTTCGATCTGAGCGATGTGCTCGCGCTTCTGGTTCATCAGGAAGTTGGCGATTCCAACGGGGCATTTCACCAAAACTTCGCGCGAACGGCGGCGCGTGCCTTCTTCTTCGATCTGGCGCAGGATAGACAGGGCAAGATTGTCATCCGAACGGATCAAACCGGTGCCATGGCAAGCATTGCAAGGCTGTGTCGTTGCCTCGATCATACCAGGGCGCAGGCGCTGGCGCGACATTTCCATCAGGCCGAATCCCGAGATACGTCCCACCTGAATGCGGGCACGGTCAGTCTTCAGCTTGTCCTTCATCCGCTTTTCGACGGCAGTGTTGTTCTTGCGCTCGTCCATGTCGATAAAGTCGATGACGATCAGACCCGCAAGGTCGCGCAGACGCAACTGGCGCGCGACCTCTTCAGCCGCCTCAAGGTTCGTCTTGAGGGCCGTGTCTTCGATCGACCCTTCTTTGGTGGAGCGACCTGAGTTCACGTCGATGGCCACAAGCGCCTCAGTGATGCCGATCACGATGTAGCCGCCGGACTTCAGCTGCACAGTCGGATTGAACATACCGCCAAGGTAAGTTTCGACCTGATAGCGCGCAAAAAGCGGGAGGCTTTCAGTGTAGAGTTTCACGTTCTTGGCGTGGGACGGCATGATCATCTTCATGAAGTCCTTGGCCGTACGATAGCCACGCTCGCCCTCGACAAACACCTCGTCGATGTCGCGATTGTAAAGGTCACGGATCGAGCGTTTTATCAGGTCGCCTTCTTCGTAGATCTTGGCGGGCGCGATTGATTTCAGCGTCAGCTCGCGGATCTGTTCCCACAGGCGTTGGAGGTACTCATAGTCGCGCTTGATTTCGGCCTTGGTGCGCTGGCTGCCCGCCGTGCGCACGATCAGGCCCGCGCCTTGAGGCACGTCAATCTCGTTGGCGATCTCTTTCAGTTTCTTACGGTCTGCAGCATTGGTGATCTTGCGGGAAATCCCGCCACCCCGGGCCGTGTTGGGCATCAGCACGCAGTAGCGCCCTGCAAGGGACAGGTATGTGGTCAGTGCTGCACCTTTGTTGCCGCGCTCTTCTTTGACAACCTGTACCAGCAGGATCTGGCGAACTTTGACGACTTCCTGAATTTTGTACCGCTTAGGGCGCGGTTTGCGTGCAGGACGGATGTCTTCCTGATCATCTTCATCGGCGACGGATTCGATGCTGTCGTCTTTGGCGGCCGCGTCGGGCCCCTTGGGTGTGTCTTCTTCGTCATCATCGCTGTCGGTTTCGGCGACTGCCTGATCGTCATCGCTATCCGCTTGGGCGACTGGTTGTTGATCGTCCTCAGATGCATCCGTATCGGTCGCCACTTCTTCGGGGGTCTCATCCGCAGCAGGCGTTTCCACAGGCGTTTCAGCCACGGTTTCCATTGGAGAAGCCGCTTCATCCGCTGGCACTTCTGCCTCGACGTCTGTGTCTGCGTCGAGGTCGATGGTTTGCATACCATCGATCTCTTGCGTCGCCTTCGGATCCTTGTCCTTGGCCGCAGCAGCGCGTGAGCGAGACCGTCTTTTGGGTTTGGGTTTCTCTTCGGCTTCGTCGCGGGCCTTCTGAGCCTCGACGTAAGCGCGCTCTTCCTCCATCAGCGCCTCGCGGTCGGCGACGGGGATTTGGTAGTAATCTGGGTGGATTTCCGAGAACGCAAGGAAACCATGACGGTTGCCGCCATAGTCTACAAACGCCGCCTGAAGCGACGGTTCAACCCGTGTTACTTTTGCAAGATAGATGTTGCCAGCAAGCTGGCGTTTATTTTCGGATTCAAAGTCAAACTCCTCGACCTTGTTTCCGTCAACCACCACAACGCGGGTCTCTTCCGCGTGGGTGGCATCGATAAGCATTTTCTTAGCCATTTAAGTCCATTGCGCGCGTCAGGCCGCACCGCCCCCGGGGGATCGGGCCGTCGTGATGCGTGTCTTGTCTGGGCGATATGCGGCACGCGGCAGGCCTGACCGGGAGGGCCTTCTGCTGGAACTCTCAATGTTCTTGCGCGTGTCATCGCGGTTTTTCTCCGACGCAAAACACCCCTCGGGGCGTTGCATCCGTTCATTAGCTGCACAAGACATTTGCCTGCGTCAGCATCTCGTGGCCTCTTTCAAGGCCCAATCGGTCTGTCGCCATGTCCGGGGGCTGGCCCGCCAAAAACAAGTCGACAGCGAAACTCGTATCCGGGGCGACGCGAAACAGCGTCGCAATCCCGTACTGTTAGATAAGGTGAACAGGTGGCGAAAGACAATGGTCAATTGCAGGTTAGCTTTAGGCCTGTGAACTTTCTGCGCTTTTGAGCGCCCCAAGACCCTCCAGAGCCGCCCAAAGGTTAGGCGCAACGCGTTGCCCAAGATCTGGCAAGGCTTGCCCGATAGGTCGAAGGTCGGGGATTTGCGTGGTGTGGCATCCAGCAGTTACTGCAGATATCGTGCCCGGGTCGCTGTCCTCAAAGGCTGCGCAGCAACGCGGGTCCAACCCGAATAGCTCGGCTGCCTGCAAATAAGGCGCAGGATCTGGTTTGTTGGCGCTTACTTCGTCGCCGGCCACCACAAATTCAAAATGATCGAGCAACCCGGAATGGACCAGATGACGACGAGCATTGGCACCGTGCGTGGAGGTCACAACGGCTATACGCGCACCCTGCCCGGCCAATGCCGCAAGAGCTTCACGCACCATTGGACGCAACGGAACATGGACTTCAAGCGCTGCCTTCACCCCGGCATGCATTGCATCGTTGAAAGCTACAGCATTTTCCCGTGATCCGGCAAACGCAGCGATCCGGCGCAATCCTTCTGGCCCGGAATTGCCAACAAGGGTCATGAAATGCGTCTCTGCTTGCGCATGGTCGAACCCCATAGGCCGCATCAATGCGATAGCCACATCGCGGTAGACCCGCTCGCTGTCGAGCAACAAACCGTCCATATCAAAAAGAAATGCCCCTGGCCGATTCATGCCGTGACCTACCCATCTTTGCTTGCCTTGGGTGATCAATGCCATGCGGCTTGGAAAATGGAAATGTCCCGGCGGCAGGATGCCGCCGGGCATCTCAGATCAGTCGTCGATTTCGCACAGGCCCGCAGACAGGCAAGTCGCCACGAAGTAACATGAGGTCGCGAACCCGTCCAAAGTGCACCCGCAGGCCATGAAGGGATTGGGCCAGCACGTGCGTTCAAGTCCACCGATGGCGATCAAGGTCAGTTCCTTCATCTGACTGTCCCCGCGCATCTCTTCACGAAATTTGTCGGTCAGACGGAAATTCGCCTGTCCCAGAGAACGTTGAATGCCGATGGAAGTGCTGTCCGAAGTCGAGTTGTACTGTGCGGTCACAATTGCAGGGCTGACAGCAAAAGAAAGTACGGCCAAAGCCAAGGAAAAACATCGCATCATAAATCTCCAATAAAAAAATACAGACAAAAAAGTAACAAAACTAGGCGCGCCCGCCAGAAATATGTCAACCCATGCGTGTATTTCCGCACAGTGATCGGCAGTATTCGGCGCAGTTCTCACCACCGTCAAAAAGAGACGGCAGAGCAGAAAGTTTTATTTTTTAGGAGTTCTGTTCAGAGGTAATCCGAACGCTGAAGTCCATATTTGGCCATCTTTTCGTTCAACGTTCGGCGTGGCAAACACAGCTCGTCCATAACCGACGCGATAGAGCCCTTGTGGCGGCGCATCGTGTTGTCGATCAGCATCCGCTCAAACGCCTCAACGTATTCCTTGAGTGGCTTGCCCTCTGTTGTCATCACGGGTTGCATTTCCTCGTGATCGTTCATCAGCAGCGAGGCGATCGAGCCTGTGCCCCTGCGCGACTGCAACACGGCCCTTTCCGCAATGTTGATCAACTGGCGTACATTGCCCGGCCAAGGGGCTTGTAACAGCTGTGCCGCCTCTTGCGCCGAAACTTTGGGAGCATCACAGCCATACTCATCCGCAAATTGATCGCTAAGCCGCGTGAACAGGGTCAGGATGTCTTCGCCCCTTTGGCGCAAAGGCGGGACGGTGATCTTGAGTGCCGCAAGACGGTAATAAAGATCGGGGCGCAGCGCGTCTTCACAGGTGCGCCCGGCCTCTTGCAAATTGGAGATGCCCACAATGCGCGTCTCAGCCGGCGTGCCCTGTTCGTTGATGACGCTCAGCAGACGAGCCTGCAAAGTCTCGCTGAGGGCTTCGATATCCTCAAGGACCAGCGTGCCGCCCCGCGCTTCTTCTATGGCTGGCAATTGCGCATCTTCTGGGTTCATGGCGCCAAACAGGCGCTTGGCCAGCGCGTCTTCTTCCCAAGCCGAACAACTAATTAGGACAAAACGTTTGCCCGCCCTTGATCCAACGGCATGCAGCGCATGGGCGACCAGCGTTTTGCCCGTGCCTGTTTCACCGTCGATTAGGACGTGGCCATCGGCCTGACCGAGATCAAGGATATCCTCACGCAGCCGCTCCATGACTGGAGACTGGCCAATCAACTTTTTCATCAACTGACCACCGTCGCTCAATTCGCGGCGGAGGGCCCGGTTATCCATGACAAGCCTGCGCTGCCCCGTTGCCTTCTTGGCCAGCTGGGACATTCGATCAGGGTTAAACGGCTTTTCGAGAAAATCAAACGCGCCAACGCGCATCGCCTCGACCGCCATCGGGACGTCGCCGTGGCCGGTGATCATGATCACCGGCAGCGCACTGTCATTGCCCATCAGCTTTTTGAGGAATTGCATTCCGTCCATGCCAGGCATCCGGATGTCAGAAATGACAATGCCGGGGTAATCGGGCCCAAGCACTTTCAGCGCGTCCTCGGCACTGGCGAAAGTCTCAGTGTCGTAGCCCGAAAGGGCCAGCCACTGACTGATTGATTGGCGCATGTCCTGTTCATCATCAACAATGGCGATCTTCATGGCTTGGGTCATGTCAAACTTACTCCGCCGCTTTAATTTTTCTGTCGCCGGTATCGGCGTCAGCACCCATGATGGGCAATTGCATCTCGAACACGGCGCCGTCGGACGTACTGTTGCGCGCCGTGAGCCGTCCACCCAGATCGTTGACAATGCCGGATGAGATGGCAAGCCCCAACCCAACGCCGTCGCCCGGCTGCTTGGTGGTATAAAAAGGTTCGAACAGGGCATCGAGATCCTCGATGCCGGGGCCGTTGTCGCGCACGGTCAGCGTGGCGGTTTCCCCAGCGGACAACATGATATCGATCTGAGGAGCACGCACTGTTTTTGTGGCATCAATGGCGTTGCGCAACAGGTTGACCATCACCTGTTCGATGCGCAATCGGTCGCCCATTACTTCAACCGGCTCACTCGGCAATACCCGGTTGATCTGAACTCGCCGCTGGCGCAACTGAGGTTCCATCATTGACAGGGATGAGGCGAGTGCGTCGCCCATATTTACAGGGCTGAGCGCGTCCTGACCTTTGCGGGCATAGGACTTCAACTGGCGCGTTATAGCACCCATTCGTTCGATCAGGTCGTCGATGCGCCCAAAGCTGACGACCGCCTCATCGGGCCGATTGCGACGCAGCAAAAGCCGGGCGCCTGCAAGATAGGTTTTCATCGCCGCGAGCGGCTGGTTCAATTCGTGACTGACGGCCGCGGACATTTCACCCAAAGCGGCGAGTTTTGACGATTGTTCAAGGGTTTGCTCGGCCACGGCGAGGTCTTCCTGCACACGTTGGCGCTCGGCGACTTCTTGCTGCAGCTGGATGTTGAGATGGCGAAGCTCTGCCGACTCGCGGGTAGACAAAGCGAGGCGCAGCGCAGAGCGACGGTTGAGTGCATAAAAAGCCAGCGCCAGCAGCAGAGCGAATCCCATAATTTCCAGAGCCAGCACCCCATTCACACGCTCACGCACCGACTCGTAGCTGGTGAAGGAGGTCATACGCCAGCCGCGAAATGGTATCCGACTCTCCAGACGCATGACCGCCTCGCCCTGGACATAGGCGTCCGCGGGCAAAGCTGTCCAATCTGCGGTGGCCCGAATGGCCCTCTCGATCGCGCTCTGCGGGGTTTGTTGGGCCAGGGCGACCTCTTCAGTGCGACCGCGCCAGCGTGGTTCGGTGGCAAGGACGATCTGTCCTTCACTGTCGGTGACGAACACGGCCGCTGAAATCCCGGCCCATGCTTGTTCGAACTTCTGCAAGTCCACTTCAACGGCGATCACGCCCAGAACGTCGCCCACTGCAGTGATTTTACGCGAATAGATAAAGGAAAAACCACCTGCTTCGCGAGGCGTGACAGAAAAGGACGTGCCATTGTTGCGCAGCGCATCAAGAAAAAATGGATCGGTGCGGTGATTGGTGCCCAGCCGATTGCGGTCCGTGGCGGCAACTGCACGCCCGTCATTGTTCATAAGCATCAGGTTGGCGGCGCCGGTTTCTTCGACAAATGAAATCAGACGTTGTGTGGATCGTTGATAATCCGCTGAGTTCAGCGCGCCTATCAGTGCCGGGTCACGAGCCAAGAGTTGCGCCACAATCGCGTTCTGACTGAGCTCGCTTTGCAGGTTCCCGGAATAGAGCGCCAAACGCAGTTCGGCACGGTTGCGTGTGGTTTCAGTGAACTGGTTCGTCAGCAACCGATTGGTGAAAAAGACCGTGGCGATGGCAGCCCACACAAGAAGAACTAGTGCAAGACGCACACGCCAACCTACGCTGCGCGGCGCTTGGTCGGTTTCTGAACTGTGCGTTGCCGGCTCCATGACAGCACTGTAGGCGTCCGTGCGGGGCCGCTCAAGTCACGCAGTGGTCAGCTGAGACGCCATTGCGCGGAACAGCGCCTGCCCGTCGGTGCCTCCATGGCCCGAATCCGCCGCTCGTTCGGGATGCGGCATCATGCCAAGCACGCGACGGTTGTCGGACAAGATGCCAGCGATGTCGCCAAGCGAACCATTGGGATTGTCGGTGTACTTGAAGGCAATGCGATCTTCGCCCTTGAGGCGTTCAACCATTTCATCATCGGCAAAGTAGTTGCCGTCGTGATGTGCGATAGGGATGTCCACAACGTCCCCTGCATTGTAGCCTTTGGTGTAGATGGACTGCGAGGTTTCAACCTTGAGACCAACCGTCTTGCAAATGTATTTCAAGCCAGCGTTGCGCAACAGTGCGCCGGGGAGCATGCCAGTTTCGGTGAGCACCTGAAAGCCGTTGCAGATGCCAAGAACGTAACCGCCCCGATCGGCGTGCGCCTTAACCGCCCGGCAGATGGGTGAATTTGCCGCGATAGCGCCGCAACGCAGGTAGTCGCCGAAGGAAAAGCCACCCGGAACGCCGATAACGTCGACGCCACTTGGCAGGTCCGTATCCTTATGCCAGACCATCTCGACATCGGCCCCTGCCGCGCGAAACGCTACGGCCAGATCACGGTCACAGTTTGATCCGGGAAAGACGACGACGGCCGCCTTCATGTCATTTCCACCCGGTAGGATTCGATGACTGTGTTGGCGAGCAGTTTTTCACACATCGCGGTCACATCCGCCTCTGAGGTGCCATCGGCCAGATCAAGTTCGATCACCTTGCCCTGACGCACGCCCTGCACCCCGTCAAATCCGAGGGCTCCAAGAGCATGGCGCACAGCTTCTCCCTGCGGATCCAGTACTCCGGTCTTGAGCATGACATGTACGGTTGCTTTCATACTGCGGTCCTCATTCGGTCTTAGTTTATCAACGTCGGCTTGGTGATCGGCGAGGACGTCTTGGGCATTACACCCAAACGCCGGGCCACTTCGGTATAGGCATCTGTCAGATTGCCCAGATCGCGGCGGAACACGTCTTTGTCGAGCTTCTGGCCCGTTTCAATGTCCCACAGACGACAGCTGTCTGGGCTGATCTCGTCCGCGACTATCAGGCGCATAAAGTCGCCGTCATAAACGCGACCGACCTCGATTTTGAAATCAACCAGACGAATGCCGACTGCCATCATCACACCACTGAGAAAGTCATTTACGCGCAGCGCGAGACTCAGGATGTCGTCCATGTCCTGTTGGCTGGCCCATCCAAAGGCGGCAATGTGCTCTTCGGTGACCAGCGGGTCGCCAAGGTCATCGTCTTTGTAGCAGTATTCCACAATCGGCCGAGGCAGTTGCGTGCCCTCTTCGATCCCTAGCCGTTTAGACATCGTACCTGCGGCATAATTGCGCACGATGACTTCCAGCGGGACGATCTCGACCTGGCGCACCAACTGTTCGCGCATGTTCAGGCGCTTGATAAAGTGGGTCGGCACGCCGATCTGGGTCAAACCTGTCATGAAGAACTCGCTCAGGCGGTTGTTCAACACGCCTTTGCCATCGATCACTTCTTTTTTCTGTGCATTAAAGGCTGTGGCGTCGTCCTTGAAATACTGAACGATTGTGCCCGGCTCCGGACCTTCATAAAGGATCTTGGCCTTGCCTTCGTATATTTTTTTGCGTCGCGCCATGGGCGTCCTTTCGCTTGGGCGCGGTCACTGAGTCTGCCCCGCCTCGCGCCCTCATAAGCAATCAGTTGTGGTGTCGCAAGCAAAGGGGTTGCAAGCCGCGTGCGGCCTGCGCATATCTTGATCAACCAATAGACACTACGGAGTTGCCCCATGAGCACTTTTGATGACCGCGAACACGCATTTGAGAACAAATATGCCCATGATGCAGAAATGCAGTTCAAAGCAGAGGCGCGCCGCAACAAGCTGTTGGGTTTGTGGGCCGCTGGTTTGATGGGCAAGGCAGGCGACGCTGCAGACGACTATGCGCGCGAAGTGGTCGCGTCCGACTTTGAAGAGGCCGGCGACGAGGATGTCTACCGCAAAGTGTCCGGCGATCTGGGCGATCTGGCAGATGAAGCGACGATCCGCACTCAAATGGTACAGCTGATGGCAGAGGCCAAGTCACAGGTTATGACCGAAGTCGATAAATAACAGCCAGGTACAGGCGGTACTTCACGTATTTTAAGGCGCACAGCTGACAGGCTGTGCGCCTTTTTTCGTGTCTGCGCCGGGTGAGCTGTGGGGTTTGCATCGGCTTAAAATCATACACAACTCATAATCTACATGAATATTATGAACTGGTTTCAATCACGCATGCGTGAAAGGACGAACGGAGTACGCGCGCGCGAGGAGCAGACCATGACCAACCCATTCAGCGATCTTTTGGCCGAAAAAGGCACTCTGCTGGCTGATGGTGCCACGGGCACCAACCTGTTTGAAATGGGGTTGATGGCCGGGGACGCACCCGAATTGTGGAATGAAACTGCACCGGAAAAGATCACGACCCTCTACAAAGGGGCCGTGGATGCGGGCAGCGATGTGTTTCTGACCAATTCTTTTGGTGCTAACGCCTCACGGCTGAAATTGCATGATGCAGGGCACCGTGCCTTTGAATTGAGCAAAGTGGCCGCCGAAATTGCGCGCAACGTCGCAGATCAAGCGGGTCGCACCGTGATCGTGGCGGGCTCGGTCGGGCCAACCGGTGACATTATGGAACCCGTGGGCACGCTCAGCCACGCTGACGCGGTTGAGATGTTCCACGAAACCGCTGCAGGCCTAAAGGCTGGCGGGGCCGACATCGGCTGGCTGGAGACCATTTCCGCCCCCGAAGAATACACCGCCGCGGCCGAAGGTTTCGCGCTGGCCGGCATGCCTTGGGTCGGCACGATGAGCTTTGATACAGCTGGGCGCACAATGATGGGTGTGACCAGTACGGACCTCGCCTTGCTGGTTTCGCGGCTTCCCAACCCACCACTGGCCTTCGGTGCAAACTGCGGCACTGGTGCCTCGGACCTGCTGCGCACGATTCTTGGTTTTGCCGCAACTGGCAGCCCCATCCCTCTGATCGCTAAGGGAAATGCCGGTATCCCCAAATACCATGACGGGCACATCCACTATGATGGGACGCCTGAGTTGATGGCAGACTATGCCGTTCTGGCCCGCGATTGCGGGGCCTCCATCATTGGCGGATGCTGTGGCACCACACCTGCTCACTTGCGCCAGATGCGCACCGCACTCGACACGCGGCCCAAAGGAACTGCGCCAACCCTCGATCAGATCGTTGATGCGCTTGGCGCGTTTTCATCGGCCAATGACGGCACCGGTGAAAACACGGCACCGACGCGCAAGCGGCGCGGCAATCGTCGCGTTGCGTGAGCTAAAACAGGCTCAGCTGTGCGGATTCGGGAACCGGGCGTTGGAATAGGTCGGTGCACATGGCAGTCGCGGTTTCCTTTAACCCCAACCGCTTGATCGCCACCGCAAAGCGGGCGGCCACCATCTCGGCATAGGCACCCTCGCCTTTCATTCGGTGCGCCCAACGCGCATCGTATTCCTTGCCCCCGTGCATTTCGCGCAACCGCGCCATAATCCGCCCCGCGCGGTCGGGGTAATGGGCCGCCAGCCAGTCTTGCCACAGAGCCGACACTTCACGCGGCAAACGCAACATGATCCAACTCGCCGTTCGCGCACCAGCCTCCTTGCCACGTTTCAAGATCTCTTCCAACTCGGGGTCGGTCAACGCAGGCACCATCGGGGAGGCCATGATCCGCACTGGAACCCCTGCTCGGCTCAAGTGTCGGATCGTCTGCAATCGACGCTCAGGTGCCGGAGCGCGCGGCTCCATCAAACGCGACAACACACGATCAAGGGTAGTTACCGATATTCCAACGCGGACAAGCCCACGCCGCGCCATGCGCCCAAGAATATCAAGGTCTCGTTCAATCAAAGCGCCCTTTGTGACAATGGCGACTGGATGGCCACAGTCTTCAAGCACCTCAAGGCAGGCCCTCATGATACCGTGCTCTTTTTCAATTGGTTGATACGGATCGGTGTTGGTTCCAATGGCTATCGGCGCAACAGAATACGTCCGCTTGGCCAGTTCAGCTCGCAAAACATCCGGCGCATCCGGGCGCGCGACCAGCCTTGTTTCGAAATCCAACCCCGCAGAGAGACCCAGATACGCGTGGCTCGGACGGGCGAAACAATAGACACACCCGTGTTCGCAGCCGCGATAGGGATTGATCGAACGATCAAAAGGCAAATCGGGAGAGCGGTTATATGTGATGACAGTGCGTGGGCGTTCAATGCTTACCTCAGTACGTAGCGTCGGCAATTCCTCATCACGGCCCCATCCATCATCGACCGAATGGCGCGTGATGGGCTCGTATCGCCCAACCACATTGCTAAGCGCAGAGCGCCCCCTGGGACTTCTTGTTTGCAGGTCTTTAT
This sequence comes from Tateyamaria sp., assembly GCF_039945315.1. Lineage (GTDB taxonomy): Bacteria > Pseudomonadota > Alphaproteobacteria > Rhodobacterales > Rhodobacteraceae > Tateyamaria. The sequence continues at coordinate 108,621 of NZ_JBDUXB010000026.1, read as the reverse complement.
TCATTCAGAAATACTAGAACATAATGGGAACATACACCAGAAAACAGTTCCAAATCAGACACAGCAAGGGCAAAATGCAACGACGCTATGCGCCTCAGGTCGCGGCTGATCCGAACCATGTCGTAATTCGGACAGTCCATCTGCGGCAATCTGACAAATTGGCGATTAAATTGGCACGGCGCTTGCGCGCCCGAACTTCAAGGAACGGCCATGTCTGACGAAGACGAAATCATCCTGTCGGAACTCGACGACGAAGAGCTTGTCCAACAGATGTTCGACGATCTCTATGACGGTTTGCGCGAAGAGATCGAAGAAGGCGTGAACATCCTGATCGAGCGGGGCTGGGCTCCCTACGACGTGCTGACCAAGGCACTTGTCGGTGGTATGACCATCGTCGGGGCTGATTTCCGCGATGGTATCCTGTTTGTGCCTGAAGTGCTGCTGGCAGCCAACGCCATGAAAGGCGGCATGGCCATCCTCAAACCCCTGCTTGCCGAAACTGGCGCGCCGCGTGTGGGCAAGATGGTGATCGGGACGGTCAAAGGCGATATCCACGACATCGGCAAAAACCTCGTGTCCATGATGATGGAAGGTGCAGGTTTCGAAGTTGTCGATCTTGGCATCAACAACCCTGTCGAAAACTACCTGGAAGCCATTGAAAACGAAGGCCCGGATATCCTTGGTATGTCCGCCCTGCTGACCACCACGATGCCCTACATGAAGGTCGTGATCGACACGATGGTCGAAAAAGGCATTCGCGATGATTATATCGTTCTGGTCGGCGGCGCCCCTCTGAACGAGGAATTCGGTAAAGCCATCGGCGCGGACGCCTATTGCCGGGACGCGGCAGTGGCAGTTGAGACGGCCAAGGAATTCGTCGCGCGCAAACACAACCAACTGGCGGCCGGCTAACCTTCGGCCACTCGCAAGATGCGAAAGGACGGCCATGCTGACAGGACCTCCTGTATGTGAATTTGGTTGGGCCGCACCTGCGTTCGAGTTGCCCGACGCGGGTGGAACCATGCATCGTTTTGATCAGCACCTTACTCCAAAAGGGTTGCTCATTGCCTTCATTTGCAATCACTGCCCCTATGTGATCGCCATTGCAGACCGTCTGGCAACCGATGCTAAGGCATTGATGGACGAAGGGATTGGCGTTCTCGCCATCATGTCCAACGATTATCAAAGCTATCCGGCAGATTCGCCTGACCGGATGACTGAATTCGCCGGCAAATACAGCTTTTCTTTCCCCTATCTTGTAGACGGGGATCAGACAGTCGCACGGGCCTATGATGCAAAATGCACCCCTGACTTTTTCGGACTGAACGGCGATGGCCTCTTACAATATCGTGGGCGCCTAGATGACGCGCGGATGGGCGATGCGGCGGAACGCACCTCCGAGTTGGTCAACGCTATGCGCATGATCGCCAAGACCGGCGCAGGTCCGCAGGATCAAACTGCCAGCATGGGCTGTTCGATCAAATGGCGCTAAGCGATTCCCACCTCACTGAACACGGGCTGGAGGCTGAAGGCAGCGGTCCGATACTACTGATTGCCTGTGGCGCGCTGGCGCGTGAAATTCTTGATCTCAAGGCGTTGAATGGTTGGGGCCATATGGATCTGACGTGCCTGCCTGCAAAGCTACACCTTTACCCCGAAAGGATCACAGACGAGGTGCGAAAAGCGGTCGCAAAGCACCGAAACTCATATTCTAAAATCTTCGTCGTCTATGCCGATTGCGGGACTGGAGGGCTGCTTGAAGCGGCCTGCACACAGCTTGGCGTCGAGATGGTTTCAGGCCCCCATTGCTACAGCTTTTTCGAGGGAAATGAACGCTTTGCATCGCATAGTGAAAGTGAAATTACAGCTTTTTACCTGACCGACTTTCTGGTGCGCCAGTTTGAGGCATTCATTCTGAAACCCATGGGGTTGGATCGCCATCCCGAATTGCGCGACATGTATTTTGGCAACTACGAAAAGCTGGTTTATCACGCACAAACCGACGATCCTGCCCTTACGGCCAAGGCGAAAACGGCCGCAGACACCTTGGGGCTGGAATTTGAGCGTCGGTTTACAGGCTATGGCGATCTGAAAACCACGCTCGCCAACCTTTGACTATCATTGTTTTCAGGCCCGTGTCAGCAGAGGAACGATTGCAGAGGGAACTTTCCAAAGGAAATCCCGCTACCCAGCGGCCACGCTGCGCACGCGCTCGATCATCGCGCGCAATCCGTTAGAACGCTGCGCAGACAAATGGTCGTTCAACCCTAGCCGCGTCATCTCTGCACGCGCATCCACTTTCAGTACGGATTCGGGTTCCAATCCGTTGTAAAGACGACGTAAAAGCGCGATCAAACCTTTGACAATCATCGCGTCACTGTCGCCATCAAAATGGAACTGGCCATCTTCGACGACCGCGTGCAACCACACCTGCGATGCACAGCCCTCTACTTTGGTCGCAGGCACTTTGAGCGCGTCATCCAGCGGGGCCATCGACTTGCCCTGCTCAATGACATAGCGATAGCGATCCTCCCAGTCCTCAAGGAACTCAAAGTCTTCTACGATCTCTTCGAATGCAGCCGTTGCCATGTCACCCTCACGTCAGTCAGTCTTCCCGGTGACCTAGGCGCTGTCCCGGCAAAGGTCCAGTGCACCAATGGACGCTTTTCAAGCGGTGCGACTTCAGTTACCAACATGCCAAGCAAAAACACGAGCAGACAATGCGCCTTTTGACCACATCAGTTCTGATCGCGACGCTCGGTCTGAGCGCCTGCGGCGAAAGTCGCCTGAACCCAGTGAACTGGTTCGGAAACGGTCGCTCACAACCCGTTGCACAGACGACCACTGTTGAGACCAACCCCCTTATCCCCACTGAGGAACGCGGCAATCTGTTCACTGTTTTTGGCCGTCGGGACGTGGAGTATACGGGAGCTCCGGTGGATCAGGTCACGGAATTGGTGATCGAAAGGGTGCCCGGAGGTGCGATCGTGCGCGCGGCAGGGGTCGCCTCCTATGATGGCCCATTTGGCGTGCAGCTGACCCCGGTCAACGAAGATGCTGAACCTGTTGACGGTGTTTTGACTTATCGGCTCGAGGCCGAGAGGCCACGCGATGCCGGGCGGACCACTGCAACGCAGGTCCGCACCGTCAATGCAGCCGTTCGGTTGACCGATCGTGACCTTGCTGGTGTGAAAACGATCCGTGTCGAAGGCGTTCGCAACGCGCAAACCTCTGCCCGTCGGTAAGACTTTCGTTAATCGAGCGCGATAATACGCACATCCGCCCCATTGGCCGTCAGCGCCACACGCCCCTCGCACAGGCGAATTGCGTCTTCGCCAAACACTTCTGACCGCCAACCTTGCAGCGCAGACACGTCCCGCATCCCAGCCGCCAGTGCGTCCAGATCAGAAGCGGTTGCAATCAGTTTTGCCGCGACGCCCGCACTTTCGGTCTTTGCCTTCAACAATACCCGTAACAAATCAGCAAGAGCCGGGTTAACTTGCAGCTTTTCGCGGCTGCGATCCGGTTTGGGTTGAGCCTCGGGCGGCATCGCCACACCGCGCGCCACAGCCGACAGAATGCCATCGGCAATTTCGCCCTTGCGCGCCTCACGCAAAAGCAGCCGTGAACGGCCCAGATCCTCATGGCTTTTGGGTTTGTTACTGGCCAATTCAACCAAAGCATCGTCCTTGAATACCCGGTTGCGCGGGATGTTGCGGTTTTGCGCATGGCTTTCTCGGAATGCGGCCAGCTCCTGCACGACAGCGAGGAACTTTGATGACGAGGTTCGCGTCTTGACCCGCTTCCAGGCGTTCTGTGGATCAATGATGTAAGTCTCCGGACTCAGCAGAATTTGCAATTCTTCGCTGACCCAGCGCGCCCGTCCGCTTTCTGCCAATTTCGCGGCAAGGAACTCGTAGATTTGGCGCAAATGCGTGACGTCGGCGAGCGCATAGGTCTTTTGCGCATCCGTTAGTGGGCGACGAGACCAGTCCGTAAACCGCGATGTCTTGTCCAGCGGCTGGCGCGCGATTTTGCGCACGAGTGTTTCGTACCCGACCTGCTCACCAAAGCCGCAGACCATGGCTGCAACTTGCGTGTCAAACAGCGGCTCGGGAAAGACCTGCGCATCTACATAGAAGATCTCAAGGTCCTGCCGCGCGGCATGAAATACCTTCACCACGGATGTGTCACGGAACAGGTCGTAAAGAGGCTCCAGTGACAAACCATTGGCCAAGGGATCAACCAGAACAGCACCGCTGTCATCTGTGCCGGGCATCGCCAGTTGCACAAGGCAAAGTTTGGAATAGTAGGTGCGTTCCCGTAAAAACTCCGTATCGACCGTCACATAATCATGTTGCGCCGCCTCTGTGCAGAATGCGGCGAGGTCTTCGGTCGTGGTGATCGTTTTCATACAAGAGCTTCTATGCTGCGCGGTGGTCATCACCGACTGGTTTGAATGAAGCTATAGCAAAGCCAAAAGGGTTGCTAGAGCGTGATGGGCGTCGTATCTCCGGCAGCAAAGCGGCGCAAAACGGCTGGATAAAGGATGTGTTCCTTTGCCAGCACCCGGGCCGCAAGACTGTCAGGGGTGTCTTCAGGGTCGACTGGGATCCGCGCTTGCCCGAGGATGGGTCCGTCATCCAGCACAGGTGTGACCAGATGCACGCTACAGCCGTGGTCTGTATCGCCGGCTTCCAGCGCACGGGCATGGGTATGAAGCCCCTTGTACTTGGGCAGCAAAGACGGGTGAATATTCAGCATCCGGCCCTGCCACGGGGTCACGAACCCAGCCGTCAGCACGCGCATGAACCCCGCAAGACAGATGATGTCCAAGGCGTACGGCGCGAGTGCACTGTTGATCGCGGATTCAAATGCGGCGCGGTCTTCGCCGAATGGCCGGTGGTCGATGACTTCAGTGGCAATGCTTTGCGACCGCGCCCACGCAATCCCGCCGGCAGTTTCATTATTGGACACGACCACCGCTGGGCGCGCCGGGTGATCGTCGACCATATCCTCGACCAGCGCGCGCATATTCGACCCGCCGCCCGAGACAAAGATCCCGACCCGTTTTTTCACCAAAGCGCACCCGTGTAAGAGACGCCCTGCCCCGCTGTGATCGACCCGAGTGGGACGACGGTTTGGCCTGCATCGCTCAGAGCCCTTGTCACGTCAGTGGCAGCCTCCGGTGCGACCACAACAATCATCCCGATACCAGCATTAAAGGTCTTGAGCATTTCTGCGGCTTCCATGCCGCCGCCTTGGGCTAGCCATTTGAACACGGGCGGCAAGTCCCATGCATCCAGATCTACTTGTGCGCCCAGACCGTCTGGCAGGACACGAGGCAAGTTCTCAGTCAAACCACCCCCAGTGATGTGGGCAAATCCATGTACTCCACCCGCTTTGATCGCGGCCAAGGCGGCACTCACGTAAAGCCGCGTAGGTGTCAGAAGTGCCGCACCCAAAGTGCCCTCACTCCAAGGACAGGCATCATTCCACGCAAGACCCGAGGCTTCGACAATCCGGCGCACCAATGAGTAACCGTTCGAATGCACCCCGTCTGAGGCAAGGCCCAGCAGAACGTCGCCCTCGGTGACCCCCGCAGGCAGCGCCGAGCCACGCTCCATCGCGCCCACGGCAAAGCCTGCCAGATCAAAGTCACCTTCCGGATACATCCCCGGCATTTCAGCCGTTTCTCCACCGATCAGAGCGCACCCGGATTCGGCACAGCCTTTGGCAATCCCTTCAATGATCCGCGCGGCCTGATTCAGTTCAAGTTTTCCAGTGGCGAAATAGTCGAGAAAAAACAACGGTTCTGCACCCTGGCAAACCAGATCGTTCACGCACATCGCCACCAAATCGACGCCCACGCCGTCCACGTTGCCCGTATCAATGGCAATGCGCAGCTTGGTCCCGACGCCGTCCGTTGCTGCGACCAGAACAGGGTCGGTGAACCCTGCCGCCTTTAGATCAAAGAGCCCCCCGAATCCGCCCAGCCCCGAAGCAACACCGGGTCGCTTGGTTGCTGCTGCCGCAGGCTTGATCTGTTCGACCAGCGCGTTTCCCGCATCAATGTCCACACCCGCTTGGGCATAGGTCATTCCGTTTTTCTTGGGATCGGTCATTGCAGGCTCCGGTACTGGCAGTTTTGCCTCCCCTACCAAGGGTGTCTCGCGGGGTAAATGGGCTTGGGCCTCGCGGCGACCTTTTCAACTGCTTGACCTTTGGCGATTGGCTGGCTAGCCAAGCACCCATGGCGGGCCTGTAGCTCAATTGGTTAGAGCAGAGCGCTCATAACGCTTTGGTTGCGGGTTCAAGTCCTGCCGGGCCTACCAACCGCCTCAGTAGAATCGTAAGAGACGCTTTTCTAAATTCTATCGTTTCGGCTGCTTGCGAAATCTTGGTGCCGCATCGGCTTGTGACCCAACAGCAAAAGCAAAGGGATTGCGACCAGAGGCGTAAGAAGGCTACTGACCAGAACCCCAAAACCATGGATTGCGTCGACGCTTATTTGCCATCTGGACGGGCACCAGGATGAACAACCAGAACCAAATGATGAGAACAACGACTGCAACGACACTGAAGGCCAAATTCTCCATCATAGTCGCTGTCATGATTTGGGTTGCCCGCCAGTTTTCACATGCCAGTCGACATGCATGGTCACAACTGTATCGCCCGCCTCATCATGGATATCTACGTCGACGGAAAACGTGACCTTGCCCACATCCTGTAACGTCGCCAACAACTCTGCTCCTGGTGCGCTGGTTTTTGCGGTAGCTGTCAGGCGCCCTTTCGCTATCTTGACGTAGGAAATCTGCGCACCGGACGCGACCAGTCGCACGTCCAGCAACACTGGTGCCAGCGCCCCACCCAACGCGGCCCCCGACGCAGCCTCGCCCAACGTGAACATCGCACCTGCATGTTGAGTCTGGATATGGTTTGACGTCTCGCGGCGCTGATCCAATGCGGCTGTCGCGGTCCCGTCCCCAATTTCAATCAGCTCAATGCCGACATGCGCGGCAAAGGGGATGGCTTGGGTCATGTGCGCCTTGATCATGTCATAAGGGGTCATCTGCGTGCCTCTTGGAAACCGGGTATGCTCTTGGTTAGGGCCCGCACCGAACCCAAGGCAAGCGTGCCGTGGCGGAACAAGCGTCTCAGCGCGCGATCACGATGTCTGCGCGCAAACCGCCCAAGGTTTCACTGCGCCCCAGACGCAGCACACCTCCATGGGCGCGCGCGATATCCGTGGCGATGGCCAGTCCCAGCCCCACGCCAGAACCACGATCCTGATTGCGAGACTGGTCCAGACGCACAAAGGGGCGTTGCGCGTCTGCACGCATATCTTCGGGAATACCCTGGCCTTCATCTTCGACGCGAAACCGCAAGGAAGTTTCGCTCAGGCGGACGGACACCTCAGCCCGCTGTCCATATCGCACAGCATTAGCGATCAGATTGTCCAGTGCTCGTTTCATTGCTGCGACACGCAATGTGACGGTCCCTGTCCCCTCAATCTCTCCCATGGTAACGGGTTGGCCGCCGCGCTGTGCGTTGGCCACTAGTCCAGCCGCCAGTGCAATCGGATCAGTGTCTTCCGGCTCGGCCTCACTTTCACCTTTCGCAAAACTGAGAAACGCATCAATCATGCCCTGCATGTCATCTACGTCACGCTCAAGTGGAATGCGATCTTCATCGTCCAGCATAGAAAGCGCGAGTCGCATCCTCGTTAACGGTGTACGCAGATCATGGCTGACACCTGACAACATGAGGGTCCGGGTTTCAATCTGACGTTCAATCCGCGTACGCATATCAACGAAGGCAGTACCTGCAGCCCTGACTTCCGTAGCACCCGAAGGTGTATAGGGGATCACGTTTCCGCGCCCAAAGGCCTCGGCCGCATTGGCGAGCCGCTTGATCGGACGCAGTTGATTGCGCATGTAAATAAAGGCGACAATGGTGATCAGCACCCCAAAAAAGACCATGTTGACCAGCAATTGGTGGGGGGCGGACGCCGATACGCGACGCCGATCAAACAGCAACTCGATCCAACCTGCCTCAGTGTCAAGGATCAACCGGACCACACGGTCATTTGACAGATCGACCGCAGTGACTTCAGGCACCTGAATATGTAGCCATTCCGTTATGGTAATGCCGGTAAAGTCATACCAGTACTTTTGGTCGGTCTCTTCTGCGGCACCCACTTCTGCCCGTCGGAGCGACATCGCCAAGGGGCCTATGATAGGCGCAGCTTCGGTTGCTATATCGGTGGCTTCGTCTGCGTTCGCGAACACCGACAGGACCAACCGCACTTCTCGCGAAGCCGTGATCGTCATCTGTCTTGTGACATCCTCGTAGTGTTCCTTTACAAAAACGAAGGACACAACAGCTTGCACAAAAACAACTGGCAGCACCATGATCAGCGCAGCACGGGCATAAATGCCCCGGGGCAAGTAATTTGTGAGCCATTGGAACGACATGCAGTTATTCTATCCGGTGCGGACAGTGACTTAAAGGAACAAGGCAAGACATGCTGTGCAGATGAACGACTTTGATCCCCCAATTGGTGTGCCTGTGCCCATAGAACCGGGTTTGCGACGGATCGTAGCTCCCAACCCTTCTCCCATGACCTTTCGCGGCACGAACACTTACCTTTTGGGCACCACGGGGCTAGCGGTCGTCGATCCCGGTCCCGACAGTCTGCCACATCTTAAGGCGATCCTCAGCGCTGTCGAACCAGCAGAGAGGATCACTCACATTATCGTCACCCACAGCCACCTTGATCATTCCCCCCTCGCCCGCCCTTTGGCGCAGGCCACTGGTGCACCAATCCTCGCCTTTGGCGGGGCCGAGGCCGGGCGCAGTGAGGCCATGGATGCCTTCGTGAAGGCCGGGATGTCAGGTGGCAGTGAAGGCATTGATCATGCCTTCGCCCCTGACACTATTCTTTCAGATGGGGATGAGATCGGTGGCGACGGCTGGACGCTTGATGTTATCCACACCCCCGGCCATCTGGGCAACCACATCTCACTGGCATGGAAGGACGCCTGTCTTACAGGGGATCATGTAATGGGTTGGGCCAGTTCTCTTGTCTCGCCACCGGATGGAGATTTGACGGATTTCATGGCCTCCTGTGCGCAACTTGCACGCCATTCCTGGCGGGTGTTCTACCCGGGGCATGGTGCGCCGATCACAGACCCGAACGCGCGGCTTGACTGGCTCATTGCACACCGCATGGGTCGAGAGGCGGCAATTCTGTCTGCTTTGGAACCGGGCCCTGCCCGTGCTGATGAAATCGCCTACACAGTTTACGCGGATACACCGGCGGCACTGCTGGCTGCGGCAACCCGCAATGTGCTTGCACATCTCATTGACCTCACAGGAAAATCCAAGGTGCGCCCGCTGGACCCGTTGACCGGCAACGCCCGATTCGAGCGTATCCCGCCATCTTAAACTTTTTGCTGTGCGGGCTGGAAAAGCCTCTGGACGGGCCAAATCGGCCTTGCTATACGGCGCGAACCGTTCCGGCGTAGCTCAGCGGTAGAGCAGTTGACTGTTAATCAATTGGTCGTAGGTTCGATCCCTACCGCCGGAGCCAAAATTCCCAAATACTTTCATTGACTTACCTCGTCATGTAGGCGGGATGCCTACGGGCATTCCCCGTTCCTGGCTACGATTTCGCCGCGCATTTGCAAAGCACCAATAGTCGTGCTCCTACAAGCCGTATTCCCTCCTCGCCCATCAAATGACCCTTTGTTCGTATCGGGATCGTTCACAGCTATCTGGAATCTGTTTTGGGCGTCGGGGGTGTGCTGCAACTGCTGCTGATGCGTATCGATCCGCTAAAGATGCAATTGACCGACACCTTGGCCGCCGCGATGCTATCGCTCGATGTGCTCAAGGTGATTGGATACAAGGGCTTCGGCATTGACTATGCCGATTATATGCCCAACATCATCGGAGCGACCATCGCCCGGTTTTTTGGCACATGGCTGGGTAAACGGGGTACGTATCACGTCTCCGAAACGCCGTTCAGACGATTGTTTCGGATACTGGTTTCAGTTGTGGCGTTGCGATTTGTCTACAACGGACTGTCAGGCATCTGAGATCAGCAATACCGTTCAGGTCCAGCCCATTGCCCAACAGAGTACCGGTCGCCATGCGCCCAACCGATGGGCAGAACAGTCTCGATCCGTGCGACGTCCTCTGCGCTCAGGTTGATTTCGCCACCCTGTACCAGCTCTTTCAGATGTTCCAGTTTCCGGGTGCCGGGAATGGCCATGACCTGTTCGCCTTGATGTAGGACCCAGGCGATCGCCAAAGAGGCCGCAGGCATACCCATATCTGCGGCAAGGGCCCTGAACTTCGCATTGTACGCAAGGTTCGCACTCAGGTTCGGCTCCATGAAACGTGGGTTACCCTGCAAGAACGGCATTATCTCGATCTGCTCGGCGCGATGTGGACGATCTGTCAGCAAAGCGCGGCCAACAGGGGAAAATGCCATCAACGTAGCGCCAATCTCGGCGCAAGCCTGGACAAGGCCCATTTCTGGCGAACGGGTGGACAACGAGTATTCAGACTGCACCGCCGCGATGGGATGAACTGCATGGGCGCGGCGCAGAGACGAAGGGGCGATTTCAGAAAAGCCGATGGCTTTGACCTTGCCCGCTTTGACAAAGCTAGCCATCGTTTCGGTCACCTCCTCGATCTCGTGCCGAGTGTCGCGCCGATGGACATAGTAGAGGTCGATCACCTCAACCCCGAGCCGCTTAAGGCTCTCGTCAAGCGACTGGGTTAAATGGTCTGGCGCGTTATTGAAGCGGTGTTCGGGATCCCTTGTGATCCCTACTTTGGTGGCTATGGTAAATGGGTTATTTCCCCCCCGTGCCCGCAACCATTCGCCGATGACGTTTTCAGATCGTCCCATGCCATAGACGTTTGAGGTGTCGATATGGGTGATCCCCATCTCGACGCATGCGTCCAGAACTTTCAGAGATTCCGCATCCACCGCCGGACCGTAGAAGTCTGTAAAAGACATCGCGCCATAGCCAACTGAACTGACGAGCGGCCCATCCTGCCCAAGTTTGCGCTGTTTCATTCGTTTACCCCGGCTGATTGATCCCAATCTGAGTAAGTCAGGCCAACGTCGTTTGACAATCCCTCTTGTTCGGGTGGCCTAATCCGCCTGTTCCAGTTTTTTGGGCACAGAAGGTAGTCGTTCCGCGTTGGGAAATAAAATGAACGACCGCACAGTCTTTCAGTATCTCTGTTTTCAACAGGGAATTGCCCGCGACGTCCTCCTCGGCATTCAAAAGGCGGTCCATCAATTGCAACACCCGTTTAAAGTCACCGTTCGCACGGCCCCTGGTAATCGCCACAAGTGCAGCATCTACGCCTCCTACAAGGTCGATGAACGGGGCTGCCTTGTGCCTTGGCTCCATCGGATCAAGTGACGTGGAAATTCCTTTAAAACAGCCCAACGTCCAAAGGAAATTCGCAGGGGCTTCAAAATAGACGCGGCCGTAGTTATTGCGCACGTCGGGCGTTTCGGCCAACTCCGGTGGAAGCTTTACGCTGTGGATCAGGTCATCAATTGTCATACCTCCATCCCTTGCGGAGCGCGTCTGCTCAACGACATGCGGGATGGCGTTACTGACGCCTCGTTTCACATGTCATTTCAGTAGCATTCCATCGCCGAACCTGCGAATTTAGCGATCAGGCCAGCTTGGTCACATGTCACAACCTTGGAGCATTCAAGTGCGAAACAGACGTATTTGGACAGCAGCTATACTGGTTGCTGGCATGGTTTTCTTAGGTGTATGGCTGCTTTCAATATCCTCGCCATACGATATTTGCGTCAGCTACTACACTAAGGACGCCGCTTCGAGCATGGGAGGCGGAGCACAGAACTACGCTGAAAATTTGTGTGAAAGAAAACTGAGGTTTTGGAAATAAGACCCCCACAAACGAAAATTTCGGAAGGACCACCTGACCTCTTATCCCTGCACGAATTGCTACAGGTCAGTTGCATAATTTTGCGGTTGAACCGAGCATTTCGACGGTCTCAATCGCTTCAAATCCAAAACTCGGTGTCGTTTACTTCTAAGGCTGCTAGTTAAACGAAGACGACGAACGACGAAGCTCTCGAAAATTGTGGCTTTGGACACCTTCGTCCGTAGACGGCCGTTCAACGAACAAATACTTTGGGACGAACGGATTGTACGTGCGTCCTTAGAACCCGAAGGCTCATACCCATCGCGCTTATGGCCTGTTCGTTAAGCTAGGAAAGTTTTGACAATGGACGGAAAATCCCCGAGCGCTCTCTTGATTGTTGCTCTCTCAATCAGCGCCACGATCGCTATTTGGGGCATTATTGACCCACAGGGGTTAGGCAGTCTTGCTGCGTCGGCGGTCGCCAAGCAATTTGACAGTCGCGGTTGGTTCATAATGCTTGAAGCGAGCGGTCTGCTCTTTGTGGCGCTTTATCTTGCATTTTCACGGTACGGTGACATTCGCCTCGGGCCGGATACGGCTGAACCCGAATTTTCGACCCCGGCTTGGATTGCCATGTTATTTGCGGCGGGCATGGGAGTCGGCCTTTTGTTTTACGGTGCCGCCGAACCGCTGACTCATTTCGAAGAAATTCGCAAATATACCGGAGATCCGAAGGCTGCCGAATATGGGCTTTTTGTTACTTACCTGAACTGGGGCCTGCATGCATGGGCCATCTACGGGGTTGTTGGTCTTATCATTGCCTATTTTGCCTACCGTCGTGGAGGCAGTCTTTTGCTCAGCGCTCCCCTTACCGAGGCGCTCGGCACCGTCTGGTGGGTCCGCATACTGGCGTGGATTTTTGATTTGCTTTCGATTGTTGCCATTGCTGTAGGCTTGGCTGGATCGCTGGCCATGGGCGTATTCCAGGTCCAAACGGGGCTTGCTGGGTTGATTGGGGTCTCCGACCCTGCCATTCTGACTATTCCAGTGTTCGTTGTAATGTGCATCGCATTTGTCATCCCACTCAGACGCGAATTGGGTGATGGGATGGCCAAGTTGTCCAACGCGGCCATGATGATTGCGATTGGATTGCTAGTCTATCTCCTGCTTTTGGGACCCACATCGTACTTGATGAACAGCATCGTTTCGGGTTTAGGCCGGTATACTTTTGGGGCTCTTCCGGCTGGCTTCTCAACGGCCGAATTCTTTGATCAGGGCATCGTAGACTGGTTCCAGTCCTGGACGCTGAACTACATGATCTGGTGGTTGGCGTGGTCACCCTTTGTCGGCATTTTCATCGCGCGGATTTCCCGTGGACGCACAATTCGAGAGTTTCTCATCGGTGTGATCATCGCGCCAACGCTGTTTTCCATTGTGTGGTTCGGGGTGTTCGGGGGGTTAGGCATTTTTGATGCGCTCAGACAGGAAGGCGCATTGTCGACAATCAACAACGAAAACCTGGATGCAACGACCTTTGCATTGCTCGATCGCTTCCCACTAAGTGGCATCACGCATACTGCGACGATTGTTGCCGCATTCTTGTTTGTGGTTACGAGCGTCGTGAGCGCAGGGTTCACACTCGCAATGATCGGCACGGGCGGCAATGAGAACCCATCACCCAATATTCGTACCGTCTGGGGTGGCATACTCGGGGCTCTCGGATTGGCAATGGTGCTGGTAGGAGACATAGCCATGGTGCGATCGATCATAGCTCTGTCGGCCATCGCTTTCGTTTTCATTGTTCCTGTGCTTGTCGTGTGTTTGTTTCGGTCATTGAGACGAGAGGAGCGAGAATGACAGGTGATCTTATCGACTCAATTTTGAATGTTAGTGTGTTCGCTTACGTTGCGTTTCTCGTCTGGTTGAGCTGCCGCCCCGCCCCCTGATAACCAATTTCAGGGGGCGCGGAACTTCAAAATTTCCGTTTGATGCCGACGACTGCCTTGGGATCAGAGCAATTGTCCGCTGCGACCACAATGAGCATCTTCAAAGGGTTCAATGCCGATCTTAGTCAGCACCCGCGCCGATGTCTGCCACGCAGACGAAGCTGCCATTCGCCACAACTCACACCAATGGCCGCGATGCGGACAAAACGTGCTCCAACTTAATTCACCACGATCAGAACCTGGGTCTTCCATTGGTGAAGCAACGCCGGCCATTAACCGCCTTTCGGCAATGCTGCATCGTTGCAAGCGCAATATTGGAAGTAACCCAGATGTGTGGAGCGCGGGCCGAGCGGACGTTTAAGGCTCAATGTCAGAAAATTTTTTGTTTGCCCGGTTTGACTTGACCACCAAGACAGAGCGTACCTACGTTGCCAGACGTGTGGGAGGATTAGATGGCTGAGTTGCAAATAAAACCGCCGTTGGCTGGGGTGCGCGTATTGGAGTTTGGCCAAATCGCTGCTGGTCCTTTCGCGGGGTCGTTGCTGGCCGATTTGGGTGCGGATGTCGTTAAGGTTGAGCGTCCAGATGGCGGCGACGGCATGCGATCTTGGCCGCCGCTGACCGACAATGGCGCAGGTGATTTGTATTCAGAGAATTTTGCATCCCTCAATCGTAACAAGCGATCGATCACAGCAAATCTCAAAGATCCAGAAGATCTTGCCTGGCTGAAACGCCTTGCCGCTGAATGTGACGTTATAGTTGAGAACTATCGCCCCGGCGTGCTTGACCGTTTGGGATTAGGATACGGCGCATTGAGCGCCAACAATAGCGCTTTGGTCTATTGCTCAATCTCTGGATATGGGCAAACGGGGCCGTATCACAAGAAGGGGGCATTTGATGTCACCGTTCAAGGAATGAGCGGGTTGATGAGTGTTACTGGCGAAAAAGGTGGTGTTCCCGTCAAGGCAGGTGTGCCCGTAGGCGATTTTTGCTCGGGGCTTTATGCTGGTTACACCATTTTAGCAAAACTCATGCAGGCACGTGAAACCGGACAAGGTGGGCACATCGATTGTTCGATGCTTGGCAGTCTTCTTGGTGTCGCAGCATTGCAAACCTCACAGTACTTTGGAACCGGCGAAGCCCCAGAAGCTCTTGGCTCGGCGCACCCACGCAATGCACCTTATCGTGCGTTCCAAGGCAGTGACGTGCCGTTTATCATTGCCGCAGGCAATGACAAGCTATGGGAACAAGTGGCCCATGCGGTTGGCCTGTCACACCTGATAGAAGATCCGCGCTTTGCGACACAGCTTTTGCGCGCAGAAAATCAGGATGGATTGTTCGATCTGTTGCAACCTGAATTTGAGAAACAAACGGCAGAGTATTGGTTGACGGAAATGGACAAACGCGGTGTCCCCTGTTCGCCGATTAATACATACCCAGAGGTCTTTGAGGGGGAGCAAGTCAAACACATGAATTTGGTGCGCTCGGTCACGCTGCCCAATGGGCAGAAAACGCGGACAACAGCCTTTCCAATTCAAATGACCGGTTACGATTTTGAGATATTCCGTGATCCCCCCAAGCTTGGTGCACACAATGAAGACGTCGTGGCAGATTGGCTTTCGGCAGAGGGTTTACGGTGACGGGCGCTGTCATTTCGAAACGGGTTGGCGATTGCTTGTATGTCACTCTAAGCCGCCCCGACAAACTTAACGCATTCAATGCCGAACTGGTCGAAGGTTTGCATGGCGCCGTACAAATGGCCGCTGATGTCGAAGCGCGCGCTGTCATTTTTCGGGGCGACGGACGGGGATTTTCGGGTGGTTTTGACCTGAGCGCACTGGATGACGAAAGTGACGGTGATCTTCTCTACCGATTTGTGCGGGTAGAGCAGCTGTTGCAATCTGTTGCACACGCGCCGTTCGCAACGATCGCTTGCGTCCATGGCCCCTGCTACGGAGCGGCCGCAGATTTGGTCGCGGCTTGCCAATCACGTATTGGCACCGCTTCTGCACGCTTCAGAATGCCCGGCGCCTTCTTTGGCTTAGTGCTTGGGACAGGTCGCCTTGCGGCGCTTGTTGGCGCAGATCACGCCCGTCAGCTGGTGCAAAGACCCAAGCCATTTGGCGCAGAAGAAGCCTTGGAAACGGGGTTTCTGACGGCGATCGTCGAAGACGTTGAGTGGGAGACATGGATCGAACAGCGGATGACACACGTGCGCATGTTTGATGCGATGACCTATGCCAACATGTCTGCGCGGCAGCGCGTGGACACGCGTTCGACAGACTTGGAGACATTGGTGAACTCCGTCACTTCCTCCTCGATAAAGGCGCGCATCCAAGCTTATGTTAGCAGCCTCAATCTGGAATAGAAGGGTGTGCGGCATGTTCATCCGAACACGGTTCGGGGCTCCGTCGCGCGCGACGGTGCTGTATCGCCGCTAGCCGCCTCAGTGCTCGGTTCATACCGGCCCGAATGCACGGTAGATGTCTCTGGCTTGGGGTCTCCCTTGGCTCGCCAAACACGTGTTCAGCTGTGGCTTAAATCAATCGGTTTCCGAGGATCGCGCCCACAGATTGATTGCTTCTTCTGAACTGATTTCGTCGATCCGGGCCAGCTCTGCTTTGGTGAAGTCCAGATTGGCAACGGCCCCTGCACAATCCACGATTTGCTCGGGTCTGGACGCTCCGATGAGTGCCGTCGTCACCCGTTCGCCCCGCAGCACCCATGCCAGCGCCATCTGAGCCAAGGTTTGGCCGCGTGCTTCGGCCATCTCGTTCAGCGCCTGAACACTCGCCAGCGACCTTTCGTTGATCATCCCTTCTAAAAGGGACTTACCTTGGGTTGCTCGGCTGTCTTCGGGAATGCCGTGCAGGTATTTTGAGGTCAGGATGCCCTGCGCGAGCGGTGTGAACGCGATCGAGCCTACTCCCATTTCATCCAATGTATCCAAAAGCCCATCATGCTCCACCCAACGATTGAGCAGGTTGTAGGATGGCTGATGGATCAGGCACGGCGTGCCCAAGTCATTCAGGATTGCAAGCGCTTCGCGCGTGCGCTGGGAATTATAGCTTGAGATACCAACATAGAGCGCGCGCCCGGAGCGCACGATATGATCCAGCGCGCCCATCGTTTCTTCCAATGGGGTATCGGGGTCAAAACGGTGCGAGTAGAAGATATCAACATAATCTAGGCCCAGACGTTTGAGCGATTGATCGCAAGAGGCGATAAGGTATTTTCGCGACCCCCATTCGCCGTAAGGTCCGGGCCACATTCCATAGCCTGCCTTTGTCGATATGATCAGTTCATCCCGGTGGCCCGCAAATTCGGCACCCAATATTTTACCGAATGCTTCTTCCGCAGAGCCTGCGGGCGGACCATAGTTGTTCGCCAGATCGAAGTGAGTGATACCGAGATCAAAGGCCGTTGCGCACATATCGCGTTTGACCTGGTGCGGGGTATCTTCACCGAAGTTGTGCCATAGCCCAAGGCTGATTGCGGGCAGCTTGAGCCCGGATTGACCACATCGGCGATAGACCATTTGATCATAGCGTCGGGGGTCAGGATGATATGGTTGGGACGGCGGTTTCGCGGGGCGCTGTGGATTTGTCATAAGGACATCAAAGCCGAATGACGCGTCTTGTCAAATCGCCAGACGGGTTCGTGTACACACTTATTCCTCTTTCGTCCCCGCCGCAGGGGTCAATTGAGATGTACTTCCATGGCGGCTGCGATCAGCCCCGCGCATAGCAACACAGACTTGATTAACGCGCCCTCATCAAAATCAAAATTCGGGGTGTGATGATCGTCTGCCAGATCAGCCCCCAGAACGAAGATACCACCTGTGCCGCCCCTTTGGTGCACCCGGCGCGCGAGCGTCGCTGCATCCTCGCTTGCGCCGAAAAAGAAGTCTTGCATGGGGTTGGCAAAGGCGCCGGTTGCAATGTTCACAGCTTCGGCCCAGCTTGCCAGCGTGGCGGGGTTGGAGTGCCCCGCGGCCCCTCCGCCTTGGGACAATTCGCACTCGACCCCATGCGCCTGCGCAATCGATTCAACCAATGCACAACAGCGGGCTTCCAACGATTGAAGATCCTCGGTCTCTTGCGCCCGCATTTCAAAAGTGAACCGCGCTTCATCCGGCACGATGTTTACTGCCGTCCCGGCCTGCATCATCCCGACGTTCACGCGGATGCCCGGCTGGCTCGATTGCGCCATCGTTTGCAAACCTAGGACAGCCTGGCATGCTGCGACCAGCGCGTTGCGCCCGCCTTCCGGTGTTTTGCCAGCATGGGATGCGCGCCCCGTCATCGTCACGTCATAGCGGGTGTTGGCCAAAATCCCATGCACCGCAAATGCCGCATTGTCTGATGGCACCCCTAGCCCCAGATGAATGGCAAAGAACAGATCCACATCATCCATCCATCCCGCATCGGCCACAGCCCGTCCCCCGCGCCCACCTTCTTCGGCGGGTTGGAACAGAATTTTCAACCGTCCCCGGCCAGTGTCCAGATAGGGTTTTAACATGCGCGCCGTTGCCAACCCGATAGCGGTATGCCCGTCATGGCCACACGAATGCATCACACCGGGGCTTGTCGACGCAAACCCTTGCGCGAAAGGGGCGTGATTGCCGCCCGCTTCGGTGATCGGCAGAGCGTCAATGTCCACGCGCATGCACACCGTTGGGCCGGGTCTGCCACTGTCAAAAAGCGCGACGCACCCTGTATCGCCTTCGCCGGGGATCGGATCGGCGCTCATGCCCATCCTGACGGTATCACCAAGAAAGGCGGGGCCTGACACAACATTGTAACCCGCTCGCGTCAGATCGGCGACAATTGCAGATGTCGTTTCCACTTCTTGCCAGCCCAGTTCGGGCGAGGCGTGGAAGGCGCGCCGCTGTGCGATGACCTTCGGCTCTTGCGCGACGGCTGCGCGTTTCAAGCTGTCGGCAACATCAGGGGGCAAACTGGAAAGCAATGAAAAGTCTGACATCGTCAAATGTTAGGCCCGTATAGCTGCTGTAGCAATCTGCATACCGTGCCGTGGGCCCGGATAGAATGAGCATGGCTGTATTCGTGCCTCGACAAGACCTGCCTCTAGACGGCCGATCCACTGTCGCCTTCCACATATGCGCTGACCCGCTTTTCACGAAATGCGATGAAGACGCCACATGAGAAGATCACCGCCGCTCCGATCCACGTGAAAATATCTGGGACCTCGGCAAAGAACCACGCCCCAATCAATGCCGTCCACACCAGTTTCAGAAAATCGAACGGCATCAGCGCGGTTGGATCCGTTTCCTTCAATGACTGGCTGAGCGACATTTGCGCGATGGAGCCGAACAGCCCGATCACCACCATCCAAGCCAGTGTTTCCAGCCCGAACGGCTGCCAAACCCACACCGCCGGACCGATGGAAAAGAGCCCCAGAAAAATCCCCATATAAGCGACAATTGTGACGCTGGATTCGGTCCGGGACAGCATTTTGATAATGACCATCGCCACGGCCCAAAGTGCTGCTGAGGCGGTTACCAGAAGCGCGCCAATGTCGATGGCGACCAGCCCGGGCCGCAGGATGATGAGCATCCCCAGAAACCCGAAAAGGATGGCCAGCCAACGATAGAAGCGAAACCGCTCTCCCAGAATGAGCACCGACAGAATGGCCATGAAGATTGGCGCGGTGAAACTTAGTGCCGTGACCTTGGCGAGCGGAGAAATCGACAGTGCCGTGAAGAACATGAGCATCGCGCCCACGTTAACGACGCCGCGCAACGCATGAAGCCCGATCCGCTTTGTGCGCAGCATGGCAAAGCGCGACCGCATCAGCAAAGGCAACAAAAATGCCAGCCCGAAGATGTTTCTAAAGAATGCAATTTGGAAAGGTGGCAAGATCTCGGACACAAAACGCACCAAACCATGCATAATCGAAAACGCCACTGTCGACAGACACATCAGCAATATGCCACGCAAGGCTGGCGTTTGACTGGACCAGAGCATCCCAAGCTGCTGTCTGCGTGACGTATGAGGTGTCTTTTCCATCCTGCTCGTTCTCTGAGGCGTCAGTTCCAAGCGTCAAAGCGTGCCAAAACGATCTGGCCGCTGGTCGCAGCCATAAAAGGACTGGTTGTGCCCAAGTCTGCCACTAGCAGACGAGGAGGGGCAAGCCATGCAATTGCGTCTCTATTCACTCCTTGGTTTGCGGAAGACCCATCTTGATGCCGCCGAAATCTCTTCGGCCTTTGCCCAAATCAAGTGCCACATCTGTCAAAAGCCGCCCCGCAGGTGGTATTTGGTGCAGTTGGTATTCCACGACCAATCACACTGAAACTGTAACAGATGCAGGCCACAGAATCCTTCAAGGTGGGGGGCGTTCAACAATCTGTTCATTCGGGACGTGCTGCCCCGCTGCGTATGACAGCTTTGTCCCGCAACTCGGTCATAGCCTCATCGAACCTCGCTGTGGGCGGAGCGAATGTCTGCTCTGGGCTTGAAGCAGTCACTTACTGCGGCCTGCATGAAGGACCGCTATGCGGACCAAGCGGCAAGTCTGCTACCTGCGCGAACAGCTACAGTCTTCGCCTTGCCACGGTCGCGAGTTCCGACTGAGCCGCATTACGTCTGATTGCGGCAAGGTCTAAGGCACGTTGTTTAACTATTAGTCATCTTTCGGATAGATAAACCCGTTCACTGGATAGGGCCTGCCATACTGACCGGGCCGGCTTTCTACCCGGACGAGCGTCCAGTCGTTGTTCTTTGAAATGTCGACGACACCCATTTCCAAGGACACCTGGTTCCGGTTCCAATTGGCATGGTTCACGACGACCTGCCGGTCGGTGACAACCTCGGCCACGACAGCTACATGGCCCAATGACATCCCACTGGTCGCCCGGAACGACATTACTGAGCCGACAACTGGTTCGTTGCCGCGTTCATAGGTGTTGTGCGCCCTGCCCCACCAATCTTTGGCGTTGCCGCGAATATTGATGCCGCTGAGGTTTCGTGCGTAAGGCACGCACCACACCCTGTGTCCTCGGGCCTGCTTTTGCTTTACTTCGACCAGCGCAAACGCTTGGCGTTCCTGATCAATGACGTCCTGGTTCAGGTTCTGAGAGCAGGCAGAGACAAAGCCAAATAGCGCGAGCGCAACCAGCGTTCGGGTGATTGTGGACGGGCGCGCCCGAACCATTCTCATTTTGCGTGCGATGTATTGCAAGAAACTTCGTTGCCTGTGTGAAATCCCAAGCCGTATTACGGCGATCCGCTTGGGAATGAAAGGATGCCGGCCAATGCAATGGCAAGTTTTTGCCAACTTCCCGTTCCTCGTTTCAATCAATCGCAAAACTGACGAGCGAATACACGACGGTGGCAATGACAACTGAGCTTGAACAAACATGGAGAGCACCGTGGATTTGCATCCTCGAACCAGTCAGGGCGACCTAGGATCTGCGTCGCTGGCCATCGGGTAGCGAAACACAAAATGAGCTGCGAGTGGGACGGGTATTGAAGTGGCATACGATCATGATGAGCTCTTTTTTGGAGCAAACATGCCTGCGCCTGCTTTGACGTATTTGAATGCAAATGCGAGCGGAACGACGCTTGCAAAGAGGATCATGGCCAACCAGATGGGACCTCGAGGTTGCCCCGTTGCATCCAGGATCGCTCCGGCGGCAGGGGGCGTGGCGAGCATGATGGCATAGTAAACCGTAAAGAAGACCCCCATGCCAAAAGCGCGGACCTCTGGTCGCAATGCAAGTCCGGCAAGTGCCATGATGACACCGGCGGGCGCCATCCCAACCAGCCCAAAGAGCAGGCTAGCCACTAGCCCCGCCCCTGGGAAGCTCAGCAGCCAAAGGGCAATCACTGCCCCCGTCATACACACCGAGAGGACCAGATTGCGGTGGCCAAACCGATCGACGATCTGACCACAAAGCGCACCAGAGCCGATCATCAGCCAACTTCCGACACTTATGACGCCCGCGGCCGCGATTGCCGTCTGTCCAAGGTCCTGCAAAACTTTTGGTCCGAACGACAAGTACGTCACATAGGCCGCATTAAAGACGCCCCAAGCCCCACTCGCAAAGAACACCAAAAGCCACTCTTGCTGGGTCAGGCGGTCCGCGCCGCCAGATTTTACGGCCGGCAGGTCGCTACGCGTTCGATAGAAGAAAAAGACGGCTGACGCTGCAAGCAGACAATAAACCGATGCGATTTGGAACGGCACCCGCCAGCCATAAAGCTCTGCCAGCCAGGCATGCCCGACCTGCCCCATCGCGATGCCAAAGGGCCACGACATGACAAGGATGCTCATCGCGGTTGCGATCTCGCGTCCGTCGAACCAGTCGGCAACCATCTTCGTGAAATAAAGATTTATGATGAGAAATCCAATGCCAGCGATCACACGCCCAACCCCGATACCTATGCTTGCACTTGCGAGCGCAGAGACAAGCCCGCCCACGGCCAGCGCCATAAGCCCCAGAACTGCCATATCGCGATCAGAAATCAGCCGTCCAAGGTATCCGGCAGGAAGGGCAAGGATCAGCCCAGGCGCCATGAACAGCCCAATCAACAGGCCAACACTCGCGTAGTCCAACCCGAAGGCGACGATCAGACCGTCGCCCACAGAAGCCAGAGTCTGGAACTGTAATCCCATCCCGACCCGGGCAAAAAACAGCAAGGTCAGGATTCTCCAGCGCATTATGTCCAGCCAAGCCCGCGCAGCGCCGGTACATCGTTCCAGATCTTGGTCATATGGACGATCTTGTCACCGTCAAATCGGATGACGTAGGCGTAGTCAGACACCACAGCTTTTCCGGTTGGCGCCACTGGCCCGCCCGGTCCGGTTTGCGTGCCATGGAACTCGGCTGCTGCAACGGCGGTGCTTCGAGCGTCATCCATCGCGAAAGCAGTCAGCACGTAACGCCCGTCGGGAACGGGGGTCAGCAAGCCCTTCATCCATTCGCAATAGTCTGCGAGGGTCTTGGTCTCGGCAAGCGCGTCCGCCTGGCAGGCGAAGGTCGCGCCCGTCGCACACCAGTCTTGGCAGACCTCCCATCCTTTTCCGGTTTCGCAGGCGTCAAAGAGTGCTTTGGCGGTTTCAAATTGTGTCATGTGAATATCCTTTGTGCGTTTAGTTTCCTCTCAGTTTACGCATTGAGCTTTGCGCCGTGTATCGTGCAGATGCTGTAATTTCAGAGACAGATTTGCAGTATTTGCCTACAACATCTGTAGGATGGTTCGGCTGTCGGCGTTTGATGGCGCCGAATTTCCACGATCGATGGATACTAACAGATGCATCACGACAACGACCTCAGCCCCAGAGAGCAGCAGATTGCCGAACGCTACGCTGATGGCAGCAGCTATCAGGAGATAGCGACGGATTTGCACATTGCGCCCTCTACTGTGCGAACCCATTTGGCCACAATTTATCGCAAGCTTGAGGTGTCATCCAAGATCGAACTGGCCAATCGTCTCGCCGGTGCCACCGCCACCCCGCGCAGTCAGGTTGACCATGCGGCCGTTATTTCAGAACTTGCGTTGAGCCTTGAAGAAGCGTTGAGCCGCGAAAAGGCGTTGAGTGAGGTCTTGCGGATCATTGGCGCGTCCCAAGGCGATCTGAACTTGGTCATGCCAGCGATCCTGCGCTACGCCTTGGATCTTTGCGATGCAGAGTTCGGAATTCTCTTTGAATACCGGGACGCCAAGAGATTCCGAGCGAGCTTTACGCTGGGTATCCCGACTGCCTTTCAGGACTGGCTCGACGAAAGCGGAACGTTCAGCGTGAGTGATCAGACAGGGCTCGGCCGAATGGTCACGCAACGCTCGGTGGTAAACATCGTAGATGTAAAGTCAGAGACGCTCTACCGCTCAGATGACCCGTTGCGGTTGGCCACTGCTGACTTGGGTGGAGCCCGGTCATTTGTTGCAATTCCGATGCTTGCTGCCGACCGGCTTGTTGGAGCCTTCACGATCTATCGCCAATCGGTGCGCCCGTTTTCCGAAGATGCGCTGCGGTTCGCACAGATGTTCGCCGTACAAAGCGTGATCGCCTTAGAAAACGCGCGCCTGATTGGCGACTGCGGAAATAAGCCTTGATACTTGAAACTGCAGTTTTGAATTCGAACGTTGGAACCGGCTTTGACGAATTGCAAGTTTATGCTGCGCCGCGATGCTCATACATCCCAGCTACCACGCTGTATTCACGAGATGACTCCCTCACAGGGTTTGCCCAACAGAGCCGTCAAAGGGCAAAAACAAAGGCTATTCCTAAGCTTTGCTCTGGTTTGAACAATCTCGGTGGCATCCCACCTCTGCCACTGTCATGATGAGACCATGAGCGATCAAATCACCATTCGATCAGACCAACTGCGCGCTACCTTTTCGCGTAACGGCGCGCGTCTCGAAACGCTCCATCTGGGCGGCGGGCCGTCGCTGGTCCTGCATGCAGATGCCGACGAACACACTGAATGGCGCGATTGTTACGCCGGCGCGATTGTAGGTCCCATCGCCAATCGGGTGCGCGGCGGTACGTTTGATCTGGACGGCCGGCGCCATCAAATGCCTCGGAATGAAAATGGGGTGACGGCGTTGCATTCGGGACCGTATGGAATCGACAGGCAGGATTGGGAGGTTTCCCAACTGCAAGACGGCAATGTGGCATTTTGGATTGAGTTGGCAGATGGCGATGGCGGGCTGCCCGGTGCGCGGCGGATCGAAGTGGCATACACAATCGAAGGGGCAACTTTGCGCCTGGAGATCAAGATGACAACGGACCGGAGTACGCCTGCGGCCTTTGCTCATCACCCCTATTGGTGTCTGGGGGACGCATCAGCCCACATACTACAGGTTAATGCGAACTACTATCTGCCCACTGATGGGCAAAACCTGCCGACGGGCGAACGAGCGCTCGTTGCGAACACCTCGTTCGACCACCGGATTGCGGCAGCGCCCGACCCTGCCATTGATCACAACTTTTGTATCTCAAATACACCCGTGGAAACCGCACAGCCGGTTGCCACGCTCAGGGGAGCAAATGGCTTGCGGCTACAGATCGACAGCACAGAACCGGGGTTACAGGTCTATGCCGGAGCGTTCTTGCCGACATTACCAGGTACCGGGATCAGCCCCGGCGCGGGCCTCGCTCTGGAACCTCAGGGGTGGCCCGATTCAGTGAACCATCCGAACTTTCCAAGCGTGCTGTGTACGCCCGAACAACCCTATCGGCAGGTCACACTCTACCAACTCAACACTGTCACATAATCTGCGCAATTGCGCCCTGCTCCCGGCAAACCCATCTGTTTTAACAAGCCGGTCATCACTGTGGATGGCGCTCATGAAAGGCAGCGTTATGCCAACCCAATCGCGCCCCCCGCGCCCACACCTGTTCCCAATCCTGCGCCCAAGCCTCGGCCAATGCCGGTGATCACCGACTACGCGAGCCTCTGAAGCCCGCGTGACAGGACCCGCCCGGCGCACTAAAGTCTCGCAATGGGTAATCCTGTCTCAACCATACGCAATCTCGGACCGGCGATGGACGCCGCTTGCGCCGCCGCGGGCATTCCTGATGCGGAAACCCTGCGCACACTGGGTGCGGACGCGGCTTACGCCAAGCTGCTGCAATCAGGTACGCGCCCACACTTCATCGGCTACTACGTTTTGGTCATGGGATTGCAAGGCCGACCGTGGAATGACTGCAAAGGGGAAGAGAAAAAGGCCCTGCGCGTTCGCTTTGATGCAATCAAGGCAAGCAGTTTTGACAAGGGTTTGTCCGAGTTTGAACGCACACTGAACGAGATCGGCGTAGTCGCTAGACGCGGATAGAACTACGGAATATAGCGCGCTTTTTAGGGTCGGTTATGTAGACATTCCCACCTGTGTTTTTCGAACAAAAAGGGCAGTCACGTCGCAACCGCCGATTGGGTTCAGCTTTTCTGATCTTTAACTTGGAGCATACCAAATCGGCGATGTGTATGCGCGTTCCGTTGTGATCATTGGGACGTAATCTGGCATCTCGACACCAAAACGCTTTGCTTCGTAGGCGGTCCAACGGGGGGTCGGGATTTCGATGACCCGTGCGTAGTAAAAGGCTTGTAGCGTCGGATCAAAATCAGGGTCTTCCCAAACACCAACCAACTCGGAAGCACCAATAGAGTTGGTCCATGTGGCGTTCTCAACATCAACTGTGTTGCCTACATCTGGCAGGTTCCCGGTTTCACCAAGTTTGCGATCGCCAGACCACGCCACGTTGTAAATTTTCTCCTGCGTTTCACCGTTGGCATCGACCCATCCTTTGACAATCTGGATCCGGTCAAGGTTTCCGGAAAGCGGATCTTTTATTGCGGCAACAAGGAACGACGGGCGCTCTCCCTCCTGTGCGGCGTTCAAATTACCGCCCATCGGCACGCCTTTTTTGTAGCCTGCGTCGGCTGGCAGGCGAAGTGCAGCATCTTCTTGGGTGAAGTTGTACCCGCCGAAAAACCGAACCCCCATGCGCGAACCGGTCGTCGCATACGTCTCTTTGCGTTGCATGGCGTCAAAGATGGCCTCGCGGGTGTTCTCCATTGCCCAAACCGCGCCAAGGCCACCTGCCGCCTGTTTCCACCCATAGATCGAAAGATCAGGGTCCGGCGCTTCGATCACCAAGTGTTCCCAACGGTTCGGCTCAGGTTCAACACCGGAGTGTTTGCCGAAAAAGTTATCTTCTTGCGCTGTTGCCATACCGGTGTGCGAGTCCGTCGCGCCGACCATGCCGAATTTAAACGGGTTCACCCCAAGCTCTTGCTTAATGAGCATACCGCGCTTCAACGCTTCGCGGGCATATTCCGCTGCAAGCATCTCTGGTTTCTTTAGCTCGGTGCCATTCAGATTGGCCGCATCCCATGTATCAAAATCCGCAAACTCGTCGTCAGGGCTCAGGAATGGATGGGCTTCACCATCGCCCTTGATTTGCGTTGCTTCGTAAAGCGGTTCAAACCGGGCGCGAAGGCTCGCAATTTCCTCAGTCAGTTCCGAACCATCATAGGTATTCATCGAAAACATACGTCCGTTTGAAAGATTGCCATTGTGTGCAATCGCCAAAACTTCGCCACCAGTTCGCTCTTCATATTCGGCCAGGAACGTCCATAAGTCTTCAGGGTTTTTGCTATCATATTGAGAAAAGGGCCGGGTCTGATTTGCCCGGATCTGCCCGTCACGGAACAGCACGTTGCGATGAAGATTATTCGCGCCTTCCGTGGTGTATTCGTACCCAATGATGGCAGAAAACACGCCAGGCTCGTTAAAGCGATCGGCGGTCTTGGTGTATTCTTCCCAAGCATGTTTGATCGCCTTGGGGTTGTTGATTGGCGGCTCGTCATTTGACAACGACGCGACGATCTCCATGGCTGTGGTAAAGGCCAGTTGAGGGTCGCCAGCGGTAAGCGCCTCATACCAGGCCTTGCCTTTCTCGGTGGCCAGCACCTCCGCGTTCCCTGCCAATAACTGCGGCATAAGGCCGTACATCTCAGCGTGATCAGACACCACGATCCAGTCCAGAGGCCGTGACAGCTTTGCACGCAGCCCATGGGTTGTCGTCACTTCTTCGCCGCGCGCAAAGCGGAATGCCTGCTCCTGAGAGAGACGAGTCATAGTTCCGGCGTCAACCGAAACAGACGTATGCAAATGCGAGTCCCCCCAAAGTGGTCTTTGCGGAAAGTTGCGGCCTGCGTAGGGCGAGAAAGCATCGGGCGCGAGAACGACTTCTGTATTTTCCTGTGCAGTTTGGAACTCTTGCGCGGCAACAATTGATGCACACGAGACCGACAAACCGAGCGTCAGGCCCGCACACGCGCCAATTTTTGAAAACGAATTATGAAGAGTTGAGTGTGGCACGGCGATCTCCCAGGTTATCACGTTTTAGTGAAGACGAGTGTAGTCGGCATTTATTGAGTCACTCAAACAAATACTTAACGGGCACAACGAGCCCTAATCGCCAAACGTATGGAAAAAGGTGTGCGATGGGCTTAACCCGTCAATTGCGGCAAATCCGTTTGCGGCCAGACACCCAGACTCCAAAAAGAAAAAGGGGCCGCAGCATTCGCTGCAACCCCTGGCGATCTTCAATAGTTCTTTGTGGCTTAACCGACCAGCTCGAGGCCGGAGAAGAAATACGCGATTTCCACGGCCGCTGTTTCTGGCGCGTCCGATCCGTGGACCGAATTTTCACCAACCGATTCAGCGAAATCTGCGCGGACTGTGCCGGGGGCTGCGTCAGCCGGGTTTGTAGCACCCATCACTTCACGGTTCTTGGCAATGGCGCCTTCGCCTTCCAGCACCTGGCAAACGATTGGAGCCGAGGCCATGAATTCGCACAGTTCGTCGTAGAACGGACGCTCGGCGTGGACCGCGTAAAACACGCCGGCTTGTGCCTTCGTCAGGTGAATGCGCTTTTGTGCGACGATGCGCAGGCCGGCTTCTTCGAACTTGGCGTTGATTGCGCCTGTCAGGTTGCGGCGGGTTGCATCTGGTTTGATGATGGAAAAGGTACGTTCGAGGGCCATGGGTCTCTCCGTGTCAGCAGCGCGCGGGACCATCCCGGGCGCGAAATTCTGCGCCCAGCTATCATGCGATTTTCACCTTGAAAACCCCTGTTCCTCGCGGTCCCAAAGTGCGGCAACCAGTGCCGCGCATAGTGCCACACCGACCACAGCCAGCATCAGTAAGAGCAAAGCCTCAGGCGTGGCTGACCGGCTGAGGACTGCGGTCGTCGCCCAGCTTAGCGCGGCCCCAAGGCTGAGCGAAACGGCGCCGTTCACACCTGACGCACTGCCTGCAAGATCGGGGCGCACAGACAGTGCACCGGCATTGGCATTGGCCAGTGACGGCCCGTTCCCGATGCCCACCGTCACGGTGCCCAGAAACAGCGGCAACACTTGTCCGCCCCCGCTCGCGTAGTAGATCAAGGCCGAGCCCAAGCCGACGAGCGGAAACACCCGGCCTACTAGGATCAGCCGAATAGGTCCGAGCCTTTGAACCAATCGCGCCGACAGCCCTGCGCCCAACATGAACCCAGCCGTCGTTGACCCCAACGCGATGCCAATCTGTGCCGGGCTTAACCCAAACACGTCTGCGGCCACAAACGGTGCGCCCGTCAGAAAGATGTAAAAGGTCCCTACCCCAAAGGCTTGCACCGACACATAGGTCCAGAAAAGACGAGACTGGAACAAGGCGCCAAACGCCATGCGCTGCCCCCCCTCACCATGATGCGTCTCTCCCAGATCGCGCAGACACCACAGCAGCAGGCCAGCGCCCAACAGCGCATATGTGACAAAGACCGAGCGCCAGCCAAAAGCAGCCTCAAGCATTCCACCCAGCATCGGGGCAAGCATTGGCGCCACAGCCATCGCCGAGGCAATCAATGACAATTTGGCCGCCGCCGTGCGCCCCTCGTACAAATCTCGCACCACGGCAGACCCAAGAATGCCACCCCCCACGGCAACCGCCTGTCCTGTGCGTGCAATTAGGAAAACGGTAACGTTGTCGGCGAGCAAGCACATGATTGAGGACACGACATAAACGCACAGCAACCCAAGGATCACAGGTCGCCGCCCAAACCGATCCGACAGCGGGCCCAAGACCAGCTGCAAAACGGCCGCCGCAAGCATGTAAAGCGAGATTGCACGCCCCATTACCGCTTCTGAAACCCCAAAAGCCTCACGCATCGCAGGCAGTGCGGGCAGGAACATGTTCAGCGTCAGCACTGTCAGTGCAGTGAGCAAAACGAGGGTCACAAGATGGGGGGGTGTTTTGGTCATCGCACGGGGCTAGCACGCCCCGTTCGCCTCTGCTAGAGCGCGCACATGTTGCGCATTTCTGATATCTCATACGCCGTTGCTGGCCGCCCCTTGTTCGAGGGCGCGAGCGCCGTCATCCCCGAAGGCCACAAGGTTGGCCTTGTGGGGCGCAACGGCACAGGTAAGACCACGCTGTTCCGCCTGATCCGAGGTGAATTGGCGTTGGAAGGTGGCGATATATCTCTGCCCACTGGCGCGCGCATCGGCGGAGTAGCCCAAGAGGTTCCAGCCTCTGCCACCTCCCTGCTCGACACAGTTTTGGCCGCAGACACCGAACGCGCCGAATTGCTGGCGGACGCCAGCGATGATCCCGCCCGCATCGCCGAAATCCAGACCCGTCTGACAGATATCGACGCATGGAGTGCCGAGGCGCGTGCCGCCACGATCCTCAAGGGGCTCGGCTTTGATGATCACGAACAACTCATGCCCTGCTCTGAGTTTTCGGGCGGATGGCGGATGCGTGTCGCTCTGGCGGCTGTGCTCTTTGCCCAACCCGATTTACTGCTGCTCGATGAGCCCACCAACTACCTCGACCTAGAAGGGGCATTGTGGCTGGAAAGCTACCTCGCAAAATACCCGCACACGGTTGTGATCATCAGCCACGACCGCGGCTTGCTTAACCGGGCTGTCGGCGCAATCCTGCACCTTGAAGACCGAAAGCTCACTTATTACTCCGGGCCTTACGATCAGTTTGCCCGTCAACGGGCCGAACGACTGGCCGTAGCGGCGGCGATGGCTAAGAAACAGGATGCGCGCCGCGCGCACCTGCAATCCTATGTGGACCGGTTCCGCTACAAGGCCGACAAGGCGCGCCAAGCCCAATCGCGGCTCAAAGCGCTGTCAAAGATGCAACCCATCACGACACCGCAAGAGGCTGGCCTCAAGCGGTTCGATTTCCCCAATCCCGAAGAACTCTCGCCCCCGATCATTCACCTTGACGGGGCGTCCACAGGCTATGGCGACACGACAGTTCTGTCCAAACTGAACCTGCGCATAGACCAGGACGATCGCATCGCGCTACTGGGAAAGAACGGACAAGGCAAATCAACGCTCTCCAAATTCTTGTCGGATCGCCTGCCTGCCATGAGTGGCAAGTTCACCAAATCCAGCAAGCTGCGCATTGGTTATTTTGCCCAGCATCAGGTGGACGAGTTGTTCATCGACGAAACCCCTCTGGACCATTTGCGGCGGGAACGCCCCACTGAAGGCCCCGCTCGGTGGCGCGCGCGCCTTTCGGGCTTTGGACTCATGGCGGATCAGGCGGAAACCGTGGTTGGCAAACTGTCTGGCGGGCAAAAGGCGCGGCTGTCTCTGCTGCTTGCTACGCTTGATGCGCCTCACATGTTGATCCTCGACGAGCCAACAAACCACCTCGATATCGAGAGTCGCGAAGCGCTGGTCACTGCGCTGACCGCATACACAGGTGCCGTTATCCTTGTCAGCCACGACATGCACCTGCTGGAACTGGTGGCAGACCGGCTGTGGCTGGTCTCAAATGGGACAGTAAAACCTTTTGAGGACGATCTTGAGGCCTATCGCAAAATGCTGCTGTCAGACGGCAAACCGCCGAAGGCTGCACAGGAAAAGCCCAAACCAAAGAAAATTGGCCGCGATGCCATTCTGACGCTCAAGTCCGAGGCGCGCAAATCCGAAGCACGCGTAGAAAAGCTGAACGATATGCGTGACAAGCTGGCCAAGAAACTGGCCGATCCGGATCTCTATGAGGACGCAAAGATCGGCGAGATGGAAGTCTGGCAAAAGAAGTATGCCGAGGTCATGGAAGCGCTGGAACGCGCCGAAACACTCTGGATGAAAGACCTCGAAAAGCTCGAGACCGCTCAAACAGCCTGAATTTGTTCGGGCTCGAATTACTGCTGGGTAGAGGCTTTACGGCGACCGGGGCAGCGCCCTAAACATGAAACGCGCCGCAAAGCGCACTTTTAGAAAACACCGATGATCGACACAGCCTTCCTCATCACCGCCTTTGTGACCATGTTCGTGGTAATCGACCCCATCGGGCTTGCGCCATTGTTTGTGGCGCTGACCCAAGGCGTTCCTGAAAACCAGCGGCGCCGAATCGCGTTGCGTGCCTGTGGGCTTGGTATGGCGATCTTGATCGCTTTTGCGCTTTTTGGTGAGGCGCTGTTGGGCTTTGTCGGGATTTCCATGCCTGCGTTTCGGGTTGCGGGCGGCATTCTGTTGTTCCTCACAGCACTCGATATGCTGTTTGAACGGCGCACCCAGCGTCGCGAAGACCAGAGTGAGGACAGCCACGACGACCCATCGGTGTTTCCTCTGGCCATTCCGCTGATTGCCGGGCCGGGTGCCATCGCGTCGGTTATTCTGCTCACCGGTCAGAAACCGGGGATCGAGGGACTGGCGCTGGTTCTTGCGATCACAGCACTGGTCCTTGCGGTGTGCATGGTTCTTTTTCTGGCATCGGGCCTGCTGGAGCGCGCTTTGGGTAAGACCGGTATCACGGTCGTGACACGCCTGTTGGGGATGTTACTGGCCGCCCTATCGGTCCAGTTCGTTCTGGACGGGCTGAGCGCATTCGGGCTTCTTGCGGGCTGACATGGGGCGCCGACACCCTATATTGACCTCATGAGCAGCGGTAACATTGATCAACTGATTTATCTTGGCATCCTCGGCATCGTCCTTGGTGGCGCCTTCCTGCTTAACTCACGACTAAAACTCAGCCAGACACTACAAATGGCAGGCATATGGGCGCTGATCTTTGTCGGCGCCATCGCTGTCGTGGGGCTGTGGGGTGATATTCAAGACGATCTCTATCCGACCCAAACGCGTTTTGACGAAAGCGGCACCATCACAATCCCGCGCGGACGCGATGGACACTACTACATCACCCTCGACATCAATGGTGCGGCGATCGACTTTATTGTCGACACAGGCGCCACGGACATCGTTTTGAATCAAGCGGATGCAGCCACTGCAGGGCTAGAACCGGAAACACTCGTCTTTTTGGGTCGCGCCTCTACCGCAAATGGCGAAGTGCGCACGGCCGCGGTACGTCTGGACAGTGTCAGCATCGGGCCACATACCGACACAAATGTGCGGGCCGTGGTCAACGATGGAGAGTTGTGGCAATCGCTCTTGGGCATGGGGTACCTGCAAAACTGGGGCAGGATCGAGATTGCAGATGGTGAAATGCGCCTTAGCCGCTAGGCTCAGGATTCACGTTTCCGCCTTTTTCTCCCACTTCCCACCTTCTTCAGACCAATATTGCGCTGAAGCGCCCGCGTCTTTGAGGGCCTTCCATTGCCCGCGCGCTGCCTGCAAGGCATCCATATCGTTGCCATCAAACAGCACACATACCCGATCAAGCGCGGCGACTTCATCTGCCGTTACTTCAGCTCCATCAATGCTCATGACGCAAGCCGCACCGTTCGCTGCAGCGCCGGTGGTTAACAAAACGGGCTGGTCCGTATCATGTGGTCCACCCGCCAGACCATGGGGCAGAAACCCGTCTTCGACTCCTAGCCACAACCGCTCATCCAGCCATGCAAGGCGCTCGCCGTTGGTGCCGCGTACCGCAACGCGCCAACCCGCACCCAACGCCTTGCCAAGCAGCATTGTCAGCGTTTCCTCTAATGGCCGGCGCGTCAGGTGGTAGAAGTAGGCGACGCCCATGTCACTCGGTCTCGTATGCGTCCGCCACAAGGCGATTCAACGCCATAACACCCCATCCCGTCGCTCCGGCAGGGGCCAGCGAAGTGGCTGATTTGACCGACGCAACGCCAGCGATATCAAGGTGTATCCAAGGAGTTTCGTCTTTCACGAACCGCTGAAGGAACTGCGCGGCTGTGACAGACCCCGCCGCACGACCACCAATGTTCTTCATGTCCGCAATCCGGCTTTTAAGAAGGGCATCATAGGCTTTGCCCAAGGGCATGCGCCATGCGCCCTCACCCTCGGCCTCTGCCGCCTTCAGGAATGATTTGCAGAAATCATCATTGTTTGAGAACACGCCCGCATTTTCGTGGCCAAGTCCGATAATAATCGCGCCCGTAAGCGTCGCCAGATCGACCATACCGACCGGTGAAAACCGCTCTTGGGCGTACCACATCACATCACACAGCACCAAACGGCCTTCGGCGTCCGTATTGATAACCTCAACCGTGTCGCCCTTCATCGAAGTGATGACGTCACCCGGACGCACTGCATTGCCCGATGGCATGTTTTCCACGAGGCCAACGAGACCCACGACATTTGCCTTGGCCTTGCGCAAGGCAAGGGAGCGCATCGTTCCGGCGACAACGCCAGCCCCGCCCATATCCATGGTCATATCTTCCATGCCCGCGCCGGGTTTGAGGGAGATACCGCCGGTGTCAAACACAACGCCTTTACCAACCAGAGCCAGCGGGGTTTCGCCCTTTTTCCCGCCGTTCCATTGCATAACAACAACCTTCGACGGGCTGTCAGACCCCTGCCCCACACAAAGCAACGTGCGCATCCCCAGTTTTTCCAGATCGGCTTCTTCCAGCACCTCGACCTCAAGGCCAAGCGCGCTCATCTCGGCCAGACGATCTGCGAATTCGGTTGTGGTCAGTACGTTGGCCGGCTCATTGGTGAGATCGCGGGTCATGAAGGCGCCTTCGGCGATGGCCATCAAAGGGGCTGCATCCGTGCTTGCGTCATCTGGATTGGCGCACATGACAGTGATTGCTGTATCATGGGTTTCGGCGTCGCTTTTGTGATCTGAGAACGTGTAGTCGCGCATCACCAGACCAAAGCTAACTTCGGCCACGCGGCGCAAACCATCGGCTGCAAAAAGCATTGTCTTACCATCGCGCAGTTTGGCCAGTGTCGCCCCAGCCTTGCGGGCCTCAGCAACCGACGGATTGCGTGGCAGGCACAGGATATCCAGTGCCTCTGCTGTCATCCCCACAGGCCAGGCTATGGTGGTGACCTGCCCCACCTTGATCTTCTCGAATCCTTCGGAGGCCACAAAACGGGCGATCGCCCCCTTGGTTAGACGATTGGCGCGCCGGGCGGCCTGCCCCATTTTGCCGTCTGGGGCCACAATCACGGCGACCCGCCCGGTTGCAGTGGCAAGGGCGTCAATGTCAGTGGCGGCAAAGGTCAGTGGCGTGAGGGCGGTCATGGCAGGCTCCGAATTTTCAAATCCAGACAGAGGTAACGCGCCCATGCCCCCCTGACCAGCACTAGAAAAGAGTTTTCCCGAACTGCCCCTTCCGCTACCCTGCGCAAAACGCGACAGCGCAAAAGCAAAAACAGGCAAACCCGGAGGGCTCCTTGGTCAGATTTGACCGATACATGCTGTCACAACTGATGTGGCTGTTTGGGTTTTTCGCCCTCGTGCTGGTGGCCGTGTTCTGGATCAACCGCGCAGTACGGCTATTCGACCGTCTGATTGGTGATGGTCAGACGGCGCTGGTATTTCTGGAGTTTTCGGCCCTCGGCCTGCCGGTCCTGATCACGCGTGTGCTGCCCATCGCGACCTTTGCAGCATCTGTTTACGTGACCAATCGACTCAGCAATGAAAGCGAGTTGACGGTGATGATGTCGTCGGGTGCTTCGCCTTGGCGCATGGCACGGCCCGTTGCGGTGTTTGGCCTGATCTCAGCGCTGATGATGTCGCTGCTGTCTCACGCCCTTGTGCCCATCGCCTCCCAGCAACTGGCCGAGCGCGAAGTCGAAATTTCCAAGAATATTACCTCGCGATTGCTGACCGAGGGCGAATTCCTGAGCCCGGCGCAAGGGGTGACTTTCTACACCCGCAGCGTCGATCAGGACGGTGTGTTGCGCGATGTGTTCTTGTCTGACCGGCGCAACTCTGAACAGCGAATGATCTACACCGCGTCCGAGGCCTATCTGGTACGCAACGCCTCCGGAACGTCTCTCATTATGGTGGATGGGCTGGCCCAACGGCTGACTGAGGAAACTTTCAGTCTGTCGACTGCCAAGTTTCGGGATTTCAGCTTTGATATCACTTCGGTGATCAAAACCGAAAAACAGATTGTTGAACGTCTTCCATTCATGACGAGCAATCGGATTCTAACGGATTGGGAAGGTGTTGCAGAGCGGCTAGGCACGACTCAAAGTGTGGTTGCCGAAGAGTTGCACAGTCGGTTTGCGCGCGCGGCGTTCTGCCTCGTCACAGCACTTATCGGTTTCGCGACTCTACTGGTCGGGGGCTACTCACGCTTTGGTGTGCGTCGCGAGATTTTGATCGCCTTCGTTTTACTCGTTGCACTGGACAGTATGCGGGGCAGTCTTTCGGGGCCCGTTTTGGCCAATTCCGGTTTGTGGCCGATCCTCTATTCACCTTCTGTACTCGGTGGATTTATTGTGTGCGGATTGCTTTGGCGCGCCGCTGGCGGGCGGTTGTTCAGGCGAGCAGTGCGGGAGGCGACATGATTCTGCATCTCTACTTTGCGCGACGTTTTGTGGTGTCCTTGCTGGTGATCGCGGGGGTCCTAACGGCGCTTGTGGTGATGGTGGACCTGTTTGACCAGACACGCCGGTTCTCGGAATTCGATATTGGCTTTGCCCGGTTGGCTGAATTGACACTGCTGAACGTGCCCGAAACGTTGGACCAGATGCTGCCACTGATCACGATCCTTGGCACCATCAGCCTGTTTTTGGCCCTCGCCCGATCCTCAGAACTGGTTGTCACTCGGGCGACGGGACGTTCGGCGATGCGCGCATTGCTATCTCCTGTTATTGTCGTTCTAATAATTGGAGTGTTTGCGACCACCACCTTGGGTCCAATCGTGGCGGCAACCTCCAAACGCTATGCAACGCTGGCAGATAGCTACCGCTCAGGCGGGATATCGGCACTGTCGGTGTCTGAGGACGGGTTGTGGTTGCGTCAGGGCGACACGTCGGGCCAAACAGTGATCCGAGCGGCGCGCTCGAATGCGGATGCCTCTGTGCTTTATGATGTGACCTTCGTGGCCTACACCCGTGACGGCGGCCCAGCACGGCGGATTGAGGCCGCAAGTGCGGCCCTGCTTGACGGGGAATGGTCTTTGCGCAAAGCCAAAGTTTGGCCACTGGCTTCTGGTCTTAATCCTGAAGCGACAGCCGCAGTGCACGACCTTCTCAAAGTGGACTCGACCCTTACCCTTGACCGGATCCGGGAATCTTTGGGCACACCTTCAGGTGTGTCGATTTGGGACATGCGCGAGTTCATTACCCAATTGGAGCTGGCAGGCTTTTCGGCCCGCAAGCATGAGGTGTGGCTGCAATCACAACTTGCCCGTCCGCTTTTCCTTGTTGCCATGGTTCTTATTGCTGCAGCCTTTACCATGCGCCATACCCGGTTTGGGGGGACCGGCACGGCGGTGCTGGCAGCGGTGTTGTTGGGATTCAGTTTGTACTTCATTCGTAGCTTCGCACAAATTTTGGGAGAAAGCGGGCAGATCCCTGTGATCCTATCGGCCTGGGCGGCTCCCTTGGCAGCCGTGCTTTTGGGTCTTGGGTTGCTACTGCGGACGGAAGATGGATAGCGCGCGGCAACTTTGGCGACTATGGGCCAGCGTGCTGGTCCTTGTCCTTTGCGCGTGGAGCGTTTCAGCCCAAGACATCGCACCAATGGGCCCGGCTGTTCTGGTGGCAGATGATATCCAGATCACTGTGGACAGACGTTTGATCGCGACAGGCAACGTCGAGGCATTTCAAGGCCAAACACGACTGACCGCACAAGCGATCGCCTATGATCCGGGCACCGGTCGGCTGACTGTGACCGGTCCAATTTCCATTGACGATGGGGTGGGCGTCAGGATCCTCGCCGATCAGGCCGAATTAAGCAACGACATGCAAAACGGGCTTCTCATGGGCGCGCGGCTTGTGCTGGACGAGCAGCTGCAACTGGCGGCCGTACAGGCCAACAGAGTCAACGGGCGCTATACCCAGCTGTACAAAACGGTGGTCACATCCTGCAAAATCTGCGCCGACGATCCGCGTCCACCGCTATGGCAGATACGGGCCAAGCGGGTTGTGCACGACGAAGAGGGCCAACAGCTATACTTTGACCAGGCGCAGCTGCGGGTCCGGTCAATCCCAATACTCTACCTGCCACGCCTGCGCGTACCCGACCCAACTCAGACACGGGCTACCGGGGTGCTGCTGCCCGAATTGCGCGTGGATTCGCTTCTCGGAACTGGCATCAAGGTGCCCTATTTCATCAAACTGAACGACTATCGTGACCTGACGCTGACGCCATATCTGTCCAACAAAACCCGAACTCTCGAATTCCGCTACCGGGAGGCATTCAAACGCGGGCGCATCATTTTCGAAGGGGCATTTTCCAATGACGATCTGCCACCTAGTGATAGCCGCGGGTATTTGTTCGCCGGCGGACGGTTTGATCTGAATAGGGATTTCAGGCTGCAATTTGATATCGAAGTGGTGTCTGACGATGCTTATCTGTCAGATTATGATTATTCTGACCGCGACCGTCTGGACAGCCAGATACAGGTCAGCAGGGCTCGGCGGGACCAGTTTATCCGTCTGTCCTATATCACCGTCGAGTCGTTGCGAGATGATGAAGACGACGACGTGTTGCCATCGGATGTCGTCGAGGCACTCTATGAACGACGGCTGTTTCCTCGCGCCCTTGGAGGTGAGTTGCGGCTTGCCGCCGAAGCGCATGCGCACCAACGTTCGTCGTCGCTGGACTTCGACGACAATATGGACGGCGTTGTCGATGGGCGCGACGTATTGCGGTTTAACGTCGAGGCCGAATGGCTGCGCACCTTCCAGATGGGCGGACTGCAGGCGCAAACACGATTGGGCGTGGTCGGCGGTGCCTACGATATCAGAGATGACAGCACGACACCCGAGTCCGAAAGCGAATTGGCACCCACAGCGGCGCTGGTTTTGCGCTATCCCATGGTCAAACAGGGAAAGGACGGCGCGCGTCATGTGCTTGAACCGGTAGCACAATTTGCCTGGATTGGTGGCGATACGCTGAACATCCCAAATGAGGAAAGCACGCGGGTAGAATTTGACGAAGGGAACCTGCTCAGCCTGTCCCGTTTTCCAGCGCCAGACCGGAGAGAACGAGGATGGTCAGCAGCGATCGGCGCCACATGGTCCCGCATTCATCAAGACGGCTGGTCCATGAGTGTTACAGGAGCCCAGATCCTGCGCCAAGATGCGCAACCGGACTTCACGTCCAGTTCAGGCCTGTCAGGAACGCAGTCCGACTTTCTGCTTGGCGGTCAAGTGAAGTTGCAGGGTGGGCTTGCGGTATCCGGGCGGACACTTTTCGATGATAGTTTCGACATCACAAAGGCTGAACTGCGTGGCGATTGGAGCAACGCCCGCCTTGATCTCGGCGGCAGCTATATCTGGATCGACGAAGATGCAGCCATCGACCAGTTTGAACCGATCGGAGAAATCACTTTTGACGGATCCTATAGGATTGACCGGTTCTGGACCGCCAGCGTGGACATGCGATACGACATCGAAGCAGGACGCACCGCCATCGCGGAAGCCGGGCTCACTTACGAAAACGAATGCGTTCGCGTAGGCGTGAGCCTCAAACGCAGCTTTGCGGACTCGACAACTATTGAGCCCTCCACCAGTCTGGGGTTAACAGTGTCCTTGCGCGGGTTCTCGGCCAATACCGGAGAGCGTGTCGAAGTACGATCATGCGGAAAGCAGGCGAAATGAGCAGTCAGACAATCGTAAAATCAATCCGGGTGAAATGCGCCATTGGCGCTGTCGCGCTGATGACCTCATTTGGCGTTGCTCAAGCACAAAACCTGTTCTCACCTGCCGCCAAAGTCGACGAAGCGGTGATCACGGAATTCGAAGTGGAACAACGCGTTCTCTTTTTGCAAGCTTTGAACGCACCAGGTGGCTCTCGTGCCGAAGTCATTGAGGAGTTGATCAGGGACCGCCTGCGCTTGGCAGAAACTTCGCAG
The DNA here is from genome assembly GCF_039945315.1 of Tateyamaria sp. GTDB lineage: Bacteria > Pseudomonadota > Alphaproteobacteria > Rhodobacterales > Rhodobacteraceae > Tateyamaria. The sequence goes on along the minus strand of NZ_JBDUXB010000026.1, from coordinate 69,004 downwards.
CTCGGCATCTCTCTCACGCCCGATGAATTGGACGCAGGGATGACGCAGTTTGCGGCCCGTGCCGAACTTAGCCGCGAAGAATTCGTTGCCGCACTGGAAGAAAGTGGGATAGCCGCAGAAACCTTTCGGGACTTTGTGGCTTCGCAACTGCTCTGGCGCGACTATATTCGCGCGCGGTTTGGCGGCCGGGTACAGATCAGCGACCGCGAGATAGACAACGCAGTTGCCGGGGCCACTGTGAACAGTGGGATCGAGGTACTCGTGTCGGAAATTATTATTCCGGCTCCACCGGAAAACGCAGAAGTCGTCTTGGAACAAGCAGAAGTGATTGCGCAGAGTTCCAGTGAAGCCGAATTTTCAGATTACGCGAGCCGCTTTTCAGCCACCGCGTCCCGCGACTCTGGAGGGCGCTTGCCATGGACTCCGCTCACCGACCTGCCCCCGGTGTTGCGCCCCCTCTTGCTGGCGCTTGGTCCCGGTGAAGTCACTGCGCCTCTTCCAATCCCGGATGCCGTTGCTTTGTTCCAATTGCGTAACATACGCGAAACCGGAGCCCAGAGCCGCAAATTTTCTGCAATAGAATATGCCGCTTACTACATTGCCGGTGGCCGCTCTCCTGACGCGTTGAGCCGCGCGCGCGAGGTTGCGGCGCAAGTCGACCGCTGTGACGACCTTTATGGGGTGGCAAAAGGTGAGGCAGATACGAATCTCGAACGCGGCAGTTTGGCTCCCGAGGACATCCCTGCCGACATCGCGTTCGAACTCTCCAAACTCGATCCTGGAGAAATCTCCTATGCGCTGACCCGTTCAGAAGGGCAAACATTGGTATTTTTAATGCTATGCGGACGCAGCCCGGTGTTGGAAAAAGATCAGGAAATCGACCGCGACGCCATCGCGGATCAACTGCGCAACCAACGCCTGACTGCGTTTTCCGATAACCTGCTGGACCAGCTGGCCGCCGAGGCGACAATCACCGTTTTCGAATGAATACGCCACTGATCGCGATCAGTTGTGGTGAACCAGCAGGCATCGGGCCTGAAGTCGCAGCATCGGCCTGGGCTGCCTTGCGCAAAGAGCTGACAATGCTGTGGATCGGCGATCCCAGACACTTGCCGAAAGGCATTCCGATTGCAGAGATTGATGCTCCAAACCGAGCTGTGCAAGTTTGTCCTGATGCCCTGCCCGTTCTGCGCCACGACTTTGCTGCGCCTGCGCAGCCCGGCCGAGCTAACCCGGAAAACGCTGAAGGCGTCATCGACGTGATCTCGCGCGCTGTGTATTTGGCCAAAACCGGCAGTGTCTCAGCCATCTGCACAGCGCCCATCCACAAAAAAGTGCTGATGGACGGTGCCGCGTTCGCTTATCCGGGTCACACTGAATACCTTGAAGCCCTCACAGAAGCGCCGCGCGCCGTGATGATGCTGGCCAGCGACGCGCTGCGTGTCGTCCCCACCACCATCCATATCGCGCTTGAAGAGGTGCCTCGCGCCCTCACCCCTGAGCTTCTGCGTCACACCATAGAGATCACGGCCCACGACTTGAGCGCAAAGTTTGGGCTCGCGGAGCCCCGGCTGGTTGTGGCGGGCCTGAACCCGCACGCAGGAGAAGGCGGCGCGATGGGGAGGCAGGAACTCGACTGGATCGCGCCACTTGTGGCAGAGATTGCAGCTACAGGCATCAACGTCACAGGCCCATGGCCGGGTGACACACTTTTCCATGCTGCGGCCCGATCTCGCTACGACGCGGCGATCTGTATGTACCATGATCAGGCCCTGATCCCGATCAAAACTCTCGATTTCGACAGGGGCGTTAACGTGACACTGGGCCTGCCAATCATCCGGACCTCACCCGATCACGGGACAGCCTTTGACATTGCAGGCAAAGGTATCGCCAATCCGACCAGCATGATCGAGGCTATCCGCTTGGCTGCAAGGATGGCCGCGTCATGAGCGCTATCGACGACCTGCCCCCTTTGCGTCAGGTGATCGCGGACCACTCTTTGAGTGCGCGCAAATCTCTGGGCCAGAATTTCTTGCTGGATTTGAACCTGACAGCCAAGATCGCGCGACAAGCTGGTGATCTCAGCGGAACGGACGTTCTGGAAATTGGCCCCGGCCCCGGCGGCCTAACACGTGGGCTTCTGTCGGAAGGCGCGCGCAAAGTGCTGGCAATTGAAAAGGATACCCGTTGCCTGCCCGCGCTGGAAGAGATCGCAGCACGATATCCGGGTCAATTGCAGATCATAGAAGGCGATGCGCTGGATGTTGATCCGTTGGCCCACCTGACGCCACCAATCCGCGTTGCGGCCAACTTGCCCTACAATGTGGGAACCGAATTGCTGGTGCGTTGGCTCACGCCACCTATTTGGCCGCCATTCTGGCAATCGCTGACGCTGATGTTCCAAAGGGAAGTAGCCGAACGGATTGTGGCAGCCCCAGGATCCAAGGCTTATGGACGGTTGGCTGTTCTGGCCCAATGGCGCTGCGATGCCCGGATTGCGATGTCGCTGCCGCCTGAGGCGTTCACACCGCCCCCAAAGGTCTCAAGTGCTGTGGTTCACCTAAGCGCCCTTCCCGCCCCGAAATTCGAGGCTGACCCGGACGTTTTGTCCCGTGTCGTGGCAATGGCATTCAACCAACGGCGCAAAATGCTGCGCGCCGCCCTAAAAGGATTGGGTGCGGATATCGAGGACAGGTTGCAAGCCGCCGGGATCAAACCAACTGAGCGTGCGGAGCAGGTGCCGATAGAGGCATTTTGCGCATTGGCGCGGGCGGTGGCCGCCCGCTAAGCAGACTATTCCGCTGCCTCGGGTGCAGCACCGCCGTCTTGTGTCGGCTCTGACGCATCATCAGCTTTGCTCGTCGGCTTGTTGCGTGGCTTGCGGCTGCGTGGCAGTTTGGGCTTGGGTTGGCTTTCTGGCGTCTCAACCAGACCGCTCTCGCCGTCTGCCTCAACGATATCAGGCTGCGGAGCCTGTGCAGGATCCGCACTTGGCTCGCTGGCCGCCTCTTGCCGCTGCGCATTTCGCTCACGGTCCCGTTCGGCCTGACGATCACGGTCAGCCTGACGTTCGCGATTCTGACGTTCCTGTTCTTCGCGCCGCGCTTCGATTTCTCGCTGCGCTTCGCTCAGCAGACGCAGGTAATGTTCAGCGTGCTGCTGGAAATTCTCGGTGGCGACTCGGTCGCCGGACAGCTGCGCATCGCGCGCCAACTGATTGTACTTGTCAATGATCTGCTGGGGCGTGCCACGCACTTTGCCCTCGGGGCCTGAACTGTCAAACACACGATTGATGACGTTGCCGCCGCTGTTGTTATTGTTGCGGTTGCGATTGTTCTTGGACCGTGACCGTGATCTCGAAGATTTCATGAAGGTATGTTCCGCTCTCAGCGTGTCTTTTTTGATCAGCCGCGGCGCGCTTTGCACCAGTTCAAATTGTCTCGGCGATCTTGAGGATATGATGCCTGCACATTGCATGGCCTTCGGCCTCAGCATCTAGCAATGAATAAGCATGAGATTAGGGCCGGGACAAGTCCAAAAGGTGGTTTTTAGCCATTTTTGACGGGCTTATGCTGGATTTCTTGCAACCACAACGCGAGGTCGGCCATTCAGATCCGGTAAAAGCCGTACATCGCCCCATCCTTCAGCCTCGAAGATGGTACGGACATCCGGCCCTTGCGTTGATCCAAATTCACAGATCACCCGGCCTTGCGAGGTCAGGTAGCTACCCGCCAGAGCGGCTATCTCGCGGTATGCCGACAGCCCGTCACCCTCGTCAGTGAGAGCCATACGCGGTTCATGATCGCGTAATTCCGGCGCGACCTCATCCATTTCAAAGACTGCAAGATAGGGCGGGTTTACGACGATCAGATCAAAACGCCCCTCGACGGGATCAAACCAGCTGCCATTGATAATCTGTGCACGCTCCGCAACCTCGTGCATCACTGCATTCGCGCTCGCTTGAAGGCAGGCCGCTTCGCTCAGGTCAACGGCCACGCCAGTGGCGTCCGGGCGTTCGGCCAGCAGCGTAACGAGCAAACAGCCCGACCCGGTACCCAGATCAAGCACCCGGTCAAAGTCTTCAGCCAGCGCCGCCTCAATCACGGTTTCCGTCTCAGGGCGCGGGTCAAGGACATCAGCGCTAACCTTGAAACTACGCCCGTAAAACCCGCGTTTTCCAATCAAATGACTGACAGGCACGCGTACCGCGCGCAAAGCCACCAGATTGTCGTAGCGTTCGGCAATATCGGGGCCGATATCCTCGGGTGCGATCAATGTCACCCGGGCGGCGTCGACCTGTGCCGCATGGGCCAGCAAAACACGTGCATCCCGCGCCGGGTCCGGTACTCCAGCCGCACGCAAACGAGCGGTGGCCGCAACCATGGCTTCTGCAGCGGTGGTCACGAGTCCATCTCCGCCATAAGGCGCGCTTGTGCGTCTGCAGTCAGTGCGTTAATCACTTCGTCAAGATCGCCCTGCATAACCTGATCCAACTTATAAAGGGTCAGGTTGATCCGATGATCAGTCATGCGCCCCTGCGGGAAGTTGTATGTCCGGATCCGCTCAGAGCGATCGCCTGACCCCACTTGTGCTGCACGATCAGCCGAGCGTTCACTGTCTACGCGCCCCCGTTCAAGGTCATAGAGGCGTGCACGCAGTACCTGCATGGCTTTATCACGATTGCGGTGCTGGGACTTTTCGCTGCTGGTTACAACAATCCCGCTGGGCAAATGAGTGATGCGCACAGCGGAATCGGTTGTGTTGACATGCTGCCCGCCTGCACCAGAGGACCGCATTGTATCGATCCGGATGTCGCCGGGATTGATTTCGATATCAACCTCTTCGGCTTCTGGCAGCACGGCAACGGTCGCTGCAGAAGTGTGAATGCGTCCGCCGCTTTCCGTGCTGGGCACCCGCTGCACACGATGCACACCGGATTCGTACTTCATCCGGGCAAAAACGTTCTGGCCTGTGATGTGCGCAACCACTTCTTTGATTCCGCCAAGCTCTGTAGCCTGTTGCTCGATCACATCAACTTTCCAACCCTGTGCCTCGGCATACCGCAGGTACATCCGCAGTAGATCACCGGCAAACAACGCCGCCTCATCTCCGCCCGTTCCCGGTCGAATTTCAAGCATCGCAGGGCGCGCATCCGCAGCGTCCTTGGGCAAAAGCGCGACCTGCAACGCTTCTTCTGCAGCTGGCAGCGCGTGGGTCAATCGCTCGACCTCTTCCTGGGCCAACTCTGCCATGTCCGGGTCACTCAACATTGCCTTGGCATCATCGATCCCGTCAACGAGGCCAATGTAATCCTCTATCTGTTCGACTACTGGCTTCAGATCGGAATACTCCTTGGCCAGTGCCGCAATATCGCCGGACCCATCAGACATGGCCGCTTCAAGGTACTGAAAGCGGTCTCTTATCTGGAATAGGCGGTCCTGTGGGATCATGCGCCGGGTGTGCGACAAGGTGGGGCTTTGGTCAAGGGGCGGACTGTGCTATAAACGAGGCATGTTACGCGTCATTTTTATCTCCGCTCTCATGGCCAGCCCTGTACTGGCTGATGTAACCTCGCCCTCCGGCAAAACGGTTGAATGCTATTGCACTGACAAGCAGCGCAATAGGGTTGAATTGGGCGAAACCGTTTGTTTACAAGTGGATGGACGCATGTTCATGGCCCAGTGTCAGATGTCATTGAACGTGCCGATGTGGCGCGAAGTGCAAAAGGGGTGCCTCAGTTCTTCACTTGATGGTGGCGAGAACCTGAGTAAGCCGGGCGGCGTTAACCCCAAGATCTGATCCACCGAACCGCGAGCGGGCAAACAATTTGAGCGTCCCGTTTTCGAACTGCACAGTGGTGTAGTCAGGGAATCCCCAAATCTGCGAGCGGGTTACGTAAGTTACCAACCCATTTCCCACTGTTCCTGCCAGAACCTGCGTTCGTGGCAACGTCTGCATCACACTGTCCACTTTTTCAAAGCTAGCCCTGTCACCTTCCATCACACGGATTGCTCCGTTGGCAAAGTTCACTTCGGTGTTGGCCTCAATAGGTTGGTGCCAACGTGCTTCATAGGATGGCGCGACACGTACATACACGGCAAATAAAACAACAAGAAATACAACTAAGCCAAACAGATACATCGCAACTTTCATCCTCGGACCTCAGGAAAATCAACGATAGGTCACGCCCGGCAGGATACAGAGCAACTCATAGAGGATGTTGGCTCCGGTCAGGGCTGTATTGCCGCTTGTGTCGTAAGGTGGCGAAACTTCTACCAGATCACAGCCTACTACATGGACGCCGCGCAGGGCACGTATCAACTGTAACGCCTGTGGCGTGGATAGCCCCGCAATTTCGGGTGTGCCCGTACCCGGAGCATAGGCGGGATCAAGACTGTCGATATCATAGGTGATATACGTCGGCACTTCACCAATATCACGGCGGATTTCTGCGCCTTGTGCGCTCAGGTCGCGCCCCCAAAGCTCGTGAGCCGGAAACTGTTGAAATCCCCAACCTGCAGCCTCGGTAAAATCCGAGGCCGAATAGCCTGTGCCGCGCAATCCCACCTGGTAGGTCTTGTCTGGCTGGATCAACCCCTCCTCATAGGCACGGCGAAAAACGGTGCCGTGGCATTCCCGCTCGCCAAACATTTCGTCATTCACGTCAGCATGAGCATCCACATGGACCAAGGCCACAGGCCCATGGCGCCGGGCTATGCTTCGTAGAATAGGCAAGGTGATGGAATGATCGCCACCAATCGCAGCTGGCACCACGTCATACTGTAAGATCGCATCATAACTGTCTGAAATAATGCTTAAACTGTCCGACAGAGAAAAGGTGTTGATCGCCAAATCACCGATGTCCGCTATCTGAAGGCTGTCAAACGGTGCCGCCCCAGTGGCGAGATTGCAGGGCCGGATCATGGCGGATTCGTTTCGAACCTGCTTTGGCCCAAACCGTGTGCCGGACCGCCACGATGTACCAATATCAATGGGCACACCCAGAATGGCTACATCAAGCTTGTGCAATTCATTGCTGCTGGGAAGGCGCATAAAGGTGCCAGGCCCGGAAAATCGGGCCAGATCATTGCCACTCAGCGGTTGGTTCTTAGGCGCCACCGCGTATCCTCCACCCCAGCAACTGACACAGTTCCACCGCCACATGCGCTCCGGCAATGGCCGTCGCACCGGTGGTGTCAAAGGGTGGCGAGACCTCAACCACATCGCCGCCCTGAATGTTCACTCCGGCCAGACCGCGTAACAAGGCAGCAGCCTGTGCAGAGCTAAGGCCACCCCAAACCGGCGTGCCGGTTCCGGGGGCAAAGGCGGGATCAAGGCCATCAATATCAAAGCTCAGATAACATGGGCGATCCCCAACGATCTCGCGGGCACGTGCCGCTGCTGCCTCGGGGCCAATGCGATGAAACTCTCGGGCATCGATGATATTGACGCCCAGCGTGTCCTCGTTGCTGGTACGAATGCCAATCTGCACAGAAGTCGCGGGATCGACGATCCCAGACTTCACAGCCTTGTAAAACATCGTGCCATGATCCACGCGGTCCATGTCGTCGTCGACCCATGTGTCCGTATGGGCGTCGATCTGGATCAGCGACATCGGACCAAACTTCTCCGCATAGGCCTTGAGAATGGGAAACGAGATATAGTGATCTCCGCCCAACACAACGCTGGCGGCCCCTGCTTCAAGTATCCCCTTGATGTGGGCCGTCAAAAGGCCTGGGAAAGATGGCACATTGGCATAATCAAACGCCAGATCGCCATAATCCACAATCACCAGCTCGCTCATAACATCAAAGGGCCATCCATAAGCCGGATCCGGCGCTTGCAAGGTGGATGCCTCGCGGATCGCACGCGGTCCCAACCGTGTCCCGGGCCGGTTCGTCACAGCCTGATCAAACGGCACTCCTGTAACGGCAATATCCACGCCGGTCAGATCCTTGGTGTACCGACGACGCAGAAACGACGTAGCTCCCGCAAAGGTCAGTTCGAAAGACGGCCCCTTCAAATCGCTGCGGGTAAACGCGTGGTCCATCTCGTTCTTTGCATCTTCCAGAGCCATACTCTCAGGCGTCCTTCATCTAGTCTGTTTCAAAAAGCCCCGCGGGCTGAGCTCCAATCAGGTGCGTGGCTGCGCGGTTTCGACCAACCGGGCAAAAAACGACGCCCCAATAGGAGCAATCTCGTCATTGAAATTGTACATGGGGTGGTGCACGCCTGCCCCGTCGCCCTGCCCCAGCATCAGATAAGCACCAGGTCGGGCTTCGAGCATATATGAAAAATCCTCCGCCCCCATCACAGGGGTTATGGCATCATCCACACCCTCAGCACCCGCGACATCCGCTGCGACCCCGACCGCAAAGGCAGCCCTGTCCGCATCATTCACAGTGGGTGGATAACCGTACTCGATCTCAAGTACCGCCTCACAGCCGTAGCCTGCCGCAACGCCTGCCACGACCTTTTCCATTCGGCGCGCCACCATAGCCTGCACCTCTTTGTCAAAGGTGCGGATGGTGCCGTTGATATAGGCCGTCTCGGGGATCACATTGTCTGTTGTGCCGGTATGGATTTGCGTTGCCGAAATGACCAGCGTGCCTGCCGTGTTGTGATTGCGGCTAACAATGGTTTGCAGGGCCGTGACGATGCCACAGGCCGCCACCACCGGATCGACGCAATCATAGGGGCGCGCGCCGTGCCCGCCCTTGCCTGTGATGTTGATGTGGAAGGTGTCGGCGGCAGCCATTATTGGACCAGCTGTGGTATGGAATTTGCCGAAATCCTTTCCTGGCGCGTTGTGGATGGCATAGACTTCGCCGATGTCGAACTTGTCCATGATGCCCTCCTGCACCATGACCTCGCCACCGCCACCGGCCTCCTCCGCAGGTTGGAAAATCAACGCGACTTTGCCACTGAAATTGCGCGTCTCAGCAAGATAAGTCGCGGCGCCCAAAAGCATCGCGGTATGCCCGTCATGGCCACAGGCATGCATCTGACCGGGATGGGTTGAAGCGTATTCAACCCCCGTCTCTTCCGTGATCGGCAAGGCATCAAAATCTGCGCGCAAGCCGATCGTCGGACCGTCACCAACCCCTTCAATGATCGCAACAATACCTGTCTGCGCAATCCCATCATGGATCGCATCCACTCCGATTTCTTCCAGCCGTTCCTTGATAAAGGCTGACGTCTTTGGGCAGTCAAAAGACAACTCGGGGATCGTGTGCAGATGCTGGCGCCACGCGGCCATTTCGGGGCCAAGATCGCCAATGCGGTTGATGATTGCCATGGGTGGACTCCTCGCCGACAGATGCGTCACATGTCAGCAAACGCGAAACCCGAAAGGCTTGCAATGGCTCAGGACCTGATTAACGATCAAACTGCCGGGATCGAGCGGCTTTTGGAGATTATGCGCCGCCTTCGTGACCCAGAAACAGGCTGCCCTTGGGATATCGAACAGACGTTTCAGACAATTGCGCCCTACACCATCGAAGAAGCTTATGAGGTGGCAGACGCCATTGAGCGGCAGGATTGGCCCGAATTAGAGGGAGAATTGGGCGATTTGCTGCTGCAATCGATCTATCACACTGCCATTGGCGAAGAGGCCGGGCATTTTTCGTTTCAGTCCGTCGTGACCAACATCTCTGACAAGATGGTTGCGCGTCACCCGCACGTGTTTGGCGACGAAAGCCGGGAAAAATCCGCCGATCAGCAAACCCGTGACTGGGAGGCGATCAAGGCCACCGAGCGCGCGGGAAAAGCACAAAAAGGCACACTGGACGGGATCGCGATGAACCTTCCTGCCCTCCTGCGCGCCCTCAAGCTGCAAAAGCGCGCCGCTCGGGTCGGGTTTGACTGGCCCGACACGTCTCACGTTCTTGACAAGATCGTTGAAGAGGCGGGCGAATTGGTTGAGGCGCGCGATACCATGGATCACGAAGACATGGTGGACGAAATGGGCGATCTGCTGTTCGTGATGGCGAACCTCGCCCGTCACCTCAACATCGACCCCGAAGAAGCGCTTCGGCGGACCAACGCCAAGTTCACCCGCCGCTTCGGCGCGGTCGAGGCGGCACTTGCCGCACGTGGAAAACGGCCCGAAGACAGCAACCTTGAGGAAATGGACGCGCTTTGGGATGAGGTAAAAGCGCGCGAAAAAGCTGCCAACAGCTAACGGCGCTGGGTGCAGTAATCTGGACAAGCCAGACTAAATCCCGCACAGGATCAACAAAAAAGCAGGAGACAAACGTGGCCCCCCGTAAAATCATCATCGACACTGATCCCGGTCAGGATGACGCCGTCGCTATCCTCCTTGCTCTGGCGAGCCCAGAAGAGATTGAGGTGGTCGGCATTACCTCTGTCGCAGGCAACGTACCACTCGCGTTGACAACAAAAAATGCCCTTATGATCTGTGAGTTGGCGGGCAAAGCCGATGTACCGGTCCATGCAGGGTGCGACCGGCCGATGGGACGCGAACTGGTCACAGCCGAATACGTACATGGCGCGACCGGCATGGATGGCCCCAACCTGCCAGACCCCACAATGCCGCTTCAAGAGCAGCATGGCGTCGACTTCATCATCGACACTCTGCGCAGCAATCCTCCCGGGACGATTACGCTTTGTCCCCTTGGTCCGCTGACCAATATCGCCACCGCTTTGGAAAAGGCACCAGACATTGCGGAACGTGTGCACCAAATCGTTCTGATGGGAGGCGCCTATTTCGAGGTGGGCAATGTAACCCCAGCGGCGGAGTTCAACATCTACGTCGATCCACAAGCTGCAGAAATTGTGTTTAAATCCGGCATCGATATCGTTGTCATGCCTCTGGATGTGACCCACAAGGCGCTGGTGACCAAGGAACGCAACGCGGCCTTCCGCGCACTCGGCAACGCTGCGGGCACCGCTGTGGCCCAAATGACCGACTTTTTCGAACGCTTTGATCGTGAAAAATACGGCAGCCCTGGTGCGCCTTTGCATGACCCTTGTGTCACCGTATATTTGATTCGACCCGAACTGTTTTCGGGCCGCCACGTGAATGTAGAAATCGAGACAACCTCTGAACTCACCATCGGCATGACGGTTGCGGACTGGTGGGGCGTGACGGATCGCAAACCCAATGCGACATTCATGGGCTCAGTGGATGCGGACGGGTTTTTCACACTGCTGACCGAACGGCTGGCCCGGTTGTGAGCCTGCTGGTGCCCTATGACGGCACCTGGCCGACCCAGGCCAATGACGAAATGCAGCGCTGGCATGACACCGTTAAGGGGCTGATAACCGTGCATCACATCGGATCAACCTCGGTGCACGGTCTGCCGGCCAAGCCCATTCTGGATCTTCTGCCTGTCTTTACCGATGAGGCTGCCGCTGATGCAAGCCGCGGCGCGATCGAGGAAATGGGATATGAATGGATGGGAGCCTTTGGCCTCGACGGGCGGCGCTATTGCCGTCGCATTGATCCGGCCACTGGCGAGCGGCGGGTTCATGCCCATGCTTACGTGCAGGGGCACGCAGATATCCGCCGTCACCTGGCCTTTCGTGATGCGCTGCGCGCCAACGCCTCCTTGCGCGCGGCCTATGCCTCTGTCAAAGGCGCCTGTGCGGCGCGCCACCCGGACGGCGGTGCGGAATATGGAACATGTAAATCCACGTGGATCGCCAAGACCGAAGCCCGCGCATTGGAGCGTTATTTATGAGTGCCGCCCTCACCCTCGCCAACCCTGATCACTTTGATCGCCTGTTGCCACTGGTGGCGGCCTTCCACGACGAGGCGGGAATAGAAACATCAGAACAACAGCGCGCCGATGGCATTACGCCCTTGTTGGAAGGTAGCCCACATGGTGCCGCCTATCTTATCGGGCCACCCCGCGCGCCGATTGGCTATATCGTTGTGTCCTTTGGCTGGTCGCTTGAATTTGGCGGCATGGACGGGTTTGTCGACGAACTGTTTATCCGTCCGGGCGTGCGCGGGCGCGGTGTCGCCAGCGAAGTTCTAATCGCCCTGCCCCGCGCACTGGCTGACGTGGGCCTCAAGGCGCTGCATCTGGAGGTCGGCGAAGAGAACGCCGGTGCACAGCGTTTGTATACCCGCGCCGGGTTCGGTCTGCGGACCGGGTATCACCTGATGACACGCACCTTCTAGGCAAGGCTGGCGATCCGCCCTATGTGAAGAGGCATGAGCCTGCATATCCCCTTTGATAATTCTTACGCCGCCCTGCCGGATGCCTTTTACACCCGGCTGGACCCAACGCCTGTGTCCAAACCTCAGATGTTGGCTTGGAATGACGCCCTTGCAAGCGATCTCGGGATCGCCGGTTCGGATGCAGCAGTCTTTGCTGGAAACACTGTGCCCAAGGGTGCGGCACCGCTGGCTCAGCTTTATGCGGGGCACCAGTTTGGCAATTACAATCCGCAACTCGGGGATGGACGTGCAATTCTGTTGGGTGAGGTGATCGACCAAGCTGGCACCCGCCGGGACATCCAACTGAAAGGCTCCGGGCCGACGCCTTATTCGCGTATGGGTGACGGGCGCGCATGGCTCGGCCCAGTCCTGCGCGAATATGTGGTGAGCGAGGCAATGCATGCCATGGGCATCCCCACCAGCCGCGCATTGGCTGCCGTCGCCACAGGCGATCCGGTCTACCGCGAACAAGGCGCTTTGCCGGGCGCGGTGTTGACCCGTGTCGCCGCAAGCCACCTGCGTGTCGGCACATTTCAGATCTTTGCCCATCGCGGTCACATCGACGAATTGCGCACCCTCGCGGACTACGCCATTGCGCGCCACTGGCCGGACGCCGACGGTCCCATGGGCTTGCTGTCAGCAGTCTGCGCGGCGCAAGCCGAACTGATTGCGGCATGGATGTCTGTTGGTTTTATCCACGGGGTGATGAACACCGACAATTGCACCATCTCAGGTGAAACCATCGACTATGGCCCCTGCGCCTTTATGGACGCCTACACCGAGGGGCGCGTGTTCTCTTCTATCGACCAGATGGGCCGCTACGCTTATGGCAACCAACCGCGCATAGCGGTGTGGAACATGGCGCAACTGGCCACGGCCCTCATTCAACTGTTTGAGGACAAGGATCAGGCGGTCGAGGACGCCACGGCCATCGTGCACGCCATGCCCAATCAGTGGCAGGCCGCCTGGCTGCGCCGATTTGGGGCAAAGATTGGGTTAAATAACCCCACTGCCGACGACCAACCCTTGATCGAAGAATTACTTGCTTTGATGCAGACTGATGGCGCGGACTTTACAAATACTTTCGCCGCGCTTGGCACGGACAGCGCGCGGGATCAATTCAGCGATCGCGACGCCTTTGATACGTGGGCGCTCCGCTGGCAGGCGACGAACCCGGACATTGATCTAATGGCACGCACCAACCCGCAGGTCATTCCGCGCAATCACCGGATCGAGGCGATGATCGAGGCCGCCGTGGCTGGGGATATGGGTCCGTTCGAACGGTTGACCAAAGCACTCGCAACTCCGTTCCGAGCCACAGACCCAGACCTGCACCGCCCGCCAAACACAGACGAAATCGTACCGGCGACGTTCTGCGGCACTTAACGACGGTTGATCAGCACAAGTCCTGCAGCGACCAATCCGAGGGCCGCCCAGATGTTCAGCCCGATCTGTTCACCTAGGATCAACCATCCCAACAACACCGAAAAAACCGGTGAGAGAAAGCTGAACGACGCCACGCCAGAGGCTGGATATATCTTGAGCAGCCAGAACCAGAACAAAAACCCAAAGCTCGCGATTGCGATGATTTGATAGACAAGACCAGCCACATGCAGAGGCTGCAAATCGCGCACCAAGTCACCGAAAAACAGTGAAGCCACTAGCAAAAGGGGCGCCGAGATCAACAACTGCCATAGCAGTTGCTGAGCGGCGGGCACCGTACTCAGCGGCGTAATGCGCACGCACAACGCAATACCTGCCCAACACATGCCCGCACCAATCGCGAGCAAATCCCCTGTCAGGCTGGCCTGCCCGCCACCACGGTCAGACATGGCCAAAATAACTCCACCCATGGCAAGCGCCATGCCAAGGATACGCAGCGCTGACAACCGCTCGCCGGGTAACAATACGTGACTGGCCAGCGCCAGCCAGATCGGCATTGCGTAAAACAAGATCGAAGTGCGCGATACAGTTGTGAGGTCCAGCGCATTGAAAAGGAACGTAAATTCGATTGCGAACAAACAGCCTGCAATGACTGCGCCCATATGGGCAGGCTTTGGCAGGCTTAACGGAATCCCGCGCGCCCGCATCCAAATCACCAGCACCACCCCTGCCCCAGCTGATCGCAGCGCAGCCATGAACACAGGCTGAAATCCACCATTGGATACCTTTATCACCACCTGATTGAGCGCAAGATTGAGCGCAAAGGCGGTCAGGGCCACGGCACCTATCAGATCAATGTGGGACTTGCGGTTCATAGCGCGCACTTGGCCCGGTCTTTGTCAGCGATGTCAATTGCCCCAAAACATTCCCCGCTGACGAGGCGCGATTTTGTGCAAAGGTTTGTCAGGACGATTCTTTGCATTGATTAAAGGGAGAAAACCAAATGAGCTTGATGAAGACACTGGCCAAAGTGGCCATTGGTGTGGCGGTCGCTAAAGGCGCCAGTTCGATGATGAAAAGCCGAAGCGGTGCTCAGACAGCTGGGGCTGATGCTGGCCTTGGTGGCTTGCTGGGCGGCCTAGCAGGCGGAGCCCCGGGCGGCGGCGCAGGTTTGCAAGACATGCTCGGCGGCCTGATGGGCGGTACACAGGGAGGCGCCGGGGCTGCCGGATTACAAGACATGCTCGGAGGCCTCATGGGGGGCGCACAAGGCGGTAAAGGTGGACTTGGCGGCTTGCTGGAAAACCTCGGCGGCGCGGGTGGTTCCGGCGGAGGTTTGCAAGACATGCTGGGTGGTCTTGCCGGCAGCGCTGGTGCTGGAGGCTTGTTTGGCGCGCTGAGTGGCGCCGTCGCGCAACGCCCGGCAAGTAACAACGCCAGCTTTGGCGAGGTCCTGAACTCAGCCTTTGATCAGACACCACAGGAAGAAATCGAACCCTCCGCAGATCAGGAGGCCGCTGCCGCCCTGATGTTACGTGCAATGATCCAAGCCGCGAAATCCGACGGCAAGCTGGATGACGGCGAGCAGGAAAAACTGATGGGCCAACTAGGTGGGGATGTAGACGCTGAAGAAGCCGCATTTCTACGCGCCGAGATGCAGCGCCCGGTGGACGTCGATGCTCTGACCGCCGAGGTGCCAAAAGGAATGGGCCCGCAGGTCTATGCGATGTCACTGTTGGCCATCGATCTGGATAGTCAGGCCGAAGCGCAATACCTGCATTCACTGGCTCAAGGACTGGGCATGGATGCAGGCACGGTGAACGATGTGCATGCGCAACTTGGGGTGCCGTCGCTTTATACCTGACGATCGCAGGGTCGTCCGCGAACACTGAGTGATTGGGGGCGGGCCAAGCACCGCCCCTTGTCTTTGTAGTAACGTGACCGTGCGCCCGGTGCCAGTTTTGTAGGGCAGTGGTTGAGACCTCGAAGAGTCGGATCACGCAACGCTTGCTGCCCGTGGAGTGACGTTTTTGCGATTCGAGGGGTTAATGCCATAAAAGACGGGGCTTTGGGCCATGCAAACCCTGTGCACTTTTTGCCAAAATGGCGTGGCTAACGCGGCGTGCGATTCTGTTTGTTCAGAAAGGGTGAATGGCGGCTTGGAGGACAGAACCGCCGTTCACTTCTGCGCTAGCGACAGCTGCTTCCGGCCAAGAGCGCCCGCGAAGCCGTCTCAGTCATCGAATTCAGCTAAGAAGGAATCCAAAAAAATTTCCGCTAAAAACCCGATCCCACTCAATTCGCTCACCGGTACGCTTTCCATCAGGCAAAGCGGAACAGGTCGACGTCACATGGCCCTCTCGCTTCGCAACTTCCTATCCGGATATTGTGGCTTTGGTCATCGGCGTTTTTGAGAGCGGGCTGGCCACGCTGGGAGCGCACTTCTCAGAATAAATCGCCATTGTTCAAGGCCGACCTATTGCCTACCAGTTGGCAGACTAAAATCCGTTTACGAATGCCACGCCTCTGCAAGGAGAACGCATGTACACCAGCTACAAAAACCGCATCTTCGGCGTGGTGTGCGCGTGCTTGACGGCCACAAGCGCACCAGCGCTTACCTGCACACACAATGACGGTCACCGGTCCGCGCTTTTCTCCTTTGATGAGACAAGCGCATCATTGGAAATCCTTCTTGGCGACGCCGTGGTCGCAACTGCAGCGTTTCAATGTGGCTCGGCCGCCTGCACCTATTCCCAAGACCTGGGTGCGCGGGGTGGACCGCTGCACCATGCCTTGCGATACTTCGAGGCGCGTTCAGAGGTGATCTACGCTGTTAGCCACGAAGACTTCCCTGCCCGCAGCGCTATTCAGATTTATCCGGTGGTTTGCAAGGCGCCCTGACCAGATGCTAGCGCGCCTTAAAGGCCCAGCGTTGTGCGCGACGTCGTAAAAGTGCAAAGCCGCCCAAGCGGGCCCTTTTCTCACCACGCCAACACTTCGCATGCGCACCGGGCATAACGACGCACCTAGCTGCCCCATTCGTGAGAGTTGGGTGTCAAACAATTTGCCAAACAGGCACAATTAAATCCAGCACCTGCGTTTGGCCAGAAATCCAAGGCAATTGACCGAAGAACAAATGCGGCCGCGAATTCTATGTCCCAACTTATTGAGCGAGATACCCAACAGCCAATCATTATAGGAATAGACATGTTAGACCTTTTCAATCGCAGACCGTCCGACAAAGTCCAAGCCTTAGGTTCCTTGTTCGGCTCAGAACAAATACTGGAAGACGAGGCGCGACAGCAGGAGTGGGCGACTTCTGGTATGTCTGAAAGCCAGAAGAAAATAGTTCAAAACTTGGTAGTCACTAGCGAAATAAGTGTTACGAGGGCGGCAAAACTGGTTCGAAATAACCCTGGCAAAAACCTTGGCCAACTCATCGACATCGCGTGGGGTTGGTGAACTGGGTCATATGCCAAAGGTGTCGGCCGCCATTCGAAACGTGGATAACGCTGTTGAGTAGGTTGGACTCTGAGCATTTGTTCGCTGCGATTTGCATGAACGCCTTCAAAGGGCTCATACCCGCCCTTCGGGGACAGAACCGAACCGGCTCTTACGTCTTTGGTTTGGGTTTGCGCCGCCGCCGGTTGCCCGGTTTCGCGCCCCCCGGTGCGCCACCAGGGCGTCCACCACCGCCTGAACGACCGCGACCACGACCCCGGCCACCTGATGGCTTTTTGGCAGCCGGATCATCCATCGGTTCCCATGGGCGGCCAGAGGCGATCGGAATGGCGGTTTTCAAAACCTTCTGGATGTCCTTCAGTTGGTCCATCTCGTCCGGTGCGCAAAACGCAATCGCCGCCCCGTCCTTGCCCGCACGGGCGGTGCGTCCGATCCGATGCACATAAGCTTCGGGTACATTGGGCAGGTCAAAGTTGTAGACGTGTTTCACATCAGGGATATCAAGGCCCCGTGCAGCCACATCTGTGGCCACCAGCACTTTGACCTCGCTGGCCTTGAACGCAGCCAGTGCGCGGTCGCGCTGCCCCTGACGTTTGTCGCCATGAATGGCCGCTACAGCAAAGCCCTTCTTTTCCAACGCGCGCGCCAGCCTGTCGGCCCCGTGCTTGGTGCGGGTAAAGACCAGTGCGCGTTCTTCTTTGTGTTCGGACATCAGTTCGACCAGCAGCGCGGTCTTTTCGGCCTTGGCAATAAAGTGGATGGCCTGTGTCACCTTGTCGGCAGCCTTGCCAGGAGGAGAAACTTCGACCCGGATCGGACTGCGCAGGTAGGATCCCGCGATTTCTGCCATCTGTTTTGGCATCGTGGCCGAGAATAGCATGGTCTGGCGGTCTTCGCCCATCATCGACGCGATTTTGCGAAGATCGTGGACAAAGCCCAGATCAAGCATCTGGTCGGCCTCGTCCAGCACCAGAAATCCGGTCTGGTCCAACCGAACGGCGCGGCGATCCACCAGATCGAGCAAGCGTCCGGGGGTTGCGACCAGAATGTCGACACCTTTGGACAAGCGTTGGATCTGCGGGTTGATAGATACTCCACCCACGACAATCTGCACTTTCATGTCCGTCAGGTTGCGCAACACGGTCGCGATCTGCCCCGCTAACTCGCGCGTCGGCGCAAGGATCAGGCCACGCGCCGTTTTCGGGGCGGCACGCGCACCTTCTTCCATCAACCGCGCAATTAGCGGGATGCCAAATGCGGCGGTTTTACCGGTGCCGGTCTGGGCTAGCCCCATCACATCTCGCCCATTCATCGCATGCGGGATCGCCTGGGCCTGAATGGGGGTCGGGTCCGTCAGACCCATCTCTGCGACACGGGCGCGCAATACGTCCGGCAGGTTCATCATGTCAAAATCGCTCATGGCCCCCCTTGGACCCATCCCCGGATGGCGTCAACCGCAATCGGGGATAGCGAATTGTGCAAGCGGCAATCCTTCGCTACACCAAGGCTCATGAGCGCCAAACGTCCCACCATAACCCAACGTAGCGAAGCCAATGGTCTGCGCATGACCCACCCGCGCCGGGTGATTGCCGAAGTGTTGGAATCCTCTGACGACCATCCGGACGTCGAAGAGCTTTATAATCGCGCCAGCGCCGTGGATTCCGGCATCTCGATCGCCACGGTCTATCGTACGGTCAAGCTGTTTGAAGAGGCGGGTATTCTGGACAAGCTGGAATTTGGCGACGGGCGCGCGCGCTACGAAGATGCTGAGCGTGAGCACCACGATCACCTGATCGACATGAACTCGGGTGAAGTGATCGAGTTTGTGGATGCCGAGATCGAAGCTCTGCAAGAAAACATCGCCCAGAAACTGGGATATGAACTGCGCGGCCACCGCCTTGAGCTTTATGGCGTGCCGAAAAAGCGCTGAGTGCGCCCGACCGAAGGAAAACCTGTGAGCGACCGAAACCGCCCTCTGCTGGCTGTATTGATTGATGCCGACAATGTGCCTGCCAAGTTCGCTGACGCGATCCTGCGCGAAGTGACATCAATTGGCGAACCTGCCCTGCGCCGCGTGTATGGTGACTGGACCTCGGGACGACTGAACGCTTGGTCAGCCCGCATTCTGGAACTAGGGCTGGTCGCCCATCAGGATACGTCTAACACCACGGGCAAGAATGCCAGCGACATTGGCCTCGTGATCGACGCCATGGACATCCTGCACGGGCGGCGCTTTGACGGATTTGTCATCGTCTCGTCAGACAGTGATTTCACGGCCCTTGCCAACCGCCTGCGAGAAGACGGGCTGACCGTGATCGGCATCGGTGAGGCCAAGGCGCCCGAAGCGCTGCGCAATGTCTGCAACCGTTTTATCCTCATTGAAAACCTTCTTGACGAACCTCAGGCGACAACCAGTCGCGAAGCCCCCAAGTCCGCCCTGCCCCTGATAGAGGCCGCCATGGACAAGATCGACCAGGACGATGATTGGTATGCGTTGGGTCAGATTGGTCAAGCCATTCAGAACGCGCATCCCGATTTTGATACGCGCACTTATGGACATCGAAAACTGTCAGCTCTTGTGGACTCGCTCAAAGGGGTAGAGACGCGCAAGCAGGGCAATCAGTTGATGCTCCGGTTGGCGCAGTAAAGGCAGAACATGGACAATTTGCGCGGCGCAGCGATCATGGTGCTGGCCATGCTTGGTTTTGCGATAGAAGACGCTTTGATCAAGCTGCTGTCCGACGCTTTGCCTGTTGGTCAAATCATCGGCTTGCTTGGGATCGGCGGGGCCACTGTCTTTGCTGTTCTGTGTCGTGTGCAGCGCCAGTCTCTTTGGCAGGCGAACTTTTTGGCGCGCCCCGTGCTTTTGCGAAATCTGGCCGAATTGCTGGGCACTTTGGGCTTTGTCACCGCCCTTGCGCTGATCCCTTTGTCGACTGCCTCGGCCATTTTACAAGCCGCCCCCTTGCTCGTAACGCTTGGGGCCGCTGTGTTTTTTCGTGAACCAGTGGGCTGGCGGCGCTGGGGCGCGATCCTGGTCGGGTTTGGTGGTGTGTTGATGATCATTCGGCCTGGCACTGAAGGGTTTGACTGGCTGTCGCTTTTTGCCGTGCTTGGTGTGCTGGGACTGGCGGTTCGGGATCTCGCTACGCGACGAGTGACCTTTGCAATCAGTTCGATGCAATTGAGCTTTCTCGCGTTTCTGACGCTCATCCCTGCCTCAGTCATCCTGCTCACCTTTGGTGGGGTCGCTCCGGTCATGCCAAATGGGCTGCAATCCGGACTTCTTGGTGCCGCCGTCCTGATTGGGGCCATCAGCTATTTTGCGATCACTTACGCCATGCGAATTGGCGACATTGGGTTCGTCACGCCCTTTCGCTATTCACGTATGGTCTTTGCATTGATCATCGCCATGGCGCTGTTTGGTGAGAACCCGGACGCGCTGACCCTGATTGGGGCGGCGATTATCGTTGCTTCCGGCCTGTATACCCTATGGCGCGAACAGGTGTTAAAATCACAGGCCAGCGCCTGACCCCCCTTTTGCTAGCGCTCACATCGCGCTAGACGCTAATCAAATTTACGCCAACCCTCCCGGAGACGTCATCCATGAGCACCATCATCGACATTTACGCCCGCGAAATCCTCGACAGCCGGGGCAACCCCACTGTCGAAGTCGACGTTACCCTCGAAGACGGCACAATGGGCCGCGCAGCTGTCCCGTCGGGTGCCTCTACCGGTGCGCATGAAGCGGTGGAAAAGCGCGACGGCGACAAAAGCCGCTACATGGGCAAAGGCGTGCTTGAGGCGGTCGCTGCCGTAAACGGCGAGATCGCAGAGGCACTGGTGGGGATTGACGCCACCGAACAGGTCGAGATCGACCACGTCATGATCGAATTGGACGGCACACCGAACAAGGCGCGACTGGGCGCAAACGCCATTCTTGGCGTCTCGCTGGCCGTGGCCAAGGCCGCTGCGGACTACACACAGCAGCCGCTGTTCCGCTATGTTGGCGGCACATCCGCCCGCGTTTTGCCCGTGCCGATGATGAACATCATCAACGGCGGCGAACACGCTGATAACCCCATCGACATTCAGGAATTCATGATCATGCCGGTGGCTGCGGACAATATCCGCGAGGCCATTCGCATGGGATCAGAAGTATTCCACACACTGAAAAAAGAACTGACTGCGGCCGGATATGCGACCGGCATCGGAGATGAAGGTGGCTTTGCTCCAGCAATCAACTCCACCCGCGACGCGCTTGATTTCATTATGAAATCAATTAAAAAGGCCGGGTATACACCGGGTGAGGAAATCTACCTCGCGCTCGATTGCGCTGCCACTGAATACTACAAAGACGGCGCCTACGTCATGGCCGGCGAAGGAAAGACACTGACCTCGGCAGAAAACGCGGCCTACCTTGCAGCACTGGCGGACGACTACCCAATCATCTCGATTGAGGATGGTATGGGCGAAGACGACTGGGATGGTTGGAAGCTGTTGACGGACACCATCGGTGATCGCGTGCAGTTGGTCGGGGATGATCTTTTTGTCACCAATCCAGAGCGTCTGGCGACAGGCATCGAAAAAGGTTCTGCCAACTCCATGTTGGTAAAAGTCAACCAGATCGGTACGTTGACCGAAACTCTTAAAGCAGTCGACATGGCGCACCGCGCCCGGTTTACCAATGTAATGAGCCACCGTTCCGGTGAAACGGAAGATGCGACCATCGCCGATCTCGCCGTCGCAACCAACTGTGGGCAAATCAAAACTGGATCGCTGTCGCGTTCGGACCGTTTGGCCAAGTACAATCAGTTGATCCGGATCGAAGAGACGCTGGGCGAAAGCGCGGAATATGCAGGCCGCTCGATCCTGAAGTAACGCCCGGTCGGTGACTGATCTTACCATAAGCAGCGCGACATTAGCGGATAATGCTGATGTCGCGCGATTGTGCTGGGCCTATCGGGATCTGTTGCTTGAGCGGTCGCATGCCTTTCCTCACGTCCTCGCTTCATATCTTGATCAACCCACTTACCGTGACTTGATCCAAGACCTACCGCGCATCCATGCACGCCCCACTGGCGACATCCTGTTGGCGTCTGTTGGAAACGAAGTCGTCGGGTGCGCGATGTATTACCCTCTTGCCACACCCGGCGTGACGGAAATCAAACGCGTTTACGTTGATACGAAAATCCGTGGCAGTGGCGCCGGGCGCACGCTTGTGGAGGCGACCATCGCGGCGGCGCGCAAAGATGGATATTCACGCATGGTGTTGGACACCATAACGCCGCTGACCCAAGCAATCGCGCTCTATGTTCGGATGGGGTTCGCCCCTTGTGAGCCGTTCTACGAGGTTGATCCGACCCATGCCCGATATCTTAGGTTTTACGACTACCCGCTTTGAAATCGGTCCGGGGCAAATGGCGCAGCCAATGCGCTCTGTGCATTACTCAGCGTCGCATTCATGACTTGTGGGGCCAACAGTTCAGCAGTGATTGCCGCTAGCGTCACCCCCGAATGCATCACGGCCGCAAACAGACCCGCGGGCCCGCAGGCCCCTATGACCGGTAATCCGTCTTGCGGCACAGGACGCGCGGCCAACATCACGCGGTCCCTAACCAGCGGGTGATCGGGCAGCATGGATTGAAGCCGGACCAATGCCGCATCCGCGAGTAAGTCAGGACGCGTTGTAATTTCTTCGGTATTGTCGCTTTGGTGGTTGGCGGCAGTGGGTGCCCAGATATGGCCCTGCGCGTCCTGCCGCACTTCCTGCCCCGGCGTGACAAGGATGTGCTGCATCAGTGGGCGAACAGGCGCTGTGCGCAGCATCAGACCGGGACGCTCCAGCATCGGCAAGTTCACACCCACTGTGCTCAAAATCGACGGACTGCCAGTCCCGGCGGCCACGACGACCCGGTCGGCTGGGATCAGACCCTGAGCCGTTTCGACGCCAGTGACGGTATCCCCGGACGTTGCGATGCCTTTCACATGCACGCCAGTGATCCGACGTACACCCGACAACAACGCTTCGACCACTTGGGCGGGCGCGGCCACCCCTTCCTGCGCAAAACGCAATGCACGTTCGGGTGTTTGGATGTTTGGTTCGAGTGCAGCAAACCCTTGTGCGTCGACCTCCTCAACATCGTAACCCATCGTGGCAAGCCTATCCCGTTGGGCGTCAAAGGCGTCCCCCGTCTCTTCCCAGCAAAGACACCCTGACCACGTGACATGCCCGCCCAATCGCTTCCACGCATCAAGGCCAGCCGCGCGCAAGACAAAGTGGTCGTCGTTCAGATAGAAGCTGGCGTTGATCCACCCAAATGAGGCCGGCGTTGCCCCTGGTCCGCCCTCGATCACCGTAACGCGCGCCCCAGCTTGGCCCAATCGATGCGCAAGCGTTGCCCCGATGATGCCTCCGCCGATGATCACCACTTGCATGGCACTTGTCCTCCGTTTGCGCCCACCCTACCGTTGCCCCATGACGGCACAAGAGATCATCGACCACCTTGGCCTTTCGCCTCACCCGGAGGGCGGTCACTACCGCCAGACATGGGTAGGATCAGGCGAAGGGCGACCCTGCGGTACCTGCATCTACTTCCTGTTGGCCGAGGGCGAATCCAGCCACTGGCATAAGGTTGATGCAACCGAGATCTGGTTGTTCCATTCCGGCGCTCCTTTGGTTTTATCGCTCAGCGCTACCGATGAAGGCCCAGCGGTGGATCATATCCTGACCCCGGATCTGAGCGCGGGCGCACCGCAGATCATTGTGCCTGAAGGGCATTGGCAGGCGGCGCGCAGCACCGGGGCATATACTCTTGTCTCTTGCACAGTTTCGCCAGGTTTCCAGTTCGAAGGTTTCACGCTGGCTCCGCCCGGTTTCGATATACCGCAATGACCCATCAGACGGTCCTGTATGCCCTGACCTCTGAAACCAAGGCGGCGCTAACGGAAATGCGTGTGCTTTAGATCAACGCGTTCTTGGTCGTCGGCGCACCTCAATTTCCCACCCGAAGGCACAGCGCCATACGAAGTTTACCGCAGGCTTCGCACGCGGTTTGGAGCGCTGAGCGTGCCGCCACCTACAGCCGCACGCACGCCGGTTGTCCCGGGACAGGACGTTGGCATTCCGCGCGCCACGCGGACCGCCAGATAGGCAAAGGCTTGCGCTTCGAGCATATCCCCATCAAGGCCAACCGCCTCAACCGGTTTCACAGGGCAATCAAGCGACACCTCAAGCATCTTCATCAAAACCGGGTTTTGACGCCCGCCACCGGTCACCAGAACGGATGTGGGCGGATTGGGGCAATGCTGCATCGCTTCGGCGACCCCTGCGGCGCACATAGCCGTCAGGGTGGCAGCGGCATCAGGATCACTCAGTTCTCGCACGAGCCCAACCATCTCGGCAAAGTCATTTCGATCCAAAGACTTGGGCGGCATACGGGCAAAGAACGGTTCTGCCAAAAACAACTCAAGCGCGCCTGCTTCAACGGTGCCACTGGAAGCCAGTGCACCGTCCTTGTCATAGGGCTGACCCATGCGCGTCAGCATAAGATCGTTGAGCGGTGCGTTGGCAGGTCCCGTGTCAAAGGCGAGCAGAGCGCCCGCCTCTTCGGGCGCACCACATGTCGGATCTACCCACGTGATATTACCCACACCGCCTAGGTTCAAAAAGGCGATTGGCGCCTCGGCGCCCATCCATTTAGCGCAGGCAAAGTGAAAGAACGGAGCAAGGGGTGCGCCCTCGCCGCCCAGTTCCACGTCTGCCGTGCGAAAATCCCAAACAACCGGAGTTTGAAGCGCTTCCGCCAGTGCAGCTCCGTCTCCGAGCTGCAACGTGCCCTGAAGGCGCGGAGCATGCGCGACCGTCTGACCATGAAAGCCGACCAGATCGATATCTTCAAAGTCGGACAACAGCCCGACATGCGCGGACATCACGACCTCTCGCGCCGGCACCAATGTCGGCCCAGCCCATTGGCCCAACGCGGCGCGCAAAACGTCCTGTTCGACCGCGTCATAAGTGCGGTAGCCGCTGGGTCCAAAGCCAGAAATGCTAACGCCGTCCGTCTCAAGAACCGCCGCATCCACGCCGTCAAGCGACGTCCCTGACATTGCCCCCAAGGCACGGATAACCGTCCCTTTGTCTTTGACCCTTTCCATGGCCTTTTCCTTTGCTCTCCTGCCCCTTATAGACAGCGCCACGCCCGCTGACGTGCTTGCAGAGTGGGCCAGCACCGCCGCAAGGACAAGCTATGACATACACGCCCCGATCCGATTTCCTGCACGTGATGCAATCGCGTGGGTTTCTGGCCGACTGCACTGACCTGCAGGGCCTTGATGAAACTCTGCTGAAAGGATCACACCCGGCCTATATCGGCTTTGATGCGACGGCCAAGTCGTTGCACGTGGGATCATTGATTCAAATAATGATGCTGCGCTGGTTCCAGAAGACGGGGCACAAGCCGATCACCCTGATGGGCGGTGGGACGACCAAGGTGGGCGATCCGTCTTTCCGTGCCGACGAACGCCCGCTACTGGGCCCCGAGCAGATCGACGCCAACATCGCAGGCATCAAGCAGGTTTTCTCTGCCTATATTGATTATGATGCAGGCGCGCAGATGCTCAACAATGCAGAGTGGCTGGACGACCTGAACTACCTCGATTTCCTGCGCGACATTGGGCGGCATTTTTCGATCAACCGGATGCTGAGCTTTGAAAGCGTCAAGTCCCGGCTGGACCGCGAACAATCCCTGTCCTTCCTCGAATTCAACTACATGATCCTGCAAGCCTATGATTTCATGGAGCTTCACCGCCGGTACGGCTGCATCCTGCAAATGGGCGGCAGCGATCAATGGGGCAACATTGTCAACGGCATCGACCTGACCCGCCGCGTGATCGAAGGCGAAGTGTTTGGCCTGACTTCCCCGCTGCTGACTACGTCGGACGGAAAAAAGATGGGCAAATCGCAGTCGGGCGCTGTCTGGCTGAATGCAGACATGCTGTCGCCTTACGAATTCTGGCAATTCTGGCGCAACACTACGGATGCGGATGTAGGACGGTTTCTGAAACTCTACACCGAGTTGCCCCTGGACGAGTGTGAGAAACTGGGCGCGCTTGAGGGGTCAGAGATCAACGAGGCCAAGGTGCGGCTTGCGACCGAAGTCACCAGCCTTTTGCACGGAGAACAAGCGGCGCAGGCGGCGGCAGACACTGCGCGCGATGTGTTCGAAAAGGGTGGCGTCGGGGACGATCTTCCAACGCTCACATTGAACACGGCGGAGGTCGGCGATGGTATTTCCATTGTGCAACTCATCGTCAAATCAGGCCTCGCTGGGTCCGGCAAAGAGGCCAAGCGCCTGATCTCGGAAGGTGGCGCCCGGTTGAACGACGCACCACTGAGCAACGCAGGCTTGATGATCGACGCAGAGGCGCTGACCTCACCCATCAAACTTTCTGCAGGCAAGAAGCGGCACGCCTTGGTGCAACTGGGCTAGCATTTTTGCCCCGCTTGGGCCTGAACTTGCGGGGCATTCAATTATATAATGCGCCTAAAGTGCGTTTTACTGGATCACAGTCGGTTCAGAACTGCGCGCGCCGCACGCACCCCTGGATCCTCGCCGCCGCGTCCCAATAAATCCATGGTCTTTTCCATGGCCTCGGCTTGAACAGATGGATCTGCCAGCAGCCCTTCCATCGCGGTGCGCACGTTGTCAGCCGTAAAGTCAAAGCCAATCAATTCGGGCACAACGCGGCTGTCCGTTACAAGGTTAACCAGACAGGTCGTATCAGTGATGAGCATGCGTGGGATGATGATGCGGCTGAACCAGTTGAGATCGAACGCGCTGACCATCGGTGTCTCGGCAGCAGCCAGTTCAAGCGCGACGGTGCCGGATGTGGCAAGAGCCACGTCGGCTGCCGCAAAGGCCGCGCGTTTGGTGGCCTGAGCGATTTCACTGTCCATTCCGCGAATATCGATGATATGCGCCGGGACTGGCCAATCCTTGACCAACGCCTGCACTGCGTCGGCAACGGCTGGGGCGGCGGGCACGATCATGCGCATGTTTGGATTGCTTTTCGCCAGCGCACCCAGCACCTCGCCAAAAACAGGGCCCATGCGTGCCACTTCACCCCGTCTCGATCCCGGCAAAACCAGAACCAGAGGGTCCGCATCGGCAAGCCCATGTGCCGAGCGAAAAGCCGCGCATTCATCAGCAGTTGCGCGAAGCGCATTCGCCGCCGGATGCCCGACAAAATCACAGGCCATGCCTTCGGCTTCCATATAGGGCGGCTCGAACGGGAACAGTGCCAGCACATGGTCGATCATCCGTGCCATTTTCTTGGCCCGCCCCGGGCGCCAGGCCCAAACCGTCGGGGCCACGTAATGCACGGTGCGGATGTCACTGCCTGCTTTGACCAGCTTGGCCACTCGCAGGCAAAAATCGGGGCTGTCGATGGTGATTAAAACATCAGGCTTTTGCTCAATCACGGCGTCTGCTGTCTCAGCAATCCTGCGCTTGAGATGAAAGTACTTAGGTAAGACCTCGGCGATACCCATAAGGCTAAGTTCAGACATATCAAACTGGCTGGTCATCCCTTGCGCTTCCATCAGCGGACCGCCGATCCCTGCAAAGTCCACCTCCGGATGCAATTGCTTAAGCCCCGCCATCAAAGCAGCCCCAAGCGCGTCCCCAGACGGCTCGCCTGCGATCAGAAAGACCGTTAGTGCACCCATAGAAACATCCCCGCCTGATCGAGGGTTCTGCGGACTTCAATCGGGTTCAGCACCATGACACCGCCCGCTTGGATAACTATCCCGTCGAGCCCGGCGCGCGCTGCATGGCGTACTGTGTTCGGTCCTATTGTAGGCAGATCAACCCGGAGATCCTGCCCCGGCTTGGGCGCTTTGAACAAAAATCCACCTTTGCGATTGGGTGCGTCGGGGCCAGACAGCCAGTCGGCCGCACTATCCAACGCTTCTCCGGCCAAACCGAGCATGGCTCCGAAAGGGTCATCTCCCAGATCGGCAGAGCCAGCGAGATCAGACAGCATAGCGTCAGTCCCCCGCGCATCTTCACGCGCAATCAATCGGCCATTCCGCACCACGCAGGCCTGTCCCAAATCAGCAGCACCTTGTGCCCCAGAAACGGCCTGCGCAACGGGCAAAGCAGTGGCCACGTCTGCGCCCGGTTGAACGACGCTGTGTACACCAGGCATTGGTAACAGGTCCGGAGCAAGATCATGAGCGGCCCGCACTGCAAACCCTGCTTTTTCGAACAGTCCCAGTACTGCACGCAGTGCGCTGTCCTCCCCGCCGGCGACGGCAGCCGCCAGAACCGGAACCATCGGCGCGGTGGCAGCGTCAATCTGTGTCGGGTCAATATCAGGGCGGTTGATAGCCCCGCAAAAGCAAACCTCAGTCACACCACGAGTGCGCAACTGGTCCAGCATGCTTCCCAGATGCTCAATACGAAAATGGATGTCTACTGCCAGTTTTTCAGGGTCGTGCCCGCGTAGCGCGCAGACCAATGGCGCTTCAACCTGAGCCTCTGCGACAGCGCTAGGAAGCCCTCCCCGGCCTACTATCAGCGCAAGGCTCGTCTTGGGCATCAGCGGGGCGTCAAGAACGACCGGTCACTGTCGCCCATAACGAATGCCACTATCTCACGCACATATTCGCTGTCAGTTTCCTTGCCGAGCCGTTCAGCGCGGTCATGAAACGTCCCCTCGCCCTGTGCCAGCATCTGAAATGCCGCGCGCAATGCGGTGATGTCGCCTCGGGCAACGCCACGCCGTTTCAGGCCAACAAGGTTCAAGCCATCCAAATCACCCCGTGGCGCCTGCACGAGACCATAAGGGATCACATCGTTCGTCACCATGGTTACAGCACCGATAATGGCTCCGCGCCCAATGCGGACAAATTGGTGAATGCCGGACAACCCGCCGATGATCACATCATCTTCAAGAACGCAGTGCCCGGCCACGGCGGCTGAATTGACCACAATCACCCGGTCCCCAATATGGGCGTCATGGGCGACATGGCACCCAGCCATGAACAGCCCATCGTCCCCGATCCGGGTTACACCACCGCCGCCTTTGGTGCCGCCATTCATGGTGACATGTTCGCGAATGCGGTTGCGTTTGCCGATGACCAGCCTGCTGGCCTCGCCCTTGAACTTGAGGTCCTGAGGCACTTCACCGATCACCGCAAATGAAAACACAGTTGTGCCTTCGCCAATCTCGGTGTGTCCCGTCACCACGACATGGCTCCTAAGCACTACTTCCGCAGCAACCACCACATTCGGACCGATCACACAAAACGGACCGATCTCAGCACTTGCATCAATTTGCGCGCCGTCTTCAATCACAGCGGAGGGGTGGATGCCCGGCATGCTCATGCGGCGGGCAGGTCCATCATCGCTGTGAATTCTGCTTCGCAGGCCATATCGCCCTCCACTTCCGCCACACCAGAAAACTTCCAGACTTTGCCGCCAAGCTTGCCGCGCGTCGTGTTCAATTTCAACTCCAGCACATCGCCTGGTACCACCATGCGGCGGAATTTGCATTTGTCGATGGCCATAAAATACACGAGCATATTCTTGTCTGCCATATCAAGGGCCGTTCCCACCATCACGGCGGCGGTTTGCGCCATCGCCTCGATAATTGTGACACCCGGCATGATCGGTTTGTCGGGGAAATGGCCCTGAAAATGGGGTTCGTTCATGGTGACGTTCTTGATGCCGGTTGCTGATTGATACCCTTCAATATCAACAACCTTGTCCACCAGCAGGAAGGGATATCGATGTGGCAGAATGCGTTGTATCAGTGCAATATCTGCGGTCTTTAACTCGATCGACATTTGGCAAGCGCCTTGTTCTGAGAACTGTTATGCATCCGTGCCTATCAAGGGCGACGAAAGGGGGCAAGCGCACCTAGTCGTCTGCACTTTCAGTGCCGTCCCCAAGCGCGGCATTGACACGCGAAATAGCTCTGTCGGTGATGTCGATTGCATTGGCGCTGATGAAGACGCTGCGCTGTTCAAGTACAATACCCGCCCCAGCCTCGAGCATGATTGCCTCAAGAATCGGCAGTGCGACTGTCAGGAACCTGTCCCGGTTGCTTTCGAGCTCAGAAGCAATGTCGCCATTCTTGGCCTCCCGCTCGCGCCGAATAGCCTGCACACGGGCATCGAAGGCGTCGGCCAGCGCGCGAAACTCTGCGGCCTCCATTTCAGAGCGTTGCTTTGTCAGCTCTGCTTCTTCCTGTTCCAGCTTTTCCTCAATTGTGCGGTTTTCTTCGGCCAGTCTGGCCGAATGCGCTTCGATCTCTTGAAGAACGCGTTGACCAAAAACGCTGTCACGATAGAGCCGTTCACTGTCAATGGTCAGGATCGGACTGCGCATACTCTGCGCAAATGAACTGTCCGCACCTGCAAGGGCGATCACCACACACAACCACCTTAGCCACTGTCCCATCCGTCAGAACGTGGTTGAAATGGTCAGGTCGAACGTCTGTTCTTCGTCGAAGTCTTCTTTCTTGAGCGCGTTAGAGAAATTCAGGCGCAACGGTCCAATCGCTGTGTCCCAAAAGATCGAGAATCCGATAACATGGCGGAACGAGCCGCTTTCACCAACGACGTTACCGCCAGTGAGATCCACGTCACTCAGGTCCCACAGGTTTCCTACATCGTAAAATAGGCCCCCACGGATACCCAATTCTTCAGGAAGACCAAGTGGGAATTCGACTTCTAAACTAGCAACAACAAACAGGTTGCCACCCAATGGGTCAGGATCTTCCGGGGCGCTCAAATCGCGTGGCCCAATGCCGCCCGGTTCAAAACCACGGAAAATCCGCGGGCCAACAGAAAACCGATCTACCGTGCGGTTGGTGCCTTCTTTCCATGACAATACCCCACCCTCAAGCGTGGCCCGCAAAATCACGTCTTTGTTGAACGCAAAGCGTTGGCCAATGATCTTAGCAGTGGTGCGTATGTATTCGGCATCACCTCCAAGTCCTGCAAAGTCCTGGCCAAATTCAAAGAGCCAACCCGCATCAGGGTCCAAACCGCCTTCTCGAGAATCAAAAACATAAGAATAGCCAATGGATGAGGCGACTTGAGTTCCTGCATCGATTTCCCTTTGAACAATCGGACCGTTTGTCACCGGGTTACGAACAAGCATTTCGTCTCTATCATATGTGTACCGCAGACTTAGACGGCCGCGTTCACTGACAGGAAAGGTTAGGCTCGGACGGAACAGAAGGTTTTCAGCGTCATAATTGGCAAAGCTCGAGTCGCTTGCGGAGTATCTAAGATTGAGGCCAAAGGCGACGTCACGGCCCAAAAAGGAAGGCTCGATGAATGTGAACCCGTATTGTTCGGATTCCTGCGCGGTCGAAAAGTTAAAGCCAAATGTCTGGCCGCGGCCTAGGAAGTTTCGTTCGGTAAAGGCCAGAACCAATCCAAATCCATCGTCGGCACCATACGAACCACCAAAATTCAACGATCCAGTAGGTTGTTCTTCAACGTCAACATCAATGACAACTTGATCAGGCCTTGAACCTTCGCGCGCATCGACGTTTGAGGCGGCAAAGAAATCCAACGCGCGAATACGTTCGGCTGAGTCTCTGATTTCGCGCGGATTGAAGGGGTCCCCTTCCGCAATCTTGAATTGGCGCCGGATCACACGGTCCAGCGTGGTTGTGTTGCCTTCAATATCGATCCGCTCGACAAACACCCGTGGCCCTCGCGTCAGGATCAATTCCACATCGAGCGTGAGGTCGCGATCATTTCGGGTGACACGCGGTTCCACGCGCAGGAAATCGACCCCGTCTCGCTGCCCCTGACGTTCTAAGCGCGAAATCTCGTCGTCCACTAACGTCGGCGAATAGGTCACGCCATGCTTGGCTTTCACCAAGGACTGATATTTTGCTACGTCGACCTCCGGCAGATCGCTGGAAACTATGACGTTTCCGAAGCTGAATTGCTGTCCCTCTTGAATGTTGAACACAAGAAAGAATCCGTCACGCTCTTCGGTCAACTGTGCGTTTGTTCCAAGAGTGCGGAAATCAACATAACCACGGGAAAAGTAGAAATCCCGCAGAACTTGTTTATCAAACTCGACCCGGTCCTCGACCAACGTGTCTGATTGAATCAGGGCGCGAAAGATACCCGCCTGCTTTGATTCAACGACTCGGCGCAGGCGGCGATCCGAATAAACTCGATTGCCGACAAAGCTGATCCGTTCAATCTCGACCACATCGCCTTCAAAAATTTCGAACACAAGATCGACGCGGTTGTCCTGACGTCTGATGATCCGGGGGGTGACCCGTGCCGCGATACGGCCCGCAACTGTATAAGCCTCGGCGATCGCGCTTGCGTCCCGTTCAACCTGCGCCGGATTCAGAACGCGTCTTTCCTGGCTTTGGATGACGGCACCCAAGGCGTCATCACCCACACGTCGGTTTCCTTCCAACGAAATTCGGTTGATCGTGGGCAATTCTACGACGGTGATACGCAGGGTTGAGCCCTGTGGAACAACACTGACGGTCTCGAACAAACCACTGGTCTGCAGGTTCTGTAGAGCATCATTGACCTGTCCCGCCGTGACTGTCTGGCCAGGGGCGATTCCTGCCTGTGTCAGAATGGCAGCGTCCCCAATCCGGGTATTGCCCTCAACAACCACTTGGTTAAATTTAAAATTCTGCGCCGAAGCTGGCGCCGAAAACCCGGTCCAACCCACTGAAACCAGTGCAATAATCAAAAGCGCTCGAAAGACGCGTCTCAGGCTGCTTTCAGCCGTTGTTTTCACGCCGCTCATCCCCAGTCCCATGGTGTTCCCCACGTGTTCAGACATTCAGTGAGAATGTGAGTAACGGCAATGCGTTGGGTTGTCAAAACCACAAAACCCGCGACATTGCGCGGGCTGGCCTACTACATCTGTGGATAAGTCAATGAATTCAGAGACTGCCGAGCCAAGCGCCAGCAGCCAATGCAGTGGCCAATGTGGCGACATAAAGTACGCGATCCCAGTTCAGCGTCATGATCAGGCTCAGGCCGCGATATCCACTTTGAATAGTTTGCATGGGTCCATCCTTTTCTTAGATAGACACCTACCAGTCGATTGCGGCGCGAAATTGGACCAAATGTGGCAGAATGTGGGCGGCTGGCCAAATCCGCGCGTTATGGACAGAACAGGTCGTTACCAAGCGCAAACACCATGAGCGACAACACCAGCGCCAGCCCGACTGCCATCAGCACACGCAATGCACCATCGCTGGGCGGTTTTCCGGTCACAGCCTCATAGGCGTAAAAAACGAGGTGTCCCCCATCGAGTGCCGGGATCGGGAAAAGGTTCAGAAGACCAACGGCGGTTGAGAGTACTGCAATAAACCAGATAAAGCTTTCGAGCCCCTGACTGGCCATGGTGCCAGACACTTGTGCAATGCCAATTGGGCCTGACAGATTGCAAGTGCTGATCGCACCCGTAATCATATAACCAAGTCCGGAAACCGAACCTGAGATGATCCGCCATGTTTGTGCAACACCACCGGTGATTGCCTCGCCCACACCGGGGGCTTCGGTGGCAGGTTCAAAAGCGTTGCCACTTGCGATTCCGATGCGCCATTGAGTGGCAAACCCGCCCTGGGGCTGAGGTTCATCCACGCGCTTTGGCGTCAGTACTTTTTCACTGAGTGTTCCATCGCGCCAAACGGTCAGATTGAGGCTGCGGCCCTCTGACCCTTCGACCGCCTCTTTGATCTGTCCAAACGCAAAGATGGGGTTTCCGTCAACAGCCGTTATCACGTCTCCACGTTCAAGATCAGCAGCCACTGCCGCGCTCTGAGGGCTGACACTGCTGACCAATGGGGGGCGAAGATATGGACCAGTAACCACGCGCTCGGATCCCTCCCGCTCAATCGTGTATTCCAGTTGGGGTTTTTGCGGCAGGTCGCTCATAAAGTCGCCGTAAGCTGCGTCGTTGATGCTGGGCACGGTCGTACCTTCGATGGCCAAAACCACATCGCCGGATTGCAATTCCTGCACTTCGGCCGGTAGCGGTTGCAATTCGCCGACCGTCAGCGGATCGCGGATCACGCCGTTGGAATAGCCAACGATGGCGAACACCATAATGGAGAGGGCAAAGTTGAAAACGGGGCCCGCAGCGACCGTTGCTGCCCGTGCCCACAACGGGGCACCATGCATTGTGCGGCGCAAGGCGACCGGATTAGCCTGAGCCTCTTCCATCGCGGCCTCATCTTTGCCCGACGCTGCGTTGGCGTCCCCTGCAAACTTGACGTAGCCACCAAAAGGAAGGGCTGCAATCTGCCAGCGGGTGCCGCGTTTATCCATCCGACTCCAAAGCACTGGCCCAAATCCGATGGAAAACACATCCGCCTGAATGCCGGACCATCGTCCAACGATGTAATGGCCGTATTCATGGATCGCGACGATCACGCTGAGTGCGAGCACGAAAAAGAAAAGAGTCCATGCCGTGCCACCAAAGGCGGAAAAAAGGGCCGAAATATCCAAGGTGTTATCCTGCTTTTTGCTCGATGATGTTTTTCGCGGCTTGTCTGGCCATGTGGTCCGCCGCCAGCACGTTATCAAGGGTCATTTGGGCATCAATATGGCTTGGGTCAGACGCGTTCAGTACTTCGTCGACGATCTCAGCCATGTGCGTAAAGCCTAAGTTGCCATCGATGAAACCGTCCAGTGCCATTTCTTTTGCTGCGTTGAACACTGCGCCCGCCAACCCGCCCCGCTCCATCACTTCGCGTGCCAATCGCAGCGCTGGCCAGCGTATCTCATCCGGGGCACGGAAAGTAAGCGCACCAATGGCCGCCAGATCAAGCCGTTCGACCGGCAAAGTGCGCCGCGTGGGCCAATTGAGGGCATAACCGATAGCATGGCGCATATCAGGCGGCCCAACATGTGCCATGAGTGCACCGTCATTGAACCCCACCATCGCGTGTATCATGGATTCAGGGTGTACAAGGACCTCAATTTTCTTTGGCGAAACCTCAAAATACTCACGTGTTTCAATGAGTTCCAAAGCTTTATTAAACATAGACGCCGAATCGATGGTAATCCGCTGCCCCATATCCCAGTTTGGATGACTAGAGGCTTGTGCCAGTGTCGCCTGTGCCAGTTCTTCCAGCGGCCAGTCACGAAAGGCGCCCCCGCTTGCCGTGATAATGATCCGCTCAACCGCGTCCATATCCTCGCCCGCTAAGGCCTGAAAAACGGCTGAGTGCTCGCTGTCAACAGGCAACAATCGTGCGCCATGCTGTTTGGCCATAGACAGCATCAAAGACCCCGCGCAAACAAGGGACTCTTTGTTGGCAAGCGCGAGAGTGGCCCCCTGTTCCAACGCGCAAATGCCTGGTTGGAGGCCAGCCGCACCGACAATAGCCGACATCACCCAATCGGTTGGCCGTTGTGCAGCCTCTATCAAGGCATCTTGTCCCGCAGCGGCCTCAACCCCGGATCCGGACAAGGCAGCACGTAATTCATCCAACCTCATTGGATCGGCCGTTACGGCCAAATCTGCCTTCAGCTGTTTTGCATCCCATGCCAGTTGGTAGATATTGGATGATCCTGTCAGCGCAACCACGTCATAGACGTCACGATCGCGCGCGATCAGATCAATCGTGTTTTGCCCAATCGAGCCCGTAGCTCCGAAAATCGACACCCGCCGTGTCACTGCACCACCCAGGGGAAGCCAAAGACCAGTTCGATCAAAAGGAATCCAACCGAGGCCCCCAGCATCCCATCAAAACGGTCAAGCACGCCGCCATGGCCCGGGATCAATGCTGAACTGTCCTTAACCCCCATTTTGCGCTTTATCGCGCTTTCGGCGATGTCGCCCATTTGGCTGGCAAAGGACAACAGTATGGAGGCCAGAAAGACCGCACTCCACATGCCTGAGTTTAAGCCAAAAATCGCGCCAACTGCGCCGGCCCCAATCCATCCTGCTGCGGTGCCGGACCATGTCTTCTTGGGACTTACACGAGGCCAGAATTTGGGTCCTCCCAGCATACGACCCGCGAAGTACCCAGCGACATCGGTTACAACCACAATCAGAACCAGCCAGACAAGCCAGGTAAAGCCCAAATCATCACGCACGTGCACCATTCCAAAGCTCGCGGCGAGAACCATCACGGTGAAACAGCCAAAGAGTACGCGATATCGCTGCAACTGCGAGGCACCGACAAAAGCCGGAGCGATCAACAATGGCGCGGCGAATGCCAGCGGCAGGTACATGGCCAGCAGCACAGCAAGACCGGCCACCCCGCCTAGCTGGATCGCAAGGCCCGGGGTCTCGGGTGCCAGCATCCGTGTCAATTCCCAGACCATCAAACCGCAAACGAGACCAACGACAATATGAAAGACATCGCCTCCCATCCAGATCGCCCAGATCCCAACCACAACCATGAGCGCGCCCGACCCAAGGCGCACGGCAAGGTCGGACCAACGTTCGCTCACGTGCCCACACCACCAAAACGGCGCGCACGTCCGCCATAGCTGGCACAAAGCGCCGTAAACTCTTCGCGCCCGAAATCGGGCCAGAGTGTGTCGATGAATTCGTATTCTGAATAAGCGGACTGCCAGAGTAGAAAGTTCGAAATCCGTGCTTCTCCGCTGGTGCGTATCACCAGATCAGGATCCGGCAAAACATAAGTATCTAAATACTTTGGCAGAGTTTCCTCGTCTACATTTTTGGGTAGCAACTTGCCATCAGCTACGTCCTGGGCGAGCCGTTTGGTGGCACGTGCCACTTCATCACGCCCACCGTAGTTGAGCGCAATGGTAAGGTTCACGACCGTGTTGCCCGCCGTCAATTCTTCAAGTTCGTTCATCAACTCGATCAGCTTGTCGTCCAAACGAACGCGATCGCCGATAAATCGAACGCGAACTCCAAAATGGGTCAGAGATTTGGCCTCTTTGATGATGTAGCGGCGGAACAGGTTCATGAGGCCTGCAACCTCAACCTGAGTTCGCTTCCAGTTCTCTGTCGAGAAGGCGAAGATTGTCAGGTATTTCACGCCGATGTCGGGGCAGGTTTCGACCACTTCACGCACGCGCCGCGCACCCGCGTGGTGCCCGAACAAACGAGGCCGTCCGCGCTGTGTCGCCCAGCGGCCGTTGCCGTCCATAATGATGGCCACGTGACGCGGGCCTTTATGCGGGGTGTGTTTAATGTCTGAATCCTGATCGTTCGGAATTGAAACGTCGCGCTAATATCATCCGGCAATGCCCTTCTTGCTAATATTCCGAGGCGTCTATTCGAAGCTGCGCTCTTTTTTGGGGCCGGAATGGCTCAAACGACCAATTCCGACGCTGCCCAATTAAACTTGCATGATCTCAGCTTGCTTGGTTTCAAGAGCTTCGTCCACGTTCTTGATGTACTTGTCTGTCATGTCCTGCACTTCGGATTCCCAAAGTTTTTGATCATCTTCGGACATCCCGTCGGCTTTGCCCTTCTTGATCTGATCCATTCCGTCACGACGCACGTTGCGCACCGACACACGGGCGTTTTCGGCGTAAGAACCGGCCACCTTGCTCAATTCGCGGCGCCGTTCCTCGTTCAGTTCGGGAATGGGCAGCATGATGATGGTACCATTAAGCTGCGGGTTAATGCCAAGACCGCTTTCGCGAATTGCCTTTTCGACTTTTCCAACAAGGCCCTTGTCCCAGACATTGATGGTGACCATCCGAGGCTCGGGAACGTTGACTGTGCCGACTTGGTTGATCGGTGTCATCGACCCGTAGGCGTCCACCATAACCGGTTCCAGCATTGAGGATGACGCACGACCTGTGCGCAACGAGGCAAATTCGGTTTTGAGATTGGCCATGGCACCGTCCATACGGCGTTCAAGGTCATCGGTGTCCAGCATAAAGTCGTCTGACATGGGTCTCATCCTGTGGTCTTGCTGTGGTCTGTGCCACCTTCGATGGCATTGGTATAGATCAAGGATGCGCCAAAAGGCCAGCGGGCTTTCATCTCAGATCATTGTATTACCAGAACGCTCATAAGGTCTCTTGATCCCGCGGCTGTGTCAGTCCCTGACCACTGTATAGGTACCCTCGCCAGCAAGAATGCTTTTGAACCCCCCGGGTGTATCGAGAGGAAAGACAAACAAGGGCAAGTTGTTGTCGCGGGCAAGAGCAATGGCGCTGGCATCCATCACGCCAAGGCGCTTTTGCAAGACCTCGTCATAGGAAACGGTGTCATAACGTACTGCATCCGAATGAGTTCTGGGGTCTTTGTCATAGACACCATCCACACCGTTCTTGCCCATAAATATAGCCTCGCACGACATTTCGTTGGCCCGCAAGGTCGCGGCGGTGTCGGTGGTAAAGTATGGGTTCCCAGTTCCCGCGGCAAAGATACAGACCCGTTTTTTCTCCAAGTGGCGCACGGCACGGCGACGGATATAGGGTTCAGCCACTTCGTTCATTGTGATGGCTGAAATGACCCGCGTGAAAACACCAATCCCTTCGAGTGCGGATTGCATAGCAAGCGCATTCATGACCGTGGCGAGCATGCCCATGTAGTCGGCCGTTGTACGCTCCATCCCTTGTGCGGACCCTTGCAGGCCTCGGAATACGTTGCCGCCCCCGATCACCATGCAGATTTCCACGCCCATGTCGTGGACAGCCTTTACTTCTTTTGCGACCCGTTCGACTGTGGGTGGGTGCAAACCAAAGCCCTGATCCCCCATCAGCGCCTCGCCTGAGATTTTCAACATTACTCGTTTGAATGTGGCTTTGGTGTCGGTGTCGGTCATGGCGCGCCCCTGCTCTTTCAATTGCAGGGCAACCTGTCCTAAAACAGGCGCGGTTTCAATGGATGACACAGCATGATCCGCGACCTCATTTCGACCCTGCCCGCCCATTTGCCGGTTTTGATCGCGGGACCGACGGCGTCAGGCAAATCTGCGTTGGCGCTTGCCATTGCTGAGGCACAGGGCGGTGTGATCGTAAATGCCGATGCCAGTCAGGTATACGACTGTTGGCGGGTGATCTCGGCCCGCCCGTCACTGGAAGAAGAGGCGCGCGCACCCCATGCCCTTTACGGGCACTTACCTTATGATGCGCCCTACTCTGCCGGTCACTGGCTGCGCGAGGTTTTGCCGATCTTGCAGGACCAGCGCCCGATCATCGTCGGGGGAACGGGTTTGTATTTCACCGCACTCACCGAAGGTTTGGCCCCTATACCAGAAACTCCTCGACAGATTCGGTGGGAAGCGGATGGAATGGACCTTGCCGCTATGGTCGCTGGGCTAGACGACGAAACAGTGCGGCGCATCGACATGGCCAACCGCGCACGGGTCCAGCGCGCGTGGGAAGTCCAGCAAGCGACAGGCCGTTCTCTAGCAGACTGGCAAGACGATACCGCACCTCCGGTTTTGGCGCAGGATGCGTTTTCCGGGATCGTGCTCGACAGCCCGAAAGAATGGTTGAACCCACGCATTGAAACCCGATTTGACCAAATGCTGCACGGTGGCGCGTTGGACGAGGCGCGCGCCATGCAAGACCGGTTCGATCCCGTCTTGCCTTCGTGTCGCGCCATCGGTGTGAACGAAGCCTTGGGCGTTCTGAACGGATCGTTTAACCATGAACAGGCGGTCACCTCTGCCACAATCGCCACCCGACAATACGCCAAACGTCAGCGCACATGGTTTCGCGCTCGGATGAACGACTGGCAGTGGGTTGTGGCACCCAGTCTTACACGCGCTTGACAATAATCGTCCTTAATGGACAGGTCATACACAACATCGCCTGTTTGGGCTTCTTTTTTCGAACATAGAGGCAGGTATGTCCCTTCCGCCCATCCGGGTCCTTACACTATCGAAACTGACTGGCACCAAAGATTGGCGGCTGTCACTCGCCCATGACCGTGATGTGCACTTG
The DNA here is from genome assembly GCF_039945315.1 of Tateyamaria sp. Classification (GTDB taxonomy): domain Bacteria; phylum Pseudomonadota; class Alphaproteobacteria; order Rhodobacterales; family Rhodobacteraceae; genus Tateyamaria. Next base: position 29,057 of record NZ_JBDUXB010000026.1, on the reverse strand, counting down.
CTGATCTGGGTCACGCGGGGACAGGGGCGTATGTTGCTGAATGGGACGCGGCGCGGTGTGGGAACGCATAATGCAATTCTGGTGCCTGCCGGCACGCTCTTTTCGCTTGAACTGGGACGACAGGGCATGGGGCTTGCCGCCCAAATCCCTGCCGGCACCCAAGTGCGGTTGCCCGAGGGGCCGCGCCAATTGCGCGTGCGCGACGCCCCATCAATTGGCGAACTCACCAGCCTGTTTGAGACCGCACAAAGAGAAGACTCAAGCGGTCGGGAGTTGTCGCAAGACGCTCTGGACGCCCATATTGCACTTATGTCCGTCTGGCTACGCCGCCAGATTGCGCGACCCGAACACTTGCCCACACCGATGAACGCGGCCGCACGGCTGAGTGCACGGTTTTGCCAGCGTGTCACACAATTTCATGCGACAGGGATCAGCATGGCCGAGCATGCCGAGGCACTGAACGTAACCCCGACGCATCTGACCCGCGCCTGCAAAGCAGCGACGGGACGCACAGCGGCTGATCTTTTGACCGAGCGCGTGCTTTACGCCGCGCGCATCGCACTCAGTGAAACCGATGTCGCCATTCAGGACATCGCGCGGCATCTGGGATTCGGATCGGCTGCATACTTCACCCGGTTCATACAGGCGCACACCTCAAAAACGCCCACCGTGTTGCGCAAATCCGCGTCCCGTTGAAATACCCCAACCATGTCCGATTTGCGCGCCTCAGTTGAGTGATGTCGCAAACGGAATGGTTTTATGTCGCAAAAGTTCACTAATTCCTCGACGCGCCCCGTTGACGTAGGCCCGGTTCTGTTGCCTCATGCGTGCAGGGAACACAAAAAACGCACCCGCCGTACAGGGGATCGATCCGCAGAGCGCAACTAAACAGGCCGCGGCTCGCAGAAAAACCATCGGACGGGTGCAGGGGAAAAATCGACGAAAATACCTCACGCAAAATGCACTGAGCCTAGCAAGGCCGCCAACTGCGAGACGCTTTGAATGTCGTCCGCACTTAAGCCACCGGCAGCAAATAACTGCCTTTAGCCACCAACAGGGGCGATTTTATGGGACTATTCATCCTCAGAAGACTGGGCGTCATGTTGCTGACCGCACTATGCTTGACGTTTCTGGTCTTCTTTTTGACCAACCTCTACCCGAACCTTGAAAAACTCGCCAAGACCCAAGGTAACTTCCGCATGTCGGATGAAGCGGTGTCCAGTTGGCTGGGCAACAGGGGCTATCTGGACAACACCTTTATCAAATATGGGCGTTGGCTGGGGGTCGCGCCGGGCTGGGTGACCGAATCCGCCGAAGGCGTCGTGACGGGGCAGTGTTTTGCTGAAGACGCTCCCGAAGCCGAGCGTCCCACATTCTGCGGCATCTTGCAGGGCGACTGGGGCTATTCATTGGTCTTTAAGGATGAGGTCAGCAGCATTGTTGCGGTCCGGCTTGCCGCGACGGGCAAGCTGATGGGCTTTGTGCTGTTGGTTATGGTGCCGATGGCGCTTTTGGTGGGCGTTTTGGCCGGGATGCGAGAGGGGTCAGGATTGGACCGATCCCTTTCTACATTCTCCATCACGACCACGGCGACGCCTGAATATGTCTCGGGGGTTATCTTTATAGCGGTCTTCGCCTCTTCCGCCTTTGGGCTCAAATGGTTCAAAGGATCGGCCACGCAGGCCATCGAGAATGCAACTTTCGAGAACTTCACCCTGCCCGTGATCACCATTGCGCTTTACGGCATGGGCTATATCGCGCGGATGACGCGGGCGAGCATGACCGAAGTCATGACGGCGCAGTACATTCGAACGGCGCGCCTGAAAGGCGTCAGCTTTGGCAATATCGTCATGAAACACGCGCTGCGCAACGCACTGATTGCACCGTTCACGGTGATCATGCTGCAAATCCCTTGGCTGTTGAACGGTGTAGTGATTGTAGAGACGTTGTTCAACTACAAAGGCTTTGGCTGGTTGCTGGTGCAGGCCGCATCGAACAATGACATCGAACTTCTTCTGGCCGTCTCGGTCGTCTCTGTGGTCGTGGTTCTGATCACGCAGCTGATATCGGATATCGGCTACGTGTTCCTCAATCCACGCATCCGCATTTCTTAAGGGAGGGCCAGACACATGGAACCTTTGACGTGGACAGGGTCGCTCGGCACCATTCTGGACCCGGTGTTGTACGCAGTTGCCGCGATCTTTGTGATCGCACTGGTGGTGCAGATCGTTCTGGGCATTGCATCAGGCGGGGCTCGGGTTGTGACCAACCCTGATGGTACGCTCAGCTCGGCAGGAGGCCCCTACGGGATGTCGACTGCCGCAACAAAGTGGATCGGACTGGCGTTGGTTGTGTTGGTTCTAACCTACATCGTAATGGGCGCAATCACTGGCCCCGGAATGGTCGGGATCGTCGGCGGGATGAGCCAACAGCTGATCCCAGTCTGGATCGCGCTGATCGTCACCTTTGTCGTGTCAATCAAGTTCAAGCGCAAACTGGGCCTTTACGGAAAGTTGTTTGACAGCACTGTCGGCATGATCGGTTTTGCGCTGGTTATGTTCTGGATCTTTGCCGGTGTCATGGCCGGAGTGTTCGACATGATCGTCACACATGACAGCCTTTCACAGGTGTCAGGTATGAAGAACAAGTTGCCGGGTACGCCCCTTAACGGAGCAGAAGAAGGTGAATACGCTTGGTATTTGCTGGGCGGCGACAATCTGGCTCGCGACGTCTTTAGCCGTCTGTTCAAGGGAGCTTGGGTGGTGGTGCAGATCGCACCACTGGCGACGCTCTTTGCCTTCATGGTTGGCATCACGCTTGGCCTGCCTGCTGGGTACTACGGGGGTCGTCTGGACACCATCTTGTCCTTCATGGCCAACCTTATCCTCGCCTTCCCAGTCATCCTGCTGTTCTACCTGCTAGTGACGCCGGAAATCGTGGCAACGGGTATCCCAAACTACATGGCAACAGTCTTGTTTATCTTCCCGTTGGTGTTCCTTGGAGTTCTGCTGAATTCGCGGTTTTACACGCAGCCATCTGTGCGCACGCCGCTGCTGATTGTGGTGCTGGGTATAACTGGTTGGATCTACTTGTCGCTGATTTCGACGGACGGCTCGATTGTATCGACACCGACATATGCCATCCCCGGACTGCCAAACGCCATTGACCTCTTCAACATCGAAGCAGGCATTTTGGTGGTGTTTGTGTCTGTGGTATTTGTGAACGCACCTACCGTGTTTCGGATCGTGCGGGGCCTCGCGCTCGACATCAAGACCCGGGACTATGTGGCTGCCGCACAGACTCGTGGCGAGGGTCCTTGGTACATCATGCTGTGGGAGATCCTGCCTAACGCCCGCGGACCGCTGATCGTCGATTTCTGTCTGCGGATTGGTTACACCACGATCCTTTTGGGTACTTTGGGCTTCTTTGGATTGGGCCTCGAAAGCGAGAGCCCGGATTGGGGCACAACGATCAATGCAGGCCGTCGTCTGCTGTCGATCTATCCCCATGCGGCCATCGCCCCTGCCTTGTCTTTGCTGACATTGGTGCTGGGTTTGAACCTGCTTGCTGATGGCTTGCGCGAAGAAAGTCTGAAGGACTGAGTTTAACCGGCCGGTCCGGGGGGCAGTCCCCGGACCCCCGCGGTATTTTTGGCCAGAAGAAGTCCAAACGGACTCAAGACTGGCAGGGAGAATGTAGAATGGCGAAACTGGACTATGACGGACCAATCCTTGAGATCGACAAGCTGTCGATTTCATTCTTCACGCGCTTGCGCGAAATCCCGGCGGTCATGGACTTTTCGGTCACTGTGCAACCCGGTGAAGCCGTGGGGCTGGTTGGCGAATCCGGATGCGGGAAGTCTACTGTGGCTCTGGGCGTCATGCAGGACCTTGGAAAGAACGGACGCATCGTTGGCGGGTCGATCAAGTTCAAGGGCCGCGATCTGCAGGAAATGAGTGCCGACGAGTTGCGCGACATTCGCGGATCAGAGATCGCTATGATCTATCAGGAGCCCATGGCCTCCCTGAACCCGGCGATGAAGATCGGAAAGCAGCTGATGGAAGTGCCCATGATCCACGCGGGCATGAACGAAAAAGATGCCTATGATCGTGCCCTGCAAGTGGTCACGGACGTCAAGCTGCCTGATCCCAAGCGTATCCTGAATTCGTTTCCACACCAGCTGTCAGGCGGTCAACAGCAGCGGATCGTCATCGCGATGGCGCTGATGTCTGAACCGTCCCTGTTGATCCTTGATGAGCCCACCACCGCATTGGACGTGACCGTCGAGGCCGCTGTGGTCGAACTGGTAAAGGATCTGGGCAAAAAGTACGGCACTTCGATGCTATTCATTTCTCACAACCTTGGTCTGGTTCTGGAAACCTGCGACCGCATTTGCGTGATGTATTCGGGTGAGGCGGTCGAACGCGGCTCTATTGAGCAGGTGTTTGACGATATGCAACACCCTTACACCCAAGCGCTGTTCCGCTCGATCCCGTTGCCGGGCGCGGACAAAAACGCCCGCCCGCTGGTCGCCATTCCCGGCAACTTTCCCCTGCCCCACGAACGCCCCCCGGGCTGTAACTTTGGTCCGCGTTGCGACTACTTTCAAGATGGGCTGTGCAACGAAGACAAGGCCATATCGATGTATCCGGCCAATGACGACGGCAGCCACGAATCCCGTTGTCTTAAGTTCAAGGAAATCGACTGGCAGGCGCCACTGGAACTGGCCGACGTTAAAACCAAAGGCGAGGTCGGTGATGTTGTCATCAAGATGGACAACCTCAAGAAGTACTATGAGGTGGCAGCATCGGCCTTGTTCTCTTCCGGAGAAAAGAAGGTGGTCAAAGCCAACGAAACCTTGAGTTTTGAGGCCCGCGAGTCAGAGACCCTCGCCATCGTCGGCGAGTCTGGCTGCGGCAAGTCCACATTTGCCAAGGTGTTGATGGGGCTTGAGACAGCGACCGAAGGCACGATCACCCTGGGCAACAAACAAATTCAGGACATCCCGATCGAGGATCGCGATACGCAGACCGTGGCGGACGTGCAGATGGTGTTCCAGAACCCGTTCGATACGCTGAACCCGTCCATGACAGTGGGCCGCCAGATCGTGCGCGCCCTGGAGATCTTCAAGGTAGGCAAGAACGAGGCCGAGCGCTGGCAGCGCATGCTGGAACTGCTTGATCTAGTGAAATTGCCCCGCGCCTTTGCCACGCGCATGCCGCGTCAGTTGTCAGGTGGTCAGAAGCAACGTGTGGGGATTGCGCGTGCCTTTGCCGGCGATGCCAAGATTGTTGTGGCCGACGAGCCTGTGTCAGCATTGGACGTTTCTGTACAGGCGGCTGTGACTGATCTGCTGATGGAGATTCAGCGCGAGCACAAAACAACCCTGCTGTTTATCTCTCACGACTTGTCGATTGTCCGCTATCTCAGCGACCGGGTCATGGTGATGTATCTGGGCCATGTGGTTGAATTGGGCACCACCGATCAGGTGTTCTCGCCCCCTTATCATCCATATACCGAAGCGCTCTTGTCGGCCGTGCCAATTGCGGACACCAAGGTTGAAAAGCAACACATCGTGCTTGAAGGCGACATCCCATCGGCGATGAATCCGCCCCCCGGATGTCCGTTCCAAACGCGCTGTCGTTGGAAATCAGAGGTGCCTGGAGGTTTGTGCGAGCAAGAGGTGCCGCCGGTGCGTCAACTGGCTGAAGGCCATCAGGTTAAATGCCATCTGGCAGACGACATCCTTGCGCGCATGGAGCCTGTGATCAAAATTGCGGCTGAGTAGCGGCCGCCTCGTTCACCACATCGCTCGCGGCAGTATAGGCGCCAACATATTCCCAGAAACCGGGTATGATGATGAATTCGATCACATACCGGACCTCGACGTGGTTGGCGGCGAGAACCCCAACTGTGTAGAATATCCAGAACTGCAACAGGCGCTTCGCTGTGCGGCTGAAGATCAGAGACATGAGGAAACCGACCGGCCCAATCGCGCATGCGCCGGCATAAGCTGCGAGCTGATAATCGGACATGAAAAGCCCCTGAAGGGTCAACCAATCCAGCGACAGAATATAAAGAAGACCAAGGTTCTGCGCAAATAACGCCCCGGCGACGCCGCCCGCCAGACCACCGATGACGATCATATCAAGGTGAATCCGTCGTTTTTTCCCAGACCTGTTCACGAGCCCACGCTTTTGGACAATAACGTCGCTCGCGTTCTTGACCTTGCCAGAGTTGATGCGCGCGACGCGCTCGTCAAATGTGGATTGTCCGGGTTTCATTGCTCTGCTCGCTGTCTGTTTGGTTTGTCGTTTAACCAAACGCCGTGGCGACACTGAGGCGAAACCTGCGCTTTTTAGAGAGCAAAGCCGGGCCATCATCAAAAATGCGCAATGCCAAAAACCCGGTGAACACAACGCAACTTGAATGGAAAACCCTGAACGGCGCAGAGGCCTAGCCGCCCCAGATCACCCGTACATAGTTGCGAGTTTCTTGGTAAGGCGGCACGCCATTGTGCTTTTTTACGGCACCCGGTCCAGCATTGTAGGCCGCAAGAGCCAACCGCCAACTTCCAAAGGTCTGGTATTGCTGCCTGAGGTATCTCGCGCCGCCGTCGAGGTTTTCGTGCGGGTCTTTGCGATCCACTCCCAGTCCACGGGCAGTGGAGGGCATCAATTGGGCCAAACCATAGGCCCCTTTGAGTGATCGTGCCTTGGGGTTCCAACCAGATTCCTGTTGTACCAGTCGCAGGAACAGATCAACCGGAACGCCGTGGCGTTTTGCGGCATCCTTGGCCACCGCCAGATAAGGCCCCTTATATGAACCCCGGAATTTCGGGCTTTCCCCATCCCATTTGGTTGGGGTGACAACCTTGGGCGGCTTCAATCTGACAGAGTTATTATATTGTTCAGATGCGCGGGAATCGAGGATTCTGGTTTGCGAGCTAAACAGCTTGCTGCGGTTCTTGGTCGACAACGTCTGTGCCGCAGCACTTTGCACAACCAGAGCCACCAAAATGGCTACTGCCCAAACAGCCTGCATCGTTAATCCACACCCCGGTTGACAAGCTTAACGCCTTTGTCCGGACTATATACTCATTTTTGGCCCTTAATCCAGCCTGATGCGGTTTAAGCTTCCATTAACCATGTGTAGTCTAGCCAGAACCGTGCAGCTGTCCGGAATCAGCAGCGCACAAGCCACGAAGGGGAAGAACATGGCAGGGTCCGTCAACAAGGTCATTTTGATCGGCAATCTGGGGCGTGACCCCGAAGTGCGCACGTTTCAGAACGGTGGCAAAGTGTGCAACCTGCGCATTGCAACGTCCGAAACGTGGAAAGACCGCAACACGGGTGAGCGCAAAGAGCGGACCGAATGGCACTCCGTTGCCATCTTTTCAGAGCCACTGGCGCGCGTAGCAGAACAGTACCTGCGCAAAGGTTCCAAGGTCTACATCGAGGGTCAGCTTGAGACCCGCAAGTGGCAGGATCAATCGGGTCAGGATAAGTATTCGACGGAAGTGGTGCTGCGCCCTTATCGTTCTGAACTGACTATGCTGGATGGTCGTGACGGCGGCGGTGGCGGTGGTGGCGGCAACTTTGGTGGCGGCGGCGGCGCGGATCAGATGGGCTATGATAATCGTGGTGGCGGTGGTTCGCCTAGCCCGGTCCCTTCACGTGATCTGGATGACGAAATCCCGTTCTAAGCGTACCGGATTTGACAAATTATTAGGGCTGGGAACCGAAATGGTTTCCAGCCCTTTTTCTTGCAAGCTTGTGGTTTATGAACCGTTTCCTGCCGAAAAAAACGTGGCACCCGTGTTTAGTTGCCTCTCAGCGCATCCTGTAGAACGCCTAAAACAACATCGCGCGGAACATCCGACGTCACAAAGGCGTCTCCAATCCCACGGGCGAGCACAAAATTGAGTGTGCCTGCGACCACCTTCTTGTCCTGCCCCATAAGGTTCAGCAACGCCTCTGCCCCCGGCAAGTCGCCGGGGATGTCCGCTAGGTCTGTCTTCATACCCATGGCCTTCAAATGCGCACGCACCCGGCTTGGGCTTTCCTGGCTGCAAAAACCGAGGCGTGCAGACAGCTCATAAGCCAGCCCACACCCGATCGCGACGCCCTCACCATGAAGCAGCCGGTCCGAATAGCCCGTAGCCGCTTCAAGCGCATGACAAAACGTATGACCAAGGTTCAGGAGCGCGCGCTCGCCTTGCTCTGTCTCGTCCCGCGTAACGATCTCGGCCTTCATCTCGACGGATCTTTTAACAGCCGCCACGCGCAGGCTCATGTCGCCTGCGGCCATAGCAGGTGCGTGTTCCTCAAGCCATTCAAAGAACACGGAATCGCCAAGCAGCCCGTATTTCATCACCTCGCCGTAACCTGCAAGAAAATCTCGAGGCGCAAGAGTCGACAACGTATCTGTGTCCGCCAGAACCAGACTGGGCTGATGAAACGCCCCAGCGAGGTTTTTACCCTGTGACGTATTGATCCCAGTCTTGCCCCCGACAGAGCTGTCAACCTGCGCGAGCAATGACGTAGGCACCTGAACAAACCGCACGCCGCGACGCAGAATGGCACAGGCAAAGCCGACCAGATCGCCAATCACACCGCCTCCAAGAGCCACAACCACGTCGCGCCGCTCAATCTTTTGATCGAGCAGCCATTCAGTAACTTGTTCCAGATGTGCCCAGCCTTTTGTCGCCTCGCCCGGGGGCAGTTCCAAAACCACAGAATCAATGCCGACAGCACTCAACCCGGCCCGAAGCGCTTCCAGATGAAGCGCCGCAACACGGGTCTCGGTGACCACAGCCACGCGCAGACGGGGCAAAAGCGGCTGAATAAGTGCGCCGGCCTCGGCCATCAATCCAGGCCCGATCAGAACATCATAGGCCCGCGCACCCAAGGGGACATGTACAGTCTCACGCATCATGGGCCTCCAATACGTCAGGTCTGTCGGCCACAAGCTTTGCAATCACCCGATTCACCATTTCTTCAATGCTCAGATTGGGCAATGACACCACCGTCACATCCGCCATCGCGTAAAGTGGCACCCGTGCGGCGTATATCTCCGCAAGAGTAGCCCGGGGTTTAGGCGTGCGCAGCAGCGGGCGTGTGTCCTTGTGACGAACGCGCTGCCACAGCAGATCAAGATCGGCGTTGAGCCAGACCGACACGCCACTTTCCGAGATGTTTTCGCGGTTTTCCTGTGCCAGAAATGCGCCGCCGCCTGTCGAAAGCACACACCGTTTCGTGTCCAGAAGTCGCGAAATCACCTGCGTCTCCTTGCTGCGAAAAAACGGCTCTCCGTCTCTCTCGAATATCTCGGGCACTGTGCGGCTGGCAGCAGCCTCGATCTCGGCATCGCTGTCCAGAAATGGAACACCAATGCGCTGCGCAAGGGCGCGCCCCACGGCCGTTTTGCCGGCCCCCATCATCCCCACCATCACAATGGTCTTTTTCAAATGATAGGGAGTGTCCAGCGTTGGGTGTGACTGATTTTGCTGTTTTTCGCTCATTATCGTGTCAATGACGTGATTTTCAGAAAAAGGCCATATATGCTTTGCAGCAAAACAAGAATTCGCTCAAACGACATCGAGGCAGTAAAATCCATGGGCCGACTTATCAAGCTGTTGATCTATCTGGTGATCATTGGGTTTATTGGCCTTGTGGGCTATGCCTATGTCGGCGAATACTTTGGCGCCAATTTTTCGCCGCCTCAGGACGAGGTACGCGTGCCTGTGACCCTTGATGCCGACTAGAATACGACATTTGGTATCTGCGTTGGCCGCGATGGCCGCCACATCAGGGTTCGCGCAAGAACAGCCGGAAGCAGCACCATTGAGTGTTATCGACTGGCTGGAGGGGCAAGCTATCCTGCCTACGGCGTTGCCTCTTGACGAACCGAATATCGCCGCATCGGGTACTATTCCCGACGTCACAGTGCGCCCGTTAGGTACATCGGCCCCCAAACGAGTCGGTCTGGCCCCACCCAACATCACCGGTCTGCCAGATACGCTGTGGTCTGGCAGTAACGGCGATGCCTGGGCGCAAGTAATAGCGCAGATGCCGGTTGCCAAGCTGCCCGCGCTCCAGTCGTTGTTGTTCACTTTGCTTCTGGCCGAAGCGGCACCGCCACCCACCAAGATGGATGCCTTTGATCTGGCACGCGTGGATGCGCTTTTTGCGCTTGGCGCACTCGACCCGGCACTGGCGCTGCTGGATCAGGCGGGCCCAGAAGCTTCACCCGCCCATTTCGCCCGTTTCATGGACATGTCGCTGCTGGCAGGCACGTCTGCAATGGCGTGTGCAATCCTGCGCGCCCGCATCGATCTGTCACCGGGCAAGGCCTATGAAGTCTTTTGTGCGGCTCGCGCAGGGGACTGGAGCACCGCCGCCCTGCAACTTGTCACTGGGCGGGTTCTTGGGTTGATCGACGCCTCCACAGTTGCGGCGCTCGAACGGTTCCTTGATCCTGACCTGTTTGAAGGCGAACCACCCCTGCCCGTTCCCACGTCTCGCAATCCGTTGATGTTCCGCCTGTTCGAGGCGAACGGAACACCGATCCCGACGCGGACCTGGCCGTTGCCTTATGCGAATGCTGATCTGTCTGACACGGTTGGCTGGAAGTCACAGATTGAGGCGGCTGAACGCCTTGCCCGTACCGGTGCACTGCCGGACAACCGCCTGCTGGGCCTTTACACACAACGGCGCCCCGCAGCTTCGGGCGGTGTCTGGAACCGTGTCGAAGCGTTACAACAGTTCGAAACGGCTCTACGCACAGGCAGCCCGGCGGCGGTGTCCAAGACGTTGCCTCAGGCGTGGCAAGCCATGCGCGACGCCCATCTTGCCGTCCCGTTCGCAACGCTGTTTGCCGAGGAGTTGAGCAAGATGACCCTGAGCGGGCGTGCCGCCGATGTCGCGTTTGAGGTATTGCTGCTGTCGCCGGACTACGAACGTGCGGCCCAAATCTTCCCCGCTCGCGCACTGCGCCATCCGGCGCTGGCCGCTGTTGCGGCCGGTGGTGGGACAGTGAATACGGAAGTCGATGGCATTGCTGCTGCCGTCCTGGCCGCCTTTGGCGAAGCCCCGTCTGATCCCCAGATTGTTAGTCGCGCGCAAGGGGGCGCTTTGGGTGCTGCCTTGTTGGAAACTCTCGCACTCACCCTTGAGGGCGCCCAAGGCGATGTTGCACGCCTGACTACGGGGCTGGCCACCCTGCGCGCACTCGGGCTTGAGGATGCGGCGCGCCGCACCGCCTTACAGGTCATGTTGCTCGAGGACACCCCATGAGCGACACTTGGATCCCCACTTTTCTTGAGGCGCAAGCCGCCGAACTGGGAGCGGCGCGCAACACACTGCTGGCTTATGGGCGCGACCTGATCGACGCACAAAGCTGGCTTGCTGGTCGAAACCTTAGTTTTGCTGACGCTACACAGTCCGACATCGAAGGCTATCTGATCCATTGCGACGCGCAAGGACTCGCCAAATCCACCCGCGCCCGGCGCCTGTCCGCGATCAAGCAATTGTTCCGCTTTGCGTTTGAAGAAGGCTGGCGTACTGAAAACCCGGCCATTCAGATCGCTAGCCCCGGGCAGGACAAGCGCCTGCCCAAAACGCTGGACGAGGCCGAAGTGGATCGACTGTTGGAGGCTGCCCGCGAATTCGGACGCAACGCTCATGACAAGGCGCGGGACACCTGTCTGATGCAATTGCTCTATGCCACAGGCATGCGGGTGACTGAGCTTGTCAGCTTGCCCGTCAGTTCGGCGAGGGGTGATCCGCAGATGCTATTGATCCTTGGCAAAGGCGGCAAAGAACGCATGGTGCCCTTATCGCCCCCTGCGCGTGCCGCTTTGGCCACGTGGATTACCGTGCGTGATGAGGTTCAACAACTGGCGCAAGACAAAGGCGCGACCCCTTCCCGCTTTCTATTTCCGTCGCGCGGCGTAACCGGGCACCTGACCCGACACTGGTTTTATGCCCGCATTAAGGCGCTTGCCACCCACGGATCTGTAGCTTCGGACAAGGTAACGCCGCACACGTTGCGCCATGCCTTTGCCACCCATTTGCTGGCGGGTGGAGCTGATCTGCGCGCCATCCAGACAATGCTGGGGCATGCAGATGTGGCGACAACCGAAATCTATACTCATGTGGTCGATGAGCGGCTGACCCAACTGGTAATGGATCACCATCCCCTGACCAAGACAGACACACGCGAAGAAGCGGACTGACGCGGCTCAAGCTCCGCGCAAACATGTCACCCAATTTCGATACATGCATACACAATGCGCCAGCGCAGCCCTGATCCCTTGATTGCGGAGCGCCCCGCCCCCATAACCCTGTCCTGATCAAAGGAAAACGACGACACATGGACGACCCGAGTTCTATTTTCGATGCCGCCTTCTGGACCACCGCCGGGGTGATCCTATTTCTGTTGGTGCTGTCGGGGTTCTTTTCCGGTTCTGAAACCGCTCTAACGGCAGCCTCGCGGGGCAAGTTGCGCACTCAAGCGGACAAAGGATCCAAGGGCGCGCAACGCGCTCTCGACATTACCGAAGACAACGAACGGCTGATTGGCTCTGTCCTGCTGGGCAACAACCTCGTGAACATTCTGGCCGCATCTTTAGCCACAAGCCTCTTCACCCGCGCCTTTGGGGAGAGCGGCGTGGCACTGGCTACGCTGGTGATGACTTTGCTTGTGCTCATCTTTGCCGAAGTCCTGCCGAAAACCTACGCGATCACCAATTCCGAAAGTGCGGCCTCCATGGTGTCGCGCCCGATTTCACTGGTGGTCACCATCTTTTCGCCCATCGTCGCTGCCGTACGGTTGCTGGTCCGTGGACTACTCCGCCTGTTTGGGCTGCAAATTGACCCCGACAGCCACATCATGGCCGTGCGGGAAGAGATCGCAGGCGCGCTCCAACTGGGCCATTCCGAGGGGGTGGTAGAGAAAGAAGACCGTGACAGGATCCTCGGCGCCCTCGATTTGGGGGACCGAACTGTCGAAGAGATCATGCTGCATCGCTCTGGCATTGAGATGATCAATGCCGATGACGACCCGCAGGTCATTCTTGAACAGTGCCTGAAGTCGAGCCACACCCGCCTACCCGTCTATCGCGAGGAACAGGAAAACATAACTGGCGTGATCCATGCCAAGGATCTGCTGCGCGCGATGTACGGCGTCGTGGGTGGCCCGGATGGGGATGCCACGGCGTTGCGCTCCTTTGACATCACAGCAGTCGCGATGCCGCCGTACTTTGTGCCGGAAACCACAACGCTGGACGAACAGATGCGTCAATTCCTTCGCATCCGCAGCCACTTTGCGCTGGTTGTGGATGAGTATGGGACCTTGCAGGGCCTCATTACGCTCGAAGACATTCTGGAAGAGATCGTGGGCGAAATCACAGACGAGTTTGACCCCGATGGCGATCAGCCCGTGATTCAAAGCGAAGACGGCCACTATTTCGTGGATGGTTCGACCACCATTCGCGACCTGAACAGGGCGACGGACTGGAACCTGCCAGATGAAGAAGCAAACACAGTTGCAGGCCTTGTTATTCATGAGGCGCAAATGATCCCGACTGTGGGTCAGGTGTTCAGCTTCCACGGCTTTCGGTTTGAAGTACGCGAGCGGGAAGGCAATCGGATTACTATGTTGCGGATTACGGCGCTGGAATAGTCGTCAGGCCGCAGTAGCGGTAGCGTTCCTTGCCTCGATCCACGCGCGGACTTCGTCCAACCGCCCGCGCGCGACCGGTATCTTGGATCCACAGATCAGACGCAACTTTCGCCCGCTCAAAGTTTCCACATAGCGCCGGGAGACCCAATGGGATCGGTGTGTCTGAATGCCATCTTCTGGGGTGACCTGCTCCAGAAAGGTCGACATCCGTTCGCGGATCACTTCGCTGCCGGTCTCGTTGTGAATTTCCAGAAAGTGCTCTGCCGCCTTGACCCTAGCGATGTCTGACAACAGAAAACGGTGCCCAGCCAGTGTGACCCATCTCTGGTGCTGGCTTTTTCGTGTGCGTTCGCGCTGGGCCGGGATCAGCCATAACAAGGCCACAGTTTCGAAAACGTGGGCAACCAGAACGTTTCTCACGTTCATTTGCCACGTCATCACACTGAACAGGTCGCGATGCGGTTCAAACAACTTGGTCAGGATTGCACACGATGCATATGTACTCGCAAGCACCAACGGACTGGACAGCAAGACGAGCGGGATCGCCTTGCCGAACATGCGGTGCCACATCTTGCCTGTCAGCTTCGAATACAGATCCGATGTCATTATGTAGATGAAAAGCGCGATAACCCAGAACGCCATGCGGACGCCAAAGCTATCGAACTGCGGCAAGGTTACCGGATGTCCTGTGGACATGACCAAAAAGGCGACCAAGAGCAAAAGCCACATCTGCCAGGAGCGGTAAAGCTCGTGCATTTCGCGCAACGTAAAATGCGTGATCATGCCATTCGAGACATAAACGTGCACTTTATGATCAGGAGCCTTCGAAAATATTCTTAACGCTACCATACTAGTCGAAACGGAGTAAACGTAGCGCGACGGCCTGATCGGGGTGCGGCGCGGCGACATTTTCGGTATCAGTTACAGGCCTGAAACCATTAACTCATTTCGCTGCGCTGCATCCCGCCCGCACTATCCGCGAAGCCGTTTTCCGTCTGCATCAAAGGGCGGAGTGTCAAGTATAGTGGCCTTATGGGGCCGTCCCAGAACCATCACGTCCACCCGATCGCCAGGCCCAACACCTTTGACATAGGCCAGTGCAAGGCTCATCCCCACGGTGTACCCATAGGCACCGGACGTCACACGCCCCACGCCATTGTTACCAGAGAATACCGGCTCTCCCCCTGTTGCATCCGCGCCAGACGCGTCTGTATCCGTTTCATCCAGATGCAAAAGAACCAATGATTCCCGCGCGGTTTGGGTCAATACCTCGGCGACGGCGTCCTTGTTCAAGAACTCCTTGTCCATCTTGATCAGACGGTCAAGTCCAACCTCCTGAGGCCAATATTCCGGGCTGTATTCCCGGCTCCAGGACCCGTACCCTTTTTCGATACGCAGGCTCATCAGCGCCCGACTACCAACCGGTCCGATGCCCAAATCATGCCCTGCCTCAATGAGGGCCTTATACAGCTGCATCTGATCTTTAGTGGCACAGTGCAACTCCCAACCCAGATCACCCGTAAAGGACACGCGCAAGGCAAGGACCTCGACACCTGCCAGTTCGATGCGAGCTGAACGCATGAAAGGGAAGTCCTCGTTCGCAAGCGACGCATTGGTCATTCGCTGCAACATTGCGCGCGATTGCGGTCCGGCCACGTTGAATCCGCACACCGCTTCAGTGTGGCTTTCGAACGTCGTTCCTACAGGCAACGGCACCTGTTTGAAGAAACGGGCGTGATAGCGTTCGGCCATGCCCGATCCGATGATCCAGAATTCATCGTCGCCCAGTCGGGTGACCGTAAAGTCCCCGGCAATTCCGCCCCGTTTGCTAATCATTGGTGTCAGGCACGACCGGCCCACAAGGTGCGGCATGCGGTTGGCAAAGACTGTGTTCAACCACTCTTCTGCACCCGGACCCTTGCAGACGTATTTGGCAAAGTTGGAGATGTCGATGATGCCGCCTTTGTCCCGCAACATCCGGCATTCTGCACCCACTGGCTCCCACCAGTTCTGGCGCGTGAAACCATCGGTGTCTTCGACTTCAGGTTCATCTGCAAACCAAAGAGGATGCTCCCAGCCATAGTTCAATCCCATAACGGCACCCATGTCGCGCTGCATGCTGTATGCCGGGCGTGCACGCACGGGGCGGCCTGCGGCGCGTTCTTCGTTGGGAAAGTGGATTTTAAACCGATTGGCATATTGGTCGCCCACCCGCGCTTTGGTGAAAGCTTTGCCGGCCCATGCGCCAAACCGCGCCATGTCCCACGCGAACATGTCGTACTTTGTCTCGCCTTCGATGATCCACTGTGCCGCCAGCAAGCCCATACCGCCGGATTGGGAAAACCCGGGGATAATCCCGTTGCAACAGAAATAGCCCGTGAGTTCAGGCACCGGCCCAAACAGCACATTGGAATCTGGTGACCAGATCATCGGCCCGTTGATCACCCGCTTGATTCCGGCGGTGCCAACGACGGGCACCCGACCAATGGCGCGCATCATGTTGTCTTCGATCCGTTCCAAGTCATCTGCAAACAACTCGTGCCCAAAACCCTGCGGCGTGCCTTCTTCAGCCCAGAACCGGTAGTCTTTCTCGTAGGCGCCCACCAAAAGGCCCTTTCCTTCCTGACGCAGGTAGTACTCGCCGTCCCGATCAGCGACAGAGGGCAACCGGCGGTCCATGGCGTCGATCTCGGCGATCGTTTCCGTGACAAAGTACTGGTGTTCGGTGGGCTGAAGGGGCAGTTCGACGCCGGCGAGTGCCGCCACTTCGCGCCCCCAAAGCCCGGCGGCGTTCACCACCCAGGGGGTTGCGATGTCGCCCTTTTCCGTGCGCACGATCCATGTGCCGTCTGCTTGCTGTTCTGTCCCTGTAACGGGGCAAAACCGGATGATTTCAGCACCATTCTGACGCGCACCTGCGGCATAGGCATTGGTTACACCGGAAGGATCCACATTGCCGCCTTCGGGTTCCCACATGATGCAGCGGATGCCATCGAAATCGACGAGTGGATGCAATCGTTCCGCCTCGGTTCGGTCCACCTCGAAAAAGTTCATGTCATAAAGCTTGGCCTTGGCGGCCTGCAGCTTGAGTTGGTGTTCGCGCGCCTCGGTCTGCGCGAGGTAGAGGCTGCCGGGTTGGAAAACGCCGCAACCCTGCCCGGTCTCCTGCTCCAATTCTTTGTACAGGCCCATGGTGTAGTGCTGAATGCGGCTGATATTGGTGCTGTCGTGCAGGCCGTGAATGTTGGCCGCCGCGTGCCATGTGGACCCTGACGTCAACTCGTCTCGTTCCAGCAGAACAACGTCGCTCCACCCGAGTTTCGTGAGGTGATAAAGGATTGAACAACCGATGACGCCGCCACCGATGACGACAGCCTGTGCGTGGGTGCGCATGTCTTAAGTCCGCCTCTGCGTTATGTGCTGCAACGCAAGGTGCGCTCTGACGTTCCCGCACGATAGCCCGCCTGCGACATGTGGCGTCGTTTAACCACTATCGCGCGGGATTAGTTCTTGTGGGTTTCAGCAATTTTGACGCGACCAGATCGGCATTCGCGACACCATGTGTCGCTTTGTGTCGTTCCGCCCATGGGAATTGAGAAATACACTGATCCTCAGCATATGAAATGACCAATCCAATGTCTCGAGGTTCCCCATGAAAACCACCACCCGAGTGGCTGTCATCGGCGGCGGCGTTGTCGGCGCGTCTGTCCTTTACCACCTGACCAAGCTTGGTTGGTCCGATGTGATTCTTGTTGAGCGATCTGAACTGACGTCGGGCTCAACTTGGCATGCAGCCGGCGGGTTTCACACGCTTAACGGTGATACCAACATGGCGGCACTTCAGGGCTATACCATCAAGCTTTACAAGGAGTTGGAAGAGATCACCGGCATGTCTTGCGGATTGCACCATGTCGGCGGCGTCACATTGGCCGAGGATCAGGACCGGTTCGACATGCTCGTTGCCGAACGGGCCAAGCATCGCTTTATGGGGCTTGAGACTGAAATCGTAACGCCGGAAGAGATCAAAAAGATCGCACCCGTCACCAATGTCGATGGCATCGTCGGCGGGCTTTATGATCCACTAGATGGCCACCTTGATCCGTCCGGCACCACCCACGCCTATGCTCGCGCAGCGCGGATGGGGGGCGCGACGATTGAAACCCATACGATGGTGCAGGAAACCAACCAGCGCGCAGACGGCACGTGGGATGTGGTGACTGACAAGGGCACGATCCACGCCGAACATGTCGTCAATGCAGGAGGCCTTTGGGCGCGTGAAGTGGGCGCAATGGCCGGCATCTATTTTCCTCTTCACCCCATGGAACACCAATACTTGGTGACTGAAGAGGTGCCTCTGATCGCCGAAATGATGAAAGACGGGAATGAACACCCCCACGTGATGGACCCTGCCGGTGAATCTTACCTCCGTCAGGAGGGCAAAGGGCTATGCATTGGGTTCTACGAACAAAAATGCCGCCCTTGGGCTGTGGATGGCACTTCGTGGAGTTTTGGGCAGGACTTGTTGCAGGACGACTTTGACAAGATCGAAGATTCCATTGCCTTCGCCTACAACCGTTTTCCGGATCTGGAACGCGCAGGGGTCAAAAACGTGATCCATGGTCCGTTCACTTTTGCCCCCGATGGTAACCCGCTGGTTGGCCCTGTGCCGGGTGTGCGCAACTATTGGTCGGCGTGCGGCGTCATGGCGGGTTTTTCCCAAGGCGGCGGCGTCGGCCTGATGCTGGCCCAATGGATGGTCGAGGGCGAGACCGAGCGGGACACGTTCGCGATGGACGTTGCCCGCTTCGGAGACTGGATTTCGCCGGGCTACACCCTGCCCAAGGTGATCGAGAACTATCAGAAACGCTTTTCAGTCGCCTACCCGAACGAAGAACTGCCCGCGGCTCGGCCCAATCGCACGACGCCAATGTACGACATCTTTTCTGAGATGGGTGCGGTGTGGGGACAGCAATATGGGTTGGAGGTGCCAAACTACTTTGCCCAAGGTGGTGAACCCACGTATGAAACGCCCTCATTCCGTCGCTCAAATGCGTTTGAGGCTACCGCGCGCGAAGTACATGCCGTTCGCGGAGGAGTCGGCATCAATGAGGTGCACAATTTTGGCAAGTACCGGGTCTCTGGACCCCGTGCGCGGGCGTGGCTTGATCGTGTTATGGCGGGACGCGTACCACAGCAGGGTCGCATCTCGCTCACGCCGATGCTCAGCCCCAAGGGTAAGCTAATTGGCGACTTCACTATGTCCTGCCTCAGCGAAGAAGAGTTCCAGCTGACCGCCTCTTACGGCGCTCAAGCCTTTCACATGCGCCATTTCCTCAACGAAGTTGAAGACGGCGTGCGGATCGAGAATATCACCGACCAGCGCAACGGCTTCCAGATCGCCGGACCGAAAGCGCGCGAAGTGCTACAGGCTTGCACCCGCAGAGACATATCGGAAATGAAGTTCCTGGACGTCTGGCCCATCACTGTAGGCATGACAGACTGCATCGCGCAGCGTGTCAGCTATACCGGCGATCTGGGGTTCGAGATTTATTGTGATCCCATGGCGCAACGACAGCTTTGGGCCACGCTGTGGGCCGCTGGTCAGCCGCACGGTATGACTCCATTCGGAATGCGCGCAATGATGTCGCTGCGATTGGACAAGTTCTTTGGTGGTTGGCTATTGGAATTTGGGCCGGATTACACGGCCGCCGAGACTGGACTTGATCGCTTTATCTCATGGAAGAAAAACACGGCGTTTGTCGGGCGCGATGCGGCCGAGACGGAACGGACTAAGGGCCCCGATCGCAAGCTATGCGCCTTTATCGTCGAGGCTACGGACGCTGACGTACAGGCCTACGAACCGATCTGGCTGGACGGCGAAGTGGTTGGCTTTTGTACGTCGGGCGGCTATTCCCACCACGCGCAGCTTTCGGTTGCCCAAGGGTTCTTGCCTGTGGATCGGATAGCTGCGGGACGGGAGGTTGAGATCGAAATTCTTGGCCAGATGTGCAAGGCACGGTTGGTTGACGAACCGCTGTTTGATGCAGATGGCGCGCGGATGCGTGGATGCGTGGATGCGTGGATGATATGATAGGGCCATGATGCCTATCTTAATCCTTGCGGCCGGAGCGTCTTCGCGAATGCGCGGCGCTGACAAACTATTGCTGGATGTTGACGGCGTACCGTTGCTGCGCCGTCAGGCGCGCATGGCCATGGAGGTCAGCACAGATGTTCGCATCGCCCTGCCCCCACGACCGCACCCACGCTACGACTTGGTTCGGGATCTGGACGTCCAGACGATTGAAGTCGCAGATGCATCCCAGGGCATGAGCGCGAGCCTGCGCACTTTGTTTGCGACACTGGAACCGGAGCAGTCCCATGCAATGGTGCTACTGGGGGATTTACCAGACCTGAGCGACGATGATCTGCGTGCAGTTATGAGTGCAACGACCCAATACCCGGATGCCCTGATCTGGCGCGGGGCAACGCAGACTGGAAAAGGTGGGCATCCAATGGTCGTGGCCCACCCACTTTTCGATGAATTCCAGACACTTGAGGGCGACAGTGGAGGCCATTCCATCATCGCAAACCACAAAGGCGCCGTGCACCTTGTGCCATTGAAAGGGAACCGGGCGCGCCAAGATCTCGACACGCCCGAAGACTGGGCCGCGTGGCGTGCGGGCCGCTCTACCTCAGGCGCTCCACGATAACCTCTGCTTCGTAACGTTTTAGCGGTAGTCGGGCTGGGCCGTACTCTTCCAGACCCGCTTCCGTTTCCAGTTCCGGGAACAGTGCTACGACTTCGTCCCGCTGATCTGAACCGATACCGCGCAGGGAATGATCCCCGGGCTGAAAGCTTTCCGACCATGCGCCATCAGCAAGCACGACCTCGTGTTGATCGAACATCAGGTGCATGTAACTGACCGCCCCTGTTTGGACCTGATCAACGCCGTCAAGGCCAGTCAGGTGCTTGGCGGCCACCAAAACCTCCCTTTCCGCAAACATTACAGCGGCCACTTCAGAATTGATCAACATCCGGTGTTGTGGAGAGACCAGCATATCGCGCTCGGGGGATCCGTTACCAAGGGCGCCTTTGCGAACGAGAACCGGTTGGAAAAGTGCATTGGTCAGCAGGTCCCGAGGTCCGAGATCGCGACGGCCCACCCAACGCAGACTTTGTAAACCGTTGTCGCGGGTGATGACCCTGTCACCAGCTCTTAAATGCTCAACCAAAACCTCGCCCTTTTGGGTCGCCATGCGAGCGCCGGGCGTGAAACAGATGATTTGTTCAATTTCGGAATACTCAACACGGCGCGCAATATTGCCATTGCTGTCCAGCAATTCAATCGTACCGGTTTCAGGGCCGGTCTGAATGACGTTGGCATCCACTCCACTCAGGTCGATGACGTCAATGTCGAGGCCATCCGCATCCTCACCGCCGATGATGGTATGATTGCCCAATCCACCAATGGTGAAAACGTCGGACCCGAACCCGCCTTCGGCCCTGTCATTGTCCGGGCCCAGGGCGATCGAGTCTTGGCCGTCACCACCCAACAGGATGTCATCGCCTGAGCCGCCTGATAGCACGTCGTCGCCCAACCCGCCTTCTAGCGTATCCTGACCCTGTCCGCCCTCCAGCGTGTCGCTGCCTTCGCCGCCGTCGATAGCGTCATCGCCAAATCCGCCCAACAGGCTGTCGTCTCCGCCCTGTCCAAAAATCAGATCCTGCCCGAACCCGCCCTCGATCGTGTCGTCGCCTGCCTCAATTGGTGTGACAACCGCATCGTCGATCAGATCGCCAGAGAAAGAGAACCCAGAGTTGGTTGAGCGGGACTCCAGAGTGAACTCAATGAACTCACGGTTTTCGAAAGACGCCGAGAACCAGGCGTCCTGATCGGATGGGCTGTTTTGTTCCGTACCTGCTGCGGTGATTGTACCGGTGCCAGTAGAGACCGCGATTGAGCTATCACTGCTGGTGGCAAATTCGGTGAAGCCTGCGGTATTGAACGTCACGGATTCCTGATTGCCGACGCTGTTTCGGTCCAGATCATTGACAGTCGCGGTCGTATTCAGCGCCACGGGCGTTCCAGTGGTGGCATTCGGGCTGTCGGGAACGAAGAACTCCATGCGGAAGTCCGCGGTGTCGCCGGTGCCCGCACCGTTCATCAGGATTTCAGCGCCAATGCCGCCCGAAAGATCAACGGTCAGGTTCGGATCAGATTTGGACACCAGTACAATGCGAGCGGATACAACCGTGCCATCTTCCAGTTGTGCGACGTTTCTGTAGACGGCCAAGTCGCCCGGATCATTGTCAGAACTGTTCAGTGTGACCCGGTTGGAGTTCGAAATGATCAAAGGTGAGCCATCATTGCCCGGAGCCGTCCCTTCGCCCACATCACCAAAGAGCGTATCGTTACCACCTCCGCCCAAAATACTGTCGTCGCCGCCTTCACCAGACACCAGATCAGCGCCGTTAAACGCATTGATCGTGTCTTCTTCATTGGTGCCCTGAAGGGTGTCGTTGTTATTCGTCCCGTTGATCACTGGCATGACAGGCGCCTTTACATAAACAAACTACAGGGCCGCATCACGCCCCCCTCGGCGGATCAACACCGCTGACCTCTATTTATTCAAATTGTGTACAAATTCAGGGGGAATTATCGGAGATTGGTAAACCCAACGTCCGTACCAGCAGTTTGAAGCCGCCTTTCAGCGCCAATTCGCGAGAAATTGCTGCAAGAAACGGGCGTAACGCCCTCTCATTAAGCACAAAAAACGGGTGCAGCCCCCTGCCCCGTTTTTTGCGTTCCGCACGAGTCACACGCGGAATGCTGCATATCTCGATGTGCCTTTGAGGCGTGAAGCGTTATTGGGTCCGTGGCTTGGCCTCATGCTTTTTCAAACTGCGGCGCGCTGCTGTGTATGCCCTGATCCCTTTTTCTGTTTCCAGTTCCGGGAACAGTTCGAGGATTTCGGCACGCACAGTGTCGTCCATCGCATTCAGGGTCTGATCACCCGGCTGGAAGCTTTCGGTCCATGTGCCATCGGACAGGATCACCTCATGCTGGTCGAACATCACGTGGATGTAGGTCGTGTGCGACACGTCCACTACGTCGATCCCGTCCATGCCCGTCAGGTGTTTTGCAGGAACCAACACTTCGGATTCTTCAAAGTACAGAGCCGTCTTGTCACTGGACATCAACACACGGTGTTGCGGCAAAACGAGCATATCTCGCTCTGGCAGACCTTTGCCCAGAGCACCCTGACGGATGAGAACCGGACGCAGATGCGCAGCGCGCGCGAGATCACCACCGCTCATGTCGCGATGTCCCACCCAGCGGATTTCCTGAATGCCATTGTCACGGGTGATAACCCGATCGCCAACTTTCAGATCTTGAACAAGGCATTCGCCACTTGCAGTTGCGATCATCGTACCGGGCGTAAAGCAGGGAATGACATTCTCGATTTCGGCGAATTTCAGTGTGCCGGTGACATTACCATCGTCATCAAGGAAATCGACCGTGCCGCTTTCGCTGTTGGGATCACCCCCATCAAAGTTGATGACCAGCGGGCCAGAGCCAGTCAGATTGAGGGTGTCATCGTCATTGCCGCCTTCGCCACCAATAATTGTATCGCCAGCGCCACCACCAAATATTTGGTCGGCATCATCTCCGGCAAAGACAATGTCAGCCGCACCATCATCAACCTGATCAGTGTTCCCGACAAAGATCAGATCATCGCCATCACCACCAACAATAAAGTCAGAATCGTCTCCACCCACCACAAGGTCGCCTTCGTCTCCACCTATGATGAAGTCATTGCCGGCCCCGCCTTCCAACACGTTCGTGCCGTCGCCACCTTCCAGAATGTCGTTGCCTTCACCCCCGAACAGTTGGTCATCACCGTCGTCCCCAGCCAGTTGGTCGTGGCCAATACCGCCGCGGATGGTGTCATCGCCGTCTTCACCCCGCAGGACATCGTTGCCCTCACCGCCAAGCACACGATCATCACCGTCGCCAGCCAACACTTCGTCGTCACCAAGTCCTGCATCCACGGTGTCGTTGCCATCAAAGGCAAGGATCGTGTCATCCAGACCGTCAGGGCCGTCTACTTCGTCACCGTCGGCATCGACATAGCCGGGGCCGATGGAATCTGGACCGTCCGTTCCTTCGACGACACCAGGTCCGGGCACTGGGACACTCGGAATTGAGATCGAGGTTGGAACGACCGGCACGACGTCAAACTCGTCGTCCTCACTGTCCGGTGCATCCGATGGCGGAGCGGGGTTCGGGTTGTCCTCAACAAAGATGACGTTTTCGATTTGCGAGAAAGTCGCCGTGCCCGTCGTCGTGATGCTGCCAAAGTCATAGAACGTGACGACACCAGCTTCTGGATCATTCGGGTCGAATTCCACAACGGACGTGCTGGACACCACAATTGTGTCAAAGTCATCACCCCCTTCACCGCCAAAAATCGTGTCACCGGGACCGATTTCGATGAACGTGTCGCGATCATCACCACCACTTTGGAAATCCGCGCCCGCGCCGCCGTCAATCGTGTCGTTACCCGACCCGCCTATCAGGCTGTCATCACCTTCACCCGCAAACAGGAAATCAGCAGCACCGTCAGTCGTATTGCCTTCGCCAACCGTGCCGTCTCCGTACAGGGTGTCATTGCCGATGCCTCCTACGACAACGTCCTGATCGTCACCGCCAATCAGACTGTCGTCACCCGCTTCACCAATGACGAGGTCTATGCCAGCACCACCGTCAACAGTGTCGTCACCAGCCTCTCCGTCGAGGATATCAATGCCTACACCGCCAACGATGACGTCATCACCCTCACCGCCAAGGATCAGGTCCGTGTCCGCGCCGCCATCAAGGTCGTCATCGCCTTTGCCACCAACAATGATGTCGACGCCGTCACCACCAACGACAGTGTCGTCGCCCTCGCCACCGCCCAAAAGGTCATTGCCTGCGCCGCCGTCGATTTCATCATCGCC
The DNA here is from genome assembly GCF_039945315.1 of Tateyamaria sp. GTDB lineage: Bacteria > Pseudomonadota > Alphaproteobacteria > Rhodobacterales > Rhodobacteraceae > Tateyamaria. The sequence continues at coordinate 4,369 of NZ_JBDUXB010000026.1, read as the reverse complement.
AATTTGGCCAAGAATGAGATCATTGCCATCTTCACCGAAGATCGTGTCGTCGCCGTCGCCGCCGTTGAGCGTGTCATCACCCGGGATTCCCGCATCAACAACAGGCGCATCAAAGTAGACGTCTGTGACGTTGATGCCGGAGTTGTTGTTACCGTTCTGGTCATGCTCGATCACAATCCGGGACACTGGGCCCGGTATACTGACAAGCAGAGAATATTCAGATGAGGTATCAGGGAGATAACCGCCATTGCTATCTGCAGTGTCGTTTCCGGGAACCCCGTCCGTGTCCTTGAGCGTCAGACGCTCACCGCCTTCAAGGTTGGCAACAATTGGGTTCCCATCGGCGTCAAAGGCCATGACGCTGACAACACCGTCGCCGTCAATGTCATTGATACGAAAAGATACATCTTCGACAGGAACAGAGAAGGCGAGCGCGTAATCGGCGTCGTTTCCTTTTCCATTCAGAATGCTTTCGAGTGAGCTCCTGCGATCTGGGTCCGTTCCGTCATCATCAATGTTTTGGACATTCTGCTTGTCGTCAGAAAACTCGCTATCTGCATGGCCGGTTTCGCGGATAATCGAAAAGGTGACATCGACACTGCCAGTGTTCTGAGTGAAACCGGAGATATCCTGGCCACCAGCAAAGCAGGCGTCGACCCACTCGAAGCTCTCGCGTACACTGCCTGAGCCTGGGCCAGCATAGTTGCTGTCCCCGAAAATCATATCGTCGCCTTCACCGCCATCGACACTGTCATTTCCGGACCCGGCGTAAACCTCGTCGTTCGCGGCTCCGGATTTGATCGTATCGTCGCCACCCAATGCATCGACGATATCATCATCGGGACCTTCGCCGGGCAACTGCGCATCGCCTGCATCGATGCAATCACCATCAGGGTCTTCGGCATAGGCAGCGTCGATCAGGTTAGCATCATTGTCGCCTTCAACCACTCCGTCCAGACCTGAGTCGTCGAACACGAGGTTATCGATTGCGCCCGACCCATTCAGCGTCACGTCCATCCGCGCTACGCCATCGACGTCGAAATCCTGAATCAGCTGTCCGTTATTGTCAGTTTTATCGATGTGCACAGTCTTGATCAGATACCCATTGGCATCAAAAAACTTGACCGAAGCACCTTCTTCAACGTCAAGAAATGTCAGCCGGTTGATATAGGCCAACTCATGGAAGTCGAACGTAATCGTCCCACCTCTGGCGTTGTCATCCGGATCATTGCTGTCACCATCTTCTGAAATGATCAGAACGTTGCCCAGGTTAGTCGTTTCAAGATCGTGATCACCGCCGGTTGGGTGTGCGGAGTCAAAAATCATTGTCTTGCATGAACCGCTCACAGCCGAAATGGTCACGCCTTCAGACTGATATTCGTTGTCTACAACGGTGCCGGTCGCAAGGTTGTTGAAATCAATAAACTTTGTCATGCTTCGAAAATCCTAAGCCGCCGCACAAACAACGGGCAGTGTGGCGAGAAACCACAATTTGATCGGAGCTGTCAGGGCGTGCTTAGACAGTAGCGCATCTTGCGCATGTCCAGCCACATGCATCGGCGTAAATCGCTTCACAGTTCTTACCTCGTCACACACTCACTAGCCGCTCAGGAGCGATGCGGAGGACACTGGGCGATCCACACATCACGCCCATTGAAAGGAAAAGAGAGAGAAGCCTTAAAGGGGCTTTGCGACACCACCCTAGTGATATCCCATGCGTACCATACCGTCGCGACGCGACTTAACGAACGCACATCTCCCGTACCTAAAACAGTACGCGCAGTGCGGTCGCCCCCGTGACCAAACAATCATCGCCCCCCAGATGGGCTGACCTGTCTTACGAAGTGGTTTGAGGCAAAAAAAGTAAAAAATGTTCGAAAAATCGCGGTATTGCCTCACAGTACGGTGTTGTTCACCTGAGGGGCGCCAGACAATACGCAACCTTGGGTAGTGGCCTTTTACCAGCGCCAATAAAGATACATGGCAAAAACAAGCGCAAACCTAGTTACTGCTGGGGTTTGGAGCAAATAGCGAGAAACACGACATTCAACGTACGGTTTGAATGGCTGAACACAGAAAAATCTTCTCGTAATGTGGCAAGGGCGGCAATTTAAAAACCTCTATGCGTTCCCGTATGCAGATCAATCCGACCAAACTTGCAGAATTGGTGCCAATTCACGCGGTTATCCACAGCGGTTTTCGAATCATTTCGTCGAAAATGTGGCGGTAATGTGAAGCCCCTAACGCCTTGATCAGTCGCGCCGAGATTCATCCGCAAAATGATCGCGAACACTACTTTGAGAGGCTGGTACCCAAGGCCGGACTCGAACCGGCACGTCCGTTAGGACGGGGGATTTTGAATCCCCTGCGTCTACCATTCCGCCACTTGGGCCTCATTGAAAACATTAGACTTTCTCCGTCTACTGCTTCCCTTGTCTTGCTTTATTGAGGCAATCTCGTCTACTTAATGTCTACTGCTGGACACAGGGGACTATTATTATGCAACTCAAGATTACTCAAAGGGCCATTGCCTCACTCGAACCAACTGGTAGCGTCCAGTTCTTGCGTGATTCTGACCTTCAGGGATTTGGTATCAAGGTGACTGCCAAAGGAAAAGCCTCCTATTTCGTTGAAGGCAGGATCAAAGGTGGTCGCACTGTCCGCAAGGCTATCGGCTCAGTCGATCATATCGCATTGGACCAAGCCAAGACAGACGCCAAGGGGATGCTGTACCGCCTCTCAAAAGGCATCGACATATCCAAGGAACGCAGTACCCCTGCCCCATTATCTGTTGAACCTGACACGCTTCAGGATGCCTTGGACAAATATCTGCTTACCCGTGTCTCCCTCAGAGAAACGACCATCAACGATTACAAGAAGGTGTTCGCCAATTGCCTCCCCGAACTGCTCCACATCCCAATTGAGGACATCAGCAAGGAGACAGTAGCGGTCAAGCACAGGGAATTGACCAAGCAAGGCAAGTCTACCGCTTACGTGAACAAGGCCATGCGGACCCTGAAGGCTGTCTTCAATTCAACAGACCTCACCCGCAATCCCGTCACTCAGTTTTACGAGTCCTCCGGCGTCACCACCAAACCGACAGCACGGCACAGATACCTGTCAGCCCATGAAATTTCTGAAATTGTCCACCTCACCAGACGGGACAAGGATGCTATTCCCTACCCCAATGTGAACAGAGACTTTGCTGACCTGCTGATGTTCTACCTCCTGACAGGCTGTCGATTGAATGAGGCTCTTGGGCTGAAGAAGTCAGATTACAATCATCGTGAGGACACACTGACCTTCAGGGACACCAAATCAGGACGGGACCACACCATTCCCTGCACTGGTTGGATCAAACGGATTGTCTCACAGTTCGCCACCACAGAAGATGACAGCCCCTTATTCCCATTCACGTACAGCACCTATCGTCACCAGTTCGACATCCACCGCAGGATACTTGGGTTCCATGACGCTTGGACAACGCACGACCTCAGGAGGACATTTGCTGAGCATTGCCAGTTAATCGGAGTTGATTTGCACGTGATTTCTGCTTGCCTCAACCATGCCCCTGTCGGTGTCACCAGAACGTCTTACCTTGGAGGTGGTCTGGCCAAGAAGCATATGCTGTCGGAAGTTTACGGCCAGCTACAGCGTCAATATTCGGCTTACGTCAAAGGCCTACCAGAGGGAAAGTACGCTCCTGAGGATGATTTGCAGACTTTGGTAGATCAGATGTACTCCCCAGAGTGATTCGCTCATATCCGAATTCACATCTTGTCGTATCTGTCAATATCTTTCCATCCCACCCCTTGAAAAACAGGGTTGGAATGATTATATTGATAAGATGGAAAGTTTTACTTTTTCCACCCAGTAACTTGACCAAGGGTTACCAATAACAGAGCGATCTCCAACTTAATGGAGGCGAGACATAGCTGAGGACTGCCTTTGAAGTAGTCTGGCATAGGATGTGAGTACCGCGAGGTCAGAGCATCAGCGTCGGACGTAGCTACTCCGAACTTCACCTAAAAATTAAACCAAAGAAGAAGGACGCTATAGCTATGCCCTTTGATGCTACGATAAACGTAATCCAAGAAACTCATGATGCTGTCTTTGATAAGATCGAATACCGAACTTACGACAAAGGGGCATTACAGTTCTTCACGGCTGAAACTGGCCTAGGTAAAACCACAGGTCAGCAACGTGCCATGAAACGACTTTGGGACGAGTGAGGTGCCCCTAGATTTGTAGACGCTTTGCTTGGTAATTTTGGAACCAAGGAGAGACGGATATGAACAAGGGCATACGGTTTACGGATGAGTTTAAGCAGGACGCCGTGGCGCAGGTTGTTGAGCGTGGATATGCGGTC
>NZ_JBDUXB010000025.1:0-58513 GCF_039945315.1 Tateyamaria sp. | reverse complement strand
CCGTCTTATCTCACAAATTTTCACGCCTTAGAAACGAGTGCCACCGCTCAAACGGAAGAGCTGCGTCTTGTCGGCATCATCCTTGACAACAGGCCAGGCGAAATCTGCACGCAGAGGACCGAAAGGTGAGTTCCAACGAATACCGGCACCAACCGAGGCACGTAGTTCGAAGTCATTCGAGACAACGCCGTTTGACCCGACCGCGTTGATAAGGTCGCTATCAGCGTCCCAAAGCGAGCCAGCGTCTGCGAAAACAGCACCACTCAGTCCAAATTCGTCAGGAATTGCAGGGAACGGGAAGGTCGTCTCCACAGTCGCCGCGACATACATGGTGCCACCGATGGCATCTTCCGTAGTCGCATCGCGCGGACCAATACCCTGGTTTTCAAAGCCGCGGATGATATTGCCACCAACCATGAACTGCTCGGAAACGCGGAGGCGCTCATCGCCGATCGCCGTAATGTGGCCACCCTTGATGCTCGCTTTACCAACAACACCGTAGTCAGCAAGGATTTCCTTGTAAGCACGAGCTTCAGCAGTGGTCTTGATGTAGTAGGAGTCGCCACCGAGACCAGCGAACTCCTGACCAAAGGACGCATAGATACCGTCGGTTGGGTTCAGGTTGTTGTTCAGCGTGCTGTGAACAAGGGTGTAGCCGGCCAAGGACGTCAGATACGTCCCAAGGGAGTCACAGATCGCAGGAGAAAGATCGGAGTTGTTGGAACAATCGGAAAGTCCCGTCGCCAAGTTGTCCGGATCTGAAATTTCTGACTGGAAGATCTTGTAGTAAAGACGAAGTGTCAGTTCTTCCTCGCGAAGCGGAAGAGAGAACCCAAAGCCGCCACCGATCTTATCTTCGTCATAGGACCGGTAGTCGTTTGCATCAGTGACCTTCTTGTACACATCGAGGTCAAGCGCGATACGACGCCCCATAAAGAAGGGTTCGACGAAGGCGAACTCGTAAGACTGTGTATCTGTACCACCGCCAACGGCGACTTTTACGAACTGCCCCCGACCGAGGAAGTTTTTCTCGGTGATCGAGATATCGCCAACAATACCATCTGTTGTCGAGTAGCCAACACCGAAGGAGACTTCACCAGTCGGCTTCTCGTCGACCTGAACATTGATCACAACACGATCCGCCGCGGAGCCCTGAGCCGTCGTAATGCTCACACGCTCGAAGAAACCTAGATTGTTGAGACGGCGTTCAGCCTTGTCGACGAGCGCACGGTTGAAAGCATCACCCTCAGCGAGATCAAACTCACGGCGAATGACGTATTCACGTGTTCGGTCGTTGCCGATAATGTTGATACGCTCAACATAAGCCCGCGGGCCTTCCTCGATGTAGTAGGTCAGAGAGATCGTCTTGTTTTCGTAGTCACGCGAACCACGAGGACGAACCTGGGCAAATGCGTAACCGTTCTCAGCCACCTTGACCGTAATGTCTTCCACGCTCTGCTCGACGCGAAGCGAATTGAAGGTCTGTCCAGCGCGAGTTCTCACCTGAGAGCGCAGGGCTTCCGGGTCGACTTCTGCGAGCGACGAGACCACCTCAACATCGCTGATGGTGTACTCTTCGCCCTCATCGACCGTAAAGGTCACGTGAAAGACGTTCTGCTCGCGATCGAGATCAGCCGAGGCCGAAACGATACGGAAGTCAGCGTAGCCTTTTTTGAAATAGTACTGACGCAGCAGCTCCTGGTCAGCGGACAGGCGATCAGGATCGTATGTATCTGTGCTGCGCAGCCAGCTCAGAAGACCGCTCTCACGGGTTCTGATCACATCACGCAGGCGACCATCACTGAATGAAGAATTGCCGATAAAGGTGATCCGCTCGACGCCAGTCTTGTCGCCTTCATTGATTTCAAAGACCAGATCGACACGATTGTTACTGCGATCAATGATCTTGGGGTCAACGGAAGCGCCGTAGCGACCGGAACGGCGATAGGCTTCAAGGATGTTCTGAACGTCCGTCTGAACCTTGGCACTCGTCAGCATCGACCTTTCAGTCGAGCGCACAGCGGTCTTGAGCGCATCATCCTTGAGCTTCTTGTTTCCTTCGAAGGAAACGCGATTGATGATCGGGTTCTCGGTGATTGTCACAACGACAGTTCCGCCCTGGGGCGAAATTTTCACGTCGGCAAAAAGGCCTGTCGCAAAAAGCGCCTTCAGCGACTCATCAACGTCCGCGGCGCTGTAGGAGCGGCCAGGCTGGATCGTCATGTAGCTGAGGACGGTCTCCTCCTCGATACGCGTGTTTCCGCGAACCACAACACTCCGGGCGACAGCAGCTTCTGCCGTCACAGAGGAAAACGGACCAAAGGTCTCGGGAAGAATCGCGCCCGTAGAAAATACGGCGGCCGCTAGAACAACGGCGCGAGTGAGTTTCTGCAATCGCTGCATTAGTGCGCTATGCCTTTATGTTTTTAAATCCAATGCGCCAAAGCGCAGAGGTAACCCCAGATTCTCAGCAACTGAAATGGTTTTACAGTCTTTTACCGAATGTGCAACCGGGCTCATGGCCGAAAATCGATTTCAATTGAAGGCGTTGCGAGGATGCCACGCCCCAATTCCCCACGCTAATTCATTGTTTAAAGCTTCGTCAGATGCATGACATCGTTCCAGGTCGCAAAGACCATCAACAGAAGAACGATACCGATGCCAATACGAAACCCCATATCCTGGACACCCTCGCTCAAAGGCTTTCCTCGGACAGCTTCGGCAAAATAATAGACCAGATGTCCGCCATCGAGCATCGGGATGGGCATCAGATTCAAAAGTCCGATGGAGATCGACAGGACCGCCGCAAGGCTCAGCAAGGGAATTATGCCCTGTGTGGCGACCTGTCCGGAAACCTGCGCGACCCGAATCGGTCCACCGAGCTGATCAGCCGCTTCCCGGCCGGAAAGAACGCCCCACAGATAATCGAGTGTCCGCCCGGCGATATAGATTGTTTCATGCGTTCCCTCAGCAACGGCCTCCAAGGGGCCATAAGTCTGCTGAATGAGATCCTCCGGCTTGGGACTGCGTGAAACTCCCAAAAGACCAAGACGTTGAACATTCCCGAAACGGTCGGTCAATTCCCGGTATTGCGGCGTAACAGTAAGCGTGACGACGCTCGTACCGCGCTCAACCTCAAGCAATAGAGGAACATCCGCGCTTACAGAAACAATCCGCTGCAGATCGGAGAACGTGGCGATCTCACGCCCGTCGACCGACAGGATCAGATCTTCGGCCTGCAGCCCGCCAACCTCTGCTGCACTGTCCGGCTGAACGGTTTCAACGACGGGAGAGGTAACGATCTTGCCGAAGGTCATGAAGATCGATGCAAAGATGACAACCGCCAGGATGAAATTTGCAATCGGACCAGCGGCAACCACTGCGGCGCGCTGCCAGACCGGCTTGGCGACGAACGCCCCTGCCCGTTCGGAGTCACTCATCGCTGCAACGCGCTCGCGATCAGGAACGCTCGCTGCATTTTCGTCTCCGGCGAACTTCACATAGCCACCGAGCGGGATCATCGAGAGTTTCCAGCGCGTTCCCTTGCTGTCGTTCCAGCCAAAGATCTCACGCCCGAAACCGACCGAAAATGCATCGACATTGACGCCACACCAGCGTGCAACGAGGAAGTGCCCGAGCTCATGGAAGAAAACCACGATGGTCAAAACGAAGAGGAACGGCACGATATAGCCGATCAGGAGGTCGTAAGCCGACGAAATCAATTCCATTATGAGGTCCCGTTTCAGGCTCGTTTGATCCTGTATTCTTACAGGATATACGCTGTGCAATTAAGGCAGGTTAAAGGACAACACCGATTTTTGAAGCCCTGTCCGATTTCGACCCTATTGGTTAGCGAGATGCAACCCATCTCTTGCAGGCGTCCCGCGCTTCTTCGTCGACGGCCAGAACGTCCTCAACTCCTTCAAGGGCCCTCCCCCCGTGAGAAGCATCCAGCCTTTCAAGCGACGCTTCGACCGCGGATGGAATATCCATGAAACCGATCCGCCGGTTCAAAAAGGCGGCAACGGCCACCTCGTCCGCTGCATTCAGGATGGTCGTCGCGCCGCCGCCGCGCCTCATTGCCTGTAGCGAAAGTGCGAGTGACGGGAATCGGTCAAGGTCCGGTGCCTCGAATGACAGCTCGCCAATCCGCGCAAGGTCCAGCCTCTCCACGGGAACATCCATGCGGTGTGGCCAGGCCAGACAATGTGCGATTGGCGTGCGCATGTCCGGCGACCCCAGCTGCGCTAGCAATGAGCCATCCCGATATTGCACCAGACCATGAACAACGGATTGCGGATGCACGAGCACGTCCAGCTGATCCTGAGCCAGGGGAAAGAGGTGAAAGGCTTCGATCACCTCAAAACCCTTGTTCATCATCGTGGCACTGTCGATCGTAATGCGGCTTCCCATGTCCCAATTCGGGTGCCTGAGAGCCTGCTCCGGCGTGACACCAACCATCGCAGCTTTCGACGCCATCCGAAATGGCCCGCCCGACGCAGTCAGAATCACTTTCTCAACCTGATCCGCATTCTCTTGCTCGAAAACCTGGAAAATAGCGCTGTGTTCACTGTCGACGGGAAGAACAGTCGTTTCGCTACGTCGCGCCTCTGACATGAAAAGATCACCAGCGGAAACGAGGCACTCCTTGTTGGCAAGAGCGACAGCTCGGCTGGACTTCATTGCCCGCAGCGTAGGTCGCAGACCCGCGGCTCCAACGATGGCAGCCACGACCATGTCCACGGGACGGTCCACGGCCTCGAGAACAGCGTCCTCTCCTGCAGCGCAATCAATACCGCTTCCGGCCAATGCATCGGCCAGCGCCGCGCTCTTGTCGGATCTGGCAAGAACCGCGCAATCAGCCCCCACCTTTCGGGCCAACTCCGCCAGACCTGCAACATCCGAGTTGGCCACGAGGGAGACGACGTCAAAGCGGTCGGGATTGCGCGCCACGATATCAAGCGTGCTGCGACCGACGGATCCCGTCGCGCCCAGAACGCTCAGCCGCATCCGTCTGCCCGAAGCCCCATGGGGCCATCTCTCAGAGTTTGCAGACATATCCACCTTGTTTGCTTTCTGGTTTAGCGACGATATCGGAGCGGAGTTAGCTCAGATCCAAACCCAAAATCGGGTTGACCGGGTCACCGCCGAAGACAAGTCCAAGGGCAGCGGCCATGATCGCGGCCGCCACAAGACCGTCAACACGGTCCATGATGCCGCCATGTCCAGGTATCAGGCGGCTGGAATCCTTGACATCAAAGCGCCTCTTGATTGCGGATTCCAAGAGATCCCCTGCCTGGGAGACAATGGAAAGAACAACCGCGAGCCCACCCCAGCGCAAAAGATCCACTTGTCCGACTGCAGCGACGAATCCAACGCCAAATAGAACAGCGAAAGACAGTCCACCGAGCGCTCCCGACCAGGTCTTGTTCGGCGAAACACGTCTCCATAGCTTCGGTCCACCGAGAAAACGGCCAACGAAGTAGGCGCAGATGTCCGTGGCCCAAACAACGATCAACAGGAAGAAAACGAAAACGAGGCCGATATCGCCCAGGCGAGAGGCCATGAGGGACAGCAAGGCCAGCCCCGAATAAATGATACCTTCGGCGCCCCACCGCGCAGGTTGGCTCAGGCCACCAACCAAATAGACAGCAAGTGCTCCGCCGCCGACAAAAACAATCGCAAGGATTGGATAGCTCAAGGCGTAAGAAGCGCACGCTGCGCATAGCGCCGTGTATCCAATCGCCGCGGAAGCGCTTTTGTCGGATGTGCCGGTGATCGAAAACCACTCATGCTGGAACAGAACCGCAGCCACAAGAACAAGCGCAAAAAACCAAAGACCACCAACATAGGCAAGTGCCAGCACCGCAGGCCCGAGTATCGCAGCGGAGATAATCCTCAGCTTGAGATCAGACATCCGGGATCCGCCGTCAGGCTTTTGAAGAGGCTCAGACATTCAGAGCGCTTTGGCGCTGAGCCCGCCAAAACGGCGCTCACGGCTGCTGTAATCGGCGAGCGCCTTGTCAAAGGCCACTTCATCAAAGTCTGGCCAATGACACTCACAGAAATAGAATTCCGAATACGCCGCCTGCCACATGAGGAAGTTGGAAAGCCGCATTTCACCGCTGGTTCGAATGATCAGATCAGGATCTGGCATGCCGGAAGTATCAAGGCGGTCGCCAATAAGCTCTGGCGTCACCGCGTCAGGCTCAATAACACCAGTTTCCACGTCCCGCGCAATCGACCGGACAGCTCGCGTAATTTCATCGCGCGCGCCATAATTGAACGCAACGACCAGAGTCATCCCCGAGTTTGTTCGCGTCAGCTGCTCGGCGTCAACAAGCAGTTGGCGAATGCCGGGCTCGAGCCCTTCACGGTCGCCAATCACCCGTATCCGAACATTGGCCTGGTGAATTTCCGAAAGGTCTCTCTGAACAAAACGGCGCAGAAGTGACATGAGAAAGCTCACTTCCGTCTCAGGCCTATTCCAGTTTTCAGAGGAAAAGCTGTAGATCGTCACATATTCAAGGCCGATCCGAACCGCGTGGCGGATCATTCGGCGCAAGGAATCTAGGCCATGACGGTGGCCATCTGAACGGGAGAGACCGCGCGCCTGGGCCCATCGGCCATTGCCATCCATGATCAGACCGACATGACGCACCGGTGCGGCCTTGCCATCTGGCAAGGGAAACATGCTGTCGGCCGGATCCGGATTTGCAGTCATAAAGTCCCCCCGAGTGGCTGGGTCTAGAATACCTTTCCCGACCTGGCCAGATTGATTGTTCAGCTTAGACTTGGGAGATTTCCTGCTCTTTCTTTTCAAGCATCGTATCTGCTTCCGCGATCATGCTGTCGGTCAGCTTTTGAATCTCGTCGGATGCGACACGGCCATCATCCTGGCTGATATCACCATCTTTCTCGAGTTTCTTCGCCGTGTCCATGCCGTCGCGGCGGACGTGGCGGATCGAGACCTTGGCCTGCTCGGCATATTTGTGAGCAATCTTGATCAATTCCTGACGGCGTTCCTGGTTCAGTTCCGGGATCGGCAAGCGCAACAGCTGGCCATCCACGACAGGATTGAGACCAAGGTTGGATTCGCGGATCGCTTTCTCGACAGCAGCAACCATGCCCTTGTCCCACACTTGAACGGCAAGCATGCGTGGCTCTGGAACGCTGACGGTCGCGACTTGGCTGATCGGCATCGCCTGGCCATAGGCGCTCACCATGATCGGGTCCATCATGCTGGATGAGGCACGGCCGGTCCGCAGGCCGGCAAACTCTGTCTTGAGCACCGACAACGCGCCCTGCATCCGGCGCTTGAGATCGTCCTGGTCTATACCTTCTACCGGCATAACTTCCTCACTTAATTCTTGCTTTGTTGGCTTACTGTGTCTCGGCCGCGGCAAAGATCGCACACTTGCATCGAAACACAAGGCCCTGTGCCGCGGATATTGGCAAAAGAATCAATCGCCAACAACAGTATACCGGCCGCTCTCCTGAAGAACGTTCACAAGCGAACCGGGACTGTGAATGGAAAAGACAATGACGGGGATCGAATTGTCACGCGCAAGTGCAATCGCGGTGGTGTCCATGACCTTCAGATTACGCTGGATCACCTCTTCGTAACCGAGTGTCTCATAGCGCTCGGCATCCGGATTGGTCTTGGGGTCGTCGGAATAGACACCATCCACCTGAGTACCCTTCAAAAAGGCATCGCAGCGCATCTCTGCGGCACGCAGAGCAGCGCCCGAATCCGTTGTGAAGAAGGGATTTCCCGTTCCACCGGCAAAGACGATGACGTCGCCGTCTTCCATATACCGTTCAGCCACACGTTGGCTGAATGTCTCGCAGATCGAGGGAACCGAAACCGCTGAAAGAACACGGGCCTGGACCTTGAGCCGGCGAAGGGCATCAGCGATCGTCAGGGAGTTCATGATCGTCGCAAGCATGCCCATGTGGTCGCCAGTGACGCGGTTGCCGCCTTTGGCTGCCACAGCAACCCCGCGGAAGATGTTTCCGCCGCCAACCACGATGCCCACCTGCGCACCAAGCGCAACCGCGTCTGCGATCTCCTTTGCAATTCTCTCGACAATCGCCGGATCGATCCCAAATGGCTGGGATCCCATCAGCGCCTCACCGGAGAGTTTCAAGAGCACTCGCTTCCAACGCAGGGGCTTGTTCATATCGTGGCCTTCTCTTTGTGGGTCCTTCTAAAAAAAAGGCGCCGGTCGTAACCGGCGCCCTTGGGAAGCTTACTGCCCGGTGGCCGCGGCCACCTCTGCAGCAAAATCTTGCTCTTCTTTCTCGATACCCTCGCCAAGGGCGAAGCGGACAAAGCCTGTGAGCTTGACCTCTGTGCCGAGCTCCTTGCCAAGAGCTTCAACAGCCTGTTCAACCGTCTTGTCCGGGTCGATGACGAAGGACTGTTTGACCAGTGTCACTTCCTCATAGAACTTGCGGATGCGGCCTTCGACCATCTTTTCGATGATGTTGTCCGGCTTGCCGGATTCGCGAGCCTGCTCAACGAACACCGAGCGCTCACGGTCAACAACAGCCGGGTCGAGATCATCAGTGCTGAGAGCGAGCGGGCTCGTCGCAGCAATATGCATCGCGATCTGACGGCCAAGACCGTTCAGTTTTTCCTTGTCTCCGGAAGATTCCAGAGCAACCAGAACGCCGATCTTTCCAAGACCTTCAGTGACTGCGCCGTGAACATAAGTCGCGACAACACCCTCGGACACGGACAGAACTGCCGTGCGGCGGAGGGTCATGTTCTCACCGATCGTCGCGATAGCATCTGTGATGCTGTCTTTGACGTTCTTTTCAGAACCCGGGTAGCCGGCGTCAGAAACGGCTTCGAGGTCGCCATCGGTGCCAACGGCAACCTTTGCAACATTCTTCACCAGTTCCTGGAAGCCTTCGTTACGTGCAACAAAGTCGGTCTCTGAGTTCAGCTCAATGACTGCAGCCTTGCTGCCTTCAGCAGCAACACCGACAAGACCTTCGGCAGCAACGCGGCCGGCCTTCTTGGCGGCCTTGGCAAGGCCCTTGGTGCGCAGCCAATCAACAGCTGCTTCCATGTCGCCACCCGATTCTTTCAGGGCGGTCTTGCAGTCCATCATGCCAGCGCCGGATTTTTCGCGGAGCTCTTTGACCATCGCAGCGGTAATGCTCATCGATTGCCTCGTGGATGGGGGTTATTGATAGATACGGTTTAGCCGACTGGCACCGTACCTGTATGACGAAAGCGCAACAAAAGGCGCCAACATCTGCGAATTTAACAAGAACCTGCCGCGTCGCCGCGGCAGGAAAAAATCAAGCTTCTGCAGCAGCTTCCGTTGCAGGAGCGGCTTCAGCAGCTACTTCTTCAGCAGCAGCTTCAGCAAGAGCTTCTTCAACCGGAGCTTCTTCACCAGCACCAACGTCCATGCCCGAAGCACCCTGTGCACGGGAGATGCCGTCGATGGCGGAGCGGGCAATCAGGTCGCAGTAAAGCGCAATTGCACGACCAGCATCGTCGTTGCCCGGCACCGGATAGGTGATGCCTTCCGGATTGGAGTTGCTGTCGAGAATCGCGGCGACCGGGATACCCAGACGGCGTGCTTCCTGAATGGCGATGGATTCACGGTTCGTATCGATCACGAAGATCAGGTCCGGAATGCCGCCCATGTCCTTGATACCGCCAAGGTTCCGCTCGAGCTTTTCGCGCTCGCGGTCCATGAACAGACGCTCTTTCTTGGTCAGAGCGTTTGCTGCATCAGAATTGAGAGTCTCTTCGAGCTTGCGAAGACGCTGGATCGACTGGGAGATGGTCTTCCAGTTGGTCAGCATGCCGCCGAGCCAGCGAGCGTTGACGAAGTACTGCGCAGAGTTGCGCGCGCTTGAAGCAACAGCTTCCTGCGCCTGACGCTTGGTGCCAACGAGCAGAACGCGGCCACCGCCTGCGACAGTGTCGCTAACAGCTTTCAGCGCTTGGTGCATAAGCGGAACGGTCTGAGCCAGATCGATGATGTGCACATCGTTGCGTACACCAAAGATGTACTGACCCATACGCGGGTTCCAACGATGCTTCTGGTGACCAAAGTGAACACCAGCTTCGAGAAGCTGACGCATGTTGATATCGGGCAAAGCCATGGCCCTGAACTCCTGAGTTTTCCGGTTTGACCTCCGCAAGAGGATTTGGACGCTGGACAAGTCCAGATCGTCACCGGATGGAAGGCCGATAAGCTCGGTTTCCGCCCCTTGCGTGTGGAATGCGCGCCTTATAAGCGGCAGTTTCTATAAATTCAAGACCTTTTGCCTAGAAAACATGCGTGTTTTCAAAGCGTCCCAAGATCTTGGGACGACCACCTTCATGAAGGCGGCAAACAACGCAAGTTCGGCGTGTCCCGCCCTTCCGGTTGCCAAGCACCCGTTTCAATTGCATCTTCCACTCAATAGCAGCCATCGGCGGAACAGGAGTATGCATGCCAGGTACAATCGGGATCAACCACTTGGGACTCACTGTCCTTGATCTAGACCAGACCACGACGTTCTTTACCGACTGCCTGGGCTGGACCCTGCTAAACCGCGATGAGAGCTACCCGCGCACGACAGTAACTGACGGCGCCTGCCGTTTCACGCTCTGGCAAGCAGACCGGAATTCTTCGAAAACGCCATTCGACCGCAGGTCCAACATTGGCCTGCACCATGTCGCCCTCGAAGTGGAGAGCCAAGCGGCTCTTATGGCCATGGCCGAAAAAGTCTCCAGCTGGCCAGGTGTCGTCATCGAGTTTCAGCCCGAACCACTGTCGAGCGGGCCACGCATGCACATGATGTTCGCCGAGCCCGGCGGCATCCGCCTCGAAATCATCTGGCCTGCGGCGTCTTAAGCGCCTGAAGCCAGACGATCTGAGTCAGGCCATCTGAACATCCGTCACCCCGGGTACGGCCTTGAGCGCTCCGGCAATTTCCGGTGAGAGACGGAACCGGCCTGGCAGCTTCACCTCCACTTCGCGCGCACCGTTTTCCAACAGAACAACCACCGTCACATCCCCCTCGCCGCGCACATTGAGATGGCGCACGAGGCTTTGGATCGGACGGTCGTCGCGCAAAAACACGCGCATGCTCTTTTGGACGCGCGCCGCCACCTTCTCGATCGGGTCGACTTGTTCGATCCGGATCGAAGGCTCGTCATCGCGCATGTCCGCGCCAACCAGAATCACCATGGAGCGCCCCGGCTCCAAGGCATCACGGAACTGCTCGAGCTTTTCCTTGAAGAGAAGCCCCTCGAATTGCCCCGTGCCATCGGAAAAGCGGACGATGCCCATCTTGTTTCCGGTCTTGGTCTTGCGTTCCTGCTTGGAAATGACCGTACCGGCAAGCCGCCCTGCTGAAGCGCCCTTCTTCACGGCTTCGGCAAATTTCGCCCAAGGCTGAACCCGCATTTTCTCGAGCAACTCGTCATATTCATCAAGCGGGTGCGCCGAGAGATAGAAGCCAATGGCCGCATGCTCACGCTGCAAACGCACGTCCGGCGTCCAGCCCGCAACATCGGGAAGTTGCAAGGGCTCTTCGCTGTCGCTACCACCAAACAGCTCATCCTGCCCGAGTGTCTTGTTCTCTTCGGTTCGCTGAGCCAGCCCCATGATCCTGTCGAGCCCCTCCAGAACGCGGGCCCTGTTGGGCTCCAGCTCATCAAATGCACCTGCCGCCAGAAGGTTTTCCAGAGTGCGTTTGTTCAGCTGCTTTGGCGAAATCCTGCGGGCAAAATCGCCCAAGCTCTTGAACGCCCCCTGGCTGCGCACCTCAACGATATGTTCGACCGCCTGTTCGCCGACCCCCTTGATCGCACCCATGGCATAGACGACCTTCCCGTCCTGCACATCGAATTCGACCATGGACCGGTTGATCGAGGGCGGAACGATCTCAATGCCCATCCGACGGGCTTCCTGCCGGAAGTCGCCAAGCTTTTCGGTGTTGCCCATATCAAGCGTCATGGACGCGGCCATGAATTCCACCGGGTGGTTCGCCTTCAACCAGGCTGTATGATAGGAGACCAGCGCATAGGCTGCCGCGTGGGATTTGTTGAAGCCGTAGTTCGCGAATTTTGCCACAAGGTCGAAGATCGATCCGGCTTGCGCCTTGTTCACACCGCGCTCAACGGCACCGTCGACAAAGCGCGCGCGCTGGACTTCCATCTCCGCGGCAATCTTCTTACCCATGGCCCGGCGCAGAAGATCCGCCTCGCCGAGGGAATAGCCAGACAGAACCTGCGCGATCTGCATCACCTGTTCCTGGTAGACGATGATGCCTTGGGTCTCGTCCAGAATGTGATCGATCGTCGGATGCAGCAGATCCCGTTCCGACAGCTTGTTCTTGACCTCACAGAACTTCGGAATGTTCTCCATCGGGCCGGGCCGATACAGGGCAACAAGGGCGATGATGTCCTCAATACAGTCCGGTTTCATGCGCTTCAGCGCATCCATCATCCCCGAACTTTCCACCTGGAACACGGCGACCGTCTTGGCCGAGGCATAAAGCTTGTAGGACGCCTCGTCATCCAATGGGATGCCACCGATGTCGTTCTCCATTCCGTGCGCTGGCGTATAGAGTTCTGTGCCATCGGCGGCCACTTGGAGGGGGCGACCCGAAGCGAGTATCTGTTCAACCGCATTCTGGATTACGGTGAGCGTCTTGAGACCCAGAAAGTCGAACTTGACGAGGCCAGCTTGTTCCACCCATTTCATGTTGAACTGGGTCGCAGGCATGTCCGAGCGTGGATCTTGGTAAAGCGGAACAAGGGCGTCGAGCGGACGATCCCCAATCACAACGCCGGCTGCGTGGGTCGAGGCGTTGCGCAGCAGGCCTTCGACCTGCTGACCGTATTCTAGCAGTCGAGCCACCACCTCTTCGTTGCGGGCCTCTTCGCGCAGGCGCGGCTCATCCGCTAGCGCCTTTTCGATGCTGACGGGTTTGACCCCTTCGACGGGTATCAGCTTGGACAGGCGGTCCACCTGCCCATAGGGCATTTGCAGAACCCGGCCAATGTCGCGCACGGCCGCTTTGGACAGCAGCGCGCCAAAGGTGATGATCTGCCCGACCTTGTCGCGGCCGTATTTCTCTTGGACGTAGCGAATGACTTCCTCGCGCCGGTCCATACAGAAGTCGATGTCGAAGTCCGGCATGCTGACCCGTTCCGGGTTCAGAAACCGTTCGAACAGTAGGGCGTAACGCAGGGGGTCAAGGTCGGTCACCGTCAGCGCGTAGGCCACCAATGACCCAGCACCAGACCCACGTCCCGGCCCCACCGGAATGTTGTGGTCCTTCGCCCACTTGATGAAGTCGGCAACAATCAGAAAGTAGCCGGGGAACCCCATTCCTTCGATGATATCCAGCTCAAAATCGAGACGCTTTTGGTACTCTTCGACGCTTGCGGCATGCGGGATGACCTTCAAACGTTCCACGAGGCCCGCGTTGGCTTGCTTGCGCAGCTCCTCGACCTCGTCATCCGCGAACTTGGGCAGAATCGGGTCGCGCCTGTAGGCCATGAACGCACAGCGGCGCGCGATTTCGACCGTGTTCTCGATCGCCTCTGGCAAGTCGGCAAAGAGCGTGACCATCTCAGCCTGTGACTTGAAATAATGCTGGGCAGTCAACCGACGGCGCGGTTCCTGCTGATCAACATATGCCCCATCAGCGATACAGATGAGGGCGTCGTGGCTTTCGTACATGTCCGTTTTTGGGAAATAGACGTCATTGGTCGCCACCAATGGGATGTCGCGAGCGTAGGCCATCTCGACAAATCCGCGTTCGGTCAGAACTTCGGCTTCAGGCGCGCCGCCCTCACCTGGATGGCGCTGCAATTCCACATATAACCTGTCACCGAAAGCCGCGCTCAGACTATCAATCAGCGCCTCAGCCGCCGGGCGCTGGGCGCCCTGTAGCAGCATGCCCACCGGCCCTTCTGGCCCACCGGTCAGACAGATCACATCGCTAGCGTGCCCTGCAAGTTCCTCTAGCGTGACATGGGGCAGTTCGGACCCTTCGCGCAGATAAAGGCATGAATTCAGCTTCATCAGGTTTTCGTAACCCGCCTCGGATTGGGCCAGCAAAACAAGAGGTGCCGGTGGGCGGGGCCGCTCCCCGGGGCGGGGTGCGACGTATTGCAGGTCAACCTGACATCCGATGATCGGCTGGACACCGGCACCAGCCATGCCAACCGAAAATTCCAGCGCAGCAAACATATTGTTCGTGTCTGTCAGTGCAATCGCAGGCATCCCAGCCCCACGCACAATATCGGGCAGCTTTTTAAGGCGCATGGCACCTTCCAGCAGCGAGTATTCGGAATGGGTGCGTAGGTGAATGAATCGGGGGCTGTCAGTCATGAATCGCAGAATAGGGCCAGCCCGCCCCTATATCCAGTGGTGCTGCAAAGTTATGCACACCAAATCGGCCCATGCATCACGAATCGCAATCGCTCTTGCCAAGTGGCACGCACACCGCCATCCTCAACCACAATTCGCCCGCGCCCTGCCTCTACGCCGCATCGAGGCTGCGCAAACAACTGGGCTTCTGAGTACCGCGGCAGGTCGACAGCATGCATACGACATTTCTTCTCAACGGAAGGCGCGTCACTGCAGATACCTCTCCCACCACTACCTTGTTGGACTGGCTACGCGAACATCAGCGCCTGACAGGTACGAAAGAGGGATGTAATGAGGGCGATTGCGGCGCCTGTTCGGTGATCGTGACGGATGAGGACGGGGCGAGGGCGTTAAACGCCTGCATACTGTTCATGCCCCAGCTAGAGGGCAAAGCCATCCGCACCGTCGAAGGGATCGCCGCCCCAGATGGCACTTTGCACCCGGTGCAGCAGGCCATGATCAAACATCACGGCAGCCAGTGCGGTTTCTGCACACCAGGTTTTATCACCACGATGGCCTGCGCCCACCTGAACGGAGCCACTGATTACGACACCCAGCTTGCGGGCAATTTGTGTCGCTGCACAGGCTATGCTCCAATCATCCGCGCCGCCGAAGACGCCTCGGGGGCCCCTATCCCTGAGCATATGCACGACGCCACACTTCTTCAGGCTAAAAAAGCCACAGGGGAGGCGACGAAGGCAGAACCTCCAACCACGCCAGACGACCTCGCAACATGGATGGATGAAAACCCCGATGGCACGTTGATTGCAGGGGCCACAGATGTGGGTCTTTGGGTGACCAAGGGTTTTCGCGAATTGGGGCCCGTTGCCTTTCTGAACAGGATTCCAGCGTTGTCCGGGGTCACCGTCACTGACGAAGAAATTCGCATCGGGGCCGCAACAACTCTAAGCGAACTGCACAGCGCGATCATGCCCCACCACCCAAGCTTGGCCGAGTTGATCCGCCGCTATGGCTCTGTGCAGGTGCGCAATGCCGCGACCATCGGCGGCAACATCGCGAACGGTTCGCCCATCGGCGATGGCTCTCCTGCGCTGATCGCTTTGGGGGCCATTTTGCATCTGCGCAGTGTGAACGGGCTGCGCAGCTTGCCGCTTGAGGATTTCTTTGTGGAGTATGGCAAACAGGACCGCGCCAAGAACGAATTCGTAGAGTCGATCACTATTCCGCGCCAAGGCGATCACCTGCGGTGCTACAAACTGTCAAAACGCTTTGATCAGGACATATCGGCAGTCTGTGGGTGTTTCTGGATCAAAACCGTAGACGACGTTGTCCTTGCTGCCCGTCTCGCCTTTGGTGGCATGGCAGGCACACCAAAACGCAGCCCACACGCTGAGGCGGCTTTGATCGGAAGAAAGTGGAGCGAGACGGGCGTGGCCAAAGCCATGACCGCCTTGGCACATGATTTTACGCCACTGTCGGACATGCGTGCCTCCGCCAGTTACCGGATGGAAGCGGCCCAGAACATGCTCCTGCGCGCATGGCTCGAAGATCAGGGACAGGTCGCGAACGTGCTTGAGGTCGGTCCATGAGCGTCGCCAAACCCCTGCCCCATGACGCCGTCCACCTGCATGTGACAGGTGCTGCACGCTATGTAGATGATATGCCGACGCCCGCCGGCACCTTGCACCTTGCCTTTGGGATGAGCACCGCAGCCTGCGGCACCCTGGACAACATGGACCTGGATGCAGTTCGTGCAGCGTCCGGTGTCGTTGCAGTACTGGCAGCACCCGATTTACCCTTTGACAACGATGTCTCGCCCTCAGCCCACGACGAACCGCTGCTGGCAACGGACGCTGTGCACTACATGGGCCAGCCTGTGTTTCTGGTGATCGCAGAAACACATTTGCAGGCCCGTTTTGCCGCCCGTCAGGGCAAGATCGACATCACCGAAACAAAACCCATTTTCACCATTGAAGACGCATTGGCCGCCAATGCACGCTTCGAGGACGGCCCGCGCATCTATGCGCAAGGAGACGCTGCAAGCGCTCTGGACGCCGCCGAAAACACCCTTAGCGGGTCTTTGGATATTGGGGGTCAGGAACACTTTTACCTCGAAGGACAGGCTGCCCTTGTACAGCCGGGTGAGAATGGGGACATGCATGTGATCTCTTCCACCCAGCACCCAACCGAAATCCAGCACAAAGTGGCCGAGGCCATCGGACTGCCGATGCATGCGGTTCGGGTCGAAACCCGGCGGATGGGTGGTGGATTTGGCGGTAAGGAAAGTCAGGGCAACGCACTGGCCGTCGCCTGCGCCGTCGCTGCGCGTCTGACGGGCCAGCCCTGCAAGATGCGATACGACCGGGATGACGATATGATCATCACGGGCAAGCGGCATGATTTCCGCATCGACTACGACGTCGGTTTTGATGAGGAAGGCCATATCACGGCGTTAGATGTGCGCCAGTACACCCGTTGTGGCTGGGCAATGGACCTTTCCTTGCCCGTGGCAGACCGCGCAATGCTCCATGCCGACAATGGCTATTGGCTGCCCAACATTCGGATCGAAAGCCACCGTTTGCGAACCAATACCCAAAGTGCGACCGCCTTTCGCGGATTTGGCGGGCCGCAAGGCATGTTGGGGATGGAACGGATCGTGGACCACGTGGCAGCCGAACTGGGGCTTGACCCCTTGGTGGTCCGCCAAAGAAACTTCTATGCCTCCTCTGGTCAAGAGATCCAGACAACGCCCTATGGACAGCCCGTCGACGATTTCATCCTTGATGATCTGGTCGCGCAATTGGCAAAGACGTCTGAGTATGACGCACGCCGGGCCGCCGTCGCTGAGTGGAACACTGCCAATCCGGTGCTGAAAAAGGGCATTGCCCTCACGCCGGTCAAGTTCGGGATCAGCTTTACCCTGACCCACCTCAATCAGGCGGGCGCGTTGGTACATGTCTATTCCGACGGATCGATCCATCTGAACCATGGCGGCACAGAAATGGGTCAGGGTCTGTTCCAAAAGGTCGCCCAAGTAGCTGCCAGCCGGTTTGGCGTTCCTTTGGAGGCGGTAAAAATTACTGCAACTGACACCGCCAAGGTGCCCAACACCTCTGCCACCGCAGCCTCTTCTGGCAGTGATCTGAACGGCATGGCCGTCAAGGCCGCTTGCGACACCCTGCGCAACCGCATGGCCGAGCATCTGGCGCAATTGCATCAGTGCCGCCCCGATGCCGTGGTCTTTGACGAAGGCAGGGTTCAGGCAGGCGAGGCGGATTACAGCTTTGCCGAGGTCGCCGGGATGGCGCATCAGGCGCGCATCAGTCTGTCAGCGACAGGGTTTTACAAAACCCCGGACATTCAATGGGACCGGATCAAAGGCCATGGCCGCCCGTTTTTCTACTTTGCCTACGGGGCGGCAGTAACCGAAGTGGTTGTGGACACTCTGACCGGCGAAAACCGCATTCTGCGCGCGGATGTCCTGCATGATGCAGGTGCGTCCCTAAACCCGGCACTCGATATCGGGCAGGTTGAGGGTGGATACGTTCAGGGTGCCGGGTGGCTGACGACCGAAGAACTGGTTTGGGACGACGCGGGCCGGCTGCGCACCCATGCGCCCTCCACCTACAAAATCCCAGCCTGTGGCGACCGTCCTGACATTTTCAACGTCGCCCTGTGGGACGGAGAGAACCGCGCCGACACTATCTACAAATCAAAGGCCGTGGGGGAACCGCCCCTGATGCTGGGCATCTCTGCCCTTCTGGCGCTGAGCGATGCGGTGTCAGCCTGTGGCCCCAACTATCCGGACCTGCACGCTCCCGCGACCGCCGAAGGCGTGCTCGCCTCTACTCACAGGGCTCTGGATGTTTGACCGTGACGCCCTGATCGCTGCTTGTGTGGCTCATGGGAGTGTGGTGCGCGTCGTCGTCGCCGCTATTCACGGATCAGCCCCGCGCGAAGTAGGCGCATCCATGTGCGTCTGGGCCAATGACC
The DNA here is from genome assembly GCF_039945315.1 of Tateyamaria sp. Lineage (GTDB taxonomy): Bacteria > Pseudomonadota > Alphaproteobacteria > Rhodobacterales > Rhodobacteraceae > Tateyamaria. The sequence continues at coordinate 40,154 of NZ_JBDUXB010000025.1, read as the reverse complement.
AGTCCGGCACCATCGGAGGCGGCGCGCTGGAATATGAACTGGCGCAGACCGCCCGTGGGCTGACCAGTGATACTTCAAGCCGCCATGCCCTTGGTCCTGATTTGGGTCAATGCTGTGGCGGCGCAGTCGAGGTGATCAGCGAAGTGTTTGATCTGGAACGCGCCCGCGCCTTGCCCAAAGACGTTATCGCCCGTGGGCCAGAACCGATGCCGATGTCCGTCAAACGGGTTCTGAAAATCGCGCGCAATCAGGGTCAGTTGCCAAACGCCCAACGCATAGATGGGTGGTTGATCGAGGGAGTCCGCCCGCCAGACCAACCCCTTTGGATTTGGGGCGCGGGCCATGTCGGGCGCGCCCTTGTTGATGTTTTGCACCCTGTCCCCGGGGTCACTCTGACGTGGGTTGATACCGCGGCGGATCGCTTTCCGAGTACGGTGCCGTCTGGTGTCACCGTGGTGCCTGCGCAAGACCCTTTGCTTTTGGTGCCTCATGCGGCGACTGACGCCGATCATTTGATCCTGACCTATTCCCACGACCTTGATCTGGGCCTGTGCCATGCACTGCTACAACGCGATTTCGCCTCTGTCGGGTTGATCGGATCAGCCACTAAGTGGGCCCGCTTTCGCAAACGGCTGTCTGCATTGGGCCATACGTCTGAGCAAATTGCGTGCATCACCTGCCCAATCGGTGATCCTGCTTTGGGCAAACAGCCACATATGATTGCGATTGGGGTGGCCCATCAGCTACTGATGAGGCGCAAACAGTCCCAGTACCGGGCGGAGGTGCGCGCATGACAACACCCCTTTTGTCACTTTCAGGCCTGACCAAAGCCTATCCGGGGGTCGTTGCAAACGACACCGTATCCTTTGAAATCGGTGTTGGCGAAATACACGCCCTTTTGGGGGAAAACGGTGCCGGGAAGTCGACGCTGGTCAAGATGATCTACGGGCTGGTCAAACCCGACAGCGGATTGATGAAGATGAACGGCGATGACTTTGCCCCCGTCGACCCGCGGGCCGCGCGCGCGGCGGGCGTTGGCATGGTGTTCCAACATTTCTCGCTTTTTGACGCGCTCAGCGTGGCCGAAAACATCGCCCTCGGCATGGAGGCGCCCCCACCTATGGCCACGTTGGCCAGCCGCATCAGTGAAGTGTCCGAGAACTACGGCTTGCCCCTGTCACCGGATCGCACCGTGGGTGATTTGTCCGCAGGTGAACGCCAGCGCGTTGAAATCATTCGCTGTTTGCTACAAGACCCCAAACTTCTGATTATGGACGAGCCGACCAGCGTGCTGACACCGCAAGAGGTGGACATCCTGTTCGAGACCCTGCGCAAGCTGAAGGCGGAAGGCACTGCGATCCTTTACATCTCGCATAAGCTCGAAGAAATCCGCGCGCTGTGCGATGCGGCCACGATCCTGCGGGGCGGCAAGAATGTCGGTACCTGTGTACCGCGTGACACCTCGGCTCGCGAAATGGCCGAGCTGATGGTGGGCAGTACACTGGCCACACCCAAAGGAGCGGTCCATGCGACCGGGGATGTGATGCTGTCCGTCACGGGATTGTCGGCTGCGTCTCCGTCCGCTTTTGGGATGGCGTTGAAAGATATCTCGTTTGAGGTTCAGGCCGGTGAGGTGCTGGGCATTGGTGGTGTGGCCGGGAACGGTCAGGACGAATTGTTGGGCGTTCTGTCTGGTGAATTGCCGTGTATCCCCGGGATGGTCCAGTTTCAGGGGCGCGATCTGTCTGGCATAGGCCCTGAAGAACGGCGTGGGCTTGGTGTGCTGGCCGCACCTGAAGAGCGTTTGGGCCACGCCGCAGCCCCGGATATGTCGCTGACAGAAAACGCCATGCTCACGGGTATGGCTCGCGAGAAACTGTCGAAGGGCGGAATGCTAAACTGGACACGTGCACGCGATTTTGCCGAACGGATCATCGCCGACTTTGATGTACGGACCCCGGGGCCGCACAATGCGGCCCGATCCCTGTCAGGGGGCAACTTGCAGAAGTTCGTGATTGGGCGCGAGGTGTTGCAACGCCCCGAAGTGCTGGTGGTGAACCAACCCACGTGGGGCGTGGATGCCGCAGCCGCCGCATCCATTCGGCAAGCTTTGCTTGATTTGGCGGCGGGTGGCGCTGCCCTTGTGATCATTTCTCAGGATCTGGATGAGTTGATGGAAATTTCGGACCGTTTTGCAGCCCTGAACGAAGGGCGACTGAGTGCACCGGTGCCAACAGCCGGTCTGGATGTGGAGCAGATCGGACTGATGCTGGGTGGCGCGCATGGAATGGAGGTGGCGCATGTGTGATCATTCGGGAGCCTCCGGGCGGAGTGTATCTGGCAAGATGAAGCGAGGGATGCACACGTGATCCGGCTTGAGAAACGGCCACAGCCGTCCGCGACGATGTCATGGGCCACGCCGCTCTTGGCCGTTGTGGCGACGATGATCTTTGGGGGAGCTTTATTCGCAGCACTCGGCAAGGACCCGATCGAGGCCATTCTGACTATTTTCTGGGAACCACTCTTTGGCGAGTTCTCATTTTTTTACCGCCCACAATTGCTGATCAAAGGAGCGCCTCTGGTGCTGATCGCCATTGGTCTGGCGCTGGGGTTTAAGGCAGGCATCTGGAACATCGGGGCCGAGGGCCAGTATATCGTCGGTGCCATTTGCGGCGCGGGCGCGGGTCTGGCGTTTTACCCGACAGAGAGCATTTTGATCTTCCCGCTTATGATTTTGGCTGGTGCTTTGGGCGGTTGCCTATGGGCGCTGATCCCCGGCTTTCTCAAGGTGCGATTTGGTACCAACGAAATCCTAGGCAGCCTGATGCTTGTCTACGTGGCCGAGCAGCTCTTGGCCTCCATGTCTTTGGGATTGTTGAAAAATCCAGAAGGGTTCGGCTTTCCCGGATCACGGAACCTGCAGCAATACCCATCCGCGCATAATGCAGAGATCATCACGAACACCGGAATGCACTGGGGTGTCGTCGCCGCCCTGATTGCGGTGATTTTTTCTTACGTCTTGCTCACGCGACACCGCCTTGGCTTTGCCATCCGTGTGACCGGCGAAGCGCCACGCGCCGCCAAGTTTGGCGGTGTGAACCCTGCGCGACTGATCCTGTTTTGCCTCGGCATGTCGGGCCTGCTCGCGGGCCTAGCGGGCATGTTTGAAGTGGCAGGACCCTCAGGGCAGATCAGCATCGATTTCAATGTGGGCTATGGGTTCACGGCAATCATCGTTGCCTTCCTCGGGCGGCTCAACCCGTTAGGGATTGTGGCGGCGGGATTGCTCATGGCACTGACTTACATCGGCGGGGACATCGCCCAGTCACAGCTCGGATTGCCTGCGGCGGCAATACAAGTGTTTCAGGGGATGCTGCTGTTTTTCCTGCTCGCACTGGATGTCCTCACAAACTACCGAGTGCGATTTGGGACAGGAGAGGTAGCATGATGCGACATGTGGCAATGCCCGTGGTCATGGGGACAGCTATGGGGCTGATGATGCTTTGGATGCTCCATTTGCAACTGACCGGAGGTCAGAGCCGCAGCTTTAGCGCTCTATTCCTTTTTGTGGGCGCACATGTTGCCATTCTGAGTTTGGCACTGACTTTGCCCTTCTTTGCCTCTGAGCGCCTGCGTCGATTGGCCGGGCGTTTGCATCGTCCCTCTTTGCAACATGTGGGGCTGATGCTTGCCGGGGCCGGAGTGGCCGCAGGCGTCACGCATCTTGTAATTCACGGCGGAGCTTTGTGATGGACCTCTCAGCCATCAACCCAATTCTTCTTATCGCAGCTATGATCGCGGCATCCACCCCGATCCTGCTTGCCGCCATTGGCGAACTTGTTGTCGAACGTGCGGGTGTGCTGAACCTCGGGGTTGAGGGGATGATGATCACGGGCGCGGTGTGCGGCTTTATAATCACCGTCAACACAGGTTCACCAACGGTCGGCTTTATCGCCGCAGCCGTGGGAGGCGCGGTGCTCAGCCTGCTCTTTGCCTTTCTTACCCAAGTGGCTTTGGCCAATCAGGTTGCCTCCGGCCTTGCGCTCACCCTTTTCGGGCTGGGTCTGTCGGCCCTCATGGGCCAGTCCTATGTGGGGATCAAACCGCCCCGGACCGAGGCGACACCGCTTGGGCCTTTGGCAGATATCCCGGTGATCGGCCCCATCGTCTTTGGCCACAACATGATCGTCTACCTCGGCCTTGCCATCGTTGCCGTCACATGGGCGACGCTGAAATTCACGCGGGTCGGTCTGGTCTTGCGCGCAGTGGGCGAAAACCACGACGCCGCGCATGCGCTTGGCTACAAGGTCAAACGCATCCGCACTGCGGCTATCTTTTTCGGTGGAGCCTGCGCAGGACTTGGCGGGGCCTATATCTCGCTCATCCGCGTGCCTCAGTGGACCGAAGGGATGACAGCGGGCGTGGGGTGGATCGCACTCGCACTGGTGGTATTCGCCTCGTGGAAACCGTGGCGGGTTTTGCTCGGTGCCTATCTTTTTGGCGGAATCACTCAGTTGCAGCTAAACCTTCAAGGCGCGGGCGTTGCCATTCCGGTCGAGTATTTGGCAATGTCCCCTTACATCGTGACGATCATCGTATTGGTGATTCTATCCAGCGACAAATCACGCGCGCCCGGGTCACTGGGGCGTACATTCCACGCCTCGGGATAAGAGGCGCATAAACTAGGGGGTAATCCACTCATGAAATTCACCACACTGATGGCCAGTGCGGCGCTTGCGCTTGGCTTTGCCGGCGGCGCCATCGCTGACGGTCACGAAAAGACCAAAGTCGGTTTCGTCTACGTTGGCCCAATCGGCGACGGCGGCTGGACCTACGAGCACGACAAGGGCCGCCTCGCGGTCGAAGCGGAATTCGGCGATGCCGTTGAAACCGTCTATGTCGAGAACGTCGCAGAGGGCCCGGACTCCGAGCGTGTAATGACGCAGATGGCGCTCGACGGCGCCGACCTGATCTTTACCACGTCCTTTGGCTACATGGACCCGACCAACAACGTCGCGGCCAAGTTCCCTGATGTGAAATTCGAACACGCCACTGGCTACAAGCGCCTGCACCCCAACGTGTCGACCTACTCGGCCCGCTTCTATGAAGGGCGCGCCATTCAGGGCCACATCGCGGGCAACATGACCGAAAGCAACATCATCGGCTACATCGGCTCCTTCCCGATCCCTGAAGTGATCCGGGGCATCAACTCGGCCTATATCCACGCATCGCGCGTAAACCCTGACGTCGAATTCAAGGTGATCTGGGTTTACACATGGTTTGACCCCGCCAAAGAGGCTGACGCCGCCAAAGTGCTGATCGAACAGGGCGCGGATGTTGTTCTGCAACACACCGACTCTACAGCACCTCAGGCCGCCGCCCAAGAGGCCGGCAACGTGGTCACCTTCGGCCAAGCCTCCGACATGGGCCAATACGCGCCCTTCCCGCGCGTCTCCTCGATCATTGACGACTGGGCGCCCTACTACATCGCCCGCACCCGCGCCGTGATGGAAGGTACATGGGAGCAGAAGGACACATGGGACGGCATCGGCCCCGGCATGGTTGGCATCGGTGAGATCAGCGACCGCGTCCCTGCAGACGTCAAAGCCGAAGCACTGGCGATGAAAGACGCACTGGCTGACGGCTCCTACCACGCCTTCACTGGCCCGCTGAACAAGCAGGACGGCACACCTTGGCTCGCCCAAGGTGAGACGGCAGATGACGGGACGCTGGCCGGCATGAACTTCTACGTCGAAGGGATTGAAGGCGAGATTCCGCAATAAGCGGCCCTGCCCAAAATCATGAAATTAGGGGCTCCACACTGCGTGGAGCCTTTTTTATTTGAAAAACAGCTATGTTTCCAAGCTGTAGAATGTCCGAATTAGGAGCCCGAGTGTTTCAATCGCCGCCAGGTCAGCTTCCATGGCACTAACATCACCAATTGCTATGAAGGCGTTTCCAGAGCCAATCATAAAACCGAGGGCATTAGAAAAGGGAAGTCCCCGCGCCCTCCCAAAACGCGGGGACTGAATCCAATTCGTTGGACTCCAGTAGTGCCTATGTCGGGACAAATGACACAGACAGGTCGAACAACCGAAAGCTCTACGCGATCCGTGAGTGTAGCTGAAAGCGAATTTTGTTTAGCCTTCCGTCGTCCCTTGTGCTGCCAGCACTCTTTGAAAAGACAGGATCGTGGCCGACCGGGCAAGTACGACTCCGTATAGCCACCTATCCAAAAGTATAGTCGACTGGAAAACTTCTTTGCCCCCCGCCGCCACGGGGCAGAGTTTCTTCTGCTTGCCTAAAGGCCAATTAGGCATAACCAGCACCACTTTGCTTGCTGACCCAAAGATCGAGACCTTTGGCGACACATCTCCAATGAACATTAGAAATTTGAGATGTGTCAAAGCAGGGGAAAGCCCAACCAAGTAAGTTTGATAGATCGCAAACCAACAGGTGATGGTTGTGGTCTGGCCGCCCCATACACGCGGCGCAGGTCGAAACTGTTCACCACATGACCTGAAACACCCGCACCTTGTTTGCTTCGTTCGGGTCATACAAAGGAGAATAAGATGTACAGGAATATCCTTGTCGCCATTGCTCTGGATCACTCCACTGAAAACGGAAAAGCATTCGAAGTCGCCCGCCTCCTTACGGACGAGGGCGCGGAAATGACGGCTCTATATGTTGTCGAAGAGATTCCAGCCTTTGCCGCAAATGAGATCCCTGCCGAAATCTTGTCCAACCGGCGAAAAGAAGCGGAAGCGGAGCTCAAGGCCGAAGTCGGAGGTATCCCAAATGTGAAAGCAGTCGTTGTTGCTGGGCATGCCGGGCGCACAATCGTTGACTATGCTGAGCAGGCAAACGTTGACTGCATCATCATGTGCTCCCACCGTCCGGGCCTCAAGGACTACTTTTTGGGATCGACCGCACATCGGGTCGTGCGTCACGCCAAATGCGCAGTGCACGTTCTTCGGTGACGTACATACGGTGAAAATGCAGATTTGACACGTTTCTTCACTTGATTGGGCAAATGTGAACGATCTTCGGAGTTTTTCCGCTTTTGTCCAAAGGGCCGTAGAACATGAGAAACGCACCTGACAGTGTCTCCGAGCTTAGTGCGCAAGGCTCCAGTGGCATCAACGCGACGGGAAAGCCAAAACTTCGGCGCGCCCTCACAACGCCGATGGTGGTTCTTTACGGGTTGGGTGTGACAATTGGTGCGGGCATTTACGTTCTCGTGGGCACCACTGCTGCTGAAGCAGGCCAATTCGCTCCAATCGCATTTCTCATGGCAGCGCTCGTTGTGGCCTTCACTGCGTTTTCCTATGCAGAACTATCGACAAGGTATCCCGTAAGTGCTGGCGAGGCTGCCTATGTTGAAGCGGGCTTCAAGCGCGGCTGGCTCGCGACAACAGTCGGTCTGCTCGTGGCCGCATCGGGTATGGTGTCGGCATCGGCCGTGGCTATTGGGGCGGGATCATATCTTCATGAGTTCTGGGCCGTATCTGAGGCGTTTCTGACGTCAGGCGTCGTGATCGTCATGGGACTTATTGCGCTCTGGGGGATTACACAGTCAGTGACCATCGCTGCGGTGATCACAGTAATCGAAATTTCCGGGCTTGTTTTCGTAATGTACTGGGGTTTCAGCGCCCCCGATCCTAACGGCGTTTCGATTATGGAAACCCTTACCCCTTCCGAACTCGGACATTGGGTTGGTATTGGGTCAGCCTCTGTGTTGGCATTCTTCGCATTTGTCGGATTTGAAGATATGGCAAACGTTGCCGAGGAGGTTAAGAACCCAAAGGCCACTATGCCCAAAGCCATTTTGTGGACATTGATACTGGCAACCGTGTTGTACATCGGAACGACAATAGCAGTACTCGTAGCAGTCCCGATCGCGACACTGGCCTCTTCCTCGGCACCGCTTTCTCTTGTCTTCACAGAGGCTGGAGAGAGAACCAGGCAAACCTTCGGACTGATCGCAGTCGTTGCGACTGTAAATGGTGTCCTCATCCAGATGATCATGGCGTCACGCGTCATCTACGGTCTGGCAGATCGAAACCACTTGCCAGCAGTCTTAGCGAAAGTTTCTCCCTCCACACAGACTCCAATCGTAGCAACTTTGGCCGTAACAGCTATGATTTTGCTTCTCAGTTTGGCTCTGCCGATTGAGGCTCTCGCTGAGCGCACTTCTCAGATCGTTTTGATTGTGTTCATACTTGTGAACCTCGCTCTGATAAGACTGAAAATGACTGGACAAAAAGCCGAAGGTGCCATTCACGCCCCATTCGCCGTTCCAGTTCTGGGCGTCATTTCAAGCGCGGGTTTGCTGATGATTTCGATCGCTTAGATGGCCGCGAGCGCATTCCACGAGTTCAGACCAATAAGGCCGGTCAGCGGTTCTCTAAACATGTAGCAGAGATCCGACAAAATAGGCCAAGGCTGCAGCAGTGCCGCCAATCGCCATGGTTTCTGCAGCCGACCGCCACCAGGTTGTTAGCGACCAGTTGCTCTTGATGGCCCCGATTCCGAAGAAAGTCATCATTGTTGTGATTGCCGATAGAAAGAACGCCCCGTCCAGCTGAAGCAGGAAAGGAACCAGCGGTATCATCCCAGCCAGTAAAAACGCGACAAATGTCGTCGCCGCTGCACGCAGGGGATGTGGATCGATCCCCCCTAGCCCGTATTCGCCCTCCATCATCAGAGCGATCCATCGCTCCTTGTCACTGACAATTGCTTCGGTGGCCTCTTCGAGAACACTTCCGGCCAGCCCCATCCGACTGAGAATCTCTTGGACTTCTCGTCTTTCTCCTGATGGGAACTCTTCTATGTGCCGCTCTTCGATTTTTCGAATTCGACGGGCGTTGTCCTGTTCTGCCTTTGAGCCAGAATAATTCGCCGCAGCCATCGAAAACCCGTCGGCAAGCACGTTCGCAAGCCCAAGTACAACGATTACGAACGGCGAGAGCCCAGCGCCCGCAACACCGGCGACAATGGCAAAAGTCGTGACCGTTCCGTCAATTGCTCCGTAGATGGCGTCGCGCAAAACTCCCTTGCCAGGCGGATTGCCTATGCGTGCTGCGATCTCGGCCTCAGTATGCCCATGGTCACTAACACGCATGGTTTACTCCTTTGAAAGCTGTTCATAATTTCTGGAACGTGTGTGGCAGCTCTGCTGTCCGTTTCTGCAGAGTTGTCACTACTGCTTCTTTGCACATACATTCTGACGCGGTTGATCATCAAGCAAAGCGAAAGTGTCCAGCATTTCTGAAGCCAGTTTGGCTCTTTCAGCCTTAAGAAATGCGAACTTCGTTGGTTCATAGATCATTGCGTCCCGACATCTTCGAGCAATTGGTGGGTCACTTTACTCTGATCGAATTGGAGGAAACTTGATCTACGACAACCGAGGAGGAAATTAGACGCGTTAGCTGCTCTCCTCGGTCGATGGGTTCAAATGAGAATTTGCGAGCGCGTATCCTGAGTGCAACTTCGCTCGCCCGACCTGAATTGAGATAGCTTTCAGCGCCTGACCAACCCTTCGATAGCCAAACCCAATCCACCTGAGTGCCCGAGACAGTATCAACAGGTCAGGTAGAGCGTGATGCGTTTTCATATACGGCATTCGAGCAACCATTTGCAGCACTCGGCGTTCAAGTGATGGTCCCTCGTGCACCTCAAAATCTTAAGCGATTTAGCTATCAGCGGCCGAACGATAAAATCTCACTGCTTCCGCAGAACAGATTTCCACAAAATCCATCGCCTTTCTGAGTGCCGCTACAGCGACACCCAGGCAGCATTGCGTGCTGATGAACGGACACAGGCGTCGATAAACTGCACCCCTTTCAACCCATCCTGTATGGTCGGGTACATCAACTCTGTGGCAACCGGTGTGCCTGCGCGATGGGCCTCGATTGCATCTGCAGCTTCGGAATAGATGTTGGCAAAGCCTTCCAAATACCCCTCCGGATGGCCGGGCGGGATACGGCTCATTCGGGCCGCGGCATCGCCGGCCCCTGCCCCATTGCGGGTGATCTTGCGCGTCGGCTCTCCGAAGGGCGTATGCCAAAGATAGTTCGGGTCTTCCTGCGCCCATTCAAGGCCGCCTTTGTCCCCATACACCCGGACGCGCAAAGCGTTCTCGTTGCCCGGCGCGACCTGTGAACACCAAAGCATCCCCTTTGCTCCACCTTTGAACCGCAGCATCACATGGCCGTTGTCGTCCACCTGACGGCCTGGCACAAACGCGTCCAGATCCGCCGCCAGACTCTCGACCTCCAAACAGGTGATGAAACAGGCAAGGTTGTGAGCATGGGTCCCGATATCCCCTGTCGATCCGCCCGCGCCCGAACGCGCCGGGTCGGTGCGCCATTCGGCCTGCTTGAAGGTCTCGTCCTGCGTCAGCCAGTCCTGCGGATATTCGACCTGCACGACGCGAATGGTACCAATCTCATCCGCATCAACCATGGCCTTCGCCTGCCGCACCATCGGATAGCCCGTATAGTTGTGGGTCAGCACAAACAACACATCCGAGCTTTCCGCCGCCTTCACCAGTTTCTTGGCGTCCGCCAAAGTCGAGGTCAGCGGCTTGTCGCAAATTACGTGAATGCCGCGCTTCAAAAACTCGCGCGCTGCCGCAAAATGCACGTGGTTCGGGGTCACGATGGACACTGCCTCGATTCCATCCTTGAGACGAGCCTCGCGGATCGCCATCGCTTTGAAATCGTCATAGATGCGTGGCAGGCCCAGCGCCTCACCCGAGGCCTGCGCCTTTTCCGGGGTCGAGGACAGCGCCCCTGCAACCAATTCAAACCGATCATCTATGCGAGACGCAATGCGGTGCACGCCCCCGATAAAGGCGTCATTGCCGCCGCCCACCATGCCTAACTTGATCCGTGCCATCTTAAGTAATCCCCAGCATTTTGCAGTTCGCCGCCTCGTCCGTGCCGCCATCAGCAAAATCATCAAAGGCCCGTTCCGTCACACGAATAATGTGATCGGACACAAACTGCGCGCCTTCGCGGGCACCGTCTTCGGGATGCTTCAGGCAACATTCCCATTCCACAACGGCCCAGCCATCGAAATCATTGGCCGCCATCTTGGAAAAGATCGCCGCGAAATCAACCTGCCCGTCGCCCAGCGACCGGAAGCGTCCAGCGCGGTCCACCCACGGCTGATAGCCGGAATAGACGCCCTGTCGGCCCGTAGGATTGAACTCCGCATCCTTGACGTGGAACATCTTGATCCGGTCTTTGTAGATGTCGATGTTGTCGAGATAATCCAGACATTGCAGCACGTAGTGACTGGGATCATAAAGCATGTTGCAGCGCGCGTGATTATCAACCCGCTCCAGAAACATCTCGAACGTCACACCATCGTGCAGGTCCTCACCGGGATGAATTTCATAGCAAATGTTAACGTCATTGTCCTCGGCGTGATCCAGAATGGGACGCCAGCGTGCTGCCAGTTCGTCAAAGGCCGTCTCAACCAGCCCCGCTGGGCGTTGCGGCCACGGATAGACATACGGCCACGCCAGCGCGCCGGAAAAGGAAACGTGGTTCTTTATACCCATATTGGCCGAGGCACTGATCGCCTTCATCACCTGATCGACAGCCCACGCCTGACGGGCTTTTGGGTTCCCATGCACGGACGGATCAGCAAAGCCATCAAAGGCGGTATCATAGGCCGGGTGCACCGCAACCAACTGTCCCTGAAGATGCGTTGACAGCTCGGTTACTTCGATCCCGTTTGCTGCGGCCTGCCCCTTGAACTCATCGCAGTAAGTCTTGCTTTCGGCCGCTTTGGCCAGATCAAACAAGCGCGCGTCCCAGCTGGGCACCTGAACACCTTTGTAGCCGCAGTCGGCCGCCCATTTCGTGATCGCATCCCACGAGTTGAACGGTGCCTCATCGCCTGCAAACTGCGCCAAGAACAGTGCTGGTCCCTTTATCGTTTTCATGAGTGATCCTCCCAAATCATGCGCCGGCTCGGCGCCAAAATCTTACCCCTTTAGGGGCCCATATTTTCTTTCAGATAGATGTCTATCCGAATGCGTTCCTGTGCCAGATTAATCGGCGCGCGGTCACTGTTGGCGCGCATGATGCGTACCGCAGAGCGAACCAGATGGCCTGCGTCCTGACTGATGACCGCATCAAAATGCCCGGCAGCCAAGGCCCCGCGCGACAGGTCCGTCAACTCGTGCGCGACCACGATGGGGCGATGCGTTTGATCATGTGTCGCAAAAAACCGCAGCAGCCCATCGTTCCCTGCAGCTGATGAGTAGATTCCGATGATATCCGAATTTTCCGCAAAGGCATCGGGCAGCAAGCGCTGAATAAGATTCGGATCGTCACGCCCCTCAAGCGAGGCCAAAACGTCCAGTTGGGGAAAATCCTGCGCCATGACCTCGTCAAAACCAAGGCGGCGCTCCAGATGATCCCGCGCCAGCATGGATCCGGTCAGCACCAGGATCTTACCGTTCCTTTGCCCGACAAACCGGCCCAGCAATTGCGCCGCGGTGCGCCCTGCGGCTATATTGTCCACGCCCACATAATTGTCACGCTCTGAACTGGGCAGGTCAGAGACAAGCGAGACAACCGTGACGCCATGTGCCTTGAGGTGCGCCACAGAATCCCGCACCGATGGCGTTTCCGGGCCAAAAATGGTGACGCCATTCACTTGGGTCGGATCAATCGCATCTACCGCACTGGCCAGCGCCATAGGGTCAAAGGCGGCCACGCGAACAAAGGTCAATTTGGTCCGGTCCTGCCGCAGCCCGCGACCGAGCAACTCGATTTGCGTTTCCAGCAGTGAAATGAATTCGTTCTGCGTCGCAGGCAAGATGAAGGTGAAGTGATAGACCCGCCCCCGCGCAAGATTGGCGGCCGCCGTGTCGCGCACATAGCCCAGTTCAGCAATCGCCGCGTTCACTTTGCGCACCGTCACTTCGCGCACCCCGGGGCGCGCGTTCAGAACCCGGTCCACGGTCGCAAGGCTGACCTCAGCGACACGGGCGATGTCGTTGATCGTGGGATTTGAAAGGGTGTCGTCGGGGTGCTTCACTTTCGTCCTTTGTGCGTTTTCACATGGCCTTGGCCAGCCCTTCAAACAGTCGCGCTACGGCTTCGGCGCCCGGATCGTTGTGACCCAGTAGATTCTCTTCGGGCACGTATGACGCGCGGCCAGCCTTGGCCTGCCCCATCGACGCAGTCCCATCCGCGCCCGTCCGGGCAGCAGCGGCCGCAACAGAAATCCCCTCGGGCAACGCGGCCAGAGCAGGCGCGAGCGCGTCAATCATGGTGCGATCCCCCTGCGCAGCACCACCGACCTGGCTGATCCGATCCAGCCCGGCCTTTAGCGCCTTGGGAGTCGGCTTGCCACTGGCACAGGCATCCCCGGTAGCACCGAAGAAAATGGCAAGGATCACACCAGAGGACCCACCCATCGTCTGACTCAACTCATTGCCGATTGCGCGGAACAGCTGCGTGAGGTCAGCCAATGGCATCCGGTCCAGTGCGCCCTTCAGCGCACGGGCGGCTGTGGCCAGCGTGCTGCCTGTGTCCCCATCCCCTGATTTGGCATCGAGCGTGTTCAGATCGCCCTCAGCAGCGATCAGCAAATCACAACATTGCGCAATGATGGCAGCGGTTTTGTCATTGGCGGACGGAATGGGCTGGATCGGGCTCAACCCGTCCGGCAGGGGTTGTACCTTGACCGGCGCGATATCCTTCATGCCCGGCCAGGCCGCCAGATCAACAGGTGCCGATAAGGGTGCAAGGTTTGTATCGTCCACAGGCAGGACAGAGACCGAAAACCCATGCATATCCAGCGATGTCATCAACGGAGCGGGGCCAATGATATGTTTGATATTGCCCGCCTTGGGCGAAGTTGCCAGGCAATGGGCAAGGATCGACATCTCTAGCGGCGTGGTCGAGCCAAGGTTGTTCAGAATGGCCACATGTTCGCCGGTTTCGATTTTGGCGCTGAGCTTATCCAGAACCATGTCCATTGCGGAATGCGCACCCTCCAGTGTGACCTGCTCCACTCCGGCCTCGCCGTGAATGCCAAGGCCCAGTTCAGCCTTGCCGACAGGAATGCGATTTTCCTTGGCCGATCCGGGTACGGTGCAGGTATCCAGCGACATCCCGATCGAGGACATAGCCGCAATGGTGCAATCTGCTGTTGCCTTGATCGCTGCCAGATCAGCCCCGTTTTCGGCCATATCTCCTACGATCTTGTGCACAAACAACGTGCCCGCCACGCCGCGCGGTTGCGGCAGGTGCGGCAGGGCAATGTCGTCGTCCACAATGACCATCTCGACCTGAAGCCCGAAGGCGCGCGCGCGCTCAGCCGCCAGGCCAAAATTCAGACGGTCCCCGGTGTAATTCTTGACGATCAGCAAACAGCCCGCCTTGCCCGTCACTGCCAGAATGCCCGCCAGGACTGCATCAACAGACGGAGATGCAAAAACCTCGCCGCACACCGCCGCAGTCAACATGCCCTGCCCAACAAATCCCGCATGAGCGGGCTCGTGTCCCGAACCGCCACCGGAAATCAGCGCGACTTTGGATTTGTTCCAATCTGCACGGCAGACCACCTTGATATGAGGGTAGCCATCCAGCCGGGTCAGCACGCCACCGGAGGTTTCCAGCAAGCCGTCCACAGCATCCGTAACAAGCGTGTCCTTGGCATTGATAAACTGGCTCATGTCACTGTCCTTCCTGACGAAATGCGCGCGCCTTCGGCGTCAAAACACAACGGGTTCTTGGGCGCGATCTTGATATGTGCACCCGGGGTATAGGTCGTGTGGGGGTCGGCAATGGTAGTGATCGCGTGGCCTTTAAGGACCAGATGCAACCTCGCCTGATCGCCCAGATGCTCAACCCGCTGCACTTCGGCCTCCTGCCCTTCGCCTTGCTGGATGTGTTCGGGGCGCATCCCGATCTGCGTTACACCCGCAGGCATCCCGCCAAAGACATCCGCCGGCACAATGTTGATGCGAGGCAGCCCAAGACGCGAGGCAACATAGAGGCTGTTGGGGTTCTCATAAATCTCGCGGGGTGTGCCGTATTGCACAAGCCGCCCTTCGTTCAGAACACCCACATGTGTCGCCATGGTCATCGCTTCGATCTGGTCGTGGGTGACATAAAGCAGGGTCGCGCCAAGGTTCGCTTGAATGCGTTTCAGTTCGACCCGCAAATCGGTGCGCAGCTTGGCATCGAGCGAACTCAGCGGCTCATCCATCAGGTAAATCGATGGCTCCCGCACCAACGCACGGCCAATGGACACCCGTTGCATCTCACCGCCCGACAAGGCCGTCGCCTTGTTGTCGAGCTTGTGGGAAATCTGTAGAACACTGGCGACCTCAGCCACAATGCGTTCGATCTCGTCCACTGGTGTGTTCAGGATTGGCGATTTTAGCGGAAACGCCAGATTGTCCCGTACACTCAGATGCGGATAGAGCGAGTATTGCTGGAACACCATCGCCACATCGCGTTGCGCCGGCGTCTCGGCACCAACATTGCGCCCGCCAATCCAGACCTCGCCCGCATCGGCCTTTTCCAGCCCCGAAATCAGACGCAAGGTAGTCGTTTTACCCGCGCCCGTCGGCCCCAACAGCACAACAAATGCACCGTCCGGGATGGTCATCGACACGTCTGCAATACCGACATCGGTGCCAAAGGATTTCGACAGACCTTTCAGAATAACCTCAGCCATTGGTCAGCACCTCGTTGTTGAGGTCAGAACGCAGGGCGTGGCCACTGCCATCATCAAAGAGTGTGATTGTTTTGGGATTAAACCCAAGTCCGACCTTTTCGCCCACCTTGGCCACCTGCGCGCTGTCGATGCGTGCCTTCAATTCCCCATTGGGCGTGTCCAAAGTGATGATCTGTGTGGTCCCAAGGTATTCAGAGGCCAAAACCTCACCACGATAGGCACCGCTGTCCGACAGCGTCACATGTTCGGGGCGCACCCCAAACACCAACTTGCCCGACGCGCCCTGACGGGTACGTGGGACGTGCATCACTTCACCACCCAGCGTCACGCTCTCGGCCCCTTCTCCGACGTTGCCGTCAAAGTGCAGAAAGTTCATCGAAGGCGAGCCAATGAAGTCGGCCACAAACATCGTCGCAGGCTTGTCATAAATTTCCTGTGGAGTGCCAAATTGCTCGACCACTGCGTTGTTCATCACGACGATCTTGTCGCCCATCTGCATCGCCTCAAGCTGATCATGGGTGACATAGACGGTTGTGGCGTTCATGCGATCATGCAGGGCGCGCAATTCCTCGGACATGTGCTCGCGAAATTCGGCGTCCAGCGCACCTAAAGGTTCATCCATCATGAAGGCCTTGGGATCACGCACAATGGCACGGCCCAGCGCAACACGCTGACGGTCGCCGCCTGACAGTCCACCCACAGGGCGGTTCAAAATGTCCTGAATGCCAAGGATCCCGGCAACTTCTTCAACTTTCGCCTTAACATCCTTGCGGGCCATGCCCTGCGACACCAACGGATAACTAAGGTTCCGGCGCACGTTCATATGTGGATAAAGCGCAAACATCTGAAACACAAAGGCGATGTCCCGCTTGGACGGAGGCAGTTGGCTGATCTCTTCACCGTCAAGATAAATCTCGCCCGACGTTGGCAATTCCAGCCCCGCAATCATCCGCAAAGTGGTGGTCTTGCCACAGCCCGATGGGCCAAGCAGCATGAAAAACTCGCCGTCCTCGATTGTGAAGGAGCTTTCCTTCACCGCGTTGAAGTCGCCAAAATCCTTGCGGATGTTCTTGATCTGGATCTGAGCCAAGTCGGCTACTCCTTGAAGTGGGAGACGATGATGAACATCACGGTGCCCACCAGCGTTACAATGAAGGAATAGGTGTAGAGCCACAGCACAAATGGCTGCATCAACATGAACACCCCAAGCCCGATGAGAATTGTGGCCAGCATCTCCCACGGGCCACGGCGCAGGCGCATCAATCCGTTCAGAAAATTTGTCATTTGCGCACCGCCCCAAATGTGATCCCGCGCAACAGATGCTTGCGCAACAGGATGGTGAAAATCATGACCGGCAGCAGGAAGATGGTGGCACCCGCTGCAACCGCAGGCCAGTCCAGTCCGCCTACTCCGATGATGGTCGGGATAAAGGGCGGCGCCGTTTGCGCGGTTCCAGACGTCAGCAGGACTGCGAACGCATATTCGTTCCAGGCAAAGATCAGACAGAAGATTGCGGTCGACGCGATCCCCGTGGCCGCCTGCGGCAGCACCACTTTGTAAAACGCCTGAAAGCGGGTGTAGCCATCGATAAGTGCCGCCTCTTCGTATTCCAACGGAATCTCGTCGATGAACCCTTTGAGCAGCCAGACGGCAAGGCTGATATTCACCCCCGTATACAGCAGGATCATGCCCAGATGCGTGTCGCTGAGACCCAGTTGCCGGTACATCAGGAAGATCGGGATAGCGACCGCAATGGGCGGCATCATCCGCGTACTGAGGATGAAAAACAGTAAGTCATCCGCCAGAGGTATCTTGAACCTCGAAAACGCGTAAGCCGCTAATGTACCGAGGAAAATACTGAGAAAGGTAGACCCGAAACCAATAATCACAGAGTTCAGAAACCGCTCTCCGAACTTTGACGGGCCCGCGATGACCATGTCGTATTCACGCACGATTTCATCATACCAAGTCTGCGGCGGGTTCGCCGCAAGGAACTCGTCCGTTTGCCGGGTGCGGGTCGTGAATAGATTCACGTAGCCCTCAAGCGTGGGTTCAAACAAGACTTTTGGCGGATAGCTGATCGCATCTGCAGGCGACTTGAACCCGGTCAGCATGATCCACGCCAACGGCACCATGGTGATAAGTGCATATACGATGACCAACGTGCCCGCGAACCATTTGGATCGTTTGGACGGTTCTGTGACGGAGAAACTGCTCATCTTTCTTTCACCTTGTTCAACGCTTTGACGTAGATCGAGGCGAGCCCGAACACGGTTACAAAGAGGATGATAGCGTAGGCAGACGCGTAGCCGGTGCGCCACTTCTCAAACGCCTCGCGCTTGAGGTTGATCGAGGTCAGCTCTGTGGTTGAACCCGGCCCGCCACCCGTCAGCTGTACCACCAGATCGAACATTTTGAAGTTTTCGATCCCCCGGAACAGCACCGCCAGCATCAGGAAAGGTAAGACCATGGGAATTGTGATGGTAAAGAACTGTCGCAGCTTGCTGGCCCGGTCGACCTCAGCCGCCTCGTAAATGTAGTCTGGGATGGATCGCAGCCCCGCGAGACAGATCAGCATCACAAACGGCGTCCACATCCACGTGTCCACAATCACGATGGACCAAGGGGCAAGCTGCACCGATCCCAGCATCTCAAAACTCGACGGGTCTTTGCCGGTGATGAAAGAGACGACGTAGTTAAACAAACCGATTTGCGGCTGATAAAGGAAC
The DNA here is from genome assembly GCF_039945315.1 of Tateyamaria sp. GTDB lineage: Bacteria > Pseudomonadota > Alphaproteobacteria > Rhodobacterales > Rhodobacteraceae > Tateyamaria. The sequence goes on along the minus strand of NZ_JBDUXB010000025.1, from coordinate 21,708 downwards.
TTCCAAAAGTTACCGACAACGGCTGGGGACAGCATCATGGGCAGCACGATGATCGTGGTCCACAAGTCATTGCCCTTGAATTTCTTGTTGATCAGGTAGGCCAGCGCAAAGCCGATGAGCACCTGAAAGAAGATTGTCCAGAACAGAAAATGTGCTGTGGCCTGCATGTTCAGCCAGATGTCGCTGTCTGTCAGGATCCGCTCGTAGTTGCGCAGACCTATGTAGTCGACCTCGCGGTTCAGGCGGTTTGCCCGAAAGTTGGTAAAGCTGAGATTGATCGTCCAGATCAGCGGAAAGATGTTGATCGCCAGCAGCAAAAAGATCGTGGGGCCAACAAATATCCACGCAATGGCGCGGTCGCTCAGTCCCTTGATCTTGCGCGCCACGCCGACCGGGGTCGCTTGGGCCGCGCGGGTGGCAGGGGTATCAGTCATGCGGGATGATCCAGACGTGAGGGTGCAGGGAAGGCTTGCCCCGGACACATGTCCGGGACAGCCCGTCTTGGGTGATCACCCGCGCAAACGGGTGATCCGGGAGGCGTCAGAGTTTGCCTTCGTCCTCAAAGACTTCGGTCCAGTCTTCGACCAGCTTGTCCAGCGCTTCTTGCGCTGTGCCCTGATCGGCGACGATGTAGTCATGCAGACGCTTTTGCATCGCCAGCAGCAATTCGGCATAGGCCGGTTCCTGCCAGAAGTCCTGCACCGAGCCCATCGCCTCGAGGAAGTCACCAGCAAAAGGTGCGCTATCCTTGAAACCAGGGTCATTCAGGACCGAGTTGTGCGCCGAATAGCCACCCAGCTCCCACCACTTCGCCTGAACGTCGGGGTTGGCGAACCACTTAATGTACTCAAGTGCAGCATCCTGCTTGTCGGAATAGGCCACAACCGAAATGCCCTGACCGCCAAGCGTGGAGCCCGCGTTGTTCTGCGGTGGGTTCACGAAGAAGTCGATCTTGTCGCCGCCTGTGTTCGGGTCTGCATAGAGGCCCGGGAAGAAGGCAAACCAGTTCATCGCCATGGCGACCTGACCGGATTTGAACGCATCAAGGCTCTCACCCATATAGCTGTTCGTATAGCCCGGAGGCGTCGCTGTTTGGTAGAACTCTTTATAGAATTCAAGCGCTTCTACCGCTTCGGGCGAGTTCACAGCGCCGTCCATGTCATAGGAACCTGGCGTGTTCTCGTACTTGAAGCCCCAAGGATACAGCGCAGACGTCACACCCATCGTGATGCCTTCAGACCCACGCTCGGTGAAGATCGCAGCACCGTAAACGGTCTGGCCATCAATCTCACGGCCCTGGAAGAACTGTGCGATTTGCAGCATTTCTTTCTGGCTTTGTGGCTCGCGCAGATCCTCGCCGGTGGCCTCTTTGTAAGCGGCCTGAATGTCTTCGCGGCCAAACCAGTCCTTGCGATAGAACCAGCCATTTGCATCACCCATCGCCGGCAGCGCGTAGTAGTTCGGCGTGCCTTTGGGCCACGTAGAGTAGGCATACACGGTGGCGTCCGCAAAGTCGGACATCGAAATGCCTTCGGCGTCAAAGAAGTCGTTCAGTTTGACGTAGTGGCCGTTTTCGGCACCGCCCCCGATCCACTGGCTGTCGCCGATCAGCAGGTCGCACAATTTACCGCCCGAGTTCAGTTCGTTCAGCATCCTGTCGGCAAAGTTGGGCCATGGAATAAACTCAAAGCTCATGGAGTGGCCGGATTGCGATTCAAATTCCTTGCTCAGTTCCACAAGAGCGTTGGCCGGATCCCACGCCGCCCAGCACAATGTCAGATCTTCGGCCTGAGCAGTGCTTGCAAATGACGCCGCTGCAATGCTGAGGGCGCTGGCTGATGCCAGTTTCAAATGTTTCATAGGTTCTCCTCCCAGAGTGAAATCGGCATCATTTAATTTACGTCGCCGAATCGTCCATTGGACACCTATGACGCTATTTGAGGTACGCACCTCACGTCCATACATATTTTGAGGTGCGCACCTCATTTTGGCGAGAATTGAACTTAGTCAATTGAATTTAGGTGATTTTTATTTTCAAAAATTTTTGTGCCGATCCGGCACACAAGCTACCCAAAGCTTTGCTCGAACAGACTGTTCCGCACGAAAAACGACCCAAACAGGGACGAAAAGCGCGGCCGCAATTGGGGCCAAACACACCCTGCTGCGGCCAAAAAAACGTCCTCCACAAAAGAAGCTGACTATGCACGTTTCGCCCCCTATTCCTGCCTCACGCAAAACTTGATTTTCCATGCCCTTGATAATGTCGTGCGCTTCACACACTCGCGCTCAACCCGGGAAAATCCGCCCCATTTGCGCGTCAAAATAAACCCACGACATCGTAGCCTTATTGCCCGCGAAACCGTGGTAATGGGACTGGCCCGTGTCATTGGGAAGGCCCGCCCAAATCTTGGCGAGGTTGTTCATAAAGGCCTTGCGGTCCAGCTCTCCGGACTGAAACTTGTGCAACCCTGCCTCGTAAAGCAAAAGGTTGGCCAGTTGGTCCTGCATCTTCGGGCTAAACAGTGTGTCATGTTTCAGACCCATCCGGCGGACCAGACGGCGCAGCGTCGGCGGGATGAACTGGTAGCGGCCTATGGCGTGGGGCTGTCCCGGAGTGTCATCAATCCACGCGTAAATCTGCGCAATGGTCAGGGTCGTCGGTGGGCCACTGGGAAGAATATCTGCACCGTGCTGCACAGCGTCATACCCTTTGGCCCCTGCCTCTGCCTGCGCAATTAGTGCGCGCAATTGCCCCACAGGTCCCAGATCATGAAACGGCATCGCGCCGAGGCCAGACGGCACGCGGATAGACACAGGCATCGGGCGAAACAGGCTGTTCCCGCTTTTTCCCGCAAACAGGCTGGGCGAATTGGGTGCGCGTACTGCTGTCTGAACATAGAGCGGATTGCGATCGGTCAGCAGACTGCCCCGCGCTGCCATCGGCAGCGCCTCTGCAGAGGCAAAAGCCGCCTGCAAACACAATCCAACGCAAGCCAAAAGGCCCCACATCCGCTCCATAACAACCTCATTCTGAAATCATCGCGTATTGAAGGAAATGAGCCAAATCCGTTGACAACTGGTTTTCGACGGTCGGGGCAATCAGGCAAACTTAGCTCAAATGCGAGCGACTGCCTTGGCCCGCTGCGCGTGTAGAAACGCGATCACCGGCGCTTCGGCTGTTAAATCAATCGCCCGATCATAGGCGGCACAAGCTGCCTCCACGTCTCCCAAATCGGACATCATGTCCGCCCGCGCCGCCCAAAGCGTCTGAACTGCATGACCACAGTCCAACTCGATCTCGGTCAACGCCTTCAACCCCGCCTCAGCCCCATGAATCCGCGCAGTTACAACCGTTTGGGCGACTTGGGCGCCAACGGATGGGGCGATCTGGATCAGGCCGTGATAGAGGTAGTTGAGCGCATTCCAATCCGTTTCGCCGTTGTCTTTGCGTGCCATATGGACTTGTTGAATGGCCGCCTCGATCTGAAAACGTCCCAGATCCCCCAGCCCAAAGGCGCGGGTCAATTGACGGTCAGCGTAAAACTGCAATTCCTCATCCCAGAGGCGGACATCCTGCACGTCCGTGGGAACCAAAACGCCCTCGACAACACGTGCACCCGCGCAGGCATTACCAAAGGCGATCAGCGCCGCAAGCCCCGCAGCCTCCGCATCGCCAGGCAACAAACGGGTAAGCAAATCCGCCAGATATAATGCCTCGTCCCCCAGCCCGTCCCCCGGCGCCACCCAATCAAGACCATAAGCCCCGTAGATAGCTTCCCGAATTGCTGCGGCGCGCGCAGGTAAATCCTCTGGCCCCGGCAAGGAAAAAGGAATGCCCGCCGCCTTCACCTTAGCTTTTGCCCGGCCCAACCGTTTGGTCAGCGCAGCAGGAGAGACCATGAAGAGTTGAGCGATCACCCGCGCCTCTACGCCCAATACGGTTTGCAACATCAAGGGCGTGTGCAGATCGCGGGCAATGGCAGGGTGAGCGCAGACCATCATCAAAGCCAACCGCTCGTCCGGCAGGGCATCCGCCGTCTCAGGCGCAGGCATGTCGGGCACCTCCGTATCCTTGTGAAACCGGGTCAGATGGCGCTGACGGTCGATCACCGCGTTGCGCGCCACGGTCAGCAGCCACGCATCCGGGTGGTCAGGCACACCACTGACCGGCCAGTCGCTCAGCGCCTTGGTAAATGCGTGACTCAACGCGTCTTCGGCTAGCCCGATGTCGCGGGTGCGCGCCGCCAGATAAGCCAGCAATCGGCCATAGCTGTCCCGCGCCGCTGTTTCAGCAGCGCGGACCGCATCGCTCACTCAGCTCTCCATGGCCGAGGCGCGGATTTCAACCTTGCTGGTCTTGGCCGATGGGGATTTCCACGCCCATTCCATGGCCGCATCCAGATCAGGCACGTCGATGACGAAATAGCCACCCAGCCGCTCCTTGGTCTCAGCAAACGGACCGTCCTGCACAACTTGTGTACCATCCTTGGCCGTAAGGGTTGTGGCCGTGGTGACAGGTTGCAACCAGTCGGTATCCACAAAAACGCCCGCCTCCTTCAGTGCACCAATATAGGCGCCATAGGCCTGTTTTTGTTCGGCCCAGTCCGCGGGACCCATATGGGCCAGATCAGCAGGGTCAGTATAAAGCAAAAAAGTATAACGCATCGAAGTTCTCCCTCAAATTGCGGCAGCAAGGTTGCTCAGGCCACGGTCCAAAGTCTTGCCGATCATCCCGTCAAGGAAAAGTCCCATGACACGACCGACAGGATTAAAACCCATATCTGCGTCCATGCTCCATGTAACGCGCACACCGCCTTCGAGCGGATCAACAGCGATGATCTGCGTCGGCTGACCCATAGCGCCAAGATCGATCTCATAATGAACGGCGCCATCACTGACCTCAGCCACCATCTGAGTGCCCGTCCCGTCCTTGCCATCAAAGGCAAAGCCCGAGCCCACACCCGATGGGGGCCCAAAGGGGTCAATCTTCAACGCCGGATCAACGCTAAGGTATGGGTTGAATTGCTGGTATCCAGTGTTGGAAGCAGCCAGCGCAAGAATGGCCTCGGGGGCGGCCTGCAACGTCGCTTCGCGTTCCACATGGACGTGGCGGGGCAGCAACAGACTGCCAGCAGCCGCGATAGCAACAACGCCCGCCCCGCTCGCAAGAATGGTCCAAAGTGTCATAGTCGTCTCTCCTTGTTGTTGGCGAAAGCGAAAGTGCTTTCACCTACATGACGAACGAGAAGAGACCGGATGGACATTTGGCGAAAACTTTTTTTCGTGGAACCAAACATGATACGCTGAAACTGAAGCGATACGCTCAAGTTTTTCTAAGATCACACTATAATATCAGTCGGTTGGAGTGTGACAAACCGCCTCAATATTGTGGCCATCCGGATCAAGCACAAAGGCCCCGTAATAGTCTGCATGGTAATGGAGGCGCAGCCCGGGCGGTCCATTGTCCGTCCCTCCGGCCGCAAGAGCAGCAGTATGAAACGCATCCACCGCTGCGCGGCTTTCAGCCTGCAACGCGATATGCATCATACCCGTGGTCGCCCGCTCTTCAGCCAGCCAGAACCATGGGCGGTCATCCCCATACCCCGTCACCTTCACGCCACCGGAATGTTCGAGCGGAACATCAAAAACCCGCCGCACACCCAAAGGCGCAAACGCAGAATCGTAAAAGGCGGTAGAGCGGTCAAAATCCAGGACGCCAAAGGTGATGTGATCAATCATGACTGGCCTCCTCGCGACTCTTTACCCGGCCCCTCATAGATGCGCATCAAACATCTCCCACACTGGTATCAGTCCTTTTGCATTGGTCAGGGTCGCCTTCATTACACCTGTCTTGCGCCAATCTCTTGGTATCGGCGAACTGACGGTCAGGCCTTTGCGCTTGAGCAACTCTGCGTGCGGGTGATCCTTGTCATATGGCTTGGGCACTTTCTTCAAAGGCTCAGGGCCCCAATCTCCCAGTTCAGCGCCCAGCGTATCGCGAGCATCATCCAACGCGGATTGAAGCCCGTCTCCCCAAGTGTCTACAAACGCACGGTACCGGGTCAGAGCCTCGCCCTGCAAACCGACCACCCCCATGCCCTGAACAAAGTACTCGCGGCTCAATCCCCAAAACCACACTGGCGCCAACGGATCCTTGTCGGCAGGCTGCCACATCATGTGCAGGTGCGTGTTTAGCAGAGTCTTATCCTTGGAAAAGCGTACATCACGATAGATGCGAAACACTTTCGAACTGTGGGGCTTGCCAGTCAGGCGCGCAATATCTTCGGCCATCAGATCGGCAAAGAACCCGGCAGGGCCAGCGATAGCTTCCTTGTAGTGTTCTTTTCGCGGATTGAACCAGTCTTTGGAGTTGTTGGCCTCCAACAGTGCAAAAAAGGCAAGCGCCTCCTCAACCATTTGCTCGAAACCATCGGCCATAACGTCGCCCCCTTCATCATGCTGGACCAAGGGTAACATAGCCAAAAATCCTGACCAGTTTGCCGTTCACACTTTGGTAACAATCGCCACCGCACGCCGCGTTAACCACACCCCGGTGTACGTGGCTGTGCACAGACTGTGCACGTGCGGTGTACAGATTGTGCCGGCTTCAAAGCCCATGGTTAAAGGGCTTTCGCAGCGTTTCAGGCCGCGTGCCCATTAACCGTTGCGCGTACGGTCCCAGTCATGGCACCAATCGAAGCATGATTACATCTCTGAATGGCACCCCGCTCTCGTCCCTCACCTTTGGTACAATGCAGTTTGGCGGCAATGCCAACGCCGCTGCCAGCCGGGCCATGTTTGACGCTGCCCGCGACGCCGGAATTACGCATTTCGACACCGCTTACGTCTACAACGGCGGGGCCTCCGAAACCCTGCTGGGCGAAATGATCCAAAAGGATCGCGACAGCCTGATCATCGCCACCAAGGCCGCCTATGACGGCGGGTCTAGTCGTGAAAATATCCTTACCGGCTTTGACACCTCCCAAAAACGGCTCGGCCTCGACGTAGTCGACATTCTCTACCTGCACCGCTTTGACGACGACACGCCATTGCAGGAAACCTTCGACGCCCTCGCAACTCTCAAACACGCGGGTAAAATCCGCCACATCGCGGTGTCCAACTTTGCTGCGTGGCAAGTGGTCAAGGTACAGCGAGTCGCCTTGGGCTTTGACGTGATGATCGAAATGGTCCAGCCCATGCACAGCCTCGTCAAGCGGCAGGCAGAGGTTGAAATCTTTCCGATGTGCGTGGATCAAGGCCTTGAAATCGTGCCCTACTCCCCGCTTGGAGGCGGGTTGCTCACCGGAAAATACGCAAGCGGCGGCACGGGTCGGCTGACCGAAGATCACCGATACGCAGCACGCTACAATGTCGACTGGATGCGCGATGCGGCCGTGAAGCTGACAGCCCTTGCAGGCGATCTCGGCACCAGTCCCGCAACTCTGGCCGTCGCCTGGGCCATGGCCCATCCTGCCCGGCCCCGGCCCATAGTTTCAGCACGGTCAGTCGATCAGCTCAAACCATCGCTGGCGGCCCTCGACTTCGACATGACACCTGAACTCTATGAACAAATCACCAGCTTCAGTGTCACACCGCCCCCCGCCACGGACCGGATCGAAGAGGCATGAGCGACATCATCGTGATCGGCGGGGGCATTGCAGGTGTCTCTGCCGCAGCACGGCTGTCAGCCCATGCAAAGGTTACTCTGATCGAGGGCGAAGACTCGCTTGGCTACCACGCCTCAGGTCGTTCGGCGGCCCTGTTTGAAGAAAACTACGGCCTGCCATCCGTCATTACGCTGAACCACGCCAGTGCGGCCTTCCATCAACCTTATCTCAGCCCTCGCGGTTTTCTGCTGGTCGGACGCGCAGGCGAAGACGAGGCGTTTGAAAAAGATGCAAAAACTCTGAAATGCCCCGAAATATCAGTCAATGAGGCGCGCAACCACGTTCCCATCCTGAACGAAACAATAACCCGCGCAGCCTATCACGCGGACGCCTTCGACATCGACACCGACCGTATGATTCAGGATTTCGCAAAGACAGTGCGCGCAAATGGTGGGCAGGTTCTGACCGGGAACGCGGTCAGCGCGATCAGTTTTGACAAAACGTGGTCCGTGCGTTGCGGCAACGAAACTTTAACCGCAGATCTATTGGTCAACGCCGCCGGTGCATGGGCCGATCAAGTGGCTGTTATGGCTGGGGTAAATCCCGTCGGGATCACCCCACATCGCCGCTCCATGGCGCGTATCCCAGCCCCGGGCGGTCACGACGTGTCCCGCTGGCCAATCTTCTTTGGCGTCGGAGAGACGTGGTACGCGAAGCCCGACGCGGGCGCGTTGCTCGTCTCTCCAGCGGACGAGGACCCGGTAGAGCCACATGATGCATGGGCAGACGACATGGTTCTGGCCGAGGGACTTGATCGCTACGAGAACCACGTCACCGAACCTGTCACACGGCTGACTTCGTCGTGGGCGGGCTTGCGGAGCTTTGCCCCGGATCGTACGTTGGTTCTGGGGCAAGACCCTGAAAACGAACGGTTTATCTGGTGCGCAGGTCAAGGCGGCTATGGTTTCCAAACGGCTCCCGCTGCCAGCCAACTGCTGGCCGATCTCACGCTTGAACAAGCACCCGAAATCGACGCCGCAACCATCCGATCCCTTTCTCCCGCCCGCTTTTACAAGGATTAATCATGGCACTCCGCATCCTCGCCGTCCTGCTTCTCCTCCTCTCCGCCTGCGGGCCCAGCCCTGAACAGTTCAACGGCCGCATGGAAATCGGGGACACCGCCCCGGTTGTCTTCTCCGGCCGCCAACCCAAAAGGTTCCCGGTACGCGGCATGGATGCCGCCCGCTTCCAGACTTCCGTCGATTGGGAACGCGCCAAGGCCGTCGGAATCGAGTTCGCCTTTCTCAAAGCCACCGAGGGTGGAGATCTCAAGGACATAAAGTTTGACGATCATTGGCGCGGCGCCGGGCGGGCCAGGATCGTGCGCGGGGCCTATCATTTCTACTATTTCTGCACGACGCCCGAAGTGCAGGCAAAGTTCTTTATCGACACAGTCCCACGCACACGCGGCACCCTGCCCCCCGTTCTGGATATGGAATGGAACCCGTTTTCCCCAACCTGCCAGCGCCGCCCAGACGGCGCGACCGTCCGCAATGAAATGCAGCGCTGGATAGACATCGTGTCTGCACACTTTGGGCAGAAACCGATTATTTACACCACACCACGCTTTTACCGGGAAAACGGACTAAGTGCTTTCAAAGGCGTCGAATTCTGGTTGCGCACCACCGCCAAATCCCCGGCCGAAGCCTATCCGGGACAGTCGTGGCGCTTTTGGCAATACACGGCCACCGGCACCCTGCCCAATACACCCGGATTGGTGGACATCAATGTCTTCAATGGCAGCGCTGAGTCTTGGCAGTCCTGGCTGGAGCAGCGCACAATTCGCTAAAGAAACACGTCGCCCGGGTCGGCGGACGGACGCCTTTGCCCAAGCAAACAGCGTCGCCCCGCCGGACTTACCCGTCGATGCGGATCGCAGCGTTTTCTGGATCATATGGGCTGTCCTGCACGATCTCCGCATCCCACAGTTGATCAAACATCTTGACCTGCAGCTTCGTGCCGGGCACCGCCAACTCAGGAGAGACATATCCCATGCCAATGGACTTTCCAAAGGCCACCGAGTAACCGCCCGAAGTTAGACGGCCCACGCGGGTCTCTCCATTGTAGAGCGCCTCGCGCCCCCACGGATCCGCGTCATCCGGCCCATCAATCAACAACGTCACGCACTTGGAACGTACACCAATCGCTTCCATCGCAGCCTTGCCGTGAAAATCCTTGCTGAGGTCCACAAAGCGCGGCAAATCCGCCTCCAGCGGCGTTGCATCCCGACCCAACTCGGTGCCGAATGCGCGATAAGATTTCTCCTGACGCAACCAGTTTTGCGCCCGCGCACCAACCAGCTTCATGCCATGAGGTTCGCCCGCAGCAACCAGTTGATCCCACAGGTAATTCTGCATCTCGATGGGGTGGTGTAACTCCCATCCCAATTCGCCGGTATAGGCCACACGGATCGCATTCACCGGACACATCCCCAACTCAATCTGCCGGGCTGACAACCAAGGGAAACGTTTGTTCGACAGTGCAGTCGCCGGATCAGCATCCTTGATCAGTGCGCCCAAAACATCCCGAGATTTTGGTCCGGCGATGGCAAACACACCCCATTGCGACGTCACATCATGGCACGACATCCAGCCAAATTCTGGGATTTTATCCTCGATCGCCTTGTGCAGGTAATCGCTATCATACGCCTGCCAAGCCCCTGCACTCACGAGATAATACTCGTCTTCGGCATTGCGCACTATGGTATATTCTGTGCGCGTCGTGCCGGCCCCTGTCAGCGCATAGGTCAGGTTGATGCGTCCCACTTTGGGCAAACGGTTGCAGGTGAACCAATCCAGAAACGCCGTCGCGCCGGGCCCGCGCAACACATGCTTGGTAAAGGCCGTCGCATCGATCAGGCCAACACCTTCGCGCACGGCTTTTGCTTCGTCATGGGCGTATTGCCACCAGCCACCCCTCCGGAACGACCGGGCATCATGGTCAAAATTTTCAGGCGCATCCAAAGGTCCGTAGTAGTTGGGCCGCTCCCACCCGTTCACAAACCCAAACTGCGCTCCCTTGGCCGCTTGCCGGTCATAGGCAGGAGAGGTGCGCAGCGGCCGGCATGCTGGCCGCTCCTCGTCCGGGTGATGCAGGATATAGACGTGCTCGTAGCACTCTTCGTTCTTGCGCGCCGCAAACTCGGTCGTCATCCATTTGCCATAGCGTTTGGGGTCAAGCGAAGCCATGTCGATCTCGGCCTCTCCTTCCACCATCATCTGCGCCAGATAATAGCCAGTGCCGCCTGCGGCGGTGATGCCAAATGAGAACCCTTCAGCCAGCCACATGTTGCGCAAACCCGGCGCAGGCCCGACCAGCGGGTTGCCATCTGGCGTGTAGCAAATCGGTCCGTTGAAATCGTCTTTAAGGCCGCTCTCCTCACAGGACGGGACCCTGTGGATCATCGCCATATACTGATCCTCGATCCGCTCCAGATCGAGCTGGAACAGATCGGCGCGGAAGCTGTCGGGTACGCCATGCTCAAAGCGCGCAGGCGCACCCTTTTCATAAACCCCAAGGATCCACCCACCTCGTTCTTCACGCACATAGGACTGCGCGTCAGCATCGCGGATCACAGGGTGTTCGACATTGCCTGCTTCGCGGAATTGCATCAGCGAAGGGTCCCGTTCCATAACGATAAACTGATGCTCAACGGGGATCGCAGGCATCTTGATGCCCAGCATCTTGGCTGTGCGTTGGGCATGGTTGCCGCTCGCCGTCACAACATGTTCGGCAGTGATGACGATCTGCTCTTCAGAAGGGATCAGGTTGCCACCTTTTTCGACCATCTTGGTGGCTGTGACTTCCCACGCCTCACCGGTCCAGTGGAACGCATCTGCCTGCCACTTACGCTCGATCATGACACCGCGCTGCCGGGCGCCCTTGGCCATGGCCATGGTGACATCAGCAGGGTTAATATAGCCATCCGTTTGGTGGTACAGCGCCCCTTTCAAGTCCTCAGTGTTGATCAACGGCCATTTCGCCTTGATCTGATCGGGGGTCATGAACTCATAAGGTACACCGCAGGTCTCCGCGGTGGAGGCATAGAGCATGTACTCATCCATCCGCTCCTGCGTCTGCGCCATGCGCAGATTGCCCACTACGGCAAAGCCCGCATTCAGGCCGGTCTCTTCTTCCAGCGTTTTGTAGAACCGAATTGAGTAGTCGTGGATGTGCGTCGTCGCAAAGGACATGTTGAAATAGGGGAGCAAACCGGCTGCATGCCAGGTCGACCCAGACGTCAACTCGTCCCGCTCGAGCAACATCACATCGTCCCAACCCGCGCGGGCCAGATGATATGCAATCGAAGTGCCAACGGCTCCGCCCCCGACAACCAATGCTTTGACGTGCGTTTTCATGTGCCGACTCCTCGCAAAGACCTGAACACTCTTCTAGAAAACAAGGAGGCTCTCGCGCGCCAACAAGCCGACCGGTCACAGCGAAAAAACGACGCCCACCCGCACCGCCCTTCTCTGATTTTAAAAAATCCCGGAGAATCCGAAGGACGGGGCAGAGCCCCTAAAACATGGCGTCGCCCGCAAGGGCGTCCGCAGGATCAGCGCTTGAATATTTTCCCTGGGTTCATGATGCCCTGCTGATCAAAGGCGTCCTTGATGGCCGCCATGAATTCGACAGCAGCCCCAAGCTCTTTGATCAGGTAAGGCATCTTGCCCTGCCCAATACCATGCTCGCCTGTACAAGTACCCTCCATCGCGATGGCCTCATCAGCGAGGTAGGCCGTGAACTCCTCGGCACGGGCCACTTCATCCGCATCTGAAAGATCAATCAGAACAAGCGAATGAAAGTTTCCATCTCCGACATGGCCGACGATTGGGGCCAACAAGCCCAACGCCGCCGCTTTGGCCTGCGCCCCTGTCACGGCCTCTGCAAGGCGCGAAATGGGCACGCAGACATCAGTTGAAATTCCGTGCGCGCCGGGGCGCAACTGCAATGTCGCCCAATACAGATCGTGGCGCGCCTTCCACAACTTGTTGCGTTCCTCGGCTGTGCCCGTGGTCGCAAAGTCAAATCCACCCGCATCTTCAGCAATAGATCCAAACATCTCGGCCTGTTCCACCACTGCATTGTCCGAGCCATGGAACTCCAGCAGCAATAGAGGCGTCTCAGGCAAATCAAGGCCTGCATAGGCATTAGCGGCGCGCACGTTCAATTCATCCATCAACTCGATACGGGCAACCGGGATGCCGTATTGGATCGTCGTCATCACCGCCTGACAAGCCGCATCAATGCTTGGAAACGACATACGTGCCGCCCGGATCGCCTCTGGGATGCCCTGCAGCTTCAGTGTCACTTCGGTGATCAACCCCAGCGTGCCCTCAGAGCCCACCAAAAGCCGGGTCAGGTCATAGCCGGCGGACGTCTTCTTGGCCCTTTGCGCCGTGCGGATCACGCGTCCATCGGCCATAACGGCCTCAAGCGCGATCACGTTGTCCTTCATCGTTCCGTAGCGCACCGCGTTCGTCCCGGATGCACGCGTCGACGCCATCCCGCCAAGCGACGCATTCGCTCCGGGATCAATCGGAAAAAACAGCCCGCGGTCGCGCAGATACGTATTCAGCTGTTCACGGGTCACACCCGGTTGCACCACACAGTCCAGATCGTCCGCATTGACGGATATGATCTTGTCCATGGTGCTGAGGTCCACACAGATCCCACCTGCCGGTGCGTTCACATGCCCTTCAAGCGACGTCCCCGTACCATAGCCGATCACGGGCACATTGTGCATGGCGCAGACTTTGATGATGTCCGAAACCTCCCTTGTTGAGGTCGGAAAGACCACGGCATCAGGGGCCTGCGGCTTGATGTAGGTGGTTGTGTGCGCATGCTGGTCCCGCATCGCCTGACCGGTATGAAACCGATCCCCGAACTGCTGTTTGAGAATGCCAAGAGCAGTGGCAATCCCTTCTTCATTTCGCGGCAGTTCAACAGCTTGTGCCATGCGTGTCTCCTCCAGTCGTGGTCCGGGTCATTCCCCGAGCGCAATTCCTTCGCGGCGTGGGTCGGCACAGCCCTGCAATCCGTCACCGATCGCAATCGCATGCAGACCCGAGTTCAACCCGCGCACATTCACCTCATACCCCATCGCCTCAAGTGCGGGAACAAGGTCTGTCGCCGCAGTCTCCTCCTCGACATCAAATGTCCCGAACCGGTTGACGGCATGAGGCATCGAGACCGCTTGTTGCACGTCCATATTCCAATCCAGGTGCGCGATGATCGCCTGCGCTGTATAACCGATGATCCTACTTCCGCCCGGGCTGCCAATGGCCAATACCGGCGCGCCATCTTTCATCACGATTGTCGGCGCCATGGATGAGCGCGGCCGCTTGCCCGGTGCAATGGCATTGGCAATCGGTACGCCGTCGTTATGTGTGGCAAAGCTGAAATCGGTGAGCTCATTGTTGAGCAGAAACCCATGCACCATTAGCCGCGAGCCAAAGGCGTTTTCGATTGTGGTGGTCATGGACGCCACGTTGCCAAAGCTGTCCACGATCGAGATATGCGAGGTTGAAGGGAGTTCTATGCTCTGATCATCGGCAAAGTTCAGACTGTGATCGAAAGCGGGCGTGCCGGGTGCGACCTCCTCCAGCGCGCCATCCCCACCCAGCAATGCGCCACGCTGCTCCAAGTAGGCAGGGTCGACCAGACCAGCGGTCGGCATCGGGACAAAGTCGCTATCCGCCATGTACCGCCCACGATCTGCAAAAGCGAGGCGCGAGGCATCACCGATCAGCCGCCAACTTTCGGGGTTTTCGGCCCCTAGGGCGGCCAGATCATAAGCTTCAAGCATCCCAAGTATCTGCCCTATCGTCAACGCCCCGGAGGACGGCGGCCCCATCCCACAAACCTCATGCGTGCGGTATGCCGTGCAGACCGGCCCACGTTCTTTGACTTGATAGATGGCAAGATCAAGCTCAGACAACACTCCAGGGTTGGCGGAGAATTGCTGCACTGTTGCAGTGATATCCTGCGCAATCTGACCAGTATAAAAGGCCTCGGCTCCGCCTATGGCCAGTGCCCCAAGGGTCGCAGCATAGTCCGAATTTTGCAGCATAGCGCCCACGGTCAAAGGCGCACCACCCGGCAAAAAGTACTCCGCAGTGGTCGGAAAAACGGCAAGCCGCTCCGCGTCCCGCTCGATCAAACCTGCGAGCCTTGGAGAGACTTCAAATCCGGTGCTCGCCAACTCAATGCCTGGCTCGAACAGGGTCGCCCAAGGCTGATTGCCCCAGCGGGCGTGCACCTCGGCCAGCAGTGCTGGCGTGCCCGGCGTTCCCACGGATCGACCGCCCACAACAGCATCAAAGAAGCCCATGCGGCTGCCATCTTCGTTCTGGAACAGCGTCGGCGTAACCGCCAGAGGAGCCGTTTCGCGGCCATCCAATGTTGTCAGAGATCGCGTCGCGGCATCGTACCAGACCAGAAACGCACCGCCTCCCAAACCAGAGGATTGCGGTTCCACCAAGCCCAGAACCGTCTGGACGGCCACCAAAGCATCCGCCGCCGTGCCACCCGCAGTCAGCACATCAACACCGGCCTGCACCGCCAGCGGATTGGCGGCTGCGACCATGTAATCCTGTGCCTCAACCGGAACGCCGTCCGCTTTTGCAGCCAGCGCGTCTGCAACAGCCTGAGAGGTGACAACCGCGTCTCCGCCCGTCCCGCTTTCGGGCTGAACCGCATCGGCGGCTTGCTGGGCCATCGCCGCACCAGCCAACATCAAAAACGCGACCGTCAAACAAAAACGCATGTCTCTCTCCTCTGGGCTTACTGGGCTTTTCAAAATCCTCGAACGGAAAATGGGGCGTTTTCCGCTACGTTACAGCATGGATGGCACCACTTGATCCGGAGGACGGTGTCCATCGTCGAAGGTCTTGATATTGATGATGACTTTTTCACCCATCTCGACGCGGCTTTCGCGGGTGGCCGAGCCCATGTGAGGCAAGAGCACGACGTTTTGCAATTCTCTCAGACGCGGGTTTACTTCGCGCCCATGTTCGTAAACGTCCAGCCCCGCTCCTGCGATCTCACCTGCCCGCAACATGCGGGTCAACGCGTTTTCGTCGATGACCTCGCCACGCGAGGTGTTCACGATCACCGCATCCAGCTTCATCAGCTTGAGACGGCGCGCATTCATCAGATGAAAAGTCGACGGGGTATGCGGGCAATTCACGCTGATCACATCCATGCGCGCGATCATCTGATCCAGGCTTTCCCACCAGGTCGCCTGCAATTCGTCTTCGACCTCCGGGCGCAGGCGGCGTCGGTTGTGATAATGAACCTGCATGCCAAAGGCCGCCGCACGCTTTGCCACAGCACGCCCAATCCGACCCATGCCAAGGATGCCCAAGCGCCGCCCTGCGATCCGTCCGCCAAGGAAAGCGGTCGGTGACCATCCATCCCAACGGCCAGCTTGCATCGCCGCCAACCCTTCAGGCAGGCGCCGGGTCACGGCCAGGATCAATCCCATTGTCATGTCAGCGGTATCTTCGGTCAAAACGCCCGGCGTGTTGGACACGAGAATACCGCGCTGGCGGGCCGTAGAAACGTCAATGTTGTCGACACCGGCCCCGTAATTCGCAATCAGTTTCAATCTGTCACCGGACTGCCCGATCATCGCCGCATCCACAGTGTCCGTAATTGTGGGCACCAGCACATCCGCTGATTTCATTGCTTCCACGATCTCGTTCCGGCTCATCGCAGTGTCATCTTCACGCAGGCGCACATCGAACAATTCGCTCAGGCGTGTCTCAACCTCAGCGGGCAACCGTCGCGTAACGACAACACTCAAGCGATCCTTTGGCATATGTGCCCTCCCCGGCCTTGGCGTACGAGCCATTTCATATCATGGTGGCGGAAGTGAGCACGAGGCACAAGAACCTCGGCCATTTCAAGAGGCGAGAGATGCGTATTCCCAACCCCATTTCGGCGGCACTGAGTACAATGCTATGTCTGTGTGTTTTGGCAGGTCCTAGTATGGCAAAAGATGTGGGCCCGGTGACAAACCTGCCGATGCCGCGATATGTCTCCCTTAAGGCGGCAGAAGGGAATGTGCGACGGGGGCCCTCGCTGTCCCATCGGATCGACTGGGTCTACACTCGTCGCGATATGCCTTTGCAAGTCACCGCCGAACACGGCCATTGGCGTCGTGTCGAAGACCGGGATGGTCTGGGTGGTTGGATACACTATTCGCTCCTATCAGGAACACGTACGGTTCTGATCGAACAGGACATGCTCACCATTCGGACACGCCCCGAGGCCGAAGCACCTGTGGCCGCGGCTCTGGAGGTTGGCGTGATCGCCCGCCTCGGAAAATGCGACCCGGAATGGTGCCGTGTTACGGCCGCCGGTTACAAAGGGTGGGCGCCCAAAGCCCGCCTGTGGGGTGTGGCCATGGACGAACTGCGCGACTAGTCCAGCGCCGCGACGACTCTGATTTCGACAACTGCGCCCACCCTTCGCAATCCGGCGACTTCGACTGCCGTCCATGCCGGGTATGGATCGCGCAGATGCGCACGTCGCACCGCATCAAAGACGTCGAAATGATCACGCAACCCGATGTGATAGCTGGTCATTTCCACAACAGAATCCAGCGTCAGGTCTGCTTCGGCGAGTACTGCAGCAATCTTTTCGAAACAGGCTCAAACTGGGCGACATCCCCCTGTGGCATTGTCCCGTCGGCGCTGGCCCCTGTGACGCCTGTCAGGAACACAAAACCATCTGCCGCGATACCCGGCGACATGCACGCCACTTCGCACGCAGCGCGCAGCGCGCAGCGCAGGCGGGATCAAAGCTCGATTGGGCATACTTAAATGTCCTGTCTGGTTGGTCGGGTCAGGGCTGGCCATTTCGGCCCGCTCGGTTATTCTTGACTCAAACAAAATTCATACAGGACACACCTGATGCAAGCCACATCCTACACGGCCTTCGGGCCTGCCGTTGACGTTCTGGAATTAAGTGAGATTCCAACTCCTACGCCAAATCCAGGCGAAGTGCTTGTCCGGCTTGCCTATTCCGGAGTGAATCCGTCAGACGTCAAAGCCCGTTCCGGCGCACGCCCCGGCGTGACCAAGCCACCTTTCCCGCGCATCATCCCGCACAGCGACGGCTCAGGTGTGATTGAGGCTGTGGGCGAAGGAGTACCAATAGAACGAGTTGGAACCCGCGTCTGGATCTGGAACGGTCAATGGCAACGCCCCTTCGGCACTGCGGCAACGCATATCTGCCTTCCCGCGTCTCAGGCCGTTGCAATGCCCGACACTGTGTCTCTGGAAACCGGAGCGGTCTTGGGCATACCAGGGCTGACCGCATGTCACGCCGTGTTTGGCGGCGGCGAAGTCGCTGGCAAAACGGTTGTGGTTCAAGGCGGTGCGGGAACCGTTGGCCTTCTGGCTGTGCAACTGGCCAAGTGGGGCGGCGCACGCGTCATTGCAACAGCGCGCGGCGACGGTATGCCCTCCGCCGAGAAAGCTGGCGCGGACGTCGTTCTGGACTACGCTCGCGACGATCTGGCGCAAAAGATACTATCTGAAAACCAAGGCGCCTTTGTTGACCGAATTGTTGAAGTTGAGTTCGGGCTAAACGCTGCTGTCGATGCCGAAGTGATCGCACCCAATGGAACCATCGCCGCATATGGATCAGCAAAAGAGATGAACCCAACGCTCGCCTTCGGGCCAATGCTTTTTAAAGCGGTGACCATTGATATCTTACTGATTTATCTGCTGCCAAAGACTTTGCGCGATCACGCCATTCAACACCTGCACACAGCACTTGAACAGGGCGCCTTGACCTGCCCAGTCGCAGAAACCTTTGCTTTAGCTGACTGCGTTGCGGCTCACGTCGCCGTCGAAACAGGCAATCGTGCAGGAGCAATCCTGTTGGACACGCAGGCATGATCCGCGCGCTGATCCTGTTGCTGTGTCTGAGCGCAGGCCCGACCGTTGCGCAAACCACCACCCAACCGCAGGGTACGATCGCAGTCGAAGACAGCGCTTCGCAAGACGCGGCCATCGCCGTGCGGATCCGCAGCATCCTAAGCGAACTGGACGGTTACGATGAGATTACCGTGACAGTGTCTTCCGGAATCGTGACCTTGCGCGGCACCACAATTGAAACCCAACAAGCTGCCCGTTTGAATGACATCGTTTTGAGGATCGCCGGTGTCGTGGCGATCGAAAACGAAGTCGCTGAAACAACGGATTTGATGGCACGGCTTAATCCAGCCGTTGATCGGTTTCGAACGCGCCTCGCGCAAGGTGTCGCGCTCTTGCCGTTGGCGGCTGTGGCCTTGTTAGGATTCACGATTGTTTTTGTTGCAGGTATCCTGCTCGCTCGAATGCGCCGTCCATGGGATCGCATTGCGCCGAACGCTTTCATCGCAAATATCTACCGGCAAGTCCTGCGAATGGTGTTTTTCGTGAGCGGACTGGTCATCGCTCTGGATATCCTAGGGGCGACGGCTCTGCTTGGAACAATCCTAGGGGCGGCCGGGATCGTCGGGCTCGCCATTGGTTTCGCGGTACGGGACACGGTTGAAAACTTTATCGCCTCAATCATGCTTTCGATCCGTCAACCGTTTCGCCCAAACGATATCGTCGAAATCGAAGGAGATGTGGGCAAGGTCATTCGCCTGACCAGTCGGGCCACCATTTTGCTCAGCTTTGACGGAAATCACATCCGGATTCCCAATGCCACAGTGTTCAAGAGCCGGATTGTGAACTACTCCACCAACGAAGAACGCCGGTACGATTTCCAGATTGGCGTGGCCTCCGACGGAGATCTAGAGCAGGTGCGCGACTTAGCGGAACAGGTGGTTGCAGAACTGCCCTTCTCTTTAAAAGATCCGGCACCCATGACATGGATCGACCGGATTGGCGACGGCGCAATAATTCTTGTGGTCACAGGCTGGATTGATCAGCGCAACACATCACTTGCTCGAGCCAAGGGCGAGGCCATTCGGATGGTCAAATCTGCGATCGAGGCTGAAGGGATCGAGGTGCCGGACACAACGTATCGCATTCAATTGGTGGGGAAAGGACCAGAGAGCACACCGCCCCCTGCCATGCGAAAGGCCCAACAGGTTTCAAAACAGCAGCCCATCGCAGCCAAAGACGTCGAAGATACATCGCAGGCCTCCCTCGACCGCCTTGTCGAGGCAGAACGAAACGATCCCGAAACCCCCGACCTATTGACGGATGACGGACTAACCGAATGACAAGGTTTTTGCGGTAAAGGGGCTTGCGCGCTGGTCAATGGCAGACTAATTAGCGCGTCACGTTGGGATGTAGCCAAGTGGTAAGGCAACTGTTTTTGGTACAGTGTACCGTAGGTTCGAATCCTACCATCCCAGCCAGCAACACCTTGAATGCAAATTGACCATAAGCGTGCAAATCCAGCGCGTTTCATGCAAATGCGTGTCAAGAATTTTTTCAACCAAAGCAACCGGCACACATTTCAAGCCCTCTTCCATTTGGCAGACACCTGACACACTCAAACTGTTGGCCAGCAAATCCGGCCAATCATTTTTGCATTTTGGCCAAACGATTGAGTACCCGCCAAAAAAAGTGGGAACACGTTCATGCGAACGGCTTTCTCCGTACTGCCGCCACTTCGACGGGGAGCAGCTTCAGTCTCATCCGGCTCGGAGCCGCCATCTAATGGTTTTGGCTAGATGACCGTAGCCAGCCCAATACGGACATTGCAACATGCTGGACTGCCCCCAAAGGAAGACTGAAAATCGCAGTCAGGCCGCTTTTTTGTAGCTTTCGAGCGAAGCTGCATTCTCAATATCAGTTTTGTACCGCCGCATAAGGCTCAGGATGTCATCCACCAAACTGGCAAAGTCGCCTCCTTTGATATCAAGGAACTCACCATGTGCGACCTTGTTTCTCCTATCGACCAAACTGGAGTCGATAAGGTGGAATTTTGTTTCATAGGGAGATGTGTCAATGTCTAGGGACCCGGCAATATTGCTGAACACCGTAGAAGTCAGGTTGGATTCTGTTTTGACCGCGGAGTTGATTTGCAACTTTGCCGTTTCACCCATCTTCGAAAAGATAAAGTCCATTGCCTCGACGTTAGGCAGTGATTTCCTGCCTTCAACAAGTGTATTTATCTTTCCCTTTAAACCAAAAACTACAAAGCAAGACTTCAAGTCGCGATAGGGCAAGGCTCTGCTCTCAACATAACTGAGGTAAATCTCGGACGAGTTCTTTATGAAGCCTTCCCAATGTGCATAGAGCAAAGCGACCCCAGCTCTAATGTATGGCTTACGCTGAGGACCGTTAGAACCCGCGCCAACTCTAAAAACACCGATCTCCTTGATGCGCCAAGCCATCTCTTGGTCCAATGCCGTTTGCATCTCACTAAGTGTTCTGACCTTAATCACGGCGTGCCCTCACGGAGCCATGAGGTTTTCTGCAATCGGCAAAAGGTTTGTAAGGCGGGTTGTGCCGCGAACGCCAGCACCGGAGTTCTGTGAGAATGTTGGTTCTTCAGGCAGGCTCTTGGCTTTCTCTATAAGAAGTTCATTTCGGTCCTTCGGTTGCATTGCGTCCAAAGCAGCTAGATTCTTTGAGGTGCCTGTAGCTATGACCTCAAAAAGCGACATCAGGAACTTACCGGTGAAGGAAGCTCCATTCCATCTCTGGAAAGCGGAATCACCCAAAGCGGCTTCCAAATAGTCGAAGGTTTTAGTGAATATTTCGCCCTCGGCGCCCGTATCCACGCCCCCCGGGGAAGCAAGCTGAAATAAGGCGTCATCGAGATACTCGTGAACGTCCAAGCCGCTCCGATATGGTACTGAACGAAAAGCAATGAATCGTAGCGCTAACTCGGTTCCCGATTCTTTTTCCAAAGCGGCATCTGTTTGTCGCGTTGTACGGACTGTCGGTCGTCAGAGTTTTTGGAACCAATGGCGACCTAAACTAAGAGAGAGTTTGGCTCATCTTGTTGGTTTGATTATGCGGCGCGTTGTCTGTGTTGCAAGCGGCGCGCTTCGAGCGTCTTTCGTTTGATCCTTTCC
>NZ_JBDUXB010000024.1:0-4025 GCF_039945315.1 Tateyamaria sp. | reverse complement strand
AAGTGGCGTTGGCACCTGGACGAGATGTTCGTGAAGATCAACGGCGAGAGACACTATCTTTGGCGCGCCGTGGACCACGAGGGCGAAGTCCTCGAGAGCTTCGTCACGAAGACGCGAGACAAGAAGGCTGCGTTGAAATTCTTAAATAAAGCAATGCGTAAGCATGGTTGTCCAGATGTATTCGTCACGGATCTACTGGGCTCCTACGGCGCGGCGTTGAAGGACATCGGCTTGGCCAACAGGCAAGAAACCGGTCGCTTGCTGAACAATCGAGCAGAGAATTCGCATCTGCCATTTCGACGACGGGAGAGGGCGATGCTTCGCTTTCGGCGTATGCGAAGTTTGCAGAAATTCGCCGCCGTCCACGCTTCAGTCTACAATCACTTCAATCAGGAACGCAGCCTTTCAACGAGACCAAATTTCAAGCTCAACCGCGCCGCTGCTCTTGCCGAGTGGCGTGGTCTCTGCGCGAGTTAATGGACAGTGTCACTGTCCTTGTAGAGACTGGTTCGAATTAGTCTGGCAGCACCGCCACCACCTAAATAAAATCAATGACTTACAGAGATTTTTGGATTTGTTGTGCCATCCGGTGTGCCAAGCCGTTAATGTGCCGGCAGACACGGCAAAGCATAGGTGATCCAATGGCACGACGCAGACCCCCAAAGGCAGTCAGGCTGCAGCAAAAGGTTGCTGATCTGGAAAAGCAGTTGGCAGATGCACAGGCTAAATTGCGGGAACCTAGGGGGTGCCGTTACTTTCTAGGCTCTGGACCCATTAAATTCCAAAGCATCAAATACCACCAAGCGGACCTTCGCTGCACGACGCCCCAACGGCTGAGTTGCGGGACCAAAGTGAACTTTCGCCGCGATCTCGCCAATGACCGCTGTTCAGATAATGCCCCGATATCCCAGCACCTTGACCTCACATCAGCAGGATAATTGCAGGCCCCGAGCGTTTGCACCCCACCCGGAAATGCAGAAATTTGGCAACCAAGTATTTTGACCAAAACTCTGGATTAAGCATGCAGTCTTTTGTTGCCATGCGAATGCTGTGCTATCTCATGGACATCAGTAGTTCTCGCGCATTTCCCCTTGGGCGATAACGTTGACACAACTAAGCGAGATCAGAAATTTGGATTGATGAAGAAATCTGCGGACATTTCTATGACGGTCTTGCTTGTCACCGCTATCGGTGGGCTCGTTACTTTGGCGGCCGGCTCTGTCCTGTTGTTGTCGGCCTATGCCAACTTCAAAAACACTTCTGAGCTTGCCCTGAGCCGTGGTCAGATTTTCATGGCAACATTGAAGGAGGATGTGAAGCAGCATGTTGAACCCGTCGCTGATATTGTGGAATTTCTAGTTCGGCAGGCTTCAGATGGCGAATTTGACCCAGCGTTTAAGGATGAAACCGTTTGGCAGCTTAAAGGCGTTTTGGGCAGCATCCCCCAAATTTCCGATGTTGCTGTGTGGCTCCCAAATGCCCGTGAAATCCTTGTCTCGCGTGGCACGGATCAGAAATTGATTGTTCAAACAGACGACAATCAACACGACGAAGGCCTAAAGAACTACCTCAGGTTGCTGCACAGCAATCGGGAAATGGTTTGGAACGAACCAATCAGAACTGAAGGAAAGACACTAATTACGGTCGCTGCGCCGTTGTTTTATGACGGCAGACATATTGGGGCCGTGGCAGCCGGTGTATCAGTAGGTGAATTGTCAGAATTGATAGAAGAACTGGGCGATACTTACCAAACCAACGGTTTCATCATGTACGGGAATGATCGTCTGCTAGCCCATAGAAAATTGCCGGAGTTATCGG
Source organism: Tateyamaria sp. (assembly GCF_039945315.1). Classification (GTDB taxonomy): domain Bacteria; phylum Pseudomonadota; class Alphaproteobacteria; order Rhodobacterales; family Rhodobacteraceae; genus Tateyamaria. Next base: position 2,207 of record NZ_JBDUXB010000024.1, on the reverse strand, counting down.
GAGCAAAGCTAAATTTCGAAAATCCCCTTTTCAAAGTGTCTGACTTGGATATGCCCATTATAGGCAAGATTATGAAAACGCCGATAGATTTTTCCGATCCTGACGGGGTGTTTGATGTTCGAGAGATAGAGGTAAATGGTGACGAATACTTGGTTCTCTCTAACGAGATAAATGATTTGGGGTATGTCCCCTGGACCTTGGGAGCTTACTCGCCAAGTGCCGATTGGAACTCCCAGATTTACAGGCTTCTTAACTCGATAATAGGTGGCGCGGTTCTTCTGGTGCTGGCCGTTATAGGTTCTATGTTCCTCTCTCGCTGGGTGGCGGCTCCCATAAGCGAAGCTGCTGACGCAACACTAAAGGTTGGAAATCTCAATCTTGATGAAATTGATCCCTTACCGCCATCGCGCATTACTGAGCTCAACAATCAGGCAATTGCCTTTAATCAAATGCTGGAAGGATTACGCTGGTTTGAAACCTATGTACCCAGAAAATTGGTGCGCCGCCTGATACAGCAAAAAGAACATTCTTCCATCTCATCACAGGAGTTAGAGCTCACAGTGATGTTCACAGACATCGTGGGGTTCACGGCCAGTTCAGAAACAAAGAAGCCGGGAGAAATTGCTCAAGAACTGAACCAACATTTTGAGATAATCAATCAATGCATCGAAAAAGAAGGCGGAACCCTGGATAAGTACATCGGGGACGCCGTAATGGCGTTTTGGGGTGCTCCAGAAACACAATCAGATCATGCACAACGCGCTTGTCGGGCCGCCATAGCCATAGAAAAAGCCTTGACTGCTGGAGAGGATGAACAACGCATAAAGATTGCGGTCCACACTGGGCCTTTGATTGTTGGCAACATTGGAGCGGTCGGCCGTATGAATTACACCGTTATTGGGGACACGGTGAACACTTGTAGCAGGCTTGAAAAACTCGCCAGTGATCTTCTTGATGAAGGATCGAGTGCTGTGATTGTCATCAGTGAAGCCACAGCAAGTCATCTTGACCAGGAATTTACCCTGCAAAAAGCTGGAAAATTTTCTGTAAAGGGTAGGAAAGAAGAAATTACTGCATTTCGCTTGCTGACAACTGGCAATGTCAATTGAGAGTGGAACCGTCCCTTTGCCCAGACGAGTGTTCCGACCAAAGCAGCCATCCGCGCACCCCACCAAATTGGGTAAATTGGGCTCAGAGCGGCCGTTCGCTGCAGTCTGCACCAATGACTGCCTTGCGGACTAAATCGACATTAACATGGGTGCACTTGTCGGTTCTCCCGTTAGTCGCGCAAATTGTGTTGCACCTTGCGTACGTGGCGCAGAGTGTCTGTCAACATCGCTGTCATAAGACCAAACATCAGAAAGCCGTTCGCGCCTGTCATCCCCCCCCAGCAGCCTCTGCTCTTGGGGGACTACTACGTCACCCAGTCCCAGGGTCGTGTAGGCCACGAGAGAATAGTAAACGGCTTCCTCCAAGGAGCTGAAAATCAGCATTTGTGCAAAAACAATCGCCCACAGCCATACCCCCAATGTCATCATTGCCATCGTTGCAAGTACCGCCATAAAAATCACGATTAGCGACTTGGCTGGTGTTGGTGGTCGCCGCAGCCACGGCTCCATCAAAAGGAGTGCTTCATTGAGGACCCACCATAACAGTGCTGCCCCCGTTAATGAGATGAGAGTGATAGCAGAGCCAAGCAACAATTGGACAAGCACTGTTTGGGTATCCCTTTTTTATTTGGTGCTTTCAGTTTGCGAGAGATTTGCTTCTACCGGGCTTCAATCAATACCGCCAGCTTCCAACGGTATCAACAGTTGTCTACAAAGCGCTCGAGTGTGAGAGAAATCGATGGCTACTTTGGGCTCAGAGCGGTCATTCGCTGCGCTTCGCTCGGACGTCTGTTTTGCAGCTTGTTGAAAGCCTTGGCTGTCTAAGCGCGCGAAACGACAAAAGAAGCCCACGCCTGCATGAGTGGCCTGTGTCGTTGGCAGGTAAGAGGCGGTAGGCATTTCCGCCTGCTGCCTTTTTTATTTCAATATCAATGGCTTGCGGAAAACGCTGATTGCGTCAGACGAATTCGAACCAGTCTCAGTTTACCGCGGAATGCATGAACTTATCCGGAACAAAGCTGGCGCCACTCGGAGAGAGCCGCGCTTCGGTTCAGTTTGAAATTGTCTCGTGAGTAAAGATGTCGCTCCTGATTGAAA
>NZ_JBDUXB010000023.1:0-4294 GCF_039945315.1 Tateyamaria sp. | reverse complement strand
AGGGAAACGGACGTACATCATAACCGCCAGTCGGATAATCTCATGGCTCGTTTTGAAATAGCGAAACGGATCAAGATTGGTCATCCGGCGAGGTTACAAACCCGCCCTGCCTGCCTCAACACGGTTTCCTCTGACAGTGCCTCTCAAGTGCTCGGTTAAGAGAGGGTCAAAAGGATCGCTTTGTTTTAGTCGATGAGACGACCTCTCCATCGAAACTTTTCACCTTCGATCGCGATCAGCACGTTAAGGTAAAACGTGATAAGTTGCCCACTGATCAGCCCGACAACGAGCATGATTTGAGGCAGGCTATGCACTTCATCATGCAAATACAAAAACTCACCAAGGCAAATGGCAATGACCGTGAGTGACGCTGGTACAACGAAACGCAGAGTAATCATGGTGAGACCGGCAAAGATCAATGCCAAAATCAGCATGACATCCAAGCCGAAGGAAGCTTGAACGTCATGCGAGTGATCAGACCAATAGAAATGGGCTCCAAACTGCCGCCAGAGGATTTTCAGTAAACCGAAAGAAATTGCCGCATATCCGGTGAGGATTGCGGAGACATAGCCAGCGCTTCTCATTTTGTACTCCCGTTACAAGCGCCCCCCGGTGCAGGTTCACAGTCGCAAACAGAATAGCTTTCGTCGATTGAGAATGCTGCAGCTCCGCACCTGCAAAAAGAGGTGTTCAGTTAGAAAAGCAACTACGGAGGAATTCAATTCCAATGCGAACATCAGGATCCAAGCGCCGCCTTTCATGATATGACACCCAAACAGGAAGATAACTGATCGAGTGTTCGGTATTCAATGGAACCAATTCGGGATCAGATTCCGCAAACTTTATCGGCAAACACACTGCAAGCGGCATGGTTTTCAGGAACGATCTTAAAAAATGAAGACCAGAGGCCTTCAGTCTTGGCCGGCCAAACAGGTTTTCCAAAAGAGTCGAACACTCTGTTTCAACAGTCCCCTGTTGAGGCAATGTGACGTATCCTTTCGGACCATTTTCCCACTTCTTGTTGTAATAGACATGATAACCAAGTTCCCCGAGTTGGGTACGCACCAACCGACCCTCGGTTGGTTTCTTGAATCCAACAAGAAGATCGACTTCGCCAAAAGCAACTGAACGTTCTTCATCTACAAATTCGATTTCGAGCGTGGGATTGCTGGTCAAAAATTCAGCTAAATGGGGGTTCGCTATGCTGACAAGAACCTGCAGACCTATGGAAATTCGCAGTGTTCTTGCGGCGGGCGGTTCCTCGCCGTCACGAGCGTCGTTTGCAAAGAATTCCGTATCGAACTGATCCGCAAGCGCAATAAGCGGCTTTGCCCTAAGCGTTGGCTCCAATTTCGTGCCGCGCCGGACAAACAAAGTGGCACCGATTTCCTCAGTAAGGCGCTCCAACCGTCGCGAGACTGTTGTTGTGTTCATCTCAAGTGCTTGCGCTGCCGAGGTCATTGTTTTGTATCGGCTGAGCGCGAGTAAAATTCTTAAGTCATCCCAATTCTTCATTCGCCCCCTAACGCCACCATCGCTACACGTCACTTGAGTTCCGAGTTTTAATTTTCTTGAAACCACCTACCGTAAGTAAGAAGTGGCCCATGTCGACATAGATCAACCTCTGGCAGATCAACCCTTGGTAGATTAGTTTTGAGTAAATTTTCGGCGGCATCAAGGATCGAACAGAGCTAAAAATAGTATTAATGACTATCGTCAAACGTAAGAGTGTCCCCAACCAGAGTCAAAAACATAATGTCCAAGGATCGGGCTTACACAGAAATCTGCATGATTCTTAGCGGCCCCCTTCGTCGCAATTCTCTGAACTCAACAGAGTGAGCACGACGGCAGATGCCAGAAATACGGCACTGCCCACAGCGCTATAAACTGCGATGAGAGGCAACAACCGCATGCCTAACGCAAAAGCGCAGACTGCGGCGGCCAACCCAAAGAACATGCCCAAGGCGAGACACAACAAAAATAGTGGCGGTGTTGGAGTCACCTCACTGGTGATGTCGTTTTCAATGCAGTCAACACCGTCGGTGTATTCGTGCACGGACCCGACTTGGGCATGCTCATGGAGGGACCCCGGATCTGCTCGCAACGACGACATGTCGCGCGCAGAAGAACTGCCGCCACTGATTGTCTCACTTTGTTCGAATGTTTTTGCAAAATCGTTTCGCGATTGTTCAGGTAGGCCGCAAATTGCGACCGCCCGGGGGTCCAGCCTCTGGCTCATTTCTAATCCTCAACACGGCCCCCACGAAAAACCTGCCATCATTTGCACAAAGTCCAAAGTGTGTTTGTTGCAGCTTAGGAACTGCAAAAATGTCAAAGCAACAGATAATCCAAGTTTAAGAAAACCTGAATTGAAAGACTTTTGAAGTTTGAAGTTTTCCTTTCCAGTTTCCCGCGTACTGGGCCTGCAAGTTGTCATGGATTTAAAACAGTAGCTTAGCGGAAGAATCTGAAAATTTTTTCTGACATAATCAGAAACCACCGACGGAAAAACTCAGGCCTCGCTTAGGATGAAAAAGGGTATGATCCGTGCAGGGTTGCAGTTCTGCAAGTGCAGTCTTGCACCAGGCCCTGTTTAATAATCGCTCAAGATCACTAAACTTAAGGTAGAAAAGATCACTAAACTTAAGGTAGCAAAGGCTAATTAAAAATTATTTCGTAAAGATGTTGAGGCAAAAAATAACAAAAATGAAGGGCAGAAAATTATGTTGTCACACTGGGACGATTTCAAATACCTGTTGGCGCTTGAGCAAACAGGCAACCTCGTTAACGCAGCCAAGTCTCTGAAAACAAACCCGACTACTGTTTCGCGTAAAATCAAGCGATTATCAGAAACGTATCAGCGTACACTTGTCTCTCGAACGGGCAATGGTGAATGGGAACTGACCGAACAAGGACGAGCCTTCGCAACCGCGGCAAGGCTCTGCCAGAATGAAATTTCGCGTTTGGACGGCCCTGCCGAAGCCAATGACAAGCAAGACATCACGGTTTCAACAGTTGATTTCGTTGCAGAGACCTTTCTGGCGCCGAAAATCGGCGAGCTTCCCCTTCACCGGAAGAAAATTTCGCTGACGCTCGAAGCGACCGACAGGAATGTAAGCCTCGCCTACGGAGAGGCGGATCTTGCCATAAGATTGGGGCGACCAAAGCAAGGTCGGCTAGTGGTTTCCAGGATCGGCACGATCGAAATGGGGATTTATGCCAGCGAACGCAACTTCGGAAATGCCTGGGTAGGACTGCCCGCCTGTTTCGATTGGGTGCCTGAGATGCAAGCGGGATTCGAATTTTTTGGCGGGGCACCGGCCATTCGCATGTCAACATTCCACTGCATCCGCAGTGCTGCAGTTGAACGCGGACTGCCTTGCGTCGGTCCAGCATCGATGCTGGAGAATTGGAATGGACTGAAGAAAATCGATAAAGACAGGCCGCAACCCTTCAGGGAAGTCTGGAGCGTCCATCACGAAGACCGGCGCCACGATGAACTTCTGCTTCAGGTGAAGGACTGGGCACGTGCTTGCTTCGTCAGTAAAATGGAGACAGTCGCGGCATAACTAATTTACATCAATACAATACAGGCACTGTTCGGAATTTCGCCAAGCTATTCTTTCGTACAGTTGATTTATGATACTATTATCTTGTTAAAGGCAGCGTGTAACCAGTAAGGTGCGAGCGATGTTAGATCTATTCGCCTTCTCGATGATATTTTCCGCTCTGATGATCGTAGAGCTTTTCGTTAACAAAGTCGGGTTGTGCAAGCGCACCAGATAGTTTGACTTCGCGGGTACTTTTTCTCGGGACTTTCCGAGAAAAAGTCAGCGGTGTTGGAAGCAGATTGTGGGCAGCCTTGGCTTTGTTGCACAAACCGGGTTGTGATCGCACTTCCGCTTTCCCCAGACAGACACATCCTACGGGCTCTGTGACGGGTATGCCAAGAGCGGTGTAGCTGTTAAGAACGGCAACGCGGACCTGGATTTCCGCGACCTGCCGATCAAAGTCTCTTACCATCAGGGATTGGCCAAGAAGTTTGATGCAATTCATCTTGGCCTCGACGCGGCTTCGGCGGTGATATCCGCTCCATTGCCGCCACAGTGCTAGGCCCAGATAGCGCGATGCGTTGACCGCTTCGTTTCGGGGGTGCTGGCAGACTAATTCGAACCAGTCTCTACAAGGACAGTGACACTGTCCATTAACTCGCGCCAAGACCACGCCACTCAGCCAGAGCGGCGGCGCGGTTGAGCTTGAAATTTGGTCTCGTTGAAAGGCTGCGTTCCTGATT
>NZ_JBDUXB010000022.1:0-7055 GCF_039945315.1 Tateyamaria sp. | reverse complement strand
GCAGATCCTCAACATTGCGGAGAGACAGCGGGAACCGAATGTACAACATCACCGCCAGGCGAATGATTTCCGGGCTGCTTTGAAAGCCCTTGAAAGGGTTAGGTTTGGTCATGTTCAGACGCTACGAGGCCGCCCTGCCCGCTTCAAGCTGGTTTCTTCTGACAGTGCCTTCCGAAGTGACAGCGGGAATCGAACATACATCATCACGGCAAGACGGATGATTTCCGGGCTGGTTTTAAAGTAGCGAAATGGGGAGTGTTTTGTCATCCGACAAGGCTACGAAACCACCCTGACCGGCTCAAGCTGGTTTCCTCTGACAATGCCCCCGAAGGCCATAAGCCTATCAGTGGCTTTAAAGATGCTTAATTCTGGGGCTACTCCCGCTGAGGTTGCTGATGCCATGAAGATTGGGATCGCTTTGGCATACCGGCTAAAAAAGGACACTCTCGTGGCAGCTTCTAGCGATATTGGTCCATGATGATCCTATCGTTGGATGGAGATTTAACATTTTGTCTTTGTCTGTCCGCCAGCAAAATTGCAGGCTCAGTTTGGAATATTATTTTTGATGAGGGTGACGAATGAAATTCTCAGAAAAGTGGAAAAAGGCCTTCGATACTAGAGACCGAGAGGCCCTTGAGGCGATGATCCATGATGACTTCGCGTATGTTCGGCACCAGCTCGGGAAAGAGCTGACCAAAGAAGATATTGTGAGTATTTGGAGCTCAGACGGCCAAAGACCTGAGCGGCGGGACTATCGGATCGTCTATGAGAATGAAGACATTTTGGTAACGCATCAATTCATAGACTTTCTAAGCGGTGACAAAGAATCCGTTATGGTTGTCATGCTTCTGCGAAATGGGAAATTGGTTAGAATGGAAACAGGAGCTACCCCACTGAAAGCCTAGTAACTCACTGATCACACCTGCAAGACTTGCGTTACACTTTTGGGGAGCCCCAATTCAGGGCTCCCAGTCGAAGTTCATTGCTCGTTCAATTGGGCAGCCAAGGCGTTGAGTACAGCATCGTTGGGGGCTTTGCTCACACCCTCGCGCAGTGCTTGTTTAGCCGCTTCTGGGCCATGGACTATCGACGTTAACCTCACAACCATGCATCTGTTCTTTGGGGATCAAGTCGCACGACTTCACGAAAGGCTGATGGCGCTCTTTCTGCTTCTCGATTGGTGAGTGCCAATCCGCCCAAAATCAAATGCGTTTCCGGATAATCTAGATGTCCGGAAATGCTGGATACCCACTCCTGGGTTGCACTCGACTTGGCATCAGCCTGAAGTCTGGACATTTCGCCTGGCGGCACATTGAGCAGCTCACGTGCGGCAGCAACACGCACAGTTTTCACTGGATCGCTTAGTAAGAGCGCCACCTGTGAAACCTGAACTGGGCCGGAAGCAAAACGTTGCAGACGCAAAGCATGTACGCGTAACAGGGGATCTGAGTGTTTTAAAAGTACAGAAGCTTCTTGGGCAACTTCGGGTGTTCCTTGGTTCTGTGCAAGATAGAGGCCGGTCGCTCGCACGATGCTGGGCAGGTTCTGGTAGAAACAAGATCAATGATGACAGCGGTTATCGTGGCAGCAGGTTTCCTGTTCGAATGGACCGCCTCAGAAAATCCACCAACAACCTGACGCGCAAGGGGATTGCCCCGCTGGCAGAGTACACGATGTACAGGGGAATGCTGGGGGCGTCCCAGTCTTCGAGAATTTTAACCAACCGCCCATCAGCGAGTTCTTTTGCCATAACCCATTCGGGCATCATGACGATCCCCGCACCATTAGCTGCATATTCAACAAGTGTATCCCCCTGATCAGCGGCTAAATTGGAATGAATTTTGACCTCTCTCTTGGCCTTCTCCTTTTTGAATCCCCAGGTTCCACCGGCACGCATCCGACTGAACGAAACGCAATTGTGGGATTGAAGGTCTTCAGGGTCCTCAATGGGGTCAGATGAAGCTAGATACGAAGGCGATGCTGCAACTGACAGCAGGTTTGATGAAATCAGGGCTGCCTTGAGTGAGGAATCGTCCAAGTGACGTGCCCGGATGGCTAAATCAATGCCTTCCCCAACAATGTCTGTATGTGCCTCGGTCAGAAACGAGACAATTTCGATCTTGGGATACTCCCTACCGAATTCCACCAACAAAGGCGCAATGATCAATCGAGACAAGACAGGTGACATCGACATCCGTAACCTGCCCGCTGGCACGCCAATGTCTGTCCGTAACGCGGCTTCGGCAGTGTCAAAATCTTCCAGCAATTTCAGACAAGTTTTAAAATACCCAGCACCAAGATCTGTCAGCGACAAACCGCGCTGATTTCGACGAAGTAGTTGTGTTCCCAGATGATCCTCTAACGCTGAAATGCGTTTGCTGATTGTACCCTGGGCCACACCTTCCAGCTTTGCTGCCCCCTGGAAGCTTTCCGTCTGCACGACGCGGACAAAGGACCTCATCGCATCTAGCTGATTCATTGCGCAGTTTCCCTTTTGGAATTCTTATTATTCCAATGGCGATAGTGACTCTGAGCAGCATTAATGTAAAACCTTTTCTCAGGTCAAACGGACCTAACAACACCGAAACGACATCTAATCCAGATCTCCCAAGCCGCCCTTGGGAGATAACAGGAGAGGTTTGCCGCTACTCTTTGAGTGGACTGCAATGACCTTTCCTAACGGGGAAGGTGTCCCAAATCGAAGGGCATATGTGATGGCAAACCTCTCTGAAAAGCTTGCGGATCTGGCCGTCATTGTTGGTGACATCGAAGCCCGTGCTGAAGCTTTTGGAAGGGAGCAAAAATCCAGGCGCAAAGAAAAAATCGCTGATTTGCGCAAAACAGCCAAATCGGCTCGAGACCAAGCAATTGGCGCAGCGCAGTCAAAGCAAGACCAGGTTTCAATAGCCTGGAGTGAACTGCACAAGTCGATGGTGGAACGGGAGCAAAAGGTCCGCCACCAGATCGAAGAGACCAAACGCTCAACGGACCGCTCACGTGCCGAAGATCTAGCCAACCGGCTGGAGGCCAATGCGGAACATGCTCTTGGTTTGGCCAGGGTCTCAATCGAAGAAGCAGAACTGGCGATTGCTATGGCAGTGGACGCCCGCACTCAAGCTGAAGAAGGCGCGGCTAAGGACTGAGCGATCCCAAAATCTATCAAATGAAACCGAATTTAATGGAGGAACATGAAATGAAAACCTGTCTCAAACTAGGAGCCGCAACCGCGATTTCCTGTCTGGTTGCAATACCAGCAAGCGCTATCGAACCGGACGGCCCACATCTTGAATTTGCCCAACGCAATGCTGAAGCCTGGGCTGCTGAAGATGCAGACCTGAACGCAAAGTTGGCGGAACTGGAGGCCAAGTACGGCAAAAAGCCCAATATTGTATACATCCTGACGGATGACGTTGGTTGGGGTGAGCTAGGCTGGCAAGGCGGTGGCAAGCATCGTGGAACACCATCAGCTGAGCTTGATCAAATGGCAATGGAAGGCATGCGGTTCTGGTCCGCCTATGCTGAACCATCCTGCACGCCAACACGTATTGCCATCAATACTGGCCGCCACCCGGTCCGTACTGGTCTGCTTTCGGTCTTGTGGCCTGGCATGGAGGATGGGCTGGCCGCTGAAGAAGTGACCATCGCAGAAGTTCTGTCAGAAGAGGGCTATAACACTGCGATGTGGGGTAAATGGCACCTGGGCGATCTGCCGGAACATGCGCCAGAAAACCAAGGCTATGACTATGCCTATTATGGCCTTTTCAATGGTGCGCCCGACTACTGGCAGGCCTCTTACGAAGACCAAAACGGGACGTTCCTATTTCCGGATTTTCCCGGCTACGAGGTCTATAAAGAGCGTACCGGCATCGACATGTCCGTTGCAGGCTATGTTGGTCGAAAAGATGAAGGTCGCACCCCGATTGAAGGACCTGCCGGCGAACTGTCTCCCGAGCGACAAGAGGTGTTTGAAAACGCATCCATCGATCAGATCACAGCCTATGTAAAAAATCACGCCAATGCCGAAGATCCGTTTTTCATCTACTGGGCTTCCTATGCGCAGCAACTTGCACCGTCTCAGGAATTTCTGGATGCACCGGGTGTAGACAAGAACAACAGGCAGGCCTCATTCATGGCTATGCATAACAATCACGTACGTCGATTGCTGGATACCTTGGAAGACCAAGGCATAGCCGAAAACACATTGGTTGTTTGGATTAGTGACAATGGGCCGATGTATGCTTTTTTCCCAACCGCTGGTTACACGCTACTGCGTGGTGCTAAAGGAGACATTCTTGAAGGTGGAGTACGTGTTCCGGCAATGGCCTGGTGGCCTGGCATGATCGAACCTGGCCAAGATCCTGTCGACACATTGCACGTGACCGACTTGTTCACTACGGCAGCACGCATCGCAGGCGCAACGGATCATATTCCCAATGACCGCATCACCGACGGCGTAGATCAGACGGCGTTGTTCCTGAATGGTGAAGGCCATGGCCGCCGAAACTTCATGGCACATTACAGTGGTCCGACACTTGGTGCCCTGCGCTATGAGAACTTTAAAATCCACATCACCGAAGGCCATGGTGGGCTTCCGGGTATGGATTTCTACAACATCAAGCGTGATCCAGGTGAGAAATACGGCCAATTGTACCCAGGTCTCTTCGCGGTATCACCAATGCAATTCTTATTAGAAAGCCACAACGGCCGCATTGCACAGTTCCCACACCGCTCCCCCATGACTCCTGAAGAGTCAACTCTGACGGCACATGACTGATGCCAATCGCTTGGGCGCACTTAGCGCGCCCAAGCATCACCACTGGAGCCGACAAGATGCTTATTGCTCTTAGCCTTTATGCCCTGATCATCTACCTGATCTTTGCCCAATTTAAGCTTCTGCCTTGGAATGCAACTTGGAAGAGTTTGGTGACATTTTTGGGATTGATCATCGCAGTCGTTGTAGTTGGAGCGCTGAACTTCCTAGCGCCTTCGGGACACGTCGCAATCCAAGGTACAACTATTGAAATTACCCCAAATGTTTCTGGCACGGTTGTAGAGGTCTCCGCGGTTCCAAATTCCCCGGTCAAGTCAGGTGACGTGCTTTTCCGCATTGGACCTGAACCCTTTGAGACTGAAGTCCGTAGGCTCGAGGCCGCATTGGTGGACGCCAAAGCTGCCGAGCAAGGGTTAGAGACCGATCTGGAAACAGCCGTCGCAGAAGTCGCCCGTGTTGAAGCGCAGCTGAGATTTGGCTTCCAACGCCGGGATGATATTGTGCAACTTGCCGAACATGGCGCTAGCACTGGCTTTCAGATGCAGGAAGCAGTGTCCCAAATCGAACAATTCCAAGCCAGTTTGGATGCAGCGAAAGCACGCCAACGGGGCATTGAAGTGAAAATTGCCTCGGAAATAGATGGCGTGAATGCATCGGTTGTTCAGGCACAACAAGTTCTGGCGAGTGCTCGCTGGAGCTTGGAGCAGACAACCGTAGTTGCACCCGCTGACGGAGTAGTGACTGCCCTGACACTTCGCCCAGGACAACGGGTTTCGATGCTCAACTCCGCGGTTGTATTTCTGCCCAATGAAACACTTCACACGACGGGTGTGTTTGCCCAAAGCGGGGCACATGCATTCGAGATTGGATCCGAGGTGCTAGTCGCAATGCAGCCCTTACCGGGAACGTCCTTTACAACAGTTGTTGAGGCGGTGGTTCCTGGAACCGGGGAAGGCACATTGAGTGGAGCCACTGGCGCACTTCCAACTGTATCTCAGCTAACAGGCTCAGATCACTTCGCAGTCAGATTGGCGTTTCCTTACGGCCTGCCGGACCACGCACGCCGCTTGGGCATGAGCGGCAGCGCAACACTAATTACCGAAGATGCAGGCGCAGTAGAGCTTCTTGCAAAGGTGCTGTTCTGGCTTCGAATGCAATTCAACTACCTTTGATGAAACCAAATACATGGTTGCGCAGAGCATCTGACAACTGGTCGCAACCAAATCTTCCCGAAACGCATCGTTTGAAAAGAGGACACCATGAAACACATGAAAACAACGATTACATCAGCGACTGCCTTTGTTGCCCTTACATGTGGAAGCGTAATGGCCGAACCAATTTCGCTGTCCGGTCAGGGCGAAAGTGATTGGCGCTATACCACCTCCTTCTACGCATTTCTCCCAGCTCGAACGAGTGGGGATTCCACGATTGCCGGATCGACTGTTCCGTTAGATTTAGATCTTAAGGATGCGTTGGATCTTCTCGACTGGGCCGCCGCTGGCCGGTTCGAAGCCTGGAAAGGCGATTGGGGTGTCATTCTGGACGCTAACTATGTAGCGCTTGACGCCGACGGAACATTGCCTTCCCCTGGTGGCGGTACGTTTGCAGCAGACATTCGGCAAAAATGGTTCGCCATCCTCGCCGGGTACAAAGTCTCTGAAGGGACGCTTGGCAACGGCGGCAGGTACGCCTTCGATATACAAGGCGGTGCGCGCTACAACTCATTACGCCAAGAGATCACGCTCAGCCCTGCCGTTGGACCAACCCCGCCAGTCCTGGGTGGTGATGAAGGTTGGTGGGAGCCCGTTATTGGCGCTCGCGGCATGTGGCAGATCAATGATCGCTGGACCACCATCGCATCAGTTGATGTTGGTGGATTTGGAGCCGGAGGAAACGACCTTCAGATTGGTGCCAATGTCGGCTTTGATTGGAGGGCCTGGGACAAGACTTCGATCTTCTTTGGCTATCGTTACTATAGCATGGACTATAGCGACACGCTTCCAACCGGTGCCTTTGCTTATGACGTTAGCCAACACGGTCCGGTCATCGGTGTGAAGATGAGGTTCTAAAGGTATGTTAGGTTCTCAACCTTGTCTGACGTCAGCGGCTATGGGTCCAAATAGCGGTATTTGCTAAGAGAGGATGCTGGCAGACTAATTCGAACCAGTCTCTACAAGGACAGTGACACTGTCCATTAACTCGCGCCAAGACCACGCCACTCAGCCAGAGCGGCGGCGCGGTTGAGCTTGAAATTTGGTCTCGTTGAAAGGCTGCGTTCCTGATT
>NZ_JBDUXB010000021.1:0-3838 GCF_039945315.1 Tateyamaria sp. | reverse complement strand
GCCAGTAGAAGTCCGCGAAGCCATCCGTTCAAATGGTGAGCTTGCGGTTAATCGCATGACGCAGCTTCTGTCTGATGAAAGCGCTTGGGGACCGTCTGGCTGGATCAAGCCGCGAGAGCAAATACTGTTGGCGACAGCGGCGCAAGAACGCGCTTTTGGCAAGGTTCACAGCGTCGCTGTAGATCATCTCCATGGCGGTTCCATCGACTTAACGGCCAAACAGGCGTCAATATCAGACCGGCTGGCTTCGGTGGCTGATCATTTGCCGGAGCGAAAGGTTCGGCCGTTACCCACTGATACTGAGGTCGTCGAATTAGAAACACCGGTGCGCAGAAAAATCCGCTGAAGGTGAAGAGGGTCGTTGACTGCAGAAGTTTGAAATTCCAGCCATGAAGGACTGCATTGCGCTACACAGCCGCCATATGAGAAAAACGGTCGAATGACCGCATCGAGCCCGAATTGACTGATTCTGCGCGGGGATCGAACGAGCGCGAAGCACGCTAAGCGGACGATGCCCGTCAACGCGGAGGATGCGGACAACCCGCCTCGCTGCGATCGGTACGGCGCGCTCGTGGGATCATTCCGACTCAAGCAATTGCGACCTCCAGGTTCCATCGCTTAGAGTATGGCGATGCTCTACGGTTTGTTTTTGATCCTGGCCCTAACGCCTTGCGCCACCATTGCAGATGAGCTTGATCTTCCAGCAGAGAGCATAGAATCTGGGCGCAACCTATTCTTGGAAAAATGCTCGCGTTGTCATGGACGTGACGCCTCGGGCGGCAATGCTCCAGACATTCAGGGCATACTTGCAAACGATGTGAAAGATGCGGCACGCGGTGTAGAGGCCATGCCGGAAATCGCGCTGAGCGAGACTAAAGTGGGGCATATTGCCTTCTTCTTGATGTCTCTCGCCCGGGATCAAGCTTGCCTGCGGTTATCAATCAGGCGGGCGCGCGAAAGGTATGGTTGCGCCGCGGACTAGTCCAAGGACCATGTCTCGGCGAAGCCGTGGGGCCGGCGTTTATACCGGCCCCACGGACGAGTTTCAAATCTTACCCGAGTACGCCGCCGTCATCGCGGGTGACGGCGATGACGGCCGAGCGCGGGACCGCATCACCGCCCTCGGGCCAATGGCTATCGCCGCGTTCGCCCGGGTGCTGGATGCCGACCAATATGGTCTTCTTGTCGGGCGTCCAGGCCAGACCGGTGACTTCGCACTGTCTGGGACCGACCAGGAAGCGGCGGATTTCGCCGGTTACCGTATCTGCGGCCAGCATCTGGTTGTTGCCGTGCCCGGCGAAGTCCTCTTCGTTCGAGTAGTTGCCGTCGGTCTGTATCCACAACAGGCCGTTGTCGTCGAACTTCAACCCGTCCGGCGAGTTGAACATGTTGTCGGCGTTCACGTTGTCGGACCCCGCATAGGCGTCGGAATGCACCGTCGGGTTACCGGCAAGCACGAACAGATCCCACGAAAAGCCCGAGGCCGTGTGATCGGCTCCATCCGGGCGCCAACGCACGATTTGGCCGTAGTGGTTTTCGGCCCGCGGGTTCGGGCCCATCGCCGGGGTCTCATCGTCGCCAGCGTTCGGTTTCACGCCGCGGTTCTTGTTGTTGGTCAGACAGCAATAGACCTCTGCCGCCGAGGGATTGGCGGCGACCCATTCCGGCCGGTCCATGGTGGTTGCGCCGACCGCAGACCCCGCGAGGCGGGTGTGGATGGCGATTTCCGCCTTTGACGCCATGCCGGTCGATTCCGGCGTAAGTTCGGCCCACTGGCCGGTGCCATCCTCGCTGAACACTGCGACCGAAAGCGTGCCTTCTTCCATCAGGCTGTCGGTCGAGGCGCCCGGCGCATAGACGCCGTCCGAGACGTAGCGGTAGAGGAATTCGCCCCTCTCGTCGTCGCCCATATAGACCACGACCCGGCCGTCGCCATTGATGACCATCTCTGCATTCTCGTGCTTGAAGCGGCCAAGCGCGGTGCGCTTTTTCGGTGTTGAAGTCGGATCTTTGGGATCGAGCTCGACGACGTAGCCGTTACGGTTTGGCTCGTTGGGGTGCTTGAATGTGTCGAAGCGCTCGTCGATCTGCGCCCATCCATAGCCCCAGTCGCTTTCCCTGATGCCGTAGCGGATGAATTCCGGCGTTGGCTGTATCGGCTTGTTGTCCTGCACTTCCTCGCTAGAGCTGTAGTAGCCATTGAAGTTCTCTTCGCAGGCCAGGTAGGTGCCCCAAGGCGTCGAGCCGTTGCCGCAGTTGTTCCAGGTCCCGAGGCTCTTGATGCCGTCCGGATCGGCTTCGGTCTTCATAAGATCGTGGCCTGCGGCCGGTCCGGTGATCTCCATCTCGGTATTAGGGGTCACGCGCCGGTTATAGGGGCTGTCCTTTACCATCTCCCAGCCGTTTTCGCCCGGCGCGATTTCGATAACGCTTAACCCGTGCGCCATCATGCCTTTAAGGACATCGTCATCGGTCTCGTACTTACCCTCCTCCCGGTTGCCCCAGGTGATTTTGCGGTTGGTGTATTCGTTATTGACCGCCAGAAGCAGTTTGTCGCCATGGGCGAAAACCTCCATCCCGTCGGTGTTGTCGCCGAATGTAACGGCCTGGCTGGCGCCGGTGCCGCGGGTGGCGTGGTCAAAATCTGGCCCATCGGACGTGAGTGGATCGCCCCAACGCACGAGAACTTTTGCCGAAAAACCGTCAGGAACGGTGATGTCGTCGGCGGTGTTTGCCGCGATACCGGTGAAGGCGAAGCGGTCGGTTGCGGCCTTGGCAGGGGTCGTCAGTGCAGTGCCGCCCAGAAGCCCAATGCTGCCGAAGGCCAGCACACCGCCGAGCATGCCGCGGCGCGAGATGGCGGCCTCCACAATGTCGTCGAAATCGCAGGTTTCGGGGCGCGGGCTGTGAATGTCGTCGTACTCGTCAAAGGATATGTCTTCGTTGTGGTCGCGGGCCATGAATGGTCCTCCCTGTTTCAATTTTTTGTGTTGTACGGTGCGAGTGGCACTCTGGAATGCGAGAAGCTCTGCCTGTCCCAGCCAACAATCTGGCCAGACTTCTCTTGGCTGGACCTTACCAAGGATTGGCGATTCTGCCAAAACCAGAATCGCCTGGTCGCAGCGACCGAGGTTTGCCAGGCACTGGTCATCCTTTGGGATAGATCGATAGAACAAGCCGTCGATCTGGATGGCAAGCGCGGGGTTAGCGCCCGCGACACGGCGTTCTGAAAGCGCCGCTAGCCGCCATTCGGCCATATGCGGCGAATTCGCGCTTTGTCCGCAACTCGGACAGTCGGCCAAAGAAAACGAATGTCTGCAAACGCAAAAAGCAGCCATTCATGCAGCCCGCAGCGAACGACTGCATCGAGCAGCCCAAAGCAGACATGCCCGATTACCAACCGAGCAGTTGCAGCAAAAATCATCTGAAGTCATCGGCCGCATCGCAGCAAGAAAAGCGGCCGTTCATTGTAAGTGCAGCGAAATCTATGGGGCCTATGACCGAGTTGCGAACAAAGCAGAAGTTCCTCTCATCGGGACTTTCAGAGGCTTTGCTACCTAAGCCGTAATGGCCACGTTGAATTCAACCTGAGCTGATCAGATTTAGGGGTGCTGTCAGACGGATTCGAACTAGTCTCAGTTTGCCGCTAACAGAGTGAACTTATCCGGAACAAAGTTGCCGCCACTCGATGAGAGCGGCGCTTCGGTTCAGCTTGAAGTTTTGTCGTGAGTAGAGGTGGCGTTCCTGATTGAAGTGGTTGTAGACGGAGGAGTGAACGGAGGCGAATTTCTGCAAACTTCGCATGCGCCGAAAGCGAAGCATCGCTCGCTCTCTTCGT
>NZ_JBDUXB010000020.1:0-20126 GCF_039945315.1 Tateyamaria sp. | reverse complement strand
GGTGATTGGCGACCGTCCGCTTGAACAGTTGGTGCCGCTCTACCGCGATCCGCGCTCGGACATGCCTGCGACGCAGTTCAATATGAAATGGGTCGAGCAGGCTGGGCTGGTTAAGTTTGACTTTCTCGGGCTAAAGACTTTAACAGTCGTCCAGAACGCTCTGAATTTGTTGAAAGAACGCAGCATAGAGATTGATATTGGGCAAATCCCGCTCGATGATGATGCCACCTATGAGCTTTATTCCAAAGCACGCACTGTCGCTGTGTTCCAAGTGGAAAGCTCGGGCATGATGGACGCGCTGCGGCGCATGAAGCCCAACTGTATTGAGGACATTGTGGCACTTGTGGCGCTTTATCGCCCGGGCCCTATGGAGAACATCCCGCAGTACTGCGATGTAAAAAACCAGCGTGCCGAGCGCGACTTGCTACACCCCACGATTGACCACATTCTCGACGAGACCCAAGGCATTATCGTCTATCAGGAACAGGTGATGCAGATCGCGCAGGAAATGGCTGGATACTCCCTTGGTGGTGCTGACCTGCTGCGTCGCGCCATGGGTAAAAAGATTCAGGAAGCGATGGACGCCGAACGGCCCAAGTTTCTGAAAGGGGCCGCTGAAAACGGAGTGGATGAGGCCAAGGCAATCGAGGTCTGGAACCTTCTGGATAAGTTCGCCAACTACGGTTTCAACAAATCGCACGCGGCGGCTTATGCGGTGGTCAGCTATCAAACCGCGTGGCTCAAGGCGAACCACCCGGTTGAATTCATGGCCGGGGTGATGAACTGCGATATCCACCTGACCGACAAATTGGCGGTGTATTTCGAGGAAGTGCGCAAGGCACTGGACCTGCCTTGGGTGCCGCCCTGCGTGAACCGCAGCGATGCGACGTTCAAGGTGGTGGATCAGGCGTTGATCTATGGTTTGGGCGCGCTCAAGAACGTCGGGGTCGAGGCAATGCGGCTGGTCGTTGATGGGCGCGGGGACAAACCTTTTGCCACGCTCTTTGACATGGCACGCCGCGTGGATCTGAAACGGGTGGGCAAGCGCCCGCTGGAAATGCTGGCACGCGCCGGCGCTTTTGATCAGCTTGACCCGAACCGGCGGCGTGTGTTCGACGCGCTTGATGCGCTGTCTGCCTACTCCGCGGCCGTCCACGATCAGAAGAACTCTAACCAGGTCTCGCTCTTCGGCGAAGCGGGGGATGACCTGCCCGAACCGCGCCTGATGCCGGTGGACGATTGGCTGCCTGCTGAACGGCTGGGTGAAGAATTTAAAGCTGTGGGCTTTTACCTTTCGGGCCACCCGCTGGATGACTACATGGGTGCGCTGAAACGCAAGGATGTGGTGACGCTGGATGAGGTCACAGCCAAGGCTGAGCGTGCTCCACTGAATGCCAAACTGGCCGGGGTTGTGGCCGGGCTACAGGTGCGCAAATCAGCGCGTGGCAATCGGTTCGCCTTTTGCCAGATGTCGGACACGACCGGGGCTTACGAAGTCACCCTGTTCTCTGACAGCCTTGAGAAAGCACAGGATTATCTGGTGGCAGGCGAAAAGGTGATCGTGACGGTCGAGGCGACGATGGAGGCCGATCAGCTGAAACTGCTCGGCCGCTCGGTTGCTCCTATCGATACGGTTGTGGCGGATGTGGGCAGCCTTGGCTTGCGCATCTTTGTTGACGCACCTGCTGCCCTGTCGTCGGTGGCTGATGTGTTGGACGGGGCCGCACGCGCGGCCAAAGGGGCCGGGCGCGGGCCCATCACGGTCTGCCTGATGGATGATAGTTTGCCGGGCGAGGTCGAGATGGACCTAGGTGCGGAATTCCCTGTCACACCGCAAATTAAGGGCGCGATCAAGTCACTGTCTGGCGTGGTCGAAGTACAGGACGTCTAGGCGCGATTCCCCGCATAACTGGACGAATACGCGATCCCACGCTAGATTTGTGCGCGGGGGAGATATCGTTTCATGCGCGCTGCGTGGCTAATTGTTCCATCTTTGCTGATACTTGGCGCTTGTGGTGATCCGCTGGCGGATATCGAGCGCGTGACCGATGATACCTTTGCTCCAGGTGCCGGCGTGGCCACGGCCCTGCCGACTCAAGCTGAATTGGACAGTGAAGAGACCGTTTTGTCGGGCCTGTTTCGTAGGAGTGCAGAGGCCGAACCAGTTGTGGATCCGGCAGAGGCGTCCGACCGCATCACTTCCGCTGATCCAGCCCCGGCGGACGTGGTCGCGGCTGCGGGCGCTGAACCCGCAACACCTCGCAAAGGTGTCTTGGGATGGCTGCGCCGCGGTTCCGTAGAAAACCAGGCGAAGACCGTAGCTCTTGTGGATGGCGTCGATACGAAAGAGAGCCGGCCAGTTTCTGAACGCTCTCCTACGGCCGGGATGGCTCTGCGTGAGGTGGCACTCGGAACAGTTTTGCCGTTTGGCGAAGTCGCGCGTGTCTGCAACGTGGCCAAACGCGATCTGGGAAAACAGGTGGAACGCTCTGAACCTCGCAGGTCTGGATACGCGCTTTATGACAGCGCGCCCAACAGCTCCAAGCCGCGTTCATTCTACGTCACAGGGTTCAGCGATTCCTGCGTGCGACAGCTTACTGCATCCTTGGTGGTGTTCGGAACGCCCACATTTCACGAACAACTGCGCTATGGCCTCCCGGCGGATGAATACCCCTATTCTACCACTGATCGCGCCTATGAACAGGTAAAGTCCAGACTGTGCAATGTCGGGCGCAATACGCCCTGTGGTGCGCGTATCTCCAAGTTGGAAGGATCAACGGCTTTTGTCAGCGTTTACGAGCACTTTGGAGAAAACGCACGCTGGGCGGATATGCTTTTGCACGATGGGGCGTTGCTGGCTACAGCGATGAAAACGCCCTGACGTGTGTGCCTGTTTGGCAACCGGCCCTCCGAGGAGGATTTTTTAATCAGAGAAGCACGAGGTCCAGTCCTTGATCCCGAAAGACCAAGGACCTTCTCGGATTACGCCGGTTCGCATCCCTGCTCCCAGCGCCCCTCAACCAAAGGGCATTAACCTTCACATCGGATGAACAGGTCCAAATTCTCTTTTTAAGAAAAATTCTCCTCGGAGGGCCGATCTTCGTCAGACTCATGGGGGAAACCTCAGTAATGCGGTGGCCGTTCGTCTCCGACCACGACACCACCACCACCTTGTGCCTCGCGCTCGGCCTCGCGCGCCATCAACATCTGTGCTCGCCGCGTCACCAGTGCCAGTTCGCGTTCCTGACGTGCAACGATATCGCTAAGGTCCTCAACCGTGCGGGTGAGGTGTGCAATCTTTTCTTCCAAAGTGTCGATGCGGCTGTCCATAAAGTGCATGTGGGGCAAAAGAGGTCGGCGCGCAACCCGCGGCGACCTTGCCCCGCCTGAGGCCATGGTCTAGTGACGCGCCCAAACCCAACCCGGAGTGGCACCATGGCCAAGCCCAAGAAAACCCCGCGCCCCAAGGCTCAGACGCCCAAGGGCTTTACCGACTATTTTGGCGGCGACGTGACCGAACGTTCTGCCATGTTGGCCAAGATCGCCGAGGTCTATCATCGCTACGGGTTTGATGCGCTGGAAAGCAGTGCGGTTGAGACCGTTGATGCGCTGGGCAAGTTTCTACCGGATGTGGACCGGCCCAATGAAGGTGTGTTTGCGTGGCAGGAAGAGGACGGCGACTGGCTGGCCCTGCGCTATGACATGACCGCCCCGCTGGCCCGCGTTTATGCTCAACACCGCAATGACCTGCCGAGCCCCTATCGCCGCTACACAATGGGGCCGGTCTGGCGCAATGAAAAGCCGGGCCCCGGGCGGTTTCGCCAGTTCTATCAGTGTGATGCGGATACAGTTGGCACGGCGTCCATGGCCGCGGATGCCGAAATTTGTGCGATGCTGGCCGACACGCTTGAAGCCGTTGGCATTGCGCGCGGCGATTATGTGATCCGGGTGAACAACCGCAAGGTTTTGAACGGCGTGATGGAAGTTGCGGGCCTGTCTGGCGACGACAAGGCAGTGGAACGCGGTATCGTTTTGCGTGCCATCGACAAGCTGGACCGCCTTGGGCCGAACGGAGTGCGCGCGCTGCTGGGCGAAGGGCGCAAGGACGAAAGTGGGGACTTCACAAAAGGTGCAGGACTGGCCGACGCGGCAGCGGCCGTCGTTATGGGGTTCATGGACGCCAAGCGGGAGACAGGGGCGGCGACGGTAGCGCGGTTGCGGGAACTGGTTGCCGGTTCCGACATCGGCGCAGCAGGCGTTGCGGAGCTTGAAGACATCGCCACCTTGCTTGACGCCGCGGGCTACGGTCCCGATCGCATCGTTATCGACCCCTCAATCGTGCGCGGGCTTGGGTATTACACCGGCCCTGTCTACGAAGCGGAACTCACGTTTGACGTCCAGAACGAAAAGGGCCAGACGGTCCAATTCGGCTCCGTCGCAGGCGGCGGGCGTTACGATGATCTGGTCAAGCGGTTCACGGGGCAAGAAGTGCCCGCCACCGGTATCTCTATCGGAGTGGATCGCCTGTTGACTGCCCTGCGCGCAACGGGTCGCGTCGGAACCGAAGCCCACGGCCCCGTGGTTATCACCGTCATGGACCGCGACCGCATGGCCGACTATCAGGCCATGGTCGCGGAGCTGCGCGGTGCAGGCATCCGGGCCGAAGTCTACCTTGGCAATCCCAAGAACTTTGGTAACCAGCTGAAATACGCGGACAAGCGCAATTCGCCCATCGCCATCATCGAAGGCGGGGACGAAAACGAGCGCGGTGTAGTACAGATCAAGGACCTGATCCTTGGGGCCAAGATCGCCGAAACTGCCACCCATGAGGAATGGGTCGAAAACCCTAGCCAGTTCGAAGTGCCTCGGGGCCAGATGCTGGCCAAAGTGCGCGAGATCCTTGGGGTATGAGCGATCTGCGGGCCCGTGCCCAAGCTTTGCGTGACCAGTTCGCGCAAGCGGGCGCTCAGGTGGTGGACCCACCTGTACTCCAACCTGCTGACCTGTTGCTGGACCTCTATGGCGAGGATATTCGGGGCCGCGCGTACGTAACCAGCGACGCGATGCGCGGCGAGCAGATGTTGCGCCCGGATTTCACCGTGCCAGTGGTACAAATGCATATGGCGCACGGCGCAGAACCTGCGCGCTATACCTATGCAGGCGAGGTGTTTCGCCGCCAAGAAACCGACCCGGACCGTGCCAGTGAATACATGCAAGTCGGATATGAGGTGTTTGAGCGTAGCGACCCCGCAGCCGCAGACGCCGAAGTTTTTTCTCTGATTTCCCAGGCTGTTGCGCCGCTGGCTCTGCGCGCCGCGACAGGCGATATTGGCATTCTGATGGCCGCTGTCGATGGGTTGAATACCACACAAAGACGCAAAGCTGCCCTACGACGTCATATCTGGCGTCCCCGCCGGTTTCGCGCGTTGCTGGATCGCTTTGGGGGCCGCACTTCGGTGCCGGACAGCCGACGCGTCCTGTTGGCGGGCGAGATCAGTGCCGGCGCACCCCTCACCGGTTTGCGCACGCAGGACGAGATAGATACGCGCATCGCCGCGCTGGTCGAGGATGCGCACCAACCGCCCATCAGCAATGCAGAGATGGAGGGGCTGGATGCGCTGTTGGCTGTGCGTGAAACGTTACCCTATGCGCTGTCGCAACTGAATGACCTGGCGGTCGACTTGCCTGCGATCAAGGATGCTGTCGCCCGTGTGGCTGCGCGCGCCGAAGCTCTCGCTAAACGGGGTGTGGACGTAGACAGCCTGGAATTCGAGGCCAGTTACGGACGCACTTCCATGGAGTACTACGACGGCTTTGTTTTTGGTTTTTATGCGGAATCACGCCCTGACCTGCCAGCCGTCGCGACCGGTGGGCGCTATGACGCCCTGACCCAACGCCTCGGGGCAGGAGCCGCGATCCCAGCGGTCGGTGCGATGCTGCGTCCGGACCTGATGGCACTGCTGGAGGAAGAGGCATGATCAAGCTTGGCGTGCCCTCCAAGGGGCGTTTGATGGAGAAGACCTTTGACTGGTTTGCGCGTCGTGAGGTGCATTTGGCGCGCACCGGGTCTGATCGTGAATATGCAGGCGAAGTGGCGGGTATCGATGGTGTCGCACTTGTTCTGCTGTCTGCCGGGGAAATCCCCCGTGAATTGGCCGCCGGGCGGATTCATCTGGGTGTGACTGGCACAGACCTGATCCACGAAAAGCTGCCGCTCTGGGAACAACAAGTCGAACCGATTGCCGAAATGGGGTTTGGGCATGCTGATCTTGTGCTGGCTGTGCCGCAGGGTTGGGTGGACGTGGATCTGACGGATGATCTGGACGCTGTAGCGGCGATGTTTCGTGAGCGTCACGGGTTCCGACTGCGGATTGCGACGAAATATCATAGGCTTGTGCGCGAATTCCTGCGCGAGGTGGGCGTGGCGGATTACCAGTTGGTGGACAGTCAGGGCGCAACCGAAGGCACTGTGGCCAACGAAACCGCAGAGGCAATCGCCGACATCACCAGCAGCGGAGAGACCCTGCGGGCCAACCACCTGAAGATCTTGCAGGACGGCCTGATCCTTGCGTCTCAGGCTACGCTGTGGCGGTCGCGGGTGGCGGACGTGAATGATGATGAACGCGCGAATCTGCGCGCTCTTTTGGATCGGTTGACCTAACCAATCCGCAGCTTGCGCGCCGCCATTATTCCTCGATTTTCAGGATCAGAGGCGTTTCTGTTTTAGCATCCACGTCAAACGTCGATCGTCCTGTGTGGTTCAAATGGCGGCCATAAGTGTGCAGCGATACCGCGACTTTGTCGCCGTTGTTCCTGACGCTGTGGATATCGTTGGGTAAGCAGCACACTGCGGTCCCTGGATACAGTGTTTCTTCCTTTGTCGCGACGAGATCTGCGAATCCCGATTTGGAGCCATCATCACGCCGATCGTAATTTGTCTCGTGCTCCTGCCCTTCGATCCCCGAAACGACAGCCCAAGTTTTGTGATTGTGCGCATCGACACCACGCCCGGGGGCCCAGGCAATGGCAAAAACGGCGAGGTCGTGGTTCTCTTCTTCGTGCAACAGATGGAGCCCGACGCCCTGATCTGGATCGGTGTAGCGATACTTGTCTTCGAACCAGCTTGGATCGGAAGCGAGTTTAAGTGCGAGAGGCTTAATCCGATCAGTTATTGCCTTTGTCTCGCTTTCTTCCGCGACGATTGCGCGGATGTCGCTGACATATTCCTCAAATGAATACCCAGTCATGCTCAATTTCCTTCTACAATGCCCATCCAGTGTACCGTGGACACGAGAAAAAGCCAAAATGGAATGAGATCGCCATAGGTCATTGCCTCCTTGCGGACGGCCAGTGCATCGCCTTGGAGGATCACGCCATCGTTTGGAACGCTTCATCCCAAAATGGCGGAGGTCGGTTCTAATGATCAGGTACGCCCTGTCGTATCGCTTCTGAATAACCGGGCCCAATGCCAAATGCCTGCCCCTTGGAGGAGACGCTGCCAAGCTCTCTCAATTCCTCGATAGAGTATTCTGTGTTCAGGGAACCAAGTTCATACCCGTATTCTGGCAAGTATCCATTTACGATGATGCGCCAGTCAAAGGGAGGTGCGTTCCCAATTGCGCGCATCATCTTCAGGACGACGGTAGTACAGTTGGTTGTGATCGAATTGTACCAATGTGGTTCTGCCGCAAGGGCGTTTGAATCAAGAACATACTCTTCCAGCAATTCTCTGGCTGTTTCTGGCTCAGAGTTCAGCCGAAACAGTTGGACGTCTTCCTGTCGGATGTTCGTGCGCAGACCAACGATATCTGTCTCGGTCGCTGCGACAATTATGATTGGGTTTTCCTTGAAGGCATCAGCGACGGGTGAAAACCCACCATCGACCTGACGCCTGACTTCAATTGACCAAGCTAGGTACTGGCCGTCTGCAAAGCCGAAACTCAGTATAAAATGTGCTATCTCAGGGCCTGCCCAATAGGATAAAAACAGGTCTGTGCTTTTCAACTCATTGATATTGTAGGTTCGCGTTTCCCAGTTCTCGACAAAACTACCGTCATCGCGCCATTCGAAATTGCGCACGCCGTTTAGTATCAGGATGTCTCCGTCGATTTTCCCCGTCACCTGCCGGGCCACATCGGGCGACCAATTTCCCTCAGAAGGCGGCTGCAAAGTAGACCACCACATCAACAGTGCGACAGAGGCAATGACGAGCGGCAACAATCGTTTGACGCGCCTGCGTCTTAGCCAAAAATACAGGGTGGAAACACCTAGTACCGCGAAGGTCGCACTGAACAACATTTGCACCAGATCGCTGCCTGGGGCGCGAAAACTAAGTGCAGCAGCGCCCCAAGCCGTGAAGCCTACGACAACCAAGGCAATCAGCGTTACGAAAAGAGACCTCAGAATACGGCGTATCATTGTGTTTGACCCTGAAAGGCAGCCTGACCTGACCGGCCCGGACATATTGTTATTTCATATTCAGCGGCTGGTACATTGGCTGCATGCTTTATGGAACCGGTGGTCGGTACATGCTCTATCGGAAATGCTTGCGCACTATTTGTCGACAAATTCATCTCAGCCACGCGTGGTTCATTTCCCATGGGCAACTGCTCACCTCTTGGGTGGGCGGGCAGAGCGTTTTGGGGGTTGATATAACCCCAGTTCTGAAATCACCCCGCAGATTGCATTTGGCAATGTGAGCCGTCGCTGGCCACCTATCCGACTGCCGCTCGGGACTATACCAAAGAGACAAAAAAGTACCCCTTTGCTCGTTTGAACGGTGTCTGCTCAGAAGGTATTTCGGCGGTGCGGCGGCGGAGTGCGGTTGGCCGAGACTGGTTCATCTCATTCGCAAGTTGCGAGTTCTTAAGAGTTGTCCAGCGAGGAAAATGTTATGAACTATTTGAAAATGTATACCGCAGCTTTGCTGCTTTGCGTACCTGCCGCCGCACAGTCAGCGAGCGTTTCGGTGACGATTGGCAAAACTGGCGCAATGGAGGCCGATCAGGCATCGATTGGCGCGATGGGGCTCCTCACTGAAACGTTTGACAGTTTGCCAACAGGTCAATTCAGCAATTTCGAGTCTGAGTTGGGAACATATAGCTCCGGCCGCGTAAAATCAGCGAACCGCTATGGTGGCGCGCACGACAGCCAATATCTGTTTTCGTTGTCAAATCCGGGGTCCACATTGTCCCTTAAGTCTTCTGCACGCTATTTTGGCCTTTGGTGGTCTGCTGGCAGTGTCGGAAACAGCGTCGAACTGATCAACAATGGGGCAAGCATATTTGTCTTCAACACAGACGATGTTCTGGTTTTCTGGACGCCAACACTTCAAACACAGCGGCTTACTACGGGAACCCGAATGATAGATTTGCCAATCAGGTCCGTCACGAACCATTTGTGTTTCTGAACATGTTTTCGGACCAACCGTTTGACGCCGTAAGGCTGTCTGGGCGAAACTTTGAGTCCGACAACCATACCATGGCGGCAAATTTTGCGCGTGAAACAGGGACCTCCATTTCACCGGTGCCTGTCCCGGCGACATTGCCATTGCTGATGGCAGCGTTTGGTGGGTTTGGCTTCCTCAGTCGGCGCAGAAGACTGTAAAAGGGAGGCTCTTTGTCCGTTGTCAAAAGGTTCAAACAAATCTGCCATCGCAGAGTGCTGTTTGGTCGAACTTAAGGTGGGTAGCCGCAATCAGGTTATGTGAGACGCTCGACCTCAAGGCTGGCGTGACGCCTCACAAAACCCCAATCTCCGCAAGTGCGCGATTTAGTTCCACCGGCAACGGTTCTTCGCTGGCACGGCCCTTGGGCAGGTCTGGCGGCGCGTCTTGGGGTTTAAGGTAGCGCCAGCCTTGGAATGGGCGTTTCAGTGCTGATTGCACCCGCACCAGTTCGGGGTCGGATACGATGGCGCAGCGCCGGATGCCGTCTTGTCCGATATACTCGTCCAGCCGAAGAATACGCTGGCGGCAAGTCAGCACGCCTTTGATCACCCAGAATATCGACCCTCCGTTTAGGATTTCACCCTCGCGCTTGGGCCACATGCGGGTGACGTGGCGGGGCAGACCGTCTGGCGCTTGGGCACGCTTGGTCGCTTGCCACGCAGCAAGGTCTTCGACGGTCTCGGTGCCCACGCTCAGCTTGATCAGGTTGATATAGTTATCCACAGACTCGCCCCTTTCCACACAAAATATTGTAGCACGGGGAATGTACACTGCAAGGTGTTGTGGTTGTTGCGCCACTAGATTTGGTGTTCGAAAGGTCAAAGGTAACCATTTGTTGTGGATCGCGGCCGCTGTGGTACTGTCTTTGTCTGCACTGCTGCCGACAGAATCGGCGGCTCGTTAGGGGATGCCACAATGACACGCTTTGCCGCGCCAATTGCCGAACAGATCTGGGACATGAAGTATCGCTTCAAGGAGGCTGACGGCACGCCCATTGACGTAACGGTTGAGGACAGCTGGCGCCGGATCGCATGCGATCTGGCAAGCGTCGAAGACGACCCGAAAGCTTGGGAAGACACGTTCTACACCGCCCTCGAAGATTTCAAATTCCTGCCCGCCGGTCGCATCACTGCCGGTGCGGGCACGGCGCGCTCGGTCACCTTGTTCAACTGCTTTGTCATGGGCACGATCCCCGACAGCATGGGCGGCATTTTCGACATGCTGAAAGAGGCGGCTCTGACCATGCAGCAGGGCGGCGGGATCGGCTATGATTTCTCGACCATCCGGCCCAAAGGGGCAGGGGTAAAGGGCGTGGCGGCGGATGCCTCGGGCCCCTTGTCTTTCATGGATGTGTGGGACGCGATGTGCCGCACGATCATGTCCGCAGGTTCGCGTCGCGGCGCGATGATGGCAACGATGCGCTGCGATCATCCGGATATCGAGGATTTCATCACCGCCAAGTCTGATGCGGCGCGACTGCGGATGTTCAACGTGTCGGTGCTGGTGACGGATGACTTCATGGAAGCCGTGAAAGCCGACGGGCCATGGGATCTGCAATTCGACGGCCACGTTTATCGCACCGTGCAGGCGCGTGATCTGTGGAACGGGATCATGAAGGCGACTTATGATTACGCCGAACCCGGCGTGATTTTCATCGACCGCATCAACACGGCCAACAACCTGAACTATTGCGAGACGATTGCCGCCACCAACCCGTGCGGAGAGCAACCGTTGCCCCCCTACGGCGCATGCCTGCTCGGCTCTATTAACCTTGCCCGCCTTGTGTCTGATCCGTTCGGGGATGCGGCTGCTTTGGACGAGGGTCAACTGACCGAATTGGTCGGCACCGCCGTGCGGATGATGGACAACGTGGTGGATGCCTCGAAATTCCCGCTAGAGGCCCAGGCCCGCGAGGCCGCAGCCAAGCGCCGGATCGGTCTTGGGGTCACGGGGTTGGCGGATGCGCTGCTGATGGTCGGTTTGCGTTATGGATCCGACGAGGCGGCGCGTCAGACCGAAAGCTGGTTGAAAGCGATCGCTCGCGCCGCTTACCTGGGCTCCGTGCAATTGGCAAAGGAGAAAGGTGCATTCCCGCTGTTTGACGTGGATGGCTACCTAGCCTCTGGAACGATGCAGGCCATGGACGACGACGTGCGCGCAGCCGTGGCCGAACATGGCATCCGCAACGCGTTGCTCACGTCCATCGCACCGACGGGCACCATTTCGCTTTATGCCGGGAATGTCAGCTCTGGGATAGAGCCTGTGTTTGCCTATGCCTACACCCGCAAGGTGCTGCAAAAAGACGGGAGCCGCACCGAAGAAGAGGTTGTTGACTACGCCGTGCAGATGTGGCGCGAGTTGAAGGGTGACGTGGAGTTGCCCGATTACTTCGTCAACGCCCAAACGCTGGCCCCGGCCGATCACGTGAAAATGCAGGCGGCAGCGCAAAAGTGGGTGGATTCGAGCATTTCGAAGACAATCAACTGCCCGGAAGACATCAGCTTTGACGCATTCAAAGATGTTTACATGCAGGCATGGGATACAGGCTGCAAAGGGTGCACAACCTATCGGCCGAATGCCGTGACAGGGTCTGTGTTGACGGTGGCCGAGGAGAAACCTGCCGACCGGGAGGTGATCACAACGAGCGACGAAGAGCCGATGCAGCCCCATGGCGACGTAATCTACATGTCCGAACCCCTCGACCGGCCTGCCGAACTCGAAGGGAACACGTACAAGGTCAAGTGGCCCGACAGCGAACACGCGCTGTATATCACCATCAACGATATCGTCATCGGTGGGCATCGCCGCCCGTTCGAAGTGTTCATCAACTCCAAGAACATGGAGCATTTTGCATGGACGGTCGCGCTGACCCGGATGATCTCTGCCGTGTTCCGGCGGGGGGGCGATGTGTCGTTTGTGGTCGAGGAACTCAAAGCCGTATTTGATCCGCGCGGCGGTGCGTGGATGGGGGGCAAGTACATTCCTTCAATCCTTGCGGCTATCGGGGGTGTGATCGAACAGCACATGGTCGCCATCGGATTTATCGAAGGCGAGGGGATGGGGCTAAAGGCTGATCCCAAAGCCGATATGGCTCAACTGGGCACACCGCGCGGCAAAGCGTGTTCGTCCTGCGGGTCTTACGAGCTGCGCATGGTCGAAGGGTGCATGACCTGCGCCTCCTGCGGATTTTCGAAATGCGGGTAAGATCGGGTTTTCCTCCGCTTTCTGATTTCGACTGAGGTTAAAAAATCACGCACAGCGTGTATTTAAGCTGACTAATACACGTAAGTACTTGGCGGCGAGTACACGCTTAGGTATTAAGGAGGGGCTTGGGGGAGCGCATAGGTTCAGGACGGCTTTATGTTTCGATGGATTACGGCGGCACTGATAGCGTCTGCCTTTGTGGCCCCGGCGGTCGACGCGCAAGAACGCAAGCGTTTGGGCTATGGCCTTTTGCTCAACAATGACGTGATCGACGGCAGGCGTGACCGCTGGCGTACTGGCGGGTTGCAATCCTCGCGCATCTGGGGTCCGGCATGGGCCGGAACGGCGCCGGGAGGTTTTGGGCAACTGCTCGAATTGCGACTGGGCGCCGAGATCATCACACCAGAAGATCTGCGCGACGTGTCCGACAGTGACCGGCGCTATGCAGGCGCGCTTTCGGTCGGGCTCCACACCCATTTCCAGCGCGGGATGACAGAGTATGCGATGGGCGGCGATCTGGTGTTTGTCGGCCCGCAGACGGGGCTGGATAGCTTTCAGGATGCGGTGCATGACTTTCTAAGTATGCCCCGGCCGTCTGATGCGGTGCGCGATGCTCAGATTGGGAATGCGGTGAACCCGACAGCCGTCGTCGAGATTGGGCAGAACTTTTCCCTTGGCACAGACACGACACTGCGCCCCTTTGTTGAAGCGCGCGCCGGCAACGAGACACTGGCGCGGGTGGGGCTTGACCTGACATTTGGCGACTTTGGTCGCGGCGCACTTTTGGTGCGCGACAACGTGACGGGGCAACGTTACCGCGCCATAGAGACGGAATGGACTGGGTTCAGCTACGTTCTTGGCGCGGATATCGCGCATGTTCTGGACAGTGAATTTCTGCCCGACAACGATCCTGTCAGCCTCGATAAGACACGTGAACGGCTGCGGGCTGGTGTGCACTGGCGCAGCGAAACCGGGCTGAGCACGTTTTTTGGCGTGACCTATCTGGGCGAAGAATTCGAAGGCCAGGACGGCGGCCAGTTCGTGGGATCGCTGCGGGCAAAGCTGAGGTTTTAGGACGAAACCTATAACACTTTTGCCACACCTTTTGGAAACTTGCCTGAATTTCGCCATCCAAGCTGCTGGAATCTGTAACAAATTTTGACATTCCTCAGAAAAGCCGATTTTTTGGCGGCAAGATAACAAAAGTAACAGAGCAGGCAGTACAGGTATGAATACGGGCTTTCGTGGCACGTTCGTCATTTCCTGGTCGCAAACAGAAGTAGATGGTCTTGAAGCCGCACCGCTGCCGTCCCTTTCGGTGGGTGCAGCCTGGGCATGGCGCGGAGACGTCGTGCGCGTCGACGGACCCCATGACGTGTTGCGTCTGGACAGGGCGGAAGGAAATGAGGCGCTGCGCAGGCGGGCGGCACGCATGGTACGACGTCTTGTAGGGGCCGCGTTGGAAGAAGTGCCGCTGAGTGTGGAACATACCGAGGACCCATTGATTTCCGACAACAGCTTTGTCGTCACAGATGGTGGCAAAAGTTATACCGTGACCTTGATCGATGTTGGACCTCACAAGCCGCCCTTGCTTATGTTCGTCGATGACATCCCCCCGCGCGAGACGGATCTTTGGGTGGTGCATCACACCCTGAACACTTCCCCAGGCGATGGGATGGGGGCAGGGGCCGGGGGCGTGATATGCTTTACTCCGGGAACATGGATCGACACACCCGATGGCCCTCGCCTGATAGAAGATTTGCGTGAGGGTGATCGGGTATCGACCAAAGACAATGGCCCTCAGGAGGTGCAGTGGATTGGCAGCCGTCGTATGACCGGGGCGCGCCTTTTTGCCATGCCTCGTCTGCGCCCGGTTCGGATTGCCACGGGCGCCCTAGGGGTGGAGCGTCCGGATCAGGAATTGTTAGTCTCGCCCGAACACAGGATGTTGGTTGAAGGTGCTGTCGCGCGGGATCTGTTTAACACCGATGAGGTGCTGGTTGCCGCTAAAGATTTGATAAATGGGACAACGATCAGTGTCGACCTGACTGTGCCCGAGGTGACCTATGTACATCTGTTGCTGCCCCGTCATGAAGTGCTGCGGGCCAATGGGATCGAGACAGAGAGCTTTCATCCGGCCAATACAGCCCTTTCTACACTTGACCAGGAGGATCGCACGCGCCTGCTGACGCAGTTGCCTGATCTTGAATATGACCCTCATGTCTACGGCACCTACGCCCGCCGCAATCTGAGTAGCAGCGAGGCCGCTATCCTGCGCCACGCTGCCTAGGCTCTGGGCCTATGAAGCCAAAGGCTGATGTTTGGCAATAAAGTGGACCTTGGGGCGCGCCGCAGCGATTGACTGCTTTGATCCCAGAGCCGCCGGATTGAAATCTATGCTTCGCTGGCGCAGTAATCCGACCACACAGGCAGTGTTGAAAGCTCCGCTGCAATGCAGCCAGAAAAGCGGCCGTTCGTTGATTGTGCGGCGAATCCCGGGGCTGTGACCGAGTCGCGGGACGAAGTCCCTGTTTGAATTGCTTCTTCCGCCGTCTGCTGTTTCCAAAAATTATCAGTGACCCATGGCCTTAAGCATCTCCAATCGCAACATGATGCCCGTCGCTCCACCTTCTTGGCGATTTTCCATACATGCGTTTGAACTCTCTGCTGAATTGAGACGGGCTGACATACCCCTATTCACGCATGACCAACCAGAAATTCAGTCATGGAAGGCCCGTCCTTTGCAGCTTCCACGGCCCGCCGATGCACTGCAGCTAACTTCCGCTGTCCAGCCGTGATGCTTTTGTCGGCAGTCGCGAAGCCAGCAATGCAGACCTTAGATCAAAAAAATCGAACGGCAGCAAAGTCCGCACTCTGTAAGTTCGACCTCTGATCCTTGCTGCATTCTGGACGAATGGCTGGTTTTTCCGCTGCGCGGCAGCACCAAATCTTGCGCAAACGCGACATTTTTCACGCTGCGAGCGCGCGCAGCACAAATCGTCAATTCACAAGTTGGGCTCTCTGCCGTCATTGGATCGATCGCAGCAATATCTCAATCGTACTAGAACTGCCTCAACGAGGACGGCCCTGAGCAGACCTTGCTGGTCAGTCGGCTAATGTCAGGTCTAGGTGGAATTTTGATTTAAACCCCAAAACCTTCTTCGTTGACTTACAGACGGGACTATGTGCTCATTTCTGAGGTCCAATTTGGAGACGATTTTCATGCGGTGTAGCGTTCTGGCATCTGCATCAGTTATCGGACTATCCAACCCGGTTGCTGCCGAACTCAGTTCATCACAGCATGACTTGATATCTAGGCGCGCGTGTGAGGCTGCAATCTGGGCTATGCCGGCCGTCGCTGCATATGACATCGAACTTTCTCTACAACGTGACGCAGGTGCCACCCCCGGCGTCGTGGGTTACATGAGCGCGCCAATGGATGCGCGCCACGGGTTTCTGACGGCAAACGATGTCACGCCCTATACTTTTGCCGGACTTACGACAAAGGACGGACCCATAGTCATCGAAGTACCGCCTGCCGGAGAAAAGGCTGCGTTCTTTGGAACCATCGTGAACGCATGGCAAGTACCGATTGTCGATGTTGGCACCACTGGTGAAGACGCCGGCTTGGGAGGTCGATACTTGATCCTGCCTCCAGGCTATGATGGTGAGGTGCCTGAGGAAGGCTATATAATACAACGGTCCAACACCTTTGGCGTTCACTTCGCTTTCCGGCCCGTCGCAAAGAACGGTGGAACCCACGCCGATCAGGCAACTTATGCTCAAACACTGCAATGGTACTCTTATGGGCAGGCCGATAACCCGCCGCCGACGGAATTTGTGGACACTAAGGAAAACCCTGTAAACACTTTGCCAGTTTACGACATGACCTATTTCTCTGACATGAACACAGTCGTTCAAAGAGAGCCGGTTCTGGAGCAGGACAAGGTGATGATGGCAATGCTCGCTTCACTTGGCATTGTTCGAGGCAAGCCATTCGAACCTGACGAAGAAACGAAATCTGCTCTTCTTGAGGGTCTTGCCTGTGCATATGACTATTTACAGGAGGTGTTTGTTACTGAGGGCGGCGGCTTCAAACAAATTTGGGGCGATCGCCAATGGGGTGCATTCGCAATAAACCTGGAGCAAGCCAAACTTGGCTTCCCCTTCGTGAGTGACACTGAAGTCCTCATTGACCAGCGGGCGGCGCAGTACTTCTATCTCACCTATCTCCCAAAAAACCTCGGAGGCGGGACCTTTTACCTTGGCGGGTTGCGCGACAGTAGCGGCGAGATGCTCAAAGGCACTGACACTTACAAATTGACCATTCCCGCTGACACTCCCGCAGAGGACTTCTGGTCAGTCATCGCCTACAGTATTAAGACAAAGGGCTTTTTCCAAGGCGCTGAGCGGGTGGGTTTGGCGACGCCGAACTTGCCTGATATGCAGGTAAATGACGATGGATCAGCAGATGTGTTCTTTGCGCCACAACCGCCAGCAGGCATGGAGAACAACTAGATACCGACTGGCGAAGATTTTTTCTTGCTGTTCAGGCTTTATGGCCCAACTAAGGGCTGGCTTGAAAGTGGTTGGAAGCTGCCGGACGTTGTAAGACAGTAAGGATGAATTGCGGACCTATCATAGGCTGAACAGCCGCGCTGCAGTAGTTAGTGTTGAGTACATTAGCGGACTTTCGTGCAAAATGCGTCGAAGGTCCGTTTTCCGCCCTTTTTGACCAATGCTGTGTTCGAACCTAACGGCTGGTCTGAGCTCAAAGCAGCCATTCGCTGCGGTTTGCCTGCATGACCGCTTTGCGGATCTTCCTTCCATTCACCAAGAACGCGCAAATTGCTGCTTTCCGTCTCAGTGAACAAAGCAGAGAGTATCGAAGCCTCGCCTCCAGGAAGCCACCTCTTCACCGACTTTTTTGCCGTTGAGACCGCGTTTAATCAGTGTGGCAAGCTGACCTGCATCGGCCGCCGTCAAGCCCCAACGGACCAGTTCTGGCGTGCCAATGCGCAAGCCATTCATATCGCCATCAACCGTAGGCACCGGCAGTCCGATGCCACAAGCAAGGAACCCATTCGGGCGCAGCTTTTTCGACGCCGCCTGACCGCCACCGAAGGGTTCAGCAAATACGGCGAACTGGTGTGAGTTCGTAAACCCTTCGGTCCCTGCAAAGACGGGCACGCCCACTGTGTCCAACGCCGTCGCCAATGCTTGCGACATCGCGATCATCTCTTTGGCATAGGCTTCGCCGAAGTCTCTCCAATCCAGCATGGTCACGGCCAGAGCTGCCGTTTTTGCAGCATCGAAGTTGGCAGTCATCCCGGGGAAGGCAACGGCATCCAGTGTTTTTGCGATCTCGGCATCGTTGGTGACGATCAATCCCCCGGCCGGCCCCCCAAGGCTTTTGTAGGTACTCATAGTCATGAGATGCGCGCCTTCCTTCAGCGGGTTCGACCACGCCCGCCCGGCGATGATCCCGCATTGGTGGGCCGCGTCGAACATTACCTTAGCGCCGACTTCGTCCGCGATAGTACGAATGTCGGCCACGGGGTGCTCAAACAGATTCAGACTGCCGCCGATGGTGATCAGCTTGGGTCGTTCAGCCTGGGCCAATGCTCGAAGCTGATCCAGATCGACCGTGTAGCCATCAGCGTTTACGGGAGCCTCGATCGTGCGCAGGCCAAAAAGCCCCGCACACCCCGCGATATGGTGCGTCACATGCCCGCCAATCGACGCAGGAGGCGCAATAATCGCATCACCTGGTTTACACGTCGCCATGAAGCCGTAGAGGTTGGCAATCGCGCCAGAAGGCACACGGACTTCGGCAAATCTGGCGTCGAACACCTCTGCGCAAAGCTGGGCGGCGATCACCTCGATCTCTTCGATTGCTTCCAATCCCATTTCGTACTTGTCGCCCGGATAGCCCAAGGACGGACGCGATCCGATGCCTGACGATAAGAGCGCCTCTGCCTTGGGGTTCATGACATTGGTCGCCGGGTTGAGGTTGAAGCATTCTTCCTCGTGGATGACGCGGTTCCGTTCGGCGAGTTCCTGAACCCGCGCCAGAAGATCTGCCGAGGTCGTGGACGCAGCCTTGTTGGCAATGTCTTGGACCAGTGTTTCGCTTTTTTCGGGAACCCAGTTTCGCTGTACAAGTGTCATTCGCCATCCTCCTGTTTGCGGCAATTTGGCGCCTTGAGCGTGACAGCGCAAAGCAGATTTGCTATTTCTTGGCGTAGAAAACCTAAGGCTGAGAAATGAGCGTCGCCCCCATACGTCCGAAAGGCCCGCCCCTGAACGCCATGCGGGCTTTTGAAGCTGCTGCGCGACACGTCAGTTTTGTCGCGGCAGCGGACGAGCTTTGCGTCACGCCCGGCGCGATCTCTCAGCATATTAAGACCCTCGAAGATTGGGCAGGCACCTCGCTCTTTCGCCGCAACGCCCAAGGCGTTGAGCTGACGAAGGCCGGAGCATCGCTGGTCTCACGGTTCACGTTGGCCTTCGATGCGATGGCCTATGCAACGCGCGCGCTGCGTAATCTTGGTCCGGACGTGGATTTTCACATCGCGGCCCTTCCTTCCGTCGCACAGCTTTGGTTGCCAGGCAGGTTGAGCAAGATCAGGGCACACTTCCCCTTGATCAACTTCTCGGTCACCGCAATGGAAACCCCGCCCAACCTGTCGCGGGAGTTGTTCGACCTGGCGATTTTCTTCGATGATCCCAAAGGATCACCCGATAACCTACCGATCTGTGGCGATGTACTTGTTCCGGTCTGTGCGCCAGGCCTCAAAGCGCGCGACTTGGATTTCCAGACTGCAACGCTGTTGCATGACCAAACATGGGCCGATGATTGGGCTCTGTGGTCAAAGGAAACGGGCACGCCAATAGACGACTCGCGACGTGGTCCAAAGTTTTCTCTATATAGTCTCGCCGTAGAAGAGGCGAAGGCAGGTGTCGGCGTGCTGATCGGACATTTGTGCCTGATCGAAGTCGCCCTTGCGAACGGTTCGCTAGAACGCGCCAGCGAGCATTCGTGCAACACAGGTCGTTCTTTGTGCGCCCAAATGCCTGATGAAACACGGCGCAGACCCGAAACGGAACAAGTCGTTTCACTGCTCTATTAGAAGTCTCGAAAGCCGCCGTTCGAGCGTGTCGCAGCATTTCGTTGGTTTGGGCTCGAAGCAGCCATTCGCTGCGTTTCAACCATCGTCCGCTTTGGGCTCAGAGCGGTCGTTCGCTGGACTCAGCTTGAACGACCGCTCTGCGGGCGAAGCCGCCATACGCTTAAGGACGGTACTGGAAAACGGGATGAATGGTCTTGTCAGTTTGAGGTGCCCCTAGATTTGTAGACGCTTTGCTTGGTAATTTTGGAACCAAGGAGAGACGGATATGAACAAGGGCATACGGTTTACGGATGAGTTTAAGCAGGACGCCGTGGCGCAGGTTGTTGAGCGTGGATATGCGG